>MELN01000036.1:911-1449 GCA_001768675.1 Actinobacteria bacterium RBG_16_64_13 | reverse complement strand
CGATGACCTCCAACCGCTTGTTGTAGCTGCCTTGGGCGAACATGGCCGGCACGATGCCCTGCTCGATCAGACCTTTCATCACGGCCTTCAGCGTGGGCCAGTAGAAAGTGCGGAAGTCCGCATCGGACATGAAGCTGTCGGAACCCTTGTGCAGCCAGAAGATCACGACTGGGGTTTCCGCCCACGCAGCCTGACGCACGCTCAGATCGATCAGGAGAGGCACGAAGCGCTCGGCCGCTTCTAGGATCTTGTCCGGCTGCCGGAAGCGATCGATCATGATGCCCTTGGTCCCGCGAAGAGTGTCGGCGAGGACGTCGTAAGGGGCTTTGGCTGAGCCGCCCCACTCGGGCGGTATGCCCAGACGGGCCGCCGCGTCGGCATCCGCCGCCCCCGTCACCTTCAGCCACGCGAAGCACTCGCCAGCGACTTCAGCCAGCCTCTGCACTCCCTCTACCACTGCCGGATTAGCGAACGGGAGCAGATTGTAGGGCATGGCTGCGGCTTCCATGAAATCTGAGAACGGGGGCAACCCTGCCAG
>MELN01000036.1:0-902 GCA_001768675.1 Actinobacteria bacterium RBG_16_64_13 | reverse complement strand
GCGAACGCCGAGCCGAAGCGAGGCAGCAAAGCACGGCGGAAATAGCCCTCGGGATCGGCGATGAGGGCGTCATACTCATCCGGCCTCATGTACTCAGCTTCCACGTGCTGCCAGGGGGTCTCCTCCGCGAGATTCTGTCCCGGCCACTCGACGAACTGCAGACCAAGCAGCTCAAACACCCTCGCGGGGGACACCGGTTTCGCCTGGAAATCGGGCCGAAAATCCTCGTGGTACTTAATGAGCGCCGCGGCCGACTTCTCGTAGTCGTACATGGACTGCTTCTTGGTGAGGCCGCTGTGCTTGCCCACGAAGAAACCCACGTTCGCGGAGACCGGCACGCGCGCTGGCTTCTTTAAGGTGATAGCGTCAATGAGCGACTGGACGCGGTCCCTATAGTCCTGCCTCACGGAATCGCTGACGAACTCCACCCCCCGCGTGTTCAGCCAACGCTGAAAGCGGCGCTCGCGACGCTCCTTCCAATCCAGTTGGTCCCACCCCTCGAACATCGGGTCCGGGCCACCCCAGCTCATCTGTGCTCCTCTCTGGAACCTCGCGAGTTCACTCTGTCCTGCTTCTAGCAGGGGGGCTAGAACGATCTCGGCAGCGGATCCAGTCCGGGACGTCCAGGATACTTTGTGGCGACGGCCTTCACGACCGGATTGTCCAGGGCGGTCAGATGACCCCTGTCATAGACCACCGTGTCTCCGACTTTGAGGCTGGGCCGCCGGATGTCGCCGGTGCAATGCATCCAGTAGGGGTAGCTTGGGGTGGAAGCCGGCGCCCCGATGTGCACGTGGAGATCGCAGGTATGCGAATGTTCTATCACTCGCCGGTGAAGCACGTTCGGGCACTGATGTGGAGCCACGATGGCCTGCGGGTGCACTCCAAAGTGGAAGGCGTTG
>MELN01000035.1:5532-6030 GCA_001768675.1 Actinobacteria bacterium RBG_16_64_13 | reverse complement strand
CTCGGTCTGGGCGGTGGCACCCTCGTCGCCGGCGATGATCATCTGCTTAAGAGTCTCAAAGTCTGCCATAGGGGTCCTTTCGCTCCGGTCCCTAATCGTGTGCTCAGCAGTGCGACAGCCAGCTTCGACTACACGTGTGCCGCAACGCCGGCGTACTTCAGGTCGGCCTCTTCGACTATGCGATCCAGCTTCTCAGCGACGACGTTGGGCAGCGGCTCGACCTGCGTGTCAGCAAGGATGCGCCGTGCCTCGTCGCGCGCACGTGTGTACAGGTCGGTGGATCCCAGGGACGCCCACTCCTCGCGTGAGTGTCTGTCGATCAGCCGTGGAGCGCTCAACAGATTGACGTTCTGGAGCGTGCTCCTTGCCGAGATGTACTCCGCTTCTGGACCGCGTTCGACGATCTCCTCGATCATCAACGTATCGTCGTCCGTCGGAATGCCGCCGACGATCTGGCGGATCATGCTGATGAACTCGTTGTCGGCCACGAGCACTGCC
>MELN01000035.1:0-5524 GCA_001768675.1 Actinobacteria bacterium RBG_16_64_13 | reverse complement strand
CGCCTCGATCAAGCCGGGCCCATAGATCAGGCTGGCACCTGCCAGCGCCGGAATGAGTCCGGTGAGCGTATGCTCGTGACCGCATTGGAGATCGCCGAGCTTCGAATCGCCCTACAACCCAGCAGTCCAGGATGGTACTCCAAGTCGGCGTCCCATCTGAGCAGTCGCAGCCATGACAAGAGCCATCTCTGGCCCCCCAACCTGGGCCAAGCCGGTTCTCATGTCGAACCCGCACGTCGACTGGCCGACGAGAGCCGGACACCCTGGCTCGCAAGCTTGGACGAGGACAAGTCCCGCCAACTCCTCAGCTATGCCGATGACCATGGTGGCTGCGATCCTGGAAGGCATGGTAGCGCCGACGAGACCCATCGACACGACGATCGTCGGGATCCGAGCGCGCGCAGATGGGATCACGAAATCCGTGAACGACTTGTTGAAGTGCAGTGGTGCCACAGGCGAGCCGCCCGTAGTGATGATCGGTGCGTCGGCCAGTTCGTCCCGACCGCCGACAACCTCGGCCGCCATATCGATGACGGTTTCGGTCTCATGACGCGACATGAGCGCGATGAGAACGCCCTTTGTGCTGTTGCGCAATGCGGCGTCCATGCCGTGGATGCTGCCCGTTTCGGTGGGAGCATCACGGGCCGTGACGGCCACACATGTGAAATCGTACCCAGGAAGAAAGTCCGTGAGATGGCAGATGTCACCGACGTCCTTCTTCGTCGATGGCCTCACCTCGCCGGTCTCCAGGTCGATGGTTTCAACGCCCTCGAGGAACGGCGTGAACGTTGGCCGGCCGGCTTCGAAGACGAGATCGTGCTGGGAATCCCGCGCGAAGAGCCGCACCCTTTCCGGGGAAAGGCGAACCGCGTTCTCGACTATCTCCGGTTGAATCCTGACTATGTGTGTCTCACGATCGACCTTGCAGCCGGCATCGGCGAACACGTCCATGCACTCTTCGTCCTGCACCTTGATGCCGGTGCGCTCCAGGACCTCCAGAGCCCCGAGGTAGATGTCCTCAACCTCGTCATCGGTGAGTGGGTTAAGCCCCATACCACTGTTGCGCATGCGTCCCGCGTGCGGTGAGCGCTTCATAGGCCTCGAACATCCTTTCCTTGCCGCATCCCTGATCGTTCGGAGGGACGATATCCCTCTCGGCCAGTGCCTGACTCGTCACCCCCTCACAAGCACCTCAGCCCGATTCGAACGACGTTCGATGAAGGGCATCATTATCATCGTTGACGGAGGAGTGTCAAGGATACTCAGCACATGCGTATCGTGCCTGCTAACTTGCTAGAAAGGGATGTCGCCGTCACGATGCTCGCCGTAACGCATCAGCCACCGCGCGGTGGGTGTGGAGACTGAGGAGAACGAACATTCGTGTGAGCCAGTAGGGGCGCAAGGGGGCCGGTTCATCGGGACTTGGGGCTTTGTCGGGAGGGGCAGCGCTGGTACAGTCTGCCGGCAATCACAGAGCGGTTCAGGGACGTCGAGTGCCGAATCCCCGGAAAAGGGGAGAGGGGCAAGGGAACCGAGGGTGGAGTGAACCGGCAGGAGTCTCGAACGAGACGGAATAGGCAAGAAGCGGACGCCGAGACTGAGATTGGCACGAGAATCCTCGAGGCTTCCAGACGTCTGCTCGCCGACAAGGGATGGAGCGGCCTGACCATATCGGCGATATGCAAAGAGGCCGGGGTCTATAGAGCTGCCATCAGCTACCACTTCGGCAGCAAAGAGGGCCTGGCTGCAGTGCTGCTCGAGAACCTCGTCCACGAGGCGGCTTTCCGCATGATGACTACGGTCCGTCGTACTGCGCCCAGCGACCTTCGCGTGAGGGACACGGTGAGAGGGTTTGACATGCTGGGCGGCCGGGAGCTCCAGGTCGTCTTCTTCGAGGCCTTCACCCACCTCATTCGCGACCCGGACCTGCGTCAGCATCTCAGAAGGCTCTACCAGGACGCGAACGGCATGGCTGCGATAGCTATGGGTGGGGGAAACCCCGGCAAAGTGCCTGAACTCTACCCGTACGCCGTGATGCTCGTCGCCTTCGCCGACGGTCTCATCATCCAGCAGTTGGCCAGCCCCGAGGAGGATTTCGAGCCGGTGATCGAAGCGTTCTCGCGGATGCTGACGCCAGTCATCGCCGAGATCGTCAGTGACGACCAGGCGGGGCCGAGTAATGACGTTGCGAGAAACCGTGTCGCGACGTAGGACACGGAGTCGTCTCGGCTGCCAGTCGCTAGCACACGACATGGCTGAACCTCTGGATGGATTCCTGTCGCCCTGCATAGCAGGCAAGCGAACAGACTATGGGACGGTGTGATGAAGGGAGGATTGTGCCAAAGGACGCACGGGTGGCACGAATAGGACCACAAACACGCAACGACGGTCTGAGAAAGGAGGCGATCGCATGAGACATGGCCTTAGAGCCGGTTTGCGTCACCAGGGGGCGACGCTGAATCTGTTCTCTGAAACGGACCTCGACGATCTCCACTTGGGGACGTTGGACGTGCTCGAACGGGCCGGAGTGTCGGTCGAGGCGGACGAAGCCATAGACGTCTTCGCCGATGGTGGCTGCCGAGTGGATCGCGAGAATCACATCGTGAAGATCCCCCCGGAGATCGTCGCCAAGGCCATCAGCACGGCGCCGCCACAGTTCGTGCTTGCCGGTAGGGATCCCAGCAATGACATCGTCATCGCTCAGGGCCGGGTCACAGTGTGCCCCTTCACGGAAGGCGTGATGGTCAACGACGTTGAGACTGGTGAGAACCGCGAATCGACCCGTCAGGACCTGGTAGACAACCTGCGTGTTGCTGACTACCTTCCGAACTACGACTTCAACACGGTGAGCGTCACGGCTCGCGACCTGCCTGAGCAGACCGCGGAGTTGCACCACGTCGAGACCGCGCTCAACAACACCACGAAAGCCTTCATGGTCTCCATTACCTCAACGACGATGGCGAACGCAGCTTTCGAGATCGGCGTGGTGGTGGCCGGGGGCGAGGACAAGCTCCGTGAACGGCCCTTCTTCACGTACGGCTACTGTCCCGTGGGGCCGATGTACCTGACAGCGATCTGTAGTGAAGTCACGATCGCGTGCGGTCGCTTGGGGATCCCCGCATGTTGCATAGCCATGGACATGGCCGGAGCGAACGCGCCGATCTCGCTTGCCGGCACTTTGATCGTGCAAAACGCAGAGCTCCTCTCCTGTCTGGTGCTGAACCAGCTGGTCAACCCCGGGTCGGCTTTCTACTACGGAACGTCGACCGATAGCTTCGACATGCGGCGAGGCACGGCAACTGTCGGCACACCGGAGTTGGCCCTGCTGCAAGCGGGCACTGCAGCGCTTGCAAGGTACTACAACATCCCGTCGTGGACGGCAGGTTACTAGGCGGATTCCAAGACGTGCGATTGTCAGGCCGGGCACGAGAAGACAATCACCGGACTCACAGCGATGCTGGCAGGGGTCAGCTCGATCTACGGGGCCGGGATGCTCGAAATGGGAATCACAATGGACCTCGGCCAGCTGGTGGCCGACAACGAGATCGTTGAGATGTGCAAGTACGTCTACGGGGGGGTGCCCGTCAACGACGTGACGATGGCGGTTGAGGAGATCGTCGCAATCGGGCCGGGCAACGGGTACCTCTCCACGAAGAGCACATTGAAAGGGTTTCACACGCTGACAGATACGAAGTTCATCGATCGGCAGGTCCGGGAGGCGTGGGAGGCATGTGGCTCGCCGGGGTTCTACCAGAGCTGCAAGGACGAGGCGAAACGCATTCTTGCCGAGCACCAGGTCCCACCGTTGCCCGACGATGTCGCCGCAGAGGTGCGCTCCATCGTCGATAGGGTCGACCGCGAGGCAGGGGTCACGGAGAGGGTGCCGTCTTGAGATCGCAGTTTGACCCCAAGAGGACGGCGCTCGTCTTCTCCTGTGAGAGAACGACAGTCAGTCAGAAGGAGGTGGACAAGTGAAGCGAGGGTTACCAGCCGCCCTCCACAACGGAGGAGCGGGTCTCAGCCTGTTCACGGAGGCAGACCTTGACGACATGCACAGGGCGACCTTGCAGACGCTGGAGCGCACCGGGGTGTCGGTCGAGGCAGACGATGCCATTGACATCTTCGCCGACGGGGGCTGCAAGGTCGACCGCGAGAGCCACATCGTCAAGATCCCGCCCGACGTCGTCACGCGATCGCTTAATACAGTTCCGAGCTATTTCCTCCTTGGAGGGCGCAATCCCGAGAACGACGTCATGGTCGAGGTCGGACGTGTGACGGTAGCACCCTTCGCGGAGGGACTCTGCGTCTACGACCTCGACACAGGCGAGTATCGCGAATCGACGAAGCAGGATGTCGCCGACATCTGTCACGTCACGGATGCGCTGGATCACATCGAGATCAACATAGTGGGGGTCACGGCACGGGACGTGTCCGAGGTGACTGCGGAGATCCACCACATCGAGGCTGCTCTGGAGCACACGACCAAGCCCCTTGTCCTGTCGATGACATCGGCTGAGATGGCGAACAACGGCTACGAGATAGCGGCGGCCGTTGCGGGCGGAATGGACAAGCTTCGCGAGCGGCCGTTACTCTGCTATGGCACCTGCCCCGTAGGGCCAAGCGTGTTGACCGCCATCTGCACCGATATGGCGATTGCCACGGCGCGAGCGGGCATGCCCTGGTGCTGCATCGCCATGGACATGTCCGGAGCCTCGTCGCCCGTCACGCTGGCCGGGACGCTCGTCGTTCAGAACACCGAGTTGCTCTCGTGTCTGGTGCTGAACCAGCTTGTGAACCCGGGCAACGGATTCTACTACGGCACCTCTACGTGTGCGTTCGATCTGCGCATCGGCTCTGCCTGCGTCGGCACACCGGAGACGGCGCTCTACCAGGCGGGGACGGCGGCAATGGCCAACCACTACAACGTCCCGTCGTGGACCGCGGGCTACTAGGCAGACTCGAAGGTATGTGACTGCCAGACCGGGCACGAGAAGACGATCACCGGGCTTATGGCGATGCTGGCAGGGTCCAGCACCATCTACGGTCCTGGGATGCTCGAGATGGGGGTTACATTCGACATCGCCCAACTGGTGGCCGACAACGAGATCGTGGCGATGACCAAACACTGTCGCCGCGGCATCCCTGTGAGCGATGCCACGCTCATGACCGACGAGATCGCCACCGTCGGGCCCGGCGGGGAGTTCCTGTCGGCCAAGGGGACACTGGCGGGAATGCGCTCGCAGAGCGATGCGAGGATCATCGATCGTCAGGTCCGCGAGGCAGGGGGGGAGGCCGGCTCGCCGGCTTTCTATGAAACGGCACGGAAGGAAGCGAAGCGCATACTAGCGGAGCACCAGGTCCCGCCGCTGCCGAAGGAAGTCAGTGAGGAGGTTAGGTCGATCATTGCGAAGGCGGAACGTGAAGCGGGCGTTGCCCCACCAACCACCTAGCCTGCGACTCGAGTGTGGCACGCCTGACCAACTGGTGCCTGGAGGAAAGGACCCCTATGGCAGACTTTGAGACT
>MELN01000034.1:9005-9602 GCA_001768675.1 Actinobacteria bacterium RBG_16_64_13 | reverse complement strand
TCTTCACGCCAAGAGGCGACCACGTCCGTCTCGTCCGGCGTTGGTCAGCCATACCCGGAGCTGTACAGCATCAGGATCGGGGGTGAACCGGGCTTCGGCAAGCTCGGCTTCGTCGACAGGGCGGGAAACGTCGTCATCCCACCAGAGCTTGACGATCCTTTCCCCGACTTCTTCCGCTACAGCTTCTCGGAGGGTCTTGCCGCAGTGAGACAAAACGGTCAGTGGAGGTACATCGACGCGACCGGTGCAACCGCTATCACAACCGACTATTCGCAGCCGGGGGAATTCCACGGCGGACTGGCCGCGATAGGCGACTGCGGGCTCGGTAAATTGCGAGGGTACATCGACAAGACGGGAAGACTCGCCATCCCATTCAAGTTCGACAACGCAGGCGATTTCTCGGAGGGGCTCGCCGCGGTGATGGTCGGCAACCTCTGGGGGTTCATTGACACATCAGGCAAGTGGGCGGTCGAGCCTCGGTTCGAGAGCGTGCGCCCGTTCTCTTCAGGGGTTGCGCCCGTGGAGGCCGGCGGAGCGTGGGGCTACATCGACAAGGCGGGCGCGTTTGTCATCCAGCCGCAGTTCGAAGAGGCATTT
>MELN01000034.1:8636-8956 GCA_001768675.1 Actinobacteria bacterium RBG_16_64_13 | reverse complement strand
TTGATTCGAGTGGAAAGGTCGTGATCACTCTTCAATTCGAAGAGGCGGGCGAGTTCTCGAGCGGGCTGGCCGCGGTAGAAACAGACGGCGAGTGGGGGTTCATCAACAAGACGGGAACATTGGTCATCCCCGCCCAGTACTCCTCTGCGGCGGCCTTCGACGACGACTTGGCCGTTGTTTGGAACGATGGCCACAAGTGCGGGATCATCAATCGTCAGGGTGAGGTCGTTTGGCCGCTGGAGATGCTTGACGCCGACACCTTGCCCGGCAACGTTGCTCGACTTGTCCGCGACGACTACCATGAGTTCCTTATAGACTCG
>MELN01000034.1:8476-8614 GCA_001768675.1 Actinobacteria bacterium RBG_16_64_13 | reverse complement strand
GACAGACGTGGCCTCGCGAACGCTACGGTGTTCTGCGGTCTTCCTGTTCTCTGCGATGGTGCTGTTCGGTGTGCCTGCTAGCGCCATTGGATGCTGGGAGCAGGCAGAGCAGCCGGTCGGACCGCGATCGTGGGTCGA
>MELN01000034.1:6879-8455 GCA_001768675.1 Actinobacteria bacterium RBG_16_64_13 | reverse complement strand
GCCATGGTCTACGCCGATGTTGTCCGGAAGGTCGTCATGTTCGGCGGAGGAATGCACGAGACCTACGGCTCACGACGAGCCTGTTATCCGGCCCTTCGAGTCCCCTTGTAATAGAACCTCCGTCGTGTCCACCCTCAAGCCGGTCCCGCTTGGGGAATGCTATTGGGAACTGCAGAAGAAGAACGATGGGAAATACGTCTATGCCAATGGACCGTAACCCAGAGTGAGGAGCCGCGGTAATGCACTGGGTAGGAAACACTTAGGAGGGCTTGAGTTGGGCGTGATTCTGCGACTTCGTTGCGTGATGTGGCCCGTGGTGCTGGTCATAGGCCTAGCACTGATGTCTTTCCTTGTCGGCTGCGGAGGGAGTGTGAGCGCGATCTCATGGTGGCTCGACCCTGGCACCCGCGGCGCGACCGTCGAGCTGATAGGGGCTGGAGACCATTGGGAATACATGGTTCTGCAAGTGGCTCATCCCGATGGACGCCAAACTACGCAGGTGGCAGGCAACCTCCGAGACGGCGCTATTACTTGGGTCGGTAGCAACCTGCCAGTGGGCACGTACTCGTTCACCACCTACTCGATTCCCCTCGGAGATCGGGATCCTGAGTCAATACCGCTCGACGAGGTGGTGAGGAGCGGAACTGCTGGCCCGCGGCAGGAGTTCACCATTAAATGATTCCGCGTGCAGCTGGAGTTGGTCTCCCCAAACGGAAGCCGGCGTTCTTGAGGTTGCTCACAATCGGACTCGGGCTGATGTCACTGCCTGTTCTCGTGGCTAGTTGTGCGAGTGCGCCATCCCTCACCTCCTCGCTCACGATTGATGCGGCCATCCTACTGGCCGCTCCTGCTGACAGCAGCAATACTCTCTTCGGCTTCGTCGCTACTGATGGACACTGGGTGATCACGCCGCAGTTTCAAGATGCAAACGGCTTCTCGGAGGGGCTCGCCGCTGTGAAGCTGAATGGGAAGTGGGGATACGTCAATGAGAAGGGGATAGTGGTCATACCGGCGCAGTTCACAGAGGCACATGGTTTCGAGAATGGGATCGCTCGAGTAGCCGCGGGTCCCGCTCCCAGCCCGGGTGACCGATTCCTTCGTACAGCGAGCGACTACGGCTTCGTTGACACCACTGGCGGGATAGTGATTTCTACAACCTGGGATGACGCGGGGGATTTCAGCGAGGGCCTCGCTCCTGTCATGAAGGGGCCGGCCTGCGGTTTCATCGACACCACGGGGAAGCTGGTTGTCCCCCTGCAGTTCGACCTCGTGACGTCGTTTTCGGAAGGTCTAGCTGCGGCACACCAGGACGGAAAGTGGGGCTACATCGACAAGAGCGGAGACTGGGCGATACAGCCGCGGTACGACGGCTTGACAGGGCTAGGTGTCATCGACGATCCAGTCATGATGGCGCCTGGGCGGTTCCGGGGCGGACTTGCTCCCGTCACGAGCGACAAGGCAGGCGGCGGTTGGTACTATGTTGACAAGCACTGCCGGAACGCATTCTCACGGGAGTTTCAACGCGCCGGTGAGTTCAGCGAAGGACTCGCGCCCGTGCAAATCGACGGGCATTGGG
>MELN01000034.1:6293-6466 GCA_001768675.1 Actinobacteria bacterium RBG_16_64_13 | reverse complement strand
ATCGGCACCACCGGCAGCAAGAGGTGCGACGGGTACTCCGCGTTGTGATACACGCTGTGGGTCACCGTCTTTGAGCTGCAGACATGGTTCCCGATGTACTCGATGTTGGAAAGACCGGCGGTCCCGGTGGGCACGTCGAGGCTCATGATGTCCACGCAGATGCGGTGTCCGCG
>MELN01000034.1:152-6277 GCA_001768675.1 Actinobacteria bacterium RBG_16_64_13 | reverse complement strand
GTCGACAAGAGCTCGATCTGATACTCGTTGATCTCGCCCGGCACCACCGGTTGCTGCGCCTCGCGGGTCAGTTTGTGAAAGGGCGCCCAGGGCTTGCTCATCTTCGGATCGAGAGCACGATGCGAGGCTTTGAGCCAACCGCGGGTTAACTCACGCTCTGGCAGATCCTCGGGAACGAAGCGCTCTCCTTCGCGCTGGGTGCGCACCGAGACGTCGGGCCCCACGTCGGAGAGGACGATGATCCAGTTGGTGTCGTCCTTGTCGAGGGCCGCGTGGATGGTCAGCGAGCAGGGGCCTACCACGAGCAGGTCGTCGGCCAGGGGCTCGGTCACGTAGCGCAGGCGCTCAGCCTTCATGGTCTTGGTGAGCGGCATCTGGGTGAACACGTCCGGGTCGGGGTTGTTGCTCTGGGTCTGGTCGGCCGGCAGCGCAGCCTCGGTGGTGAGCCGCTCCCAGCTATCCAGGTAGAACTTGGTCCATTGGGTCTCCGGCACCGGCCAGTCGCTCCAGGTGCGCCACTTGTTCTCGCCCATGATCCAAGTCTTGACCGGCGGATCGTTCTCCACGCCGTTGTCGATGCCCTTCAGCCAGTGGTCGTACCAGCGCAGGATGTCGTCGTGCAGCGTGTGGAACGGCCGCTCGGCGTGGGCCGGACCGGTGAAAAGAAGCCGCTTCTTCGGCGAGTTCTTGGCGTTTATGAACCAGTGCTGGGCTCCCTGCCAGTGCATCTTGTAGGTGTAGGCGTAGGCGCCCGAGCCGCACGTGAAGGGGATCTTCACTTTCTGAAAGTCTTGCATGCTCTTTTCGAGCAGTTCCGGATAATCGTATGGGTCGATAAGAGTCCAGAAGGTCATGCCCTGGCGCTGGCCCTTCTGGGTGAGGATGTTGTACAGGTGGGCGTACATCTTGTAGTCGGGGTTGTTCATGGCCCATTCCCACTTGGCCTCCGCGTCGGGCGGGAGTGGGCCCGGCGCGCCGCAGGGCTCGTGCACGCAAGAGAACATGCCGAGGAGGTAGGGCATCATCTGAAAGACGCCCCCTGGGTGGAACTCCCTGGCGCTCCACATGCCGCTGTAGGCGCCCATGGAGTCGTACGGGAAGATAGCCTTTAGGGCGGGATGGCCCTGCGCGGCTGCCCGGAACTGCTCGCCCCCGAACGCCGAGATCCCGATCATGCCCACGTTGCCGTCGCACCAAGGCTGAGCGGCGATCCAGTCGATCATGTCGTAGTGGTCGGTGGCGTCTTCGCCGTAGTTGCCCTCCGACTTGCCCACCCCGCGCAACTCGGCGATGACGTGGGCGTAGCCGTTGGCGATTAGGCGTTTGGTGTCGCCGCCTTCGATGACCCCATACCAGAGGGAGGCGTAAGCCGGCTGCGGTGGGAGGGCCTCGGCCAGCTCCGGCCGCTGCAGGTCTTTGTTGTGCACGGCGCAGGCGTAGAGGACCGGGTACTTGCCTGGCGCCTTGGGCCGGTAGACGTCCACGGCCAGGTGCACCCCGTCGCGCATCTTCACCATGACGTCGCGTTCCTGGATCATGTTGTCGTAGACGGGTTCCTCTACAGCCATCGGTCGACCTCCCGGAGTCGCGGTTTGTTCGTAGTCAATGCGTAGTGCCGCTGTGCTGCTGGTCGGGCCCAACCACCGCTGCGGTCCCGTCTTTCTGGAATACGTACACGAGGGGATGAAACCCGACCTGAAGGTAGAGGAGGGTCAGAAGACGCACCCGAAGGTCTTTTCTCTTCTCTCTCGGGTGTGTGGAAACCAGGCTGAATCCACCCTGCTGGGCGAGCTCGAGCAACTTCTGTTTCGCAGCGGCCGGACACGTGATGGCGAGAAGCCCACCGTCGACCAGGAACCGCCCCGAGTCTCGGAACAGACTCGGGATCAGCTTTGTCGACGAAGCCCACTGCCTATTGGGATCATCAAGCTCGAGGTCCATCCACGGCGGATTCGAGATCACAACCTCGTATTCGCCCGAAACCGATTCAAAGCAGTCGCTGGCGAATACCGTCACGTTCTCTATGCCTTGGGCCGCCAGATTTGCCCTGGTGTTCTCTATCGCGTCGGGGCTGACGTCAACCGCGGTGACGTGTTTGCTTTTCATGGCTGCGTAGAGGGTGATTATTCCCGAGCCGCAACCTACTTCCAGAACGTTCTTCCCGGACGGTATGTAATCCACGATGACCTGTTCATTCCCCAGAGGCTTGCAGACTGAAGGCAATACTCTGAATGGCCGTCCATTGATATCCGCGGTCCGCACCAGGCGATTGAGGAATGCTGTGTACCGGTAGTAGCCACGAAAGAAACCGGACATGAACGCCTCAGGAATGGAGGACATATCGCAAACCTCTTTTGTGTGGCGGGCCGCGGCAGATCACCAACGAGCATGTCACACGCGTACGAAGGGTGTCAATCGGCGGATTTCGGGTATCTCTAGCGTCGTGTTGTCAAGGGATTCCCCGGGAAACGCCGAAGTGCACGTTGATAAGCGATTTCTTGTGTCACTCGATCGTGTCTCGCCCTCATAGTCAGTCTGCGGGGATGTAGCGCGTGATTTGGCAATTCAACATGTATGTCCCGCTCATGTTCTTCTCCGGGGCCGTATCGCTCGGAGTAGGCTATTTCACCTTGCGCCGGCGTCCTGCCTCGAGCTCCGTTGCCCTGGCCGTCGTGAGCATCGCAGGGGCGATCTGGGCTTGGACTACGGCCTTTCAGCTTGCATCAGGCACTCTCGAACACGCAGTTGCTTTTCACAAGCTGGCGTTCATCGGGATAGACGCGATCGGCGTCGCCTGGTTCGTTTTCGCCGCCACCTACACCGGGCATCAGAAGTGGGTCACGGCCAGGAAGCTCGTCATTCTGTCGCTCCTGCCAGTCATGACCCAAGTCCTCGTGTGGACCAGCCCGTACCACACCCTCGTATGGAAAGCGCTCACCATGAACGCGGCTGGGTCGTCCGCGATTCTTCACGAGAGCCCAGGGGTGTGGTGGTGGGTAGACACCGCGTACAGCTACGGCTTGCTTGTTCTTGGGATAGTCTTGCTGGCCGTCATACTCTTCCGTGAGCTTGTGATATACCGGCGCCAGGTCACGGCGCTTCTTGTAGGAGTGATCATCCCCTTGGCGGCGGACGCCATCTACACGTACGGCGCGCCAAGAGCAGAGCCGGTGAATCTAGTCCCCGCCCTTTTCGCCTGGGTGGGGCTGGTGCTCTTCTGGGGCTTCACGAGATACCAGCTTCTCGATGTCACTCCAGCCGCACGCGAGTTTGTCGTCAAGCACATGAGCGACAGCCTTATCGTGACCGATACTCGGGACAGGATCGTCTATCTCAATCCCGCCGCTGAGGAGCTGCTCGGCAAAGAGCTGCGCTTCGTCACCAGGAAGCCCATCGCCGAGGTGATGGCCGGCAGCCCCGGTCTCTTGGCTGCCCACAGGAACGGGGGGGAATACACTTCGGCCGGGCGGCCACAAGAACGCGAGTATGAGGGGCGCTTCTACGAAGGTCGTGTCTCTGCCCTTCGAGACAGTCACGACCGCGTCCGCGGGAACATCCTGGTTCTTCGTGACTTCACCGACCGCAGGGAGGCGGAACTAGCTCTGGAGGAGGCTCACCGTGGGCTCGAGGGCCGCGTGCAAGCAAGGACGGCCGAACTCAGAACGGCCAACGAGGAACTCTCGCGCAGCAGAGCCCGTCTTGCCCACCTGCTCTCTTCAAGCCCTGTCGTCATCTACAGCTGCGACCCGCGGGATCTCTTTTCGGTCACCTTTGTGGGCGACAACCTCGAATCTCAGCTTGGATACAAGGCGGAGGAGGTGCTGGGCAAGGGCGACTTCTGGGTGGAACACCTGCACCCTGAAGACCTGCACTTTCTGACGAGCAGGACTGGGATTCTGGAGAAAGGGCAGGCCTCTCACGAGTATCGGTTGCTCTCCGATGACGGCACCTACCGCTGGATCCACGATCAGGCCAGGTTGGTGAACGACGGCCGGGGAAGGCCGGTCGAGCTGATCGGATCCTGGCTTGACGTGACTGACCGCAGGCGCATGGAGGAGAAGCTTGGTCACTCCTCCAAGATGGAGGCAGTCGGGCTTCTGGCCGGAGGGATAGCCCACGACTTCAACAATCTTCTCACCGCGATCGGAGGCTACGCCGAGCTGGTCCAGGCCAGGCTCGCGGCAGATGAACCGGCACGCGAAGACATGCGGGAGATCAGGCGAGCCGTCGAGCGCGCGGTTGGCCTCACCGGGCAACTGCTCGCTTTTTCGCGCAAGCAGGTGCTCAAGCCACGGGTCATCGACCTCAACAAGGTCATCCGGTCGACCGAGGAGATGTTTGGTCGCCTCATTGGCGAGCACATCGAGTTCTCCACGGATCTAGGGCCTGACGTGGGTCTGGTGAGAGCGGATCCCGGACAGATCGAGCAAGTCTGCATGAACCTCGTCATCAACGCCCACGAAGCTATGCCGCAGGGGGGCCGTCTTGTCATCCGGACCGCGAATGTCGAGATCGACGCGCGGACGGTCGGCGTTTTTGAAGACGTGCCGCCCGGCTCGTATGCGGTGCTGAGCGTTTCGGACACCGGGGCCGGGATCGAGGAAGATGTCATCCCGCACCTGTTCGAGCCTTTCTTCACCACCAAAGGCGAAGGAGGCACAGGGCTGGGACTGGCGACCGTCTACGGCATTGTCGGCCAGAGCGGCGGGCGGGTGACCGTGCAGTCCACTGTTGGCCGGGGCACCACTTTCTGGATTCTGCTTCCCAGTCTGCAAGATGCCATCGAAGAGGAGGCGCCTGCCGCCCCAGCGCCAGTGGAGCACCACGCCGGCTCCGGGACGCTCCTGGTCGTGGAAGATGAAGCCGCCGTGCGCGAACTGATCGCCAGGGTGTTGCGACTCCACGGCTTTCAGGTGCTCGAGGCCGACGGCGCCCAAGCCGCGATGGAGATCACTGGAAAACACGGAGCGCCGGATCTCGTGATCACCGACGTGGTGATGCCGCATACCAGCGGCCCCGATCTCGTCAATCAGCTTCGGGAAGCCCATCCCGAGCTCCGAGTCCTGTTCATGTCCGGCTATTCTCAGGACAAGCTTGATGAAGCCTGGCGAGTCTCCAACGTTCGGCTCCTGGAGAAGCCCTTCTCCACGGATAGCCTCGTGACCGCCGTCCGCGCAGCTCTGTCTTGATGCTAGCTGTGGATCATTCCCAACTCGCGGCCCACCTGGCTGCAGGCCTCGACGAGCTTGTCCAGATGGCTTCGTTCGTGTCGCGCCATTAGGCTCAGGCGCAGGCGAGACTGGCCAAACGGCACCGCCGGCCAACGCATGACCGGGCAGAAGACGCCCTTCCCCCTAAGCCGCTCTGCAAAGGCCACGCCGAGAGCGTCGGCCCCCAAGAGCAGCGGCACAGAGGGTAGATCGTCGGCTCCGAGGATGGTGAAGCCCGCTGCGCGCAGCTCACGCTTGAGATAGCGCGCCTTATCCCGCAGGCCCTCACGGAGTTCCTGCCCGTTCTCGATCAGATCGATGGCGGCACACATCGCTCCCGCCATGGCACAAGTCAGCGCCGACGAGAGCACGCTGGCATTGGCCGCGATGCGCAGGAAGTCGATGAGAGTCTTGGTACCACACAAGTATCCGCCGGTTCCTCCCATGGCTTTGTCCATACATCCCATGAGGATGTCGATTCCATCGCCGCAGCCATGGTAGTCGGGGGATCCCCCGCCCCGTGAGCCGATGACGCCGACCGCGTGGGCGTCGTCCACCATGAGCTTCGCCCCGTAGGCCCGCGCGATCTCGACGACGGCGGGGATATCGATGATCTCGCCTTCGAGACAGTAGACCCCCTCGGTCACGATGAGCTTGTTGAAGACGCCCTCATGCTCGACAAGCTTGCTCTTGAGGTCGTCCAGATCGTTGTGTTTGAACTTGACGACGCGTACGCCGGACAGCTTGCAGCCGTCCATTATCGACCCGTGGGCGTACCCGTCTACGAAAATGGCTCCGTCGGCGCCCTGATAGGGAAGCCGCCCGACAAACGGATTCATCACCGCCTGAAACACCGTCACGTTGGCCATGTAGCCCGTGGGGAAGGTAAGGCAGTCCTCCATGCCCGTAAGAGCG
>MELN01000034.1:0-129 GCA_001768675.1 Actinobacteria bacterium RBG_16_64_13 | reverse complement strand
GATCACGGTCACGTTGCCGCTCACCAGCCGCGACCCACCCGGACCGATGCCGTACTTCTTTATGGCCCGTATGGCCGCCGCCTTCACTTCGGGGTGTTCGGACAGGCTCAGGTAGTTGTTGGCGCCAAA
>MELN01000033.1:18082-23709 GCA_001768675.1 Actinobacteria bacterium RBG_16_64_13 | reverse complement strand
TCTTGCCCGGGTCTTCCCCCTGGGCCAAGAGCTCCTCCACCATCTGGAGAGCTTCCTTCTCCTTCATGTCGACCATGGCTTGGACTAGTGCATGGGGCATAGCGGCTCCTTTCGGGGTGTGCCGGTCCCAACCGACCACGCGCAGAATTGCTGCGCGATTAAGAACTCTCACGGCGCGAGACGGCCGGTCCTCCTCCCTGGGCTCGACAAAGACCGTTTGGTCCTCAACTATACAAGAATGCTGAGAACGACGCAAGCGAGTTGTATAGACAAGATGGTATGATGTTACCGACCATATAGCTAGCGAGAGCGGTGGACCGTTGCGTGTGTTGATGAGTCCCCGCGTACTCTTTACTCGAAGCCCTGCGTAGGGCATTCTTGCCCAGATGAAGATCTTCGATGTGAACACTCAACAGACCAAACCCGCAGACTTGCTCGAGGGACCGCTGGAAAGAGAGAGGGCCGACAGCGAACCTCCCGCTTATCTCCGCATTGCAACCACTCTCGCCGACCGGGTGACCTCCGGGACCTATGCCGCCGGTAGCCGTCTGCCTTCTGGCTCCCAGCTTTGTCAAGAGTTCGAGGTCAGCCCGATGACGGTGCGCAGAGCCCTCTCGATGCTCGAGAGCCAGGGACTGGTCACCGGGGTGAGAGGCCGAGGGACCTTCGCTCGCTCGCTCAACCTCAGCGACTCCGTGTTTCGGCTCGACTCGCTCACGGGCGAGTGGCTGGACGAATCTGCGGAGATCCGCCTGCTCTCGGCGTCCATGACAAAAGCCGACGAGAAGGTCGCGGCCATGCTCGGCGTGGCACTTGGGGACCGCGTGGTCTACTTGCGGCGTCTGGTTCTCTACGACAGCAACCCGGCCATGTACCACACGGAGTACATCATCTACGACCCGCGCCGTCCGCTTGTCGAGTCTCAACTCCAGCTCACCTCCCTGCACGCCTTTCTTGACTCCGGTAGAGCGAACAGGTTTCCGAGAGGTGAGCTGACCCTGACTGCCGTGAACCTCGACGCCGAGAGCGCTCAGGCTCTGGGGCAACCCGAGGGAGCGTTGGCACTGTGCCTCGAGCACGTCTTCCAAAACAACGATCGCACCACGGTCAGCTGGGGTTGGTTCCTGCTTCGCGCCGAGCTTTTTCGGCTGCGGGCGAGACTCGGGTCCGAGTAGAAGAAAGCGAAGGGAGCTGCTGTTGGCGACACTCGACGCATTGCGGATGGCTCTTGTCGAGTTGGACGAGAAGCGGACCCTTGAGCTTACCCATGAGCTTCTTCGCAACGGGGTGGCTCCCGCCTCCATACTCAGCAGCTGCCAGCAGGCCTTGAAGGTGGTGGGTGAGCGGTACGAACGCCAAGAGTACTACATCGCGGGTCTGATCATGGCGGGCGAGCTGTTCAAGGAGGTCCTGGCCCTAGTGCAGCCGCTCTATGAGGAGACGCCTCGCGGAGAATCTGTGGGAACGATCGTCCTCGGGACTGTGGCCAAAGACATCCACGACATTGGAAAGAACCTGTTCGGCACCTCGCTGAAGGGGTTCAGCTTCGAGGTGGTCGATCTAGGCGTCGATGTCTCGGCGGAGCGGTTCCTTGAGGAGGTCAAGCGGTCCCGGCCCCAGGTGGTCTGCCTTTCGGGTTTGATCATGGCCGGATTCGAGAGCATGAAACAGACCGTGAACCTCATCCGGGCTCACGGCACCGAACTGGGATACAGGCCCTCGATCATCATAGGCGGAGCGATCATCGACGGCCGGGTGTGCGAGTACTGCGGAGCCGACTCCTGGAGCACGGACGCCATGGAAGGCGTCCGCATCTGCCAGAAGCTTGTGACGCCCAGGAGCGGCTAGCCAGCAGCCCGGGGCTTTGTCGTCCCACGCGCCTCTCGCTACATTAGAACCACCGGTTTGACCACCCGGCCGTCGTGTGAGGCCGCGAACGCTTCGTTTATCTCGAAGAACGGGAAGGTTTGGACCAGCTTGTCAACCGGAAAGCGACCCTGCTTGTACCACTGGATAAGCTTCGGCAAGAAGACGCGAGGAACCACAGAACCGCCCATGATGAATTGAATGCGGACACCCTTCGACAAGAAGAAGTGGGGACTCCCGCCGAGTGTTTCCTCCTCTGCGGCGGCGCACACCCCGAAGGTACCCCCAGCACGAACACTCAGTGCGGCCGCTTTCCAAGAACTGACAGCCCCGGAACTATCGAAGGCGAAGCGCACACCGCCGGGGCTGATCTCTTGCACCCGAGCCGCGACGTCTTCGGTGCCCGCGTTCACCACGTGGGTGGCACCGAGCTCGAGGGAGAGGTCCAGACGCTTAGGGTTCCGCGCTACCGCTATGATCGGATAGGCCCCGGCCATATGTGCAGCTATCACCGCGGCCTGGCCGACCCCTCCCACGCCAAGGATGAGCACCCCGTCTTGCGGGCCGACCCGCAAGGCACTGAGTATCCCGCCAGCGCCGGTCATCGCACCGCAGGGAAGAGCGGCAAGGATCTCCGGCGGCACATCGTCCTCCACGCGGACTAGCGAGTCCTCCGGGGCGATGGCGTAGGTGGCGAAGGAGGACTGCTGGAACCAGGAGCCCGAGATCCACTCGCCGCCCAGCTTGATGGTCGGTGAGCCGTCCAGCCGGCGCCCGCCAAAAAGCAGCGGGAACGCGTTGTCACAGATGTAGCGCTTGCCCGTGAGGCAATTGGGACACATGCCGCAGGCCGGCCAGGAGATGATCACCCTGTCTCCGGGCTTCACGTAGTCCACACCGGCGCCGATCTCTTCTACGACCCCCACGCCCTCATGACCGACTACCGCCGGCATAGGAACCATCACCTGCATGTTCGCATCGGTATGGCAGACACCGGCCGCCTCGATGCGGACATACACCTCGTTGGGGCGCAGATCGTCGAGCTCGACCGATTCGAGCTTGTACGCGGCCCCAGGCTCACGCACAACGGCAGCGGTTGCGGTCTTTCCCATTCCCAGCTCCTTTCCAAGGATCGTTTCAGAATAACGTCTTGCCGCCAGGGTGCGATCGGCGCGGGTGAAGCCGGATCAGCCTCCGGCTAACGGAAGCACCACAAGGATCTCATCCCCTTCGGCAAGACACGTGGTTTCGTCACGCAGGTCGGCGGCAAGATTTCGCGAGACCATCATGCGAGCGGAGAACGAGCGCCGGCCGGAGTCCCAAGCCCAATCAGGCAACCGTGCCTGCATCGTAGGCCCGATGGAGTCCAACAGGTCCCGATAGGTCGCCGCGGCTGGGAGTTCGACCAGCAACGACTTCTCGCCCACCCGGTCGCGAAGCGGCCCCAGGAAGCTGACCGTCACCTGCACCCCTAGAACTCTCCCGCTATGTCCGTAAGACCCAACTCTTCGAGCTTTTTTGGAGTTGGGCGGCCGTTCTCGTCCCAGCCCCGCTCCCGATAGTAGTCCGGCAAGAGCACCGACAGGTCTGGGATCTTGCCCGCGTGAGTACCTTCGTCAGGCCCTTCGAGAAGACGCTTGGGTAGCGTGTCGTCGGCGCCAGTAATGCCGCACTTCAGGCTGAAGACCCTCTGCAGGTTGGTGATACGCTCCCCTGTCTGGGCGACCCGCTCGGAGGTCCAGGGCTCGCCGGTCACGGCTTCCAACGCATCGGCCATGCCCGCATAGATCATGCCGTCGGAGGCGATCATGCACATGACCATCGAACCGACCACCGATGCCTTGTCCTGGGCCAGCTTAGCGAGAATGCCCTTGCCTTCGTTCGAGAACCGGTCTACTTCGGAGGGGATACCGGTGTCTGGGCGAGGCGCGCCTTGCTCCAGGACGAAGGAGGCACCATGCATGTGGCAGGCCCCACGCGGCCCCGTGGCGTAGCTTGTGGCCTGTGAGAAGTAGGCGCGGGGATCGTGGTAGGGGACCTCCATGCCCTTGACGTGGACAGCGTAGGCCTCCGTCCCGCGTCCCAATTCGGCGGCCGCGCGCTTGACCCCTTTGCCGAGCAAGGCCCCCAGTCCCCGAGCATTGCCGATCTGATCGATCATCTCGATGATGGCGTCGACATTGCCCCACGTGAGGTCGCAGCCCGCTTCCTCCCTCCCTATGACGCCCTTCTCGTAGGCTTCCATGGCGAAAGCGATGACCGACCCGGTGGATATGGTATCTATACCGTAGCGGTTGGCGAGATCGTTCGCCCAGCACACCGCCGCCAGGTCGTCGTTCATGAGCATGGTGCCGAAGGCCGCCAAGGTCTCGTATTCGGGACCCGGACCTTCCATCGCGAAGCGGCCCTCGTTGATCTTGATCCACCGGGCACAGCGGATGAAGCAACCCTGGCAGGCCGCGTGCGGCACCAGGATGGTCTCGGCCATGACCCGGCCGTTGAGGAGTTCACATCCTTTGCGCCAGACGCCTTTGCCCCAGTTCTTGTTGGGAATGTCGCCGCTGACCCAGCCATCCTCGAGAAGGAACGCGGTGCCGTAGGGCGTGAACTGCGATACGACCGGGTGGTGCGTGATCCCCTCGCGCAAGCCCTTGGCCACCTCGCGCAGCTTGGTCTCGTCTGCCACGGGGACCTTCATGGTCCCCCGGACCGCCACCGCCTTGAGCTTCTTCGAACCCATCACGGCCCCGGCCCCACCCCGGCCCGCCGCGCGCTGTTCGTCGTTCATCACACAGCCCAGGGGTACCAGTTTCTCGCCGGCCGGGCCTATGCAGGACACCTTGATCTTCTCGTCCCCCAGCTCAGCACGGATGGCTGCTTGAGTCTCGTCCGAATCCATTCCCCAGAGTCTGGACGCATCTCGGATCTCGGCTTTGCCGTCCTTGATCCACAAGTAGACAGGGGCGTCAGCCACTCCTTCCACAATAAGCCCGTCGTAACCGGCCATCTTGAAATCGCGGGCCCACCAGCCGGAGGAGCTGGCGTCAAGCCACATGTTGGTAAGAGGCGACTTGGTGCACACCTCGTAACGGGCGGTGGTGGGAAAACTGGTGGCGGTCAGGGGCCCGGTCATGAAGAGCAGCTTGTTCTTGGGCCCAAGGGGATCGGCGTCCCCGGGAACTTCATCGTTGATTATCCGAGCTGCGTACCCAGCGCCGCCGACCAAAGCCCGTGCCGTTTCCGGGTCGAGCGGTTCGTCTCGCAGCGTGCGGCTGGTCAGATCTACGCGCAACAGCTTGCCCATGTACCCTAGCAAAGCACTCACCTCATTTTCGCAGTTGGCCCTGCGTGGAAGCGCAGGGAGAATCCTCATCTTCGGGGAGATGGCGGTGGGCACGGCGCGAGAGCCGGAACACGGCCCAGGCAAGTATTAGCAGATTTGCCCCGACGCGTCTACGGCGAGGACGCAGGGAGCGTTCGTAACAGCGCTACGGGCGCGCCTGAGGATGACGCATCGTTCTTAGGGAATACGGCCACCCAGCTCTTCGTAGATCACCGGAAGTACGTTGCGCAAGTTCGTGTACTCCCTCACGTTGTGCTCCGCGAGTCCTTGGATCGCCTCGACCGGGACTTTGACGCCATATGGCAGCATGTGAACCGGCTTCGTGTCGATCAGCGTGTAGCCCATCCAGAACCGGGTCCGGAATTCGATCCCCCCGGGGATGTCCCGGATGAAGTGGCACATGATAGCCGGGGCTCGG
>MELN01000033.1:15888-18024 GCA_001768675.1 Actinobacteria bacterium RBG_16_64_13 | reverse complement strand
GCCGTACACCGCCGCAACGTGGGGTTGTTGGAAGCGGGCCAGGTCGAAGCCCATCTCGGCCGGATGGCAGAAGTAGATGTAGATGTCTTCGGGTCCGGTACCCACGTCCTCGACTACGTGGTCGGTGCGGCCGTAGATCTTCTCTTTGACAGGGATCTTGGGATCCTCGACTCTCCCGCGATCCTTCTTGCTGATCGAGATGGCGAAATGGCCCGGCGGATACCAGATGCCATAATGCATGCTGGCCAGAGAGTGCCAGGCGAACCACCAGTCGAGCATGTCGACCGTCACCCCCGGCATCTTGTTGTGGACGCAGATGTAGCCGGCCCCATTGGGTAATTGGCACCACCCGGTCTCGACCTCCATGTACCCGGGATCGAGCAGGCGGTTTATGTCTTCCGGGTACAGAGCCTTCGCCGGATCCATGGGCCGATCGGACCTGACCAACTCCAAGAGCACGGGGTCAGGGTCGTCCACCGGCCGGTAGTAGTACTTGGAATACGTCTTCGCCTTCTCGTCGGCGGTGAGTTCTCGGATCTTTGCTTCAGCCACGGGGATCACCACCGATCTCTAGGGTAGGTAGTAGCGGGTGTCGCGCAGGAACTCGTCGGACGGCCGCTCGAGCAGGAACGTGCTCACGAAATCGACCCCCGGCTTGAAGAACGGGAACTTGTCCGTGGTCTCGGGGTAGAAGGGATCGGTAGCCCACTCCGGCAGGGTGTACTTGGGCGGGTCGTCGATGACCGCGTTGCGCCACGCGGAGAAACTGTCGTACCACAACTCGGTGACCCGGTCCCACTGGACCAGCTGCATCTCTTGGGGAGGGCTTGCGTCGGGGTGCCACATGCCCGGCAGAGGGACGGGAGGCTTGCAGGCTTTGAAGCTGAAGAAGCGCCGCAGGCCCGGCTGCTTGGCGACTTCAGGCGCGTGCACGTTGATGTACCAGTCCTCGCCCTCGTCCAGGCGGACACCGAGCGGGTAGCGGAACAGCATGTACCAGCGGATACAGGCCCCTCGGGTGGCGAAGCCGTCCCAGCCGAAGAAGTCCTCGGTAGGCTGAGCCGGCACCGCGCAGGCTACGATGGGGTTCCAGACGGGCGCGGGGGTGAAACAGTAGGCTCCCTTCGGCCCGGGTTCCGGGGTCTCGCGCCAGAAGGTCTCCGTCACGCGCCAGTTGTAGAAGCCATACTGCCGGGCGTCCTCTGGGGCATTGAGAGCGGGGTAGCTTTCGTGGCGCTGCAGCCAGGGACCGTACCGGCGCGCGATCTCCGAGGAGTGCTCCCGGTAGTACCAACGCTCCATGTCCGCGATGTCGTCTATCGGGAGGTCCATCATGACGATGCTCTTGATCATGCCTTGCTCCTTGCCCGTCAGCAGTACATGCTGTGGCCGAGTTCCTTGTAGATCCGCGGCAGGAAGTCGCCGAAGCGCGTGAACTCCTTGACGTTGTGGCGCGCGAGGCCCTGAACGGCCTCCGCAGGCACCGCTACCCCCGGGGGAAGGCTCAGCTCAGGCCTGCCCTCTTCGGTGAAGCGGTAACCCATCCAGAATCGTGTGCGATGGATGAGGCCACCGGGCGCGTCGTAGAACACATGGCACATGATGGCCGGCGCGGTGATGGACAGGTCGCACTTCTCCACCGCTACGGCCCAGCCTGCCCCGCCTGCGAAGGTGGCGATGACCTTGCTGAAGCGCTCCATGTCGAAGCCCATGTCGGCGGGCGAGCGGAAGGAGATGTCCACGTTCTCCATGCCGCAATCACAGTTCTCGGTGACGTTGTGGACCACGCCCCAGTTCTTCTCCCGGTTGGGGACGGCGGGGTCCAAGATGCGCGCCCGGTCGATGGGGCTGAGCATGATGCCGCCGTGCTGTGGCGGGTACCAGATGCGGTAGCGCAGGTCTTCCAGGGGATGCCACGCGAACCACCAGTCGATCATGTCGGCTGTGACTCCCGGATAGAAGATCTTGTTGGCGATGAACCCGGCCCCGTTGGGTAGATTGCACCAGCCTATCTCGACCCCGCGCTCCAGTGCCTCCGGATCGAGGAGCCGGTTGATCTCTTCCGGACCATAGGCTTGAGCCGGGTCCGTCGGCTCTTCCATGCGGGCGTAGTGGGCGGGATCGTATTGCTTGATC
>MELN01000033.1:14464-15725 GCA_001768675.1 Actinobacteria bacterium RBG_16_64_13 | reverse complement strand
CAGTCCTTCGGCGGAGCGTCGTCGATGATGCGCACCGGGCGGCAGTACAAGAAGAACGACTCCGACCAATCGGCGAAATCAAGGGAAGATTCCTGGATGGCCTCCACGTACTGACGGAAGGCCCCCACCTGCTCCATGCTGTCCACCCAGAACGAGACCACCAGGTCGTACACCGGTGGGTCGACCATACGGAAGTGGGCCCGCGCGGCGGCATCGTTGTCGTTGATACGCGAGCGCTTGTTGACCACGATCTTCCGGAACATCTCCTGAGCGTACGGCGACTTGGCCAAAGCTTCGTCGTGGGCGCGGCGCCAGAGCCTGTAGAAGTCTTGCGGGAACACCTCGGGCTTTCGCATGACGAAATGCAGCACCTTGACGGCACCTTGCCCGGGCTCGCTCAGCCCAGGATTGAATCGCGGCCGCGGATTCACGACGGGGAGCTCGACCTCCTCTGCCATGACGATGATGTTGGTGGGCTCGTCGGCGAAGAACTTGCCGTCCTGATTGGCCCGCGATTGCTCTACTCCTTGGGGCTCCAGCGTGTCGAGCATGTCGCGGAATGTGCTGAAGTGGAGCTCGACAACGGCCTCGCGATCAGAGGTCTTGTTCCTATGCTCGCGATCGGAGAGCACGCCGAAGGCGCCGTCGATAACGTGGTTCTGGATGTAGCGTTCGATCTTGAACCGTTCGAGTCGAGCCACCGTGCCGTGGTAGTGCTCGATGTAGCGGAAGTATTCCGCTCGAGTGAGGCCAGGACGGCGGCGAGATGCGGCCATGAGCTTGATGGGCACTGAGCACCTCCCGGGCGGGTGACTATAGGACTGCATATCACTATTATATATCCTAAAGTTCAAGCGGGCGGTTGTCAACCACGGAACGCGGTGAACGCAGGCCCGCGAGAAACAGCGGGCTACGGCAGAGCGTCGGGAGGAATGGGGGGAGGCTGGCCCGCCAACTGTTCGATCACGCCCGCATACTTGGTGAGTTGGGCGGAGATATCCAGCCGCCCGTTGTAGATGGCCTCCACCGCCAAGAAGATGCACAGCGTCGTCCAAAGGACGTCCTTGGTGCTGTATGCGCCGTCCCACGAAGCCCGCATCACGACGTTCTCCAGACTTCCCAGCAAGGCGAAGGCCATCAACTCATCGGCCGCCGGGACCGCCGCGCCGCCTTGCTCGCGGAGCCGCATCAAGTCTTCCAGGGTGGCCCGGCACATGTCCTTGTAGGAGCGCTGGACCACCTTGCGCATGTCGCCGTCCTC
>MELN01000033.1:14015-14381 GCA_001768675.1 Actinobacteria bacterium RBG_16_64_13 | reverse complement strand
CGCGCCCCAGGATCGGGTTCGTCTGCCAGTCTCGTTTCCAGGAACCCCCGCATCCACCCCACAAACACCCCGAACGACTCGACGAACAACTCCTGCTTGGAGGGGAAATGACTGTAGAAGACCGGCGGAGTGACACCGACCTCCTTGATGATGTCGACTATGCGGGTGCGTTGGTAGCCCCTGCGCGCGAACAGACGAGCGGCCGCTAGGAGAATGGACTGACGGACCTGTTCGGCCTGTTCAGCCACGAAGTCCACGTCCGCGGCACCGGCCGAGGCGACCTGCGCGGCTAGTCTTCTCTTGATGGCGTGTAGCGGTAGCCCGTCTGCCTTGAGCCTGGCGATCTCCTTGAGCAGGTCAACGTGG
>MELN01000033.1:10780-13958 GCA_001768675.1 Actinobacteria bacterium RBG_16_64_13 | reverse complement strand
GTAGTAGTAGATGGTGCTCCGCGGCACGCCGCTGGCCTCTTCAAGCTCACTGATGGTCAAAGTCTGCATCATGGAGGATGATGCCACCAGGCGGACCTGCCCGCAAGCGGGGCCGCGCGCGGAGCCGGAGGAGCAACCCAGGAGAGCAGCATGGAGTGCAAGAAGGACGCCAACCTATCCCGCTGCAACTGCAGCTACGAGCCCTGTTCGCGAAAGGGGATCTGCTGCGATTGCATCGCATACCATCTGAGAAGCCAGGAATTGCCGGCCTGTGCCTTCCCCTCCGACGCCGAGCGCACGTACGACCGCACTTTTGCCCACTTCGCCCGTTTGGTGGAGAAGGGCAGGGTCTGACCCGTCCCCGGCCGGCCTCCGTCGCCGCGCGCCCGGCGCCTACCGCGCCAGGGCAGTCACGGCCAGGCGCATGTCGCGACGGCTGCGGACGCCGCCGGCGCCGGTCACGTCCCGACCTCTCTCGAGCGGCGCCCGCTCACTGACGGGCTCGCCCAACTGGCGCCTCCGGCCGCGACGATGATGGCGACTATCGCCCAGATCTCACGATGGGCGAGACGCTGAGACAAGATGAGGAATCCCATCAGTGCCGCGATTGCCGGTTCGATGCTGAGAAGAATGCCGTAGGTCGATGCCCGGACTCGCTTGATGGCGACCAGCTCGAGAAAATAGGGCAGAGCCGACGAGAGCACGGCCACGGCGAGCCCCAGAAGGAGCGCCCGCTGCTGGCCCACGATCTTCACGCCGGTCCCCAGCCAGATGGGAGTGACGATGAGCGAAGCTCCGACAAGCATGAGGGTGGTCGCCCGGAAGGGCTCGATTCGACTCACCGTGCGTTTGGCGATGACGATGAATCCGGCCCAACATGCCGCGGCCGCCAGCGCGAGCAGTAACCCCGCTAGACCGACCGACCCGCTTGGGCGCGCGAGGAGCGCCACTCCTACTCCGGCGAGGACCACCCAGACGAGATCGAGCAGCCGGCGAGAGCCGGCCACGGCCACCGCGAGCGGGCCCAGAAACTCTACGGCGACGACGATCCCCACCGGGGCGCGGCTGATTGCCTCGTAGAAGCTGAGGTTCATGGCCACCAAGCAGACGGTGAGCGCGAGGAGGAGAAGCCGGTCCCCCTTCTTCGGCAGCCGCAACCAACGCGGGTGCAATGCCGCCAGCATGAGGGCAGCAAGGACCGTCCGAAGCCAAAGCGCCTCGAACACGCCCACAGAGTCGATGACCTTGACCGCGACGGCAGAGCCACACTGCATGAGTAGGCCCACAGCGACCACAAGCAGCACCGCGGTGGCGGAATCGCGCCGAGTGGTCGCCGAGCCGGGTGGGGCGGGCGACGAGGCGGGCTGCCGCGGAGGAATGTCGACGTCCGATCGCATCTAGTGAGGGTACAGCCGGGCGGGCATGCGGGCAAACCGCATTGCGGTACAATGCGACGATTGCCGACCCGTTGAATCCCCTGACCCTAGAAGCGCGGAGGGCTGTGCATGCGCGAGATGTGGCGAACTCCTGCAGGCCGTGGCTTCCTAATGCTCGCCGTCATGTCTGCGACCTTTGGTTTCGCCATGAACGCGCAGAACGGTATCGTCACGAACTACCTAGATCAGGTCCTGCATCTTTCCGGGCCACAGTTCGGCTATTGGACAGCCATCAGGGAAATGGGCGGTTTCGTCCTCATCTTCCTGACCGCCTTGTTCTACCGGGTCTCCCTACAGAAGGTCACAGCCGGCGCCCTGGTCGTGTTCGCTATCGGCTGCGCCTTCTTCTCGCTCGCCAACGATTTCTGGACGGTGATCCCGTGGACGATCATCGGCAGCTTCGGCCTGCACACGGTGCTGCAGACCCAGATCGCCCTGGGCATGAGCCTGACCACCGAGAACAGAAGTGGCTCCATCCTGGGTCGGATGTCGGCGATGGGACAGATCGGCACTTTCGCCGCCCTGGTGATGGTCTACCTCCTGTTCCGGTTCCAATGGCTCTCGTACCGGCCGACTTTCATAATCCTCGGCGGCGTGGCCTTCTTGGGCGCTCTCGCTATCGTGCGCTTCCCTCACCTGCACGAAGGGCAAGTCAGGATGGTCGCGCCCAAGCGCGAACCCATCGTTTTCCGGCGGGCCTATGGCTACTACTACTGGCTGGTGTTCCTAGACGGAGCCCGGCAGCAGGTGTTCTTCTCGTTCGGGCTGTGGGTGCTTGTCAACCACTTCAAGCTCGATGTCGAGCACATTTCGTTGGTTCTCATAGCCGTTACGTTCGGTTGCATGATCTCGGTGTCGCGGCTTGGACGTAGGATCGACCGGCACGGCGAGCGCCGGTCCCTGACTGTGATCAACCTGGCATACGTGGCGGCGCTGCTGGGATACGCACTGTCCCCCAACGTGTGGGTGGCATGTGTCTTCTACTTCGTCTACGCGGTGATCGCGCCGCTCTCGTTCATCGGCGCGTCCACCTACCTACGCAAGATCGCGGCTCCTGCCGATCTGGCGCCAAGCCTGTCCATGGGCGTGACCATGATGCACGCGGCGGCGGTCGTGGTGCCGGTGGCGACGGGATTCATCCTCAACTACGTCGGCTATCAGGTCCCCTTCTATGCCGCCTGCGGAGTCGCGGTGATCACCATCTTCGTCACCCTCCGGCTCAACCCGGCGAAGCAGAGGTGCGCCGCGAGGATCGCCGCGGACGCTGCGGCGACGGCCGAGTGCGCCGAGTCATAGAGTCGCGCAGACTTTCGCGCGCGGCTGGGGAAACGCCATGGTTTCCCGCGCGCCCAGGACTAACGCCGAAGCCAAACGGGTAGACTAGCACTTGGCGCCGCCCAGGGCGCGTGTCGAGGCTGTAACAAGCCTGAACACAAGGGAGCGGCGATGCTCTTCGCCAAGGGGGACGGCGGAGGCGGACGACAATGTTTGGGTGGTGACATAGACCAGGTGGACACTCAGCCGGGAGTCCCGGGCGCGCCTGATTGCGACCCCAACTACAAGGCCCTCATGAATTCCATGGCGGAGGCGCTGGCCTACTGCCGGGTGGTTCACGATGACGAAGGCCGGCCCCGAGACTGGGTCTTTATCGCCGTCAACGACGCATTCGGCGAGCTGTTCGGGCGGTCCGACGTTGCCGGGAGGAGCGCAGAGGAGATCTGGCCGGGCTTCCACACCACTAT
>MELN01000033.1:10435-10743 GCA_001768675.1 Actinobacteria bacterium RBG_16_64_13 | reverse complement strand
CGACCTTCTTGCCGGGCCTGGACAGGTGGCTGGATATCAGGATATCCAGCCCGGGGCCCGATCATTTCCTCTCCATCTTTGAAGACATCACAGAGCGCAAGCGACTCGAGGAAACGCTTTTCTTGACGCAACTCACTGTGGAGAGGGCGCCGGACTTGATCCATTGGGTGACTCCGGAGGGCCGGGTGGCGTACGCAAACCGGGCGGCAAGCGAGCTTCTCGGTTACACCGGCGAAGAGATCGAAAGCATGCACGTCTGGGACTTCGATCCCGCCCTGACGCCCGAGCTGTTCCGGGAGAGATGGGAG
>MELN01000033.1:6069-10412 GCA_001768675.1 Actinobacteria bacterium RBG_16_64_13 | reverse complement strand
CCACCACCACGAGACCACGCTCCGAAGCAAGAGCGGCAGCGAGCGCAGGGTCGAGATCTCGCGCATCTTGGTCGAAGTCAAAGGCCGAAGCCTTGCGGTCAATTTCGCACGGGACGTCACCGAACGGAGGGTCGCCGAGGAAGCGTTGCTTCGCACTCAGTTCTCTCTGGACCACGTCTCGGACTACCCCCTTTGGGTGGGAGCAGATGGGCGCGTTTTCGAGGTGAGCGAATCGACCTGTGCCCACCTCGGGTACTCGCGGCAAGAGCTGCTGGCGATGACGGTCTTCGACATTGAT
Source organism: Actinobacteria bacterium RBG_16_64_13 (assembly GCA_001768675.1). Taxonomy (GTDB): domain Bacteria; phylum Actinomycetota; class Thermoleophilia; order RBG-16-64-13; family RBG-16-64-13; genus RBG-16-64-13. Next base: position 10,114 of record MELN01000033.1, on the reverse strand, counting down.
CCCGGTATCTCCCCAGCGATCTGGGCCGAGCACTGGGACGAGGCCGGGGAGCTGGGGCCCTCGATGATCGAGAGCCGCCATCGCAATAAGGGCGGCGAGACTTTCCCGGTGGAGATCGCGACCAACCGCGTCTCGTTCGGCGGCCAAGAGTACGAATGTGGTTTCTGTCGCGATATCTCGGAGCGCAAGCGTCTCGAGGAATCACTCTTCTTCACTCAGCTGTCGGTCGACGAAGCGCCCGACATGATCTTCTGGATCGACGCCACCGGCCTGCTCGTGTACGCGAACAAATCGATGAGTGAACTGCTGGGTTACTCCCAGCAGGAGCTGCAGAGCCTTCACATCTGGGACCTGAATCGCCAGGATACGCCGGAGGTCTTCGCCGCCCGGCGCGACTGGGCCCGGGCGACAGGGCATTTTACTGATGAAGCTACCTGGGTCGGCAAGGACCTGCGGGAGCATCGAGTGGAGCTATCGTCCACGAGCGTGAAGTTCGGAGGCCGGGCACTGGGTGTCTGTTTCGTGCGGGACATCAGCGAGCGCAAACGGGCCGAGGAGTCGCTGAGAGACAGCGAGGAAAGATATCGCCAACTCTTCGAACTCGAATCCGACGCCTTGATCCTGGCTGAAGACGACTCCAGAAAGATACTAGAGGTGAACGAGGCGGCGGTGTCGTTATACGGGTACAGCCGGGCCGAATTGCTCGCCATGAGGGACACCGATCTGTTCGCCGAGCCAGACCAAGCCCGACGCGCCTCCGACGATGGGACGATCGACGCCGCACTGCACTGGCACCGCAAAAAGGACGGGACGATCTTCCCCGTGGAGACTCGTGGGCGACACTTTGACTGGAAGGGACACCCGGTCCACGTGGCTGCCATCCGGGACGTCACCCTGCGAAAGCAGGCCGAGGACGAACTCGAGGAGTCAAAGCAGATGCTGCAGCTTGTCCTGGATACTGTGCCCTTGCCGATTGTGTGGAGAGACCGCGAGTTGCGCTACCTGGGCTGCAACGTCGCTGCGTGCCAGGATGCGGGGTTGTCAGACTCATTCGCCATCATCGGCTTGACGGACGAAGATCTTCCCTGGAACTTCTCGGTCGAGTCTCGCCTGGAAGACGATCGCGCGGTGGTCGAAACCGGTGAGGCCAAACTCCACTTCGAGGAGACCTCGGTCTCTCCTTCGGGCGTGACTCGCATCATGCGCACGAGCAAAGTCCCCCTCCGCGACCGCCGCGGTCAGATCTTCGGCGTGCTGGCCGTCTACGAGGACGTCACCGAGCGGACCATGACCATGCGAGCTCTTCGGGAACGTGATGAGCAACTCCGGCAATCGCAGAAGATGGAGGCTATCGGCCGGCTCGCCGGGGGCATCGCCCACGACTTCAACAACGTGCTGACGACGATTATCGGCTATGCCGATATGATCCTGTCGGCCGAGGGCTGCGAGCCCGAATCTCTCATGCAAGACATCGCCGAGATAAGGGGGGCGGCGGAACGTGGCGGCGGCCTCACCCGGCAGATACTGGCCTTCTCGAGGCGCCAGGCTCTGCAGCCGCAGGTCCTGTCTCTCAATGCGGTCATCTCTGAGACCGAACGGCTGCTCGCCCGAACTATAGGCGCGGACATCGACCTGGTAGTCGACTGCGCCGTCGACCTCGGCCTCGTCGAGGTCGACGAGCACCAGTTCGTGCAGGTGCTGCTCAACCTGTCGGTCAATGCGCGCGACGCCATGCCCAACGGCGGCACGCTCACCGTGAAGACCGCCAACGTGGAGCTTGACGAGGACTTCTGCCAGACCCACCCCGACGCTCACCCGGGAAGCTACGTCATGCTGACCGTGTCGGACACAGGCTTCGGCATCGACGCAGAGACCGCCGCGCACATCTTTGAGCCTTTCTACACCACCAAAGCACCTGGGAAAGGAACCGGGCTGGGACTTGCGACCGTATACGGGGTGGTAGCGCAAAGCGGGGGATGCACGGTGGTCTTCAGCGAGGTCGGCCGGGGCACCACTTTCGAGATCTACCTTCCCCGCTACGACCGGCCCCGGGCGGAGGCGGAGCCGAGCCCGGCCGCCCCGGAAGGAGTCGCAGCGAAAACCGTCTTGGTAGTCGACGATGACGCCACGTTCCGGGCTCTCAGTACCCGCATCCTCGAGAAACGCGGCTATCTCGTCTCGGCAGTCGCCAGCGGCGAGCAAGCAGTGCCGCTACTCGAGAATCCCGATGTGCCCATCGATCTGCTCCTTACCGAAGTCGTGCTCCCCGGCTCCCGGCAAGGTACCGACGTCGCGCAAGCTGCGGCCGCCCTGCGCCCCGGTCTCCCCGTGCTGTTCATGTCCGCTCTGGGCCACGAGGAGATGATTGCCTCGGGGCGTATGGAGGAGAATGCGGACTATCTGGAGAAGCCCTTCACTGCGGAGAATCTGACCAGGCTGATCCGGGAGTCCTTGGGATCGGGCTGAGCCGGTTAGAATGGAGAAACGAATAGGGCTATCTAGGGCGATCACATGACCGAGCCGGCGCACGCGGATGCCAGTATTCTGATAGTCGACGACGAGGAGAGCATCGTGCGGATGCTGAGCCGCGCGCTGCAGACCGCCGGCTATGTCTCCGTGAGCGGCTTCACGGATTCGATCCAGGCTTTGGCCCATCTCAACTCCAGCACACCCGACCTCATCGTCCTTGACATCAGCATGCCGGGGATGACGGGCTACGATTTCTTGAACGACCTCAGCCAGCGGCTGACTCCGGACACATTCCTCCCCGTCCTCATGGTGAGCGGGCTCTCAGAATCGGAGACGCGCCTGCAGGCTCTCCAGGCCGGCGCCAACAACTTCCTCACCAAGCCCATTGACATCAAAGTGTTCCTGGCGCACGTCAGGTCGCTCTTGGAGACCCGATTCATGAGCCTCCGCCTCAACGAGGTACGTGGGGTGCTGGAGGAGCTCGTCCGGCGCCGCACCGCGCAACTCCAACAGGCCCACCACGAGATCCTCGACCGCCTGGGCAGGGTGGCAGAGTACCGCGACGACGCCACGGGCCAGCATACCGAGAGAGTGGGCCAGCTTTGTGGGCTGCTCGCCCAGGAACTAGGCCTTCCCCAGGAGCGGGTGACGCTCGTCATGCGCACCGCCCCCCTGCACGACCTAGGCAAGGTCGCCATAGCGGATGCGGTCCTGCTGAAGAGGGGCCCGTTCGATGACGCGGAGCGCGAGACCATGCGCAGACACTCTGCTCTAGGCGCCAAGCTCCTGAGCGGTGGAACTTCGGAACTCGTGCAGATGGCGGAAGAGATCGCCCTCTTCCACCACGAGCGCTGGGACGGCCTGGGCTATCCCTGCGGTCTCGAGAGCGACGAGATCCCCATGACCGCGCGCATCGTGTCGGTGGCCGACGCCTTCGACGCGCTCATCCACGTCCGCCCCTATAAGGCCGCTTGGACCGTGCCCGACGCCCTGGCCGAGATCGAGAGGGAAAGAGGCGGGCAGTTCGACCCGGAGGTGGTGGACGCCCTTCTCAGGCTCAGCCACGGGGGTCGCCTGATGCTCCCAGAGGACGACCACACACCCGTAATCTGAGGGCGTTCCGCTCGTTCTGGTGCTCCTCCGGCCCCTCACCAATTCGGCCGAGTTTCCCGCGCCGTGGGTCTTACCTTCACCCGGAATTCTGCCGATACATAGGCGTGAGGCCGAAACACAACGCGTGTCGAAGGAGAACGGGCAGTGTTCGAGGACGGAGTGCCAAAGGCGAGAGAGGTGGACAAGCTCTCCGCCGACGTGGAGACCCTGTGCTACGACTGGCGCCGCATGCGCTCGGTCATCGAGCGTTTGACCAGAACACCGTGGTGGGATCTTCGCACCTTGTGCTGTCTCTATTGCCACGCGCCCTTCGAGGTATCTGCTGGTGAGTGCAAGCACGAGATAGACTGCATCTACGAACGCTGCTGCCAGATAGTGAATATGAAGGCCCTCCCGCTCCCCAATCAAGCAGTCCTCGACGAGTGGAAGAGGGAGCAGTCGCAATCGGAGTCGTCTCCGACCC
>MELN01000033.1:273-5934 GCA_001768675.1 Actinobacteria bacterium RBG_16_64_13 | reverse complement strand
GAGGAGCGTTCGGGTGCCGGTCCCCACTGACGAAGTCGAGCGGCGCGTATCTCAGTTGGCCACCTCCCTGCGAGGCAGCGGCCTGCGGCTTACCCATCAACGGCTGGAAGTGGCCCGCGAGATCGCGGCGGACGAGTCCCACCCGGACGTGGAGACGATCTATCGGGGCGTGCGGAAGCGGGTCCCGACCATCTCGCTGGATACCGTGTACCGAACCGTGGCGGCCCTTGTCGACTTGGGCCTGGTGGGAAGGGTCAATGAGAACCCCGGACCCACCCGGTACGACGCCAACCGGGAACGCCACCACCACTACGTGTGCACCCGCTGTGGCCTTATACGCGACGTATACAGCGACACTCTGAACGGCATCGAGGCTCCCGAGCAGGTCTCCGGCCTGGGCACAGTGGAGTCCGTCAGAGTCCACCTCCGGGGGGTATGCAAGACGTGCGAGAGAAAGGGGAACGACAGTGAGCGATGACAAGAAGAGACTGACCACCAACCAGGGGGCCCCTGTCCCCGACAACCAGAACGTCGTGACGGCCGGACCTCGCGGCCCCATGCTGCTCCAGGATGTCTGGTACCTGGAGAAGCTCGCCAATTTCGACCGGGAGGTCATCCCCGAGCGGAGGATGCACGCCAAGGGCTCGGGCGCCTTCGGCACGTTCACCGTCACCAACGACATCACCAAGTACACACGGGCGAAGGTGTTCTCGGCCGCCGGCAAGAAGACCGACCTATTCGTACGGTTCTCGACGGTGGCTGGCGAGCGCGGCGCGGCCGACGCCGAGCGCGACATCCGTGGTTTTGCCGTCAAGCTGTACACGGAGGAAGGCAACTGGGACTTGGTGGGCAACAACACCCCTGTCTTCTTCTTCCGCGATCCGTTGAAGTTCCCCGACCTCAACCACGCGGTCAAGCGGGATCCGCGCACGAACATGCGGAGCGCCCAGAACAACTGGGACTTCTGGACCCTGCTGCCCGAGGCTCTCCACCAGATCACCATCGTGATGAGCGACCGTGGCCTCCCAGCGACCTACCGGCATATGCACGGCTTCGGCAGCCACACCTTCAGCCTTGTCAACGCGGCAGGCGAACGGAATTGGGTGAAGTTCCACTGGGTCTGCCAACAGGGCATCAAGACCCTGACCGATGAAGAGGCCGGGGCCCTGGTCGGCAGGGACCGCGAGAGTCACCAGCGCGACCTATACGAGGCCATCGAGAACAAGGACTTTCCTCGATGGAAGCTCTGCATCCAAGTGATGCCCGAGAAGGACGCGGCCTCCTATGAGTTCCACCCCTTCGATCTCACCAAAGTCTGGCTCCATGGCGACTATCCACTGACGGAAGTCGGCGTGATGGAGCTCAATCAGAACCCGGAGAACTACTTCTCCGACGTGGAGCAGGCCGCGTTCAACCCCGCCAACGTGGTGCCCGGCATTGGCTTCTCGCCCGACAAGATGCTACAAGGCCGCCTCTTCTCTTATGGCGATGCCCAGCGCTATCGCCTGGGCGTGAATCACCACCTCATCCCGGTCAACCGGGCGCGTTGCCCGGTGCACGGCTTCAGCCGCGACGGCGCGATGCGGGTGGACGGCAACTACGGCAGCACGCTCCACTACGAGCCGAACAGCTACGGGGAGTGGCAGGAGCAGCCGGAGTTCAGGGAACCGCCGCTGGCCCTCGAGGGCGCTGCCGACCGGTGGGACTATCGCAAGGACGACGACGACTATTTCACTCAGCCTGGGAAGCTCTTCCGGTTGATCGCGCCAGACAAGCAAAGGGTACTGTACGAGAACACAGCTCGCAGCATCGGCCCCGCCGCGGAGCAGGTCAAGCTTCGCCACATAGGCAACTGCTACAAAGCCGACCCAGCCTACGGAGAGGGTGTGGCCGCCGCGCTTGGCATTCCCATGGGCAAGGTGCAGAAGTAGCACCGGCCAGCTGTAAGACCGAGCGAGAGCAGATAACGAGGGAGGGAGGACACAGTGAGCGCCAAAGCCGTTGCCGCCGCCGACACCGCGCGATTCAGGCGTTTGCGTCTATGGAACCTGGCCGCCGGCGTTTCCCATCTGGTTCAGGCCATCGTCATGGTAATCCTGGCAAGTGCCTGGTCGGTTCCGATCACCACCAACTACGCGGTTTCCGAGGTAGCCGGACCGCCCTCGGGTGCCACGCAGAGCGTGCAACTCGCGACTCTGCGCCTAGGCATTGGCATCTCGCTATTCCTCTTCATGTCGGCCGTCGCGCATTTCCTTGTTTCCGCGCCCGGCATCTACCAGTGGTATGTGCGCAAGCTCAAAGACCACATCAACTACGCTCGCTGGATCGAGTATGCCTTCAGCGCGTCCTGGATGTTGGTGCTGATCGCTCTGCTGTGCGGCATGTACGATCTGTCGAGTCTCATTTTGCTTGGCTTCCTCAACGCCACTATGCTTCTATTCGGCGTCCTGATGGAGCGGTTCAACAAGGCCAAGCCGAAGGTCGACTGGCTCCCGTTCTACTTCGGGTGCATCTCGTGGATCGTTCCCTGGGTCACCATCTTCCTATATTTCACGGGAGCCAAAGGGCCCGATGGAAGTGGCGCTCCCGATTTCGTGTACGGCATTGTCGTGTCGCTGTTCGTGTTCTTCAGCATCTTCGCCCTCAACATGGTGTTCCAGTACAAAGGCTGGGGCAGGTGGAGGAAGTACCTCTTCGGCGAGAAGGTCTACATCATCCTCAGCCTCACGGCAAAGGCTCTGCTGGCATGGCAGGTGTTTGCGGGAACATTGGCGAACTAGGCGAAGCAACGTGCCCAAAGTCGAGACAGCCGCCGTCGCGCCGGATTTCGAGTTGACCGATCTCACCGGTGCCAAGATCAGACTGTCAGATTATCGCGGCAATAACCCCGTGCTGCTGGTATTCAACCGGGGCTTCACCTGACCGTTCTGCCGGGCGCACATGGCGCAGTTGCGCCGCGACAATGCCAAGTTCGTGAGCGCCGGGGTAGTCGTCCTGGTGGTGGGCCCCGAGAGTCCGGCGGCCTTCGCGGCGTATTGGCACAAGCACGATCTGCCTTTCATCGGGCTTCCCGACCCCGACCACTCAGTGCTCAAACGTTTTGGCCAGGAGATCAAGATCTTCAAATGGGGCCGCATGCCGGCACAGGTGCTCATCGACAAGACAGGCGTCGCTCGTTTTGTCCACTACGGCCACGACATGTCAGATATCCCGACCACCGAGGAGATGCTCGCTCAGATCGCGTCGCTCGAAGGTGGCGCTAGGTTCCCATCCTCAGCGCCCGCGTGACTGCAGCAGCAAGGGTTTCCGGTGTGAACGGCTTCTCGAGGATGTCCACCCCTTTGTCCAGCCGTCCGTCGTGCACGCTGTCCCGGGCGTACCCGGACATGTAGAGGACGGAAAGACCCGGGAAGGTTTGCAGCAGCTGCTTTGCCAGCTGATTCCCCTGCATGCCTCCGGGCAAGATCGCATCGGTGAGAAGAAGATCGGGGGGGCGCTCCTGGTTCTTGAGGACTTCCAGGGCCTCAACCCCCGAACCCGCGGCCACGACCTGATAGCCGCGATCGGCGAGGACCCGCGCTACCAAGCTCCTCAGAGCCGGTTCATCTTCAACCAACAACACCGTCAGGGCTCGGCCGGTGGGCCGAACGGCCTCCCCGCCGTCACGGGCAGGCGGAGTGGCCGAAGACACGCGGGGTAGATAGAGCCTGAAGGTCGAACCTTCGCCCACGCGGCTCTCGACGGTGACGCTGCCCCCACTTTGGCGCACGATGCCGTACACGGTCGAGAGCCCAAGCCCCGTTCCCTCGCCGACATCCTTGGTGGTGAAGAACGGCTCGTAGATGTGCGCCAGGGTCTCTTCGTCCATGCCTCGGCCGGTGTCCGATACCGCCAGCATCACATGGCTGCCCGGTGTGACTTCCGCGTGCGTCGCGGCAAACTCCGCGTCCAGTTCGACGTCGGCGGTCTCGATGGTGAGTCGTCCACCAGCGGGCATGGCGTCTCTCGCGTTGACGGCCAGATTCATCAGGACCTGCTCGAGCTGATGGGTGTCCACCTCTGCCAAGCCAAGGTCTGGCTGCTGAATGACCACTAGGTCTATCTGCTCGCCGAGGCTGCGGCGAAGCAGCGGCTCCATGCCGGCGATCACTTCGTTGAGCGACACAACCTGTGGCCGCAGGGCCTGACGCCTCGAGAAGGCGAGAATCTGCCGGGTAAGCGAGCCTGCCCGTTCGGCGGAACCTTTGATCTGTTCGAGGTCCGGGCGCAGCGTCTCGTCATCGGCTCGAAGATCGGTCAGGAGTAGCTCGGAGTAGCCGATGATCGCGGTAAGCAGGTTGTTGAAGTCGTGGGCGATCCCGCCGGCCAGCTGTCCGATGGCCTCCATCTTCTGGGACTGCCGGAGCTGTTCCTCGCTCGCCCGTAGCGCCTCCTCCGCCGCTTGGCGTTCGGTGATGTCCAAGATGACGGCCAGAAACACGGGGCGCGGCTCGTGCTCCGTGAGTTGCAGATGCACCTCGACGGGATAGAGGGATCCGTCCTTACGACGATGCGCTGTGTTGAACACGAGTTGCCGCTCCAATCCTTCGCGCAGCGGTTCGATCATTCGCTCGAACGACTCCAGGGTGAAGGCCGGCTTCAGATCGAGCGGCGTCATATCCGCGAGCTCGTCCATGCTGTAGCCCAGGTTGCTTTGGGCGCCCTGGTTGACTTGGACGAAACGCAGCGTCTCGGCGTCGAAGATGTAGACCTCGTTCAGTGAATGATCGAGGATTCGCGTGAGCCAATTCGCCCGCTCCTCGGACCTCTTTCGCTCGGATATGTCGCGAACGAATGCGCACTCGTACTCTTGGCCCTCATATTGCACGTAGTTGACGTTCACTTCCACCGGGAACATCTCTCCGTTCTTCCTCCTGTTCACGGCCTCGAAGGTGAACGGACCTTGCCCCTTCATCTGGGACCACCTAGCAGACCAACGGTCGGGGGTAAGAGAGGGATCGACGTCGAAAACGGTCATGTTGAGGAGCTCATGGCGTGAGTAGCCAAGAGCCCTGCACATGGATTCACTCACCCATACCAGGCGACCCCGAGAGTCGATCCACCTGATCGCGTCGACTGCGTGGTCGACCGAGTACTGCGTGAGCCTCAGCCTTTCCTCGGCGAATCGCCGCTCGGTGACGTCTTGGATGACCCCGACGACCCTCGCTGGCGCTCCGGTCTGGTCGTGCACAAGTTCCGCGATGGACCGGACCACTCTTAAGGCGCCGTCGCTGACCCTCTTAATGCGGAACTCGACATCATAGTCGCTCCGCTCCGAGAGCAGGTTCTGTAGCGCCTCGTCCAAGCGCACTCTGTCCTCTGGCACTGTAGTGTTCTGGACGAACTCCGGGCTGACGACCAGCGACGTCTGAGGGAGCCCATATATCCGCAACGCTTCTTCTGACGCCCATATCGTTTTGGTGGCTAGATCGAGCTCCCAGTTGCCCACATGCGCCACGGCCTGGGCGCGGACAAGGCGCGCTTCGCTCTGTCTCAACGCCTCTTCCGTCGTCTTACGCTCGGTGATGTCACTGAAGATGACGAACGACTGGGGTCCGCGCGACGAACTGGGCAAGATGACCGAGCTGAGATCCGCCTGGAATCTCGTGCCGTCGCCGCGGA
>MELN01000033.1:0-233 GCA_001768675.1 Actinobacteria bacterium RBG_16_64_13 | reverse complement strand
CTCCTCCAGCATCGCGTCCACATGAGGTCCGGGAACCACCAGGCCTTCACGGCCCGCGGCGCGGATCTCCTCCTTGGTCATCCCCAGCAATGCGCAGGCGACCGAGTTGGCATCGAGTATCGTCCCGTCAGGTTGCGCGAGGAATATCCCGTCGAGACTGCGGTCGAATAAGGCACGATACACCTCCTCGGTCTCGTGGAGCGCTTCCCGGGCAAGCGTGCGCTCGGTCACGT
>MELN01000032.1:36129-40233 GCA_001768675.1 Actinobacteria bacterium RBG_16_64_13 | reverse complement strand
CCGGCGCCAAGGTCAACGATGGACCGGTGGGAGACACCAGGTGGGCCAGACGAACCGCAGCGCTGTCCACGCGCAGTGAGGGCAGTGAGACCCGCACCTCGGGATGGTCTCTGGCAGTCCTCCCTAGAACGTACTCCAGAGCGGAGTAGTCGGTAGTGGAGAGTGAGGCATAGGCCAGCTCCTGATGACCGCTCAAAGCCAGTTGCTCTTCGGCCATCCCGAGGATCTCGTCCGGCGAACGCTCGCGCACAGGCCGGTACCACATCCCCGCCTGGCAGAAGCGACATCCCCGTGTGCATCCCCGCATGATCTCGACCCAGGCCCGGTCGTGCACTCCCGCCGTCAGCGGCACGAGGCACTGCTCCGGGTAGGGCGCGCCTTCCAAGCGGCGAATCGCCCTGCGCTTCACCGAACGGCTCAGGCCAGGCACGTACACGCCGTCCATCCGGCTTAGCTGCCGCCTCACCTCTGTCCTCGGGGTCCCCTCCCGCTTCCCCTCCACCAGCACCTGGAGTATCTCCGGGAAGAGCTCCTCTCCGTCGCCGACAGCCACGGCATCGAGAAGACCGGCCAAGGGCAAGAAATTGGCACATACCGGTCCGCCTGCCAGCACCAGGGGATGCTCTTCAGTCCTGTCCAAGGCGCACAGTGGGATGCCTGCCAGATCGAGCAACTCAAGGACGTTGGTGTAGTCGAACTCGTGCTGGAGCGTCAGGCCGAGAAGGTCGGCTTCCACCACGGGAGTCCAGGTCTCCAAGGTCAGCAAGGCGACCCGCTTCTCGCGCATCTCGGCGATCGCGTCTACCCAAGGGAGATACGTGCGCTCGACCGCCACACCCTGGACGCCGTGCGCCAGGTGATAGAGGATCTGGATGGCCTGATTTGAGATGCCGATCTCGTAGGCGTCGGGAAAACCGAGGACCACGCGGTACTCATCAGAGCCGCTTTCGAAGCCAGGACCGGACCCGGATTCCTCGCCAATCAGGCGGGCGGGTTGCCGGATCCCGGACAGGATTTGTTCGAAGTGTCGCTGAACCTCGGTCTTGCTCAACGCCGCAGCGCACCGACCCAAGCCACCACCCGGCCGGTGGAGGCCGGAGCGCCGCTCGCGAAGTAGCGGACCGCTCCCAGACCAAGAGCCACGGTGGCCCCGTAACCTACGGCAGCTTTGGTCACCAAGGCAATGCCCGGGGCCGAGCGCGCAAGATAACGGGAAAGCGCGCGCATACCCAGACCCACGCCCACGATGCCCGCCAACTCGACCGCGCGCTCCTTGTCGATCTCGGCGCCATACAGAGTCCCGATGGAAAGGGCCATCTTCGCCTGGTTGAGCGTCATTGCAGGCATATCCGCACCGGGAACGAAGAACACCAGCCCGACAAGAGCGTTCTGCCCGGCAGTCCTGTAGATGACCCTCTTCGCCGCGGCATCTCTGATCGCGGGATAGCGCCGGCCCAAGGCCACTACATGCTCGCCGGCGACTTCGGCACATACGTCGAACAGCCGCCGCCAACCCCCCGGCGCATCGGAAAACGACAACCGCGTGCACCCTCTGCTGGGACGGTAGGTCTTGGCTGTCGCGGCGGAGCCCTCATCCACTGCGACGATGACCCCTCCCTTCGGCACCGTCTGGCGGAGGGCGGCAAGAGCCTCCGGCTCGTCTTCGGGGCGGACGAAGACCAGTACCAGCTCGCCAGGCACAGACGACAGCCCGGCGAGATCGCTCAGGGGACGGATCCAGGTGGCCGGGAGCGTGCCTCCCGAGGAGAACCTCTCCTGGGCGAGCGCTACGAGACCGGGGTCACCTGCCAGAATGACGGCGGCCGACTGGCCGGTCTTGGCAGAGATCTCTTTCCACGCTTCTATGGCTTTGGATACGTTCAACGGCAACCTGGCCACTCAAAGCCTCCCCATCCCGCTGTCTTGGTCTACTTGGGCGATTCAGCCACAGAGTGCACGTGTATGCTCTCCAGCAGGCCGATAGCCATCAAGAATACTACCAGGGAGCTACTCCCGAAACTCAGGAACGGAAGCGGGAGCCCCGTGACGGGCATGATGCCGATGGTCATCCCGATGTTGACGAAGACTTGGAAGACGAGAACGCCCGCCACCCCCGCGGCGACAAGAGTGCCGTACAGATCGCGCGACATGCGCGCGATCCGATACGCCCGCCAGACCACGATGGCGAAGAGGCCAATCAGCAGCGCCGCGCCCATGAACCCCAGTTCCTCGCCTATCACCGCGAAGATGAAGTCGGTGTGGCGCTCGGGCAGGAAGTTGAGGTTGTGTTGGGTGCCTTCCAGATAGCCCTTGCCTGTGAACATGCCGCTCCCCACCGCGATCTTGCTCTGGATGAGCTGGTATCCGGTGTTCGAGGGGTCCCGCTCCGGATCCAAGAACACCTCCAGCCTGGCGAGCTGCCAGTCCTTGAGCAAGTGGAAGCCGAAGACGCTGGGAAGGATCCGCAGCACCGTGACCGCCCCGAAGATGCCCGCTCCCGCAATGATCCCCAAATGACGCAGCCGCGCTCCCCAGATGGTCAGCATGACGAGCAAGATGGCGACGAACACGAGCGAGGTCCCCAGGTCGGGCTGCAGGAAGACGAGCACGCCGGGTACCAGCACGTAGCCGATAGAAAGGACCACGAACCGGAACCGGCGCCGTAGCTCTACTCCCTCCGTAAGAACGGCCCCCAGAGACAGGATGAGCAGGAACTTGACCAGCTCGGCGGTCTGCAGCCTGAAGCCGGAGAACTCAAGCCAGCGGTTCGCCCCTACCGTTTCCTTTCCGCTACCGATGACCAGCGTCAGGATGAGCAACAGCAAGCTGCCCGCGTAGATGTATACCTGCCAGCGGGCGAACCAGAGGTAGTCGACGATGCTGAGAGTCACCAGAAAGACAAGCCCCAGAGCGAGACCGATAGCCTGCGACCGCACGTAGAAGAAGGGAGTCGAGAGCGTAGGGTCGGCATGGGTGGCTGAGTACAGCATGAAGAACCCGTACGTCACCAATCCGAGAGTCGCCCCGAGCAGGACCCAGTCCATGCTGCGCAGATACGCTGCGACAGAGAACCCAAGGGGCTGCCTGCGCTCTCTCGCGACCTGCAACACTCTGGCACGCTGGTTCATGAACCCGCCACCTACTCGGTCGCCTCGATCTTCTGGGCGCTGCCCGGTTCGTACCCGAAGTACGCCTCCATCACCCGGCGCACCACCGGCGCGGCGACCGAACTGCCGTGCCCACCTTGCTCGATCACGGCCACCACGACGATCTCCGGCGGGCTGTTGCCGTCGGCCGGCGCGTATCCCATGAACAACGCATAGTCGTCGTCCGGCTTCTTCTCAGCCGTACCGGTCTTACCTGCCACGGCCACGGGAAAACCCCAGAAGGCGGCGAAGGCCGTCCCGTTGGGGTCTGAGGTCACACGCCTCATGCCCCTTCTCACCGTGCTGAGTATGTCGTCGCTGAAAGCCAGTTGGCTCCGTACCTCGCTCCCAAATGGCTTGATGACCCTATTCGAAGCGTCGGTGATCTGGAGGCCGAGATGAGGCACCCACACGGTGCCGTTGTTTGCGATGGCGGAGAGGCCGACGGCAAGCTGAAGAGGCGTGACCAGGAGGTCGCCCTGGCCGATGGCCAGGTTGATCTCGTCGCCCGGCTTCCACAGTTGATCCAGTTCAGTCTTGCCGTTCTCCCGCTTCCAGTCTTTGTCGGGAACGCGTCCGGCGCTTCGCTCCCCGGGCACATCGATGCCCGTTGTCTCTCCGAAGCCGAACTGACGTATCCCGGTCTGGAAGACGGCCTGAGGCTGTTGATAGAGCAAGTGGCCAACGTTGTAGAAAAAGACGTCGCAGGACCGAGCTATAGCGTTCACCAAATCGAGAGCGCCGTGCCCGTCGGGAGAGATCCAACATTTCCAAGTCTGGTTCGCGGCCTTGAACCTGCCGTTGCAGTCGAAGACAGTGTCTTTGGTGATGACACCAGAATCGAGAGCTACCGAGGCCACGAAAGGCTTGAACGTGGAGGCGGCCGGATACAAGCCGTTGACTGCACGATTGAACAGAGGATCGTTCGCTTCCTCGGCCGTGAGCGCGTCATAATTGG
>MELN01000032.1:30752-36103 GCA_001768675.1 Actinobacteria bacterium RBG_16_64_13 | reverse complement strand
GAGGGGTCGAAGTCCGGGTAGGAGGCCATCGCCAGGATCTCGCCCGTGCGCGGATCCAGGGCCACCACGGCCCCGGCCGCCGCCTCGGTGAAGTCGTCGCCGCGCGCGCGCTCGATCCCCTCCACTATGGCTTTCTCGGCGGCCTCCTGGACATCGCTGCGGATGGTCAACCACAGGTTGTTGCCGGCCACCGCCGCCACGTCCTCCACAAAGCCGGTAGGCCGGCCTGCCGCATCGACCTGCACAGTCTTCCACCCGTCGGTGCCGCGAAGGTAGGAGTCGTAGGTCCTCTCCACGCCGTCCTTGCCCACATGGGCGCCGGCCTTGAGGTCGAGGAACTCCTTCTGGTCAAGGTCGTTGGTCGAGATCTCGCCGACATAGCCCAACAGGTGGGCGGCGAAGGCACTGAACGGGTACTGGCGGAGATAGGTCTTCTCCACCATTACCCCGGGGAACTCCGCGGCGTGTTCCTTCAAATAGACCACGACCGTATCCTCGGGCACATCTTGCTTGATGACATATGTCACGTAGGGGTCCTTGCTGGCCGCCTTGTAGGCCTCCAGCAGATCACCCCTCGATAGGCCCAGCACCTGCGCCAGGCTGGACATCTCAGTCTGGAATTCCAGCGCCTGGCTTTCGGGGTCGTACATATCCATGGCCAGCAAGCCGACGCTCAGACCCCCGCGATTCTCCACCAGGCGCTCTTCGTCGCGGTCGTAGATGACGCCTCGGGGCGCCTCCACCATGACCGTACGCACGCGGTTGCCGGTCGCCGAGTCGACGAACTCGTCTCCCGAGAGGATCTGCAGGTACCACAGGCGGAACGCGAGCACGCCGAACAACACGAAGGCCATGAGCAGCAACACGCCCACTCTGATGCCGATGAAGGAGTCGTCCTCCGACGGCCTCTTCTTTCTGATTGGCTGCAGGATCATTCCGCTCCGCTCCTCCCTGCGGCCGCTTCGACGCGCGGCAGCGGGATCACCCTTATGCGCACCAAGAGCACGTAGACCGGGACTGCGACCAAAGCGTCAAGAACGGCCTCCGGCAGCACCTGCACGCCCAGCATCGTAAGGAACCCCGACCGCGGACCAATGACGTACTGGAAGAGCCCAAAGGCGAACTGGGCGAATAGCGAGGCGCCCGCGGCCATCAGGAGCACGGTCCAAGGGCTTACTGTGGCGAAACGAAGAACGATCATCCCCAGAACATAGCCGGTGAGCACGTAGATCAAAGCGCGGATGCCCAAGGGCTGGACGAAGACGACATCGGCCACGACTCCGGCCACGAAGCCGAAGATGGCCCCATCCATCGACCCCCGGCTAATGGCCACCACCACAGTGAAGATGAGGAAAAGGTCGGCAGTGACGCCGAGAACGCTCACCCGCGATACGAGCAGAGTCTGTAAGGCGATGGCCACCACCAAGAGCAGGGCGGCCTTGCCCACCGCTATGAGTTGCTTGCTGCCCACGATTACTCCTGCGGGAGGATCAGTACCATGACCTCTTCGAGTACGCGAAAGTCAACAAAGGCCTGCACTTCGATCTCTTTATAGATGTTCACATCTTCCTCGCCAACGTTGGCGACGATGCCGATGGGGATGTCGGCAGGGTAGACACCGCCGTATCCGGAGCTCACGATGACCAGCTTGGGGTTGACTTCGATGTCCCTGTCCACATAGTCCATGATCAGACTCCCCGACACCGATCCTTCGATGATCCCCTCCGCGCGGGAGCCCTGGATCTTTGCGGCCACACTCGAGCCCGAGTCGGTGATGAGCAACACCATCGCCGTATGTTCGAATACCTGGGTGACTTTGCCCACAAGTCCCTTGCCGGCCAGAGACTCGCCGGCCGTGGGAGTGGCCCCCACCACCGGCAAGTCGACCCGCAACCCATCGGCCGAACCCTTGTCTATCATCACCCATGCCTGCCACCGGGAGGGCGACTTACCGATGACCTGGGCCACCTCGAAATCGGTGCCATCCGGATAGGTGCCCTTGTCGCGGAGATCGAGCAAGCCCTTGAGGCGCCCATTCTCTTCCGCCTGCTCCTCGAGCTTCACCACCTCGCCCTGGAGGACCTGCAATTCTTCCTCCAGCTGGTCAGCCCTTCTGTGCGCCGACCACAGTGTCTTGAACCACTGATAGCCATCCTGGAACGGCTTGGCCACCTTGGCGCCCCATGACTGTAGCGGAGACACAAGCCCCGCCGCGAACTGTTGCACGGAATGCACCGGCCCCGACTCGGACTCGCGGAACGAGACCGTGAGCAAGGCCAGCGATGCAATGATCAAGATGACGAAGACGAGTCTCCGCCAGGCTACTTTGTTGCGCGGCATATTGACCTCCGCTACTTAGTAGCGGCGTCGTTTCGCCCTTTGCGACAACCGATGGAGCGTATCGAACTCCTCCAAAGAACGGCCCGAGCCCACCGCGACACAGGTGAGAGGAGACTCGGCCAGGTTGACGGGCATCTGGGTCTCGTCGCGAACGCGCTCGCACATGCCCTGCAACAGCGAGCCTCCGCCCGCGAGCATGATGCCCCGGTCCATGATGTCCGACGCCAGCTCGGGCGGGGTCTTGTCAAGAGTCGACTTGATGGCGTCGATAATGGCGGTTACCGGTTCCTCGATGGCTTCCCTCACCTCTTCGGACGAAATGACGAGGGTTTTGGGCAATCCGGTCACCAGATCACGGCCTCGGATCTCGGCTTGTTCTTCGTGCTCCAGCGGGAAGGCCGACCCGATCTCCAGCTTCAGTTCTTCAGCCGTCTGGCTGCCGATCATCAGCTTGTACTCCTTCTTGATGTACGCGATGATCGCCTCGTCCAGCTCGTCGCCACCGATGCGGATGGACTGCGCCACGACGATGCCGGCCAGAGAGATGACCGCGACTTCACTCGTGCCCCCGCCGATATCCACGATCATGCTGCCGGTCGCTTCGGCCACGGGCAGGCCTGCGCCGATGGCGGCGGCCATCGGTTCTTCGATGAGATAGGCAGACCGCGCGCCCGCGCTGATGGTGGCCTCTTCGACCGCCCTGCGCTCTACCCCCGTGACCCCGGATGGCACGCAAACCACGACCCGGGGGTGCGCCCAACGGTTCTGGTGCACGCGCTGGATGAAGTGCCGCAGCATCTGCTCGGTGACGTCGAAGTCGGCGATGACCCCGTCCTTGAGCGGGCGGATAGCCGTGATCGTGCCCGGGGTGCGGCCCAACATGCGCTTGGCGTCGGTGCCGACCGCCAATACCTCCCCCGTCCGGGCGTCGATGGCCACCACCGATGGCTCTGAGAGGACGATCCCGCGGCCACGCAGGTATACCAAAGTGGTGGCGGTACCCAGATCCACTGCCATGTCTCTTCCGGCGAAGCCGGTGATGAACTCGGTGAAAGCTATGGTGCTTCCTCCATGCGGGTAGTCACTTAGACCCGTCCCCGGGACCGTGAGGTCCGGGTATTATACCCACTGATACCCGGCCGTGCCGATTCCGGCGCCAAAGGCCCGCTTGCCGTCCTCACAGCCACGTTCTCCTGACGAGATCGAAGCCCGACTCAGCAAAGAGCCGGGTCAGCAAACACAGGGGAAGGCCCACTACGTTACTGTACTCCCCGCGCAGCTCGTTGACGAACAATCCGGCCAAGCCTTGGACCGCATACGCCCCAGCCTTGCCTCGCCACTCCCCGGAGACCACGTACGCATCGATCTGAGCGCGATGCAAGGATAAGAAGGTCACATCGGTCACCGCGCTGGCCACCTGGATCTGCTCGCCGCCCCCCACGGACCGGCCGCCGGCCGTTCGCGCGAGAGCAACGCCCGAGACAACCTGATGAGTGCGGCCGGAGAGCTCGGTGAGCATCTGAGCCGCCTCGTCGGCCGAGGTGGGCTTGCCCATGACCACTTGGTCGATTGTGACCAGGGTATCCGTACCCAGCACAAACGTGCCCGGGCTCGAGCCCTCGGGCAGACAAGCACCGGCTACCTTGGCCAGCGCGTTCCTCTCCGCGAGCGCCGTGGCAGACCCCCCGCTGGCCTCCTCCACCGCGGCGGAGGGTACCACCGTGAACGGGACCCCTACATCGCGGAGAAGCGAATGCCGTCGCGGCGACTGCGACGCCAGGATCAGCTGGAAGTCAGGCGGGAAGGGGGGCCTTTGCTCCACGATTCAGACGGTCAGCTCTCCGCCCTCGGGGAAGAAGATGGCGATCTCGCGCTCCGCGCTCGCCAGACTATCGGCGCTGTGGACGACATTGCGACGCATGTCGAGCCCGAAATCGCCCCGGACGGTGCCCGGGTCCGCCTCGAGCGGATTCGCCGCTCCCATCATCCCCCGGACTATCTTCACGGCCGAAGGGCCCTCGACGACCATGGCAAAGATCGGAGCCGACGTGATGTGCTCCACCAGCTCCTCGTAAAAGTCCTTGCCCTTGTGTTCGGCATAGTGCCTGACGGCCATGTCGGGGGTCACGATAAGCATACGGGCCACCTTGATGGTGAGTCCTCGCCGCTCCATCCGGCTGATGACTTCTCCGACCAGCCCGCGTGCGACCCCACTAGGCTTGACAAGCACCAGCGTACGTTCGATCACGACTTCCTCCCGTTATTGTTGAGCGCGGGCCACATGCGGTTACTACCCAGTCGGCTGCTGCTGGGCTGTCCAGGCCTCCGTGGGCTCTTCGGTGGGAGGAGGGACCCTCCTGGCCCGCGGGTCGTGGCCGCAGTAGGGGCAAAGCTTCCAGTTGGGCTCAAGCACCCGTTCGCAGACCGGGCACGCCGAGCGAAGGGGCCGCCGGCAGCTGGGGCAGGCTACGTAGTCGGGTCGTATCGCCTCACCGCACGAGGGACAGGCGCGCATGATCTGCAGCTCTTGCTCCATGGCGCGCACTTCCAGTTCCCGCTCCCGGGTCTCGGCAAGATATTCCGCGGGCCGGAGGATGGCATACACGAGCGTCCCCATATACGGGAGTACGAGAGAGGTGAGAACCGCGACGCCAACGATGATGGGGTCTTCGATGCGCTTGCGAGCATCCTTGAACGTCCAGAAGACGAGCGCCAACCACAGCACCGCGACGCAAAAAGCGAAGATGTAGAGAGACAGCATCCAGATCGGGGAGCCGATGATCTTGTTGATGGTCTCGAAGGCACTGTCCAACTGCCGCTCCTAGATCAGGACTCGCGCCAGTACGTAACCGACGGTAAAGAATACCACGACGATAATCAGCAGCACGAGCACGGTGATAAGCACCGATGTGCCTGTCCTCCCGGCTTTCGCCTTCCCGGCCACGGCCTAGTTGAGTTCCCGTTTGAGGTCGGAGATCAGGGTAAGCGAGCCCGTCACCAGTATGACCTGG
>MELN01000032.1:28619-30739 GCA_001768675.1 Actinobacteria bacterium RBG_16_64_13 | reverse complement strand
GCCGGTAAGCGCTGACCATGGCCGAGCGCGGATCGGGGTCGACGAAGACCTCGGGGCCTCGTCCGGCCTCTGCGATGATGCCCGCCAACTCGTCGGCCGTGAGCGCCCGGGGGCTTGCGCTCTGTGTCGCGAAGATGATGTCGCACCGAGGGACCAAGTGGCGCATCATCTCGACGGCCTCTTTGTCCCTGAGGATAGAGACCACTGCGATCAACCGGCGTCTCTCCAGGATCTGATCGAGGGAGCGCATGGTCTCCTCCATGCCCGGAGGGTTGTGCGATCCATCGAAGATGCAGAGGGGCTGAGTGCTGATGATCTCCAGACGCCCCGGAACGCCGGTGCCGGCCAGCGCGGTCCTTACAGCCGTCCCGTCCAATTCCTGGCCGTTGAACAACTCGACGGCCGCCACGGCGACAGCGGCGTTTGCCCGCTGGTAGCTGCCGAGCACTTTGAGGCGCAGGTCGATGTAACAGCCGTGGACACCGAAGACGTCGAAGGACTCGGCCCGAGGATCGGCCAGGACGACGAACTCGTCGCCCAAGAAGTAACAGTCCGCCTCTTTGTTCGCGCAGATCTCCCTGAGCTCAGCTTTCAACTGGGCGTCGAGGGTCCCCGCCACGACACGTCCTTTCCTCGGGATGACCGCCGCTTTCTCCTGGAGGATCGCGGACGGAGTGTCCCCAAGGAGCTCGGTGTGCTCTCTGCCGATGGTGGTGATCACCTGCACGTCGGACGAGATGACCGAGGTAGCGTCGAGCCTGCCCCCCAGGCCGGCTTCGATGACGGCTACGTCGCAGCCCCTCTCTTTGAAGTAGAGAAGGGCGGCCGCGGTCAGCACCTCGAACTGGGTCAGGGACTCGCCGGAAGAGAAGGTGCGTTCCAAGCGCTCGGCGACCGGCCGGATGCGCGCCACCAGGTCACAGAACTCCTCCTCGCTCGACGCTACCGAGTTGACCATCTGCCTTTCAGCCAGCGTGATGAGATGAGGAGACACATAGGCCCCAACCGTGAGGCCCTGGGCCTCAAGGAGCGCCGATATGAACCGCGTGGTCGAACTCTTCCCGTTGGTGCCCACGACGTGGATGGTCCGGTACGACTTATGGGGAGAGCCCAATGCCTCCACAAGTTTGGTGACCCGCTCGAGTCCCAGGTGCGTCCCCAGACGTTCGAGCCCGTTGACGTACTCCCAGACTACCTCGAAACTACCCGAGGGACCGCTCACTTCTGCTTCCCTTCGACCAGGGGCAACTCGCCCCCGATTCGTTCCCGGTACTGAAGACGCGCTTCGGCAAGAACGGACTCGGCCGCGAACAGCCGGCCGCGTTCCTCAGCCACCACGGCTTCGGGTGCTTTGGCCACGAAGCCCTGGTTATCCAGCTTCGCCCGAGCTTTGGCCACTTCGCCCTCAGCCTTCTGGGCCTTGTTGACCAGGCGAACGCGCTCGCGCTCAACATCCACAAGTCCGTCAAGCGCCATGAGCGCCTTGATCCCCGGACCTTCGATGGTGGCGAAACGTCCGGCCGGGAGCTTGCCGTCGGTGATCACGTCCGTCAGCTCGCATCCGGAGAGTTGCCGGAAGGCCCCCTTCAAGCCCAAGATGGCCGAGGCGGCCCCGCTCCGCAGTTCGACCAGTTGCACGCTGCCCACCACGTCTCTGGCCACCCCCAGCTCCTCACGCGTGGAGCGCAGACCACCGACCACGGCCATGAAGGCGTCCATGGACGCTTCGGCCTCGGGGTCCGACCAGACCGTTTCCAGCTTGGGATAGCGGGCGCCGAACAGACTGCTCGGCCGCCACCCAGACGCCACAGCGGGTAGAAACCCGTATAGCTCCTCGCTGATGAACGGCATGAGCGGGTGCAGCAACGGTATCACGTGCTCGAGAAGCGCCAGAAGGTTGCCGCTCACTTGCAGGCGTTCGTCCTCGTCCTCGCTGTACAAGGGGGTCTTAGCCACTTCCAGGTACCAGTCGCAGAGCTCGTTCCACACGAAGCGATAGAGCACCCTGGCCACGTCGTCGAACTCATACCTGTCGTAGAGGCCCGCTACCTCCTGGCTCACCGCGGCAAGCCGGCTGAAGATCCAGCGATCGGCCGGAGTAGCCAACTGTGGGATCGGCT
>MELN01000032.1:27479-28608 GCA_001768675.1 Actinobacteria bacterium RBG_16_64_13 | reverse complement strand
GGACTCCCTGGAACACCAAACGAGAAGCGTTCCAGATCTTGTTCGCGAAATTCCGCCCCATCTCGATGCGCTCCGCGCTGAAACGCACGTCCTGCACGGAGCTCATGTAGGCCAACCCGAACCGGGTGGCGTCGGCGCCGTAGTCGGCGATGAGCTCTAGCGGATCGACGCCCGTGCCCAAGCTCTTACTCATGCGCCGCCCATCACCCGCGAGCACGGTGGGATGGATGATGACGTCTTTGAAGGGCACGTCGCCCATGAACTCCAGGCCCATCATGATCATGCGGGCGACCCAGAGGTAGATGATGTCCCGGGCCGTGGAAAGCACCGTGGTGGGATAGAAAGCCTTGAGCTTCGCGGTCTCCTGGGGCCAGCCAAGGGTGGCGAACGGCCACAGGGCCGAACTGAACCAGGTATCGAGGACGTCCTCTTCGTGCCGCACCTCACCGCCGCACTTGTCGCAGGAGGCCGGCGGCGAGACCGCGACCATCAGATGGTCGCACTCCTCGCAGAAGTAGGCTGGGATGCGGTGGCCCCACCATAGTTGCCTGCTCACGCACCAGGGCCGGATGCCCTTCATCCACTCGAGGTAGACGTCGCCCCAGCGCTCGGGCACGAAGCGCACCCGTCCCGATTCGACGGCCGCGATGGCGGGCTGCACCAAGCGTTTCATGTCCATGAACCACTGCAGGGAGAGGAGCGGCTCGATAGTCGTGCCGCAGCGGTAGCAGGTGCTGACCGCGTGGCTGTAGTCCTCCGCCTTGACGAAGAGGCCTTGCTGTTCCAGCCGCTCGATCACGGCCGCACGCGCTTCTCCGGTGGGAAGCCCCGCGAACTCACCGGCCTCAGCCGTCATCAGCCCGTCCAACCCGATGACGGATACGCTGGGCAGGCCATGGCGCTGTCCGATCTCCCAGTCGTCGGGGTCGTGCCCAGGGGTGACCTTGAGCGCGCCGGTACCGAAGCCGATGTCGACGTGCTCGTCGGCGATGATGGGCACTTCGCGGCCCACCAGGGGCACAACGGCCGTCCCGCCCACGAACCGGCCATAACGCGGGTCCATCGGGTTCACCGCGACGGCAGTGTCGCCCAGGATGGTCTCGGGGCGGGTGGTGGCGACGGTCAACGA
>MELN01000032.1:27092-27353 GCA_001768675.1 Actinobacteria bacterium RBG_16_64_13 | reverse complement strand
GTAGATGTCGCCCTTTTCGTAGAGCGAGACGAAGACCTTGGCCACGGCCTGCTGGTAGGCCTCGTCCATGGTAAAACGCTCGGACTCGTAGTCGCAGGCGCAGCCAAGCCGCTTGAGCTGATGGATGATGGTGGAACCGTACTCCTCGCGCCAGTCCCACACCCGCTTCTCGAAGGCCTCACGCCCGATGTCCTCTTTGCGCAGGCCCTCCCCGGCGAGTTGGCCCTCTACCTTGTTCTGGGTGGCGATGCCCGCATGGTC
>MELN01000032.1:25584-27012 GCA_001768675.1 Actinobacteria bacterium RBG_16_64_13 | reverse complement strand
GGTGTCGTTGAGGGCATGCCCCATGTGCAGCGAGCCGGTCACGTTCGGCGGCGGGATGGCTATGGTATAGGTCGGACGGGGATCGTCGGGGTCGGCGCGGAAGGCCGAGCGGTCCAACCAGCGCTTCATGAGCCTTGCCTCGACCTCGTGCGGCTCGTAGCGAGCCGCCATGTTCTCTTTGGTCACGATACTTCCGTTCCATCTAGTTCCTGGAGGCCCACGAGAGCCAAGGGCAGCACGTCCAAGAAATTGTCCACGTACACGATGTCAAGGCTCTTCTTGAGCTCGGCCTGCAACTCCTCGACCTCCGGTCTCACCGTAGACGGAAGCACGACCGTCTCTACCCCCTCACGGAGGGCAGCGAGCAGTTTCTCCTTGAGGCCACCAACTGGGAGCACCTGTCCGGTCAAGGTGATCTCGCCCGATAGGGCCAGTTTGGGGAACACGGGCACTTGCACCAGGGCGGACAGAAGCGCGGTCGCGACGGCGATACCGGCCGACGGGCCCTCCTTGGGAACGCCCCCCTCGGGGAAGTGCATCCGCACCTCGAGCGCCGACAACAGTTCGTGATCGGAAGGTTGCGCCGGCTCACATTCTCCCGGTTGACTCTCAGGCCGGAACCCCGGCTCGGGGGCTCCCGAGTCGATCACCCGGCCCAGCGTGGCCCGGCTCTCGCCGGAGGCGCGAGGCGGCCCCGCCTCGTCTCCGGAGTCCGGCTGCTGGTAGTTCTCGAGAAGATAGGCGCGCCCCGGGGAGTCACCCCACAGACCGGAAAGGACGGGGTCTCTGACCAGCGAGGTCTTCAAATAGCCCCACGCCGCGGTGACGCTTTCCTGCATGATCTCGCCCAGTTGGCCGGTGAGATGGAAGTCCCCCTTGCCCGGGGTGACGACGCATTCTATGCGGAGCACGTCTCCCCCGGCCCCCGTATAGGCTAGGCCGAGGCTCACGCCTACCTGGGGTTCGGCGCTAAGGCGGGCGGCCAGGAACGGCGGCGGACCGACCAAGGGCGCCAGCCCGCGCGGCCCTACCCGGCGGGGCAGGGTCTTCTTGCCTTCGACCTTCATGCGTGCGAGCCGCCGGTACACCTTGCCGATGAGCCGGGCCATCTCTCGTACCCCGGCTTCGCGGGTGTACTCGCGGATGAGCAGCCGGAGCGCGGCCGGCGTGAAGACGTTGCCAAGGTCGGAGAGGCCGCTTTCCTCGGCGATCCTCGGCACCAAGTGCCGCTGGGCGATCTCGAGCTTCTCCCGGTCGGTGTAGCCGGGAAGGCGGATTATCTCCAACCGGTCGTGCAGAGTCTCGGGAATGTCCTCCTCGTAGTTGGCGGTCGCGATGAAGAAGACGTGAGAGAGGTCGTATTCCAGCTCCAGATAGTTGTCGCGGAATGAGCGGTTCTGCACGGGATCGAGCACTTCCATGAGCGCC
>MELN01000032.1:10310-25568 GCA_001768675.1 Actinobacteria bacterium RBG_16_64_13 | reverse complement strand
ATCGCCCCGCCAATCGGACTCCATCTTGTCTATCTCGTCGAGCACCACCACGGGGTCGTCCACCCCTGCCCGCTTGAGCGCGTCGATGATCCGGCCCGGCATGGCGCCCACGTAGGTCCGGCGATGTCCGCGGACTTCGCCCTCATCGCGGATGCCGCCCAGACTTATCCGTTGCAGCGGACGCTCTAGACCCTTGGCCGTGGCCATGGCCACGGAGGTCTTGCCCACCCCCGGCGGTCCCACTAGACAGAGGATGGCATTGGGCGGCGTCCCACCTCGCAGAGAGGCTACCGCCAGATACTCGATGATGCGGTCTTTCACGCTCTTCAGTCCGTAGTGGGTCTCGTCGAGCACCCGCGCCACCGCCGCCACATCCGGGATGGCCGAGCCGGAGCGAGTCCCCCAGGGCAGGCCGAGCGCGGTATCCAAGTACGTCTTCGCCACCGCCACTTCGGCGGAGAGTGGCGGCAGATCGCCCAGTCGCTTTATCTCCTTGGTGAGCGCGGCCGCCGTCGCCTCAGGGAGTTTCTTCTCCTGCAGCAGCTTGAGATACGCCCCCCGTTCGCTGTCTTCCTCGGCCTCCTCGCCCAGTTCCTCTTGGAGGACTTTGAGCCGCTCGTGAAGGAATACCCGGCGCTGCTGGCGTTCGAAGCTGTCGTGGACCCGCTCGGATATCTCGTTCTCGAGGGCGATGAACTCGTTCTCCTGGATAAGCGTCTCGAGAAGCATGAGCAGCCGGCTCTCGGACTCTTCCCCCTCCAGCAGCTCCTGTTTGCGGTCCGGCCCTATCATCAAGTTGGAGGCCACGACGTTGACCATCTCCTCCGGGTCGGTCACCACCTCGAGCGCCGTCTCCGCCTCCTCGGGGAGTTGAGGGGTCTGGCCGACGTAACCGGCGAACTCCCGGGCGACTGAGTCCATGAGCGCCCGCAACCGTGGCTTTCGCGCCGGTGACTTCACCTGCATCGGGCTGTATGTCACCGTGAAGAAGGGCGAGACCGATTCGAACGCGTCGATGGTGACCCGTTCTTTGCCCTCGATGAGCGCCTTCAGGGTGCCGTCGGACAGGCGGGAGAACTGAACGACCTTCGCCAGCGTGCCGACCGTGTAGATGTCGGCCGGTTCGGGGTCGTCGGTGACCGAGGAGCGCTGGGCGGCCATGACCAACAGTCCCCCGGACTGCTGGGTCTGCTCCAACGCCCGCACACCCTTTTCCCGCTCCACGAATATGGGTGCAAGCATGCCCGGGAAGAGCACAAGGTCACGCGTGGCCAGAAGCGGGATCCCCCGCTGCGTATCAACCATCACGCGGCGGCCGCGGCTTCATCTTCAATCGGCCCCCTATGCGGATTCCTGATCCAACTCCCGATCGTCGTGCGCGCTGCTCGTCACCAGCGTCGGGTCGATCCTTCTTTCTATGACTTCCCTTGTGACCACGCACTTGGTCACGTCACGCCGGCTGGGAAGTTCGAACATGACATTGGTGAGCGCCGACTCGATGATGGAGCGAAGCCCGCGGGCTCCAGTCTCCAGCTTCAACGCTTGTTTGGCGATGGCCTGCAGCGCATCCTTGGCGAAGATCAGGTCCACCCCATCGTAGGCGAAGAACTTGTGGTACTGCTTGGAGAGCGCGTTCTTGGGTTCGGTCAGGATGGACACGAGATCGTCCTCGCGCAACTGGTGCACGTTGCAGAGGACGGGCAGGCGCCCGATGAACTCGGGGATGAGCCCAAAAGCGAGCAAGTCCTCGGGAAGCGCCTTGGCGAACAACTCGCCGACGTCGCGCTGGTCTTTGCTCTCTATGTCGGCCCCGAAACCTACGCCCTTCTTGCCGATGCGCCGCTCGATTATCTTCTCCAAGCCGGCGAAGGCGCCACCGCATATGAACAGGATGTTCGTGGTGTCGATGGTGAGGAATTCCTGGTGCGGATGCTTGCGGCCCCCTTGGGGCGGCACGCTGGCCTGCGTCCCTTCCAGGATCTTGAGAAGGGCCTGCTGTACCCCTTCTCCCGAGACATCTCTGGTGATGGACGGGTTGTCGGCCTTGCGGGCGATCTTGTCGACCTCGTCGATGTAGATGATGCCCGTCTCGGCTTTCTTGACGTCGAAATCGGCCGCCTGGATGAGCTTGAGGAGGATGTTCTCCACGTCCTCGCCCACATACCCGGCCTCAGTGAGAGCGGTGGCGTCCGCGATGGCGAACGGCACGTTGAGGATGCGGGCCAGGGTCTGCGCGAGCAGGGTCTTGCCGCATCCGGTCGGCCCCAGAAGGAGGATGTTGGACTTCTGCAGCTCGACTTCTCCGTCGTCGAGCGAGCCCATGTGTACGCGTTTGTAGTGGTTGTAGACAGCCACAGACAAGGCGCGTTTGGCCTCTTCCTGCCCGATGACATAGTCGGAGAGGGCAGAGTAGATCTGCTTGGGCTTCGGCAGGTTCTCCAGATCGAGAGAGACGGGCGGCGCACACTCCTCATCGATGATCTCGTTACAGAGATCGATGCATTCGTCGCAGATGTAGACACCCGGCCCGGCGATCAGTTTCTTAACCTGACGCTGGCTCTTTCCGCAAAAGCTGCAGAGCAGCTGCTCGGACCCTCCTGGCGGCTTCGGCACCAGTCAACCCCCTACCTGTGCTCTAGTATCTTGTCGATGATCCCGTAGGCGAGCGACTCCTCGGCCGTCATGAAATAGTCCCGCTCGGTATCCCGCTCTACCTTCTCCAACTCCTGGCCGGTCGACGCGGAAAGAATCTCGTCTAGCCGCTTGCGCAGGCTGAGTGCTTCGCGAGCGTGGATCTCGATGTCGGTTGCCGGCCCTTCGAAGCCTCCCGATACCTGGTGGATCAGCATCTTCGAATTCGGGAGAGCGTAGCGTTTACCTTTAGCGCCGCCGGCCAGCAGAAGGGCGCCCATCGACATGGCGATACCCACACAGATGGTCGACACGTCGGGCTTGATGAACTGTATGGTGTCGTACACCGCCAGCCCCGCATAGACGTTGCCTCCGGGACTGTTTATGTAGAGGGAGATGTCCTTGTCGGGGTCCTCGGACTCAAGATGCAGGAGTTGGGCGACGACCACGTTGGCAACCTGGTCGTTGATGGGGCTGCCCAAGAAGATGATCCGTTCGTTCAACAGGCGAGAGTAGATGTCGAACGCCCGCTCGCCTCGGCTGGTCTGCTCGACGACCATCGGGATAAGTGGACTCACGTCGTATTCCTTTCCGCGCGGTTCAACCACTTTGGCGACCGTCTGTCATGCGTCCTCAGGAGTCGTGGGCTCAGAGGCCTCCGGCTCAGAAGCCGCGGTCGCGGACGGCCCCGGCCCTGACGGCTTCCGGGTAGACGCCTTTGGCGCTTTCTGTACCGCCACCGCATTGGTGACGATAAACTCCGCCGCCTTGTCGCGCACGATCTGGTCCCGCAGGGCCTGGATCCGGCCGGTCTTGCGCAAACGGTTCTCGAACGACTTGGCATCGACTTTGCCGACCGCGGCCATCTGGACGATCACTGCGTCGACTTCCTCGTCGGTAGCCGCGACGCTCTCCGCCTTCGCCACCGCGTCCAGCACAAGCCCGGTCTTCACATTGTTCGCCGCGGTCGGCTTCATATCCTCGATTATCTGCTCGACCGAGATTCCGGAGACCTCGGCATACCCCTCGATAGAGCCACCCTGAGACTCGATCGAGCGAGCGAAGTCCGCGAACAACTCCTCGGCCTGCTCCCTCACGACTACGTCGGGCAGGTCGATGGTCGCGTTGTCTGCGGCCGCTTTGATGGCCCGGGCGCGGAACAGTTGGTCGGAAGACTGGGCCTTGGCGACGCCGATCCGATTCCGGATCTCTTGCCGGAGTTCGAGCAGGGTGGCGAACTCGCTGACTTCCGAGGCCCATTGGTCAGAAACGCCGGGGAGCACTTTCTCCTTGACCTCTTTGAGGGCGATGGTGAAGTCGACGGACTTGCCCCCCATCTCGTCCGGGAAACCCTCCGGGAGCTCGAAGGGGAACGTCTTCTCCTCGCCGGGGTTCATGCCCACCAGTTGCCCTTCTATCGCGGAGAACATGCGATTGCCCCCCAGCTCGAATGCGAAGTCGGTCGCCTCAAGGCCCTCGACAGCTTTTCCCTCCAACGTCGCGTGGAAATCGGCCGTCACGAAGTCGCCCATCTGGGCTGCGCGCTCGGTGACCGGACGGAGTTCGGCAAGCTCATTGCGAAGGCGGTCCACCTGGGCGTCGACTTCTTCGTCCGTCGCCTCGCTGGGGTCCTTCTGCGCCTCTACGCCCTTGTACTCACCAAGCACCAGTTCGGGCATGACTGTCACGGTCGCCATGAAGCTGAGGGGCTTGTCCAATTCGGGCATCTCGGTCTCGAGATCGATCTGAGGCCGGTCTACGGGCTCAAGTTCCAACTCCGCCGCCCCTTGCGCGAACCAGCCACCCATAGACTCCTCGATGGCGTCTACCAGGATGGTCTCATCGCCCAGTCGCTGTCTCACCATAGACACAGGCGCCTTGCCGGGCCGGAATCCGGGGATGCGCACCTCGCGGGACAAGTGCTTCAAACGATCATCGAAAGCTTCCTGCAGTTCATCGGTGGAAACCTCGACCGCAAGCTTGACCGTGTTCCCATCGCGCTCACTGAGGGTCGTCTTCACATTGATCCTTTCTTCGCTCCATAAGTCCAGGCTATTCGAGTGCGGGTGAGAGGACTCGAACCTCCACGTCAAAGACACATGATCCTAAATCATGCGCGTCTGCCATTCCGCCACACCCGCGGGTACCCTAGGGGTGAACGACGGGACTTGAACCCGCGACCGCTGGGGCCACAACCCAGTGCTCTACCACCTGAGCTACGTTCACCACGTTCACCTGTTCACCCGAACCCGCACCGGTCGGGAAGCGCGCCTGGCAGGATTCGAACCTGCGGCCCACGGATTAGAAGTCCGTTGCTCTATCCAGCTGAGCTACAGGCGCTCGTTCTGCGCGACCGCCGTGGCCCGCGGCCGGTCGAAGGAGCGGGCGACGGGATTCGAACCCGCGACAACCAGCTTGGAAGGCTGGAGCTCTACCAACTGAGCTACACCCGCCTGCGCTCACCCTGCTGCTCCACCCTCACCATGGTCGGGACGAGAGGATTTGAACCTCCGACCCCCTGCTCCCAAAGCAGGTGCGCTACCAGGCTGCGCCACGTCCCGACAGCCGCGCTCCCATGGCTTCGGCCGCGAGAGTATAGCGTATCGACCCTCCCCCTGACCCTGGAGCGGTTTGTGCTTTACACTTGACGCATGGTGGCCGCCGCCACGAGTCGACAAGGAGAGCATAATGAGGATACTGGTCACGGGAGGAGCCGGCTTCATCGCCTCGCATGTGAGCGAACGCCTGGTGTCCCTCGGCCAACGTGTGTCGATCGTCGATAACCTGTCCACCGGCAAGCTCGAGAACCTGCCCGCCGCGGCGAAGTTCTACGAGATCGACATCCGCGACAAGGCCTTGGACGAGGTGTTCGAGGCGGAGAAGCCCGAAGTGGTGATCCATCACGCTGCCCATGCGAACGTGACCGAATCGGTCCGGAACCCAGGGCACGACGCCTCGGTGAACATCGGAGGCTCGATCAACCTCTTCGAGTGCTGCGTCAGGCACGATGTCTCCAAGGTAGTCTACGCCAGCACCGGGGGTGCTCTGTACGGAGAGGCCTGCTACCTCCCGGCCGACGAGACCCACCCCATCGACCCGGTCTCTCCCTACGGAGTAAGCAAGCATACGGTGGAGCAATACCTGTACGCCTATCGCGAGAACCACGGCTTGGAGTACGTGGTGCTACGCTATCCCAACGTGTACGGTCCTCGCCAAGATCCCCACGGCGAAGCAGGCGTAGTCGCGATCTTCTGCCTGCAATTGCTTACGGGGCAGCAGCCCACCATCTTCGGCGACGGCAGCAAAACGCGTGACTACTGCTACGTGGCTGATATCGTGGATGCTAACGTGCTCGCCCTCAACAGCCCCCGGACGGGCACCTACAACCTAGGGCGAGGTATCGAGATAACAGACCTAGAGGTCTTTGAGACCGTCCAGGAGGCGGTCGGTTCGCAGATCACGCCGGTATTCGCCGCCGTGAGGCCGGGTGAAGTCGAACACATCGCCTTGGACGCCTCCAAGGCCGAGAGGGAGTTGGGTTGGAGATGGAAGGTGGATCTGATCGAAGGAATAGCGGCGGCCGCAAAGTTCTACCGCGCGGAGAGCGAGAGGATACAGGCGTGAGCAGGAGAGACCGACACGATAGTGACCGCCGCGGTGAGCGCCGCGAGAGCCAGCCGGATGACGAGCAACATCGCCGTTCCGGCGAGGTCGATCTGCAAGAGGGCGACTCCCTCACCGCTCTCAAAGCCATCCTGGCAAAGGTAGCCGCCCTTCTCAATCCCCTTCAGCTGACCCAGGAGGAATCCATCCGCCTCGTCGAGCAGCTGTACGGCAGCGTCCTCGAGACGGACGTCAGGCTTGCCGGTGAAGCGGACGATGCGCGCAAGTCCTCCGTGCTGGCGCACGTTCAGAACACCACCATCACCCGCTCCGGGGACAAGATCGCCGTGGAGTACCCCGGCCCGAAGGCGCCCGCGGGCGACGCAGCGCAGGCGAAGCCGGCCCAGACCGAGCCTGCGGGCGCCGAGCCGGACTCGGCTCCCCGCGCAAGGGCGTCCGCCCCCAAGGCGGAACCGGTCGATCCGCCCGCCGCTGCGGCCGAGGTCGAAGCAACCCTGGACGACTCGCGCCCGATCGACCCGCGCCCAGCGGACGACTAGGCCGCGAGCGCTCGCCGGCTTGGGGCACCCCCCGGTGGCACCGGCTCGGGGTCGCCTAGGCTTCTTCGAAGTGAGTCAGGCGCTTGAAGTGGTGGAAACGCACGCTGATCTCGTCCTGCGTCAGGCGTAGGAGACGATCCAGACTGAAGTCCTCGACCGCGAATGAGGCAAGCGCGCTGCCGTGGATGATGGCGCGCGCCATCGCGGCGTCGGTGATCTCGCCGCAGGCTGCGAGCGACCCGATGAAGCCGCCGGCAAACGTGTCGCCAGCTCCGGTCGGATCGAACACCTCCTCGAGCGGCATAGCAGGCGCCGCGAAGAACTCACCCTCACCCGGACGCGTCATCAGCACGCCGTGCTCGCCCCGCTTGATCACCACCGTACGGGGCCCCATCGCGCGGATGGCGCGCGCCGCCTTGACGAGGTTGGCCTCATGCGAGAGTTCCCGCGCCTCGGCATCGTTGATGATCAGAATGTCGACCCGCTTCAGGACCTCGCGCAGGTCGCCCGGGGTGCCTTCTATCCAGTAGTTCATGGTGTCGGCAGCCACCAGCCGGGGCGCCGTCACCTGGTCTAGCACCTCCAGCTGCAGCCGGGGGTGGATGTTGCCCAAGAACACGAACGGGGAAGTACGGTAAGCCTCGGGGATGACGGGCTGGAAGTGCTCAAAGACGTTCAACTTGGTGTAGATCGTCTCGCGTGTATTGAGGTCGAATCCATACTCGCCCTTCCAACGGAACGTCTCGCCAGGCACGGTCTGAAGGCCGGCAAGATCGATCGGACGCCCCTCGAACAAGCGCGCACCCCGGTCGGCGAAGTCCTCCCCTACCACAGCCACGAGCCTCACTCTGGTGAAGAACGACGCCGCTATCGAGAAGTACGTGGCCGAGCCCCCCACGACGCGCGAGACCTCACCAAAAGGGTTCTTGATGCTGTCGAATGCGACCGAACCTACGGCCAAGATCTGGTTCATGTCCGGGCCTTACTTGACGTACTTGCCGATGATCGGAGCGAGATCGCGCTTCGTGTCCGCTGAGATGGCGTCAGGGCTCGTGATGATGGCCGCCGCCAGCGCGCTGCCGCATATGCAGCTCCGCTCCGCCGGCACGCGTCCGATGGCCTCCGCGATCAGCTGCTGCGCCGTCTCGGCGTTGCGGAGCAGATTGGCGACGATCATGTCGACGGTCACGTTGGCGTGCTCGGGATGCCAGCAATCGTAATCGGTGACGAGCGCGATGGTCGTGTAGCAGATCTCGGCCTCGCGGGCCAGTTTCGCTTCCTGAAGGTTCGTCATGCCGATGACGTCCATGCCCCAGCTCCGGTAGAGCCGCGACTCGGCCAGCGTCGAGAACTGGGGTCCCTCCATGCACACGTAGGTGCCGCCCATGTGGGCGCGCGCGCCCACCGTCTGCGCCGACTCGAACGCGATGCGGCTCAGCTCGGGGCAGACCGGGTGCGCAAAGGACACGTGCACTGCCAGGCCGTGACGGAAAAAGGTGCTGATCCGCCCGTGGGTCCTGTCGAAGAACTGGTCGGGCACGACCACGTCCAGCGGCGGGTACTCCTCTTTGAGGCTACCGACCGCACTCGCCGAGAAGATCCGTTCCACGCCGAGAAGCTTGAAGCCGTAGATGTTGGCGCGGAAGTTCAGTTCCGACGGCGGGATGCGATGGCCTGCCCCGTGCCGGGCCAGGAACGCCACGCGATGCCCGCGCAACGTCGCGGTCACATAGGGCCCGCTCGGATCGCCGAAGGGAGTCGACACCTGGACCTCCTCGCGGTCCGTCAGTTCTGCCATGTCGTAGAGCCCGCTCCCCCCGATGATGCCAATCTGAACCGACATGCTCCTCCTTTACGAACGTGCGGCCACGCGATCCGACACAGCGTATCACGGCCTTTCTGCGGGGTCAGGCTCAGCGCCGGCCTGCTGCGCCGGCTGCGACGTGCCGGCTTCCAACGCCCCGACGTAAGCCAGCTGGAGTTGAGACAGCATCCCGCGGTGAGAAGCCATCGCCCCAGCGGGTTGACCTCGTTCGATGATTTCCAACAGCGCTCTGAACGCATCGATGGCCACCCGCGCCTGCTCGAGATCGCGACGCGCTCCGGATTCGTCCTCCAGACCCATTCGAGCCACGGCCAAGGAGGACAACGAGTGCATCATGTAAACGACGTGTTCGCGGACGGGGAGATTTCGGATCTCCTCCTGCAGCCGCTCCATCATCTCAGCGTCTTTAGCCTGCATATCCGCGGTCTTGTCTCCTTGCGCCTCATCCTCTGCCATGGTACCGCTCACCTCCTGCCACGACTTCCAGTTGCTGGACGTTACCACAGTCTTCGCTGTTAGAATGGCATGGCGGACGCGGGGAAGTGAACCGGAGGAGCCGGAAGAACTTGAGCGGGACCGAACACGGACGCGACGAGGGGACCGACTTCGACATGGTGCTCGTCGAGCGCGCTCGAGGGGGCGATGCCGACGCCTTCACCGAGCTCTACCGCCGGCATGAACGCCGGGCCTACAACCTTGCTCTCCGTACCCTGGGCGATCCTTGGGATGCCGCGGATGTCGCCCAGGAGGCCTTCATCAAGGCGTTCAGAAACATTGATTCCTTCAAAGGTGAAGCACGTTTCGGGACTTGGCTTCACCGGATAGTGGTCAACGCTGCCTACGATCACATGCGCCGTCACAAACCGGAACCCATGGACGGCGAGATCCTCGCCGATCTGTCGGGACCGGCAGGTTCCGCGGCAGTGGTGGCTTCGGGTCGGGACGGCATCGATCCAGCGGTCGATGGCCTGTCCGACCCGCTGAGACGGGCCCTGATGAGTCTGAACGAGGGTTTTCGGTTCGCAGTGGTGCTGTGCGACCTGCTCGGCTTCCCCTATAGCGAGGCCGCCGAGATCCTGGGGGTTCAAGAGGGGACCATCAAGTCCCGCATCTTCCGCGCCCGAGAGGCCCTTGCGGCGGCTCTTGCCGAGGCTGGCTACGAGATACCGACCCCCACGGGCCTGGCAGCGTCCGATCCTCCAGATAGGAACCCAGGTCCGCCATCAGGCGTCACACCACCGCGCAAGATAGGGGAAGACGCGTGATGTCAAGGGGCAATAAACATAAGGGCCGCGGGTTGACGCCTGCCGACGCGGTGTCCGGCCACGTGGACGATTGGGAAGACCTGGCGGTCGACTATATCGACGACCGGCTCGATCCCAAGACCAAGGCCGCCATCGATGCGCACCTCGAGGGGTGCGCCGAGTGCGCCGGCCGATTGCGCGTGCAGAAAAACGTCCTCACTTTCCTACAGGGGTCCGCGCTCGAGGAGGCGCCCGCCGGCATGGAAGACCAGGTCATGGACGAGGTCCTCTTTCCCTCTCGACCGGTGAGCACGGTTCGCCAGCCTGCCTCGGAACAACCGTCGCGCTGGTCGATAGCGTGGCGCCGCAAGATACGGCCGTGGGTGCCCGCCACTGTGGCGGTGGTAGCACTTCTGGCGGCCGTGGTCAGTTACGGAGTGATCCGGTCGGATTCCGACCAGACCCTGCGGGTCGAGGCGACGACCACCGTTGCCGATACCCGCGAGAAGGCGGCTGGTGAAGCGGGCACGGAAGAGGCTATGAACGCCATGGCCGCGACCTCGACGACCGCGGGAGCCACCACTCTGGTGGGGTCTGGGGCCCCATCCACCACCACGGCCGCCGCCCAGACCTCGACCACCACGACCATGGCGGCCTACGATGACGCAACAGCCGTCCAGGACCGAAAGACCATGATCGCCGATCTCAAGGACGCCGGAGCGCCGGTCTACTTCTACTTTGACGCGACCAGTCTGGCGCTGACAGGCGGGGACTCCGCCGCGGCGGGGACTGCCGTCGCTCACCAGATCACGGCACTGACCGGACTGGAGCCGCTTGACCAGACTTTGACGCTGGACGGACCTACTTTCGCCGCCTACGTCCCTCGCGACGATGCGACCGCACTCGTCGATCTGTTGCGTTCGATCGGAACGAACCTGCAGCTTACCGTCAACCTGGCCTGGCAGCCTGGGGGCAAGAACTCCGACGGCAGCGCCGACGCGTTCGCGAACATCCTGCAGCAACGCAAGAGTGAACTGCCGGAGCTGTCGGCCTATCGGACTCCTCAGCCGGCCGTCTCGAGCTGGTCGTTCACCACGTCCACTCTGGTGCCGGGCGCGGATAGGCCGCCCGGGAGCATCGATGCGGTGACGCCCGACGAGGCCGGCACGCATGTCCTCGTCGTCATCTACGTGCGGAGATAAGAGAGCCGGATCTAGCAGTAATGGTCGGGGTGCCGGGATTTGAACCCGGGACCTCATCGTCCCGAACGATGCGCGCTACCAGGCTGCGCTACACCCCGCCAGAGGAAGCCCTGCCACCGCTTCCAACGGTCGCCTATTGTATACCATCGCCTACAGGGCGGCCATGATTGCGCACACGCCCACCACGGGACACGGTCCGCACACGTCGCCGCTCCTCATGGGATAACGTCCATCCTTGAGTCCATCGAGCGCCGACTCAAGGACCTCCCCAAGCCGAGGGGTATCTTCGCGAGAGTAGCTGAAGGTCACCGGATTATCCGGCTCCTCGAGAAAGACGAAGTCCATCCGGACCGCCGGAGCGGCGGACCGAAGCGCCGCCAGGCAATACACCACCGCCTGCAGTTCGTAGCCAGACGCCAGTTCGGCCGGCGTCCGCCCGCACAGCGCGTTGGTCTTGTAGTCGACTATGCGCCACTCCCCCTCCTCACGGCAGATCAGATCCATGATCCCGGACACCATGATCTCGCCCTGGGCGAAGAAGAAGGGCGCCTCCCGCATCGCCGAGGGACTTGACAACCTGCCGGCCACGGGAGAATCCCAGAACGCGAGGGCCAAGGAGAGGGCGCGGTCGAGTTGAGCGACCGACAAACTGACGCCGGCCTGCGCCAACCACGTGACCGCGGCGCTCCGCAGAAGAGGCTCGGCCGGTCTTCCCCCGGGGGGCGCCTTCTCAAGCAGCGCGTGCACGAGAAGACCGACGTCGCGGCCACCCCAGCGCTCGTCTTCGTCGAGGGCGATCTCGGCCGGGGCGGGAGAGCCGTCATCGTCATCCGGGTCGTCCCCCACGGGTCCGGTCGTCGCCAGATCGGGCCCCAGGATGCGCTCCAGGTAGAACTGGCGGGGACAGCGCTGGTACGCGGCCAAGGAGGAGAAACTCACCTGGCGAGGCCCCGCGCCCTCCAAGACCACATCGAGAAAAGCCGGGCACGCACCGCCGCCCTCGATGCCTGGCTCTGCGGCAGGCGCTCCTCGCCTGGTCTCCGCTGTTCCGGCAGACGCGGGCGCCACTCCCGTCACCGGCGCCTCGAGGCCCTCGAGGGAAACGGACTCGCCCGTCCGTGGCAGCGCGGTCAGCCCAAGAGCCGCCGCGATCCTGCCTAAGCGGCAGTCGTCCAGCCGCTCGCCCCGAGGCTTGGCGCCCACGAGGATCAACCGCTCCTGCGCCCGAGTCATGGCCACGTAGAGCAGCCGGATATCTTCCTCATCCTCCTTGACACGCTCCTCGTCGACGACCTCCGCGGCCGGGCCCCAGCAAAGATCGTGCTCTTCGTACGACTTGCGTTGTGAACCTTTCAAGAAGACCCCCATGCGCCCGCCGTCGCCCACCACGAATTCCGGCGCAGCTTCATGCAACACGTTCGATCCCAGGCCGGCAAGGACCACCACGGGAAACTCGAGGCCCTTGGCCTGATGTACGCTCATGACCCGCACCACATCCTCACCCTCGGCCAACGTGGGTGCGCTACCCTCGCGGTCACCCAGGTCGCCCATCGACTGAAGGACATCGACGAAACCGGCGAGATCCGGTCCTTCGAGTGCTTCGAACTCGGCCGCCAGACGCATGAGTTTGCGTACATTCGCAAACCGGCGCTTACCCTCCGCCGACGACAGCAAGCAGAGGTCGTAGCCGCAGGCAGTGATCGCCGTATCGATCAACCGGGACAGACCTGGGCGCCCCACTCTAGGGCGGAGATCTCTGAGCCGCTCCGCGAAGATGTAGAGAAGACGCCGATCCTCTTCGTCGAGTGAGCCTGCGCGCGCCTGCCGGACCATCTCCCAGAGAGATGCTCGCTCCCTTCTGCTCTCTTGACCAAGAAGGTAGAGACCGTCGTCGGAGATCCCCACGAGAGGCGACCGCAGCGCGCTGACCAGAGCCAGATCGTCGTGAGGATTGACCAGTAGCCGCAGGAGCGCGACGACGTCGGTCACTTCTTCTTGTGAGTAGTAGCCCTTGCCCCTGACCACATAGACCTCCACCCCGTTCGCGAGGAGTGCCTGCCGGTACAGGTTGACGTAGGTCTGGGCCGGAAGGAGCACGACGATCTCACGCTGGGATCGACCCTCAAGATCGATGAGTTCGCGAACGCGCGCGGCGACCGCTTCAGCCTCGGCCTGCTGCATAATCTGCGCAGGGACCTCCAGGTCGGCCCCGAAGCGCCGCTCGACGGCCAAGACCTCGACCGCCGCAGGCTCGGAAACCCCCCGATGCCGGCCGGCACCGGGCTGCGAAGCCACGAGGTCCGCCGCCGCTTCAGGTGGCTCAAGGCCCGAATCCGCGACCTCACCGGGATCCGGCGGTGTGAGCGGCGCGAACCGGCTCCCGAAGAAGGTGCGATGCGAGAAGAGCCGGTTGATGAACGCCAGGATCTGCGGACAACTGCGATAGTTCACATCGAGCCGGTGCAGGCCGCTGTCCGAAGCGCCGTCCCCGCCGGCCGAAAGCCTTGTCTCCCGGTTCGTGAACACACTGACGTCCGCCCCCCGAAAGCGATAGATGCTCTGACGCTCGTCGCCCACCATGAGCAGCCGCGCTGCCCCAAGACGTTCCAGGATGCCGCACTGCAACTCGTTGGTGTCTTGGAACTCGTCGACAAGCACCCACGCGCCGGGCAAGGATGGCCTGGAGGGCGCGTCAACCACCGCACCTTCCACGAGGGCCAGCGCCCGCAACTCGAGGTCGGCGAAGTCAAGCAGGCCTCGCTCCCGCTTCTGAAAACTATATTCATCATGGAACTGGGCCAGCAGCCGGTTCATGGTGCTCACGACGGGCCGAAGCCGTACTTCGGCGAGGGCCTGGCGGTAACGCGTGAGGGCCTGCCTGACCGGCTCGAAACACGGTTCCATGGACCGGGTTTTCCGGCTTGGGAAGAACCCTTCGGTGAGGGCCAGCTCGTCAGCCCGCTCATACACCGTAGCCGTTCGTTCGAACCACCTGAGGCACTCCTCTAGCCGGCCCAGATCGCTCGCGAGAGCGGCGCCAGGGCAGTCGCGCGCATGTCCGCTCGCCAGAGCATCGCGAACGCTCTCAAGAGCCTCCTCCCGCGCTCTCCCCTCGTCAGAACCCGGAGGAATCTCCATTTGCGGCCGTTCAAGGCCCAGACCGCGCATGCGGTCGTAGAGTGGCAATATCGCCTTGCGAAGAGAACGGCCACGAGAGGCAAGAACCCCCAACTCAGTCTCGTCAGCCTGCTCGATCACCCGCTCCCAGACCAGGCGGCTCACTTCCTCCTTGATCAGGCTGGCCTCCTCGGCCTCGAGCACGTTGCAGGCAGGATCGACTCCCGCTTCGAGAGCACGATCCCTGATCAAGCGGCGGCATAAGCCATGGATGGTCCCGACCATCGCGGCATCAAGAGACCGGGCCAGATCGGACCGCCCGCAGGCCTCGAGGGTCGAGCGTATGCGGCCCACAAGCTCCGCCGCGGCTTTGCGTGTGAAAGTAACCGCGACGAGCTGCTCCGCGGGAATCCCCTCGTCAATCAAGGCACGCACGAAATACGCGACCAGCAGCCGGGTCTTGCCGCTGCCCGCCCCGGCAGCCACAAGCACGGGGGACCGGCTGTCGAGCGCCGCCGCACGCTGGGCCGTGGACAGTCGCATCCCGTCCACACAGCTCACGGCCTGTACCCTCCTTGGCGTGCGCGGCACGCGGGACCCAAGCTGCACCACGAGGGACAGCTCCGGTCGCGGCGGGGCGCTATCGCGCCGGCGCCCATACCGGCCGCGGCCTCCAGGGCCACCTCACGGGTCGAGGAGAAGAGGCTCCGGACCTGCTCTGGGTCGAGCACGTCTATACCTTGCCTTTCGGAACCAAGGAGGTCCTCCGAACCGGCTGCCACGACTCCGGAGCGCTTCTTCTCAGACAAGGCCAAATAGGCCCCTCCGAGGATGCCTGTCCCGGGCCGCTCCACGGCCAGCGCCATGAGATAGAGCGGCAATTGAAGCCCTTCACCGGTTCCGAGGGCTGAGACGGCCGGCACCGAACCACTCTTGTAGTCGAAGACGAAGAGACCGCGCCCCCCAGGGGCCGCGTCGACCCGGTCGATGCGGCCCCGGATGCGAAGTCCGCCGATATCCACCCCACGGCGTCCCCCCACCCAGGTCTCGGTCTCAGAAAGCACGAGCGTGCTCTC
>MELN01000032.1:0-10280 GCA_001768675.1 Actinobacteria bacterium RBG_16_64_13 | reverse complement strand
AGCCATCCGCTTGAGCCGCCAGGCCGCGATGCGTCGTTCAGCAGCGGTGCCTGCGCACTCGCCGCCCGTCACCAATTCATCAATGACGGCCGAAGCCACACTTCGAGCGCTGGAAAGACCCTCCGCCCGCAGAGGCAGCAGGCCGGCCGAATGAAGCTGTTGGTAGATAGTGCTGAGCGCACTATGGAGAAGCTGACCGATAGCCCGGCCGTCGAGCTCAAAGTCTACGTCCCCGATACCTATCCCCCGCTCGACGAACCAGGCGAAAGGACAATTGACGTACGCCTCGAGCGCCGAGGGACTGAAGCACTCGACCGCCGCGAGCTCGGCGAGGACCACCCGCGAGGTCAGGTGGGAAGGCGGACGCCCCCATGGCTGGGCCGGGAAGCAAGAACGGTCCGTCGCCACCGTGGGATGCGGAGAGACTCCCCGCGCGGCGCAGGCCCTCAGGTAGTGACTCGCAGACGGCGCCGCCTCCAGACTGAAGACCTGATCGGCCAAAGTGCGTACTGCGTGATCGTTCTTGCCTACCGCCAGCAGATCTTTGGCGGATTCCCAGAAGTGGGACGGGGCGGCCTCCGCTCCGTCGTCTTCGGCGTCGCGGGCGCTGAGCAGGAGCAAGCGCGAAGCCCGCGACACGGCGCTGACAAAGAGCGCTGCCTCCTCGTCGCTCGCGGGTATGAAGAGCCCGCCGCCAACCGCATCGAGCCTCGTTCTCTGGGCGGCGCTGAGCAGCGACGGCGCGTCCGCACGTCCTGGGAACTCGCCCTCGACAAGGCCCAGAACAACCACCACCTCGAAACGCCGGGCCCGCGCCCGTTGGACGCTCAGCACCTGCACCGCGCCGGGGGCTTCGGTC
Organism: Actinobacteria bacterium RBG_16_64_13; assembly: GCA_001768675.1. Lineage (GTDB taxonomy): Bacteria > Actinomycetota > Thermoleophilia > RBG-16-64-13 > RBG-16-64-13 > RBG-16-64-13. Next base: position 9,421 of record MELN01000032.1, on the reverse strand, counting down.
GCACCGCCACCCATGGCAACCTGGGCCAGGGCTCGCAGAGCGAGGCGTGGCTCCAGGTCCGGCAGCAGGCCGGCAAGCGCGGCAAGCGCCCTCCTGACAGCCCGGAACGCCCGAGCGTCCTGCTCCATCTCCCGGCTGCCGACGGCGGATCCCCTTAACCCCGCAGCCAACATACTTAGGGCCAACGCCTCCGCCGCATCCGGATCGACCTTCGCTCCGGACCCGCCAAGTCGGTCACGTGGGTCGCGCACTACGTCCCAAAGTCCCTCCACGATCCCCAGGCCCATGTCCCGAGCGACCCCCACCAAGACCCGAGCTCCGCGCGCGGCTCCCCTGCGGTATCTGAGTTCGAGGTCGGCGACGTCTTCCAGCGGGATCCCGCTATATGGGCTGCGCAGGTAGGCGAGGATGGCATGTGGGTCGTCGGAGACCACGCCTTCGAGGGCGTTGAGCAGCGCGTGGCCGATCCCGGTCTCGGCCAACAGGCAGCGTTCATCGATCTGGTGGGGGATGCCGCAGGAATCGAACACCTCCCCCAGCAGACTGCCCCATTTCCCCACATGGCGGACTACCACGGCGATCTCTCCCGGGCTGCACCCGGCCCGAATGAGCCCGCAGATCTGCTCCGCGGCCGACTCGGCCTCCGCCCGCTCTCCGGAGGCGAGGAGGAACCGGACCCCCCCGCGCCCATCCACGGCCGGAGGCGGTTGAGGGTGAGGCACATCGGCCATGAAGAACCGCTCGAGGTACGCGATGGCCGGGGACTCGTACGCAAGCGTCGCGGCTGAGACCCGCACGACGTCGTCCGCGGTCGCCTCCCACCACGACATCTCCGCCGGCATGCTGAGATTCACAGCCCGGGAGTGATCGTGGGTGAAAGTGAGCAGGATCTCCGTTCGCCGCGACAGTTCCCGGATCAGCGCCCGCTGTCCTAGAGTGAACGAGGTGAAGCCGTACAGGGCCACCGGCCTTGTCCAACCCTCAACAGCCCGAGCCGCTTCGCGGACCACGGCCGGGCGATCCACCACGCCCCGCTCGGTACACGCTCGCTCAAAGGCCGCGGCGAGCCCACGGATGTCGTCGGCAAGAGGCGCCTCGGCCGGCTCAGCCGCTGCCCAGCGGGCAAGCACCCGATCCACGTCTGCCGGGACCTTGCCGCTCTCCCCCAACTGCCTGAGAAGCGCGGCCAAAGCGGCCACGGTGCCCGGGAACTCGATCACGCCGCCAAGCGCCTGCACGGGCGCGTCCCGCAGCACCTGAGCGAGGATGAGACCGCTCTCCAACGCGGTCGCATATCGGGGTGGCCGCTCGATGAGCAGGCGCACCAGTCCGTCGAAAGTCAAGGCCGGGCTCTGCCCGATGACTCCTCCCGTACGGCGCGCCATCTCCATCGACAGTTCGCGCGCGTCCGGGCCCGTAGGCGCCACGATGACCGGCCGTTCGGACAACCGCTCATTCCACCATTCGAGTGCGAGCCCCATCTTGCCCGAATTGGCCGGTCCGACGACGAGCGTCAATCCTCTGCGCGTTGATGCATCCATGTCTCAGGTCATTGTAGATGCCACCCCGGACGGATGCTGACCGCTCGTCCGCTTGTGCGCTAGTCTTAGTGCATGAGCCGCGACGAAGACAAGCTGATACGGCAGCTGTCCCTCCTCTCGTTCCTCCTTAGCCGACCGCGTCCGTTCACGGCCCGCGAAGTGCAGGAATCGGTGGAGGGCTACGCCGAGATGAACGACGACACGTTCGCCCGGCGCTTCTACGGCGACCGGGCCGACCTGGCCAAGATCGGCATCGAGATCCGGGTGCCGAGCAGCAGCGAAGCCTCCGAGGCCACCGAGAGCCAGCTCTACTACCTGCCGGAGGAGGACTTCCGCCTGCCAGGCGTGGAATTCACCGCAGCCGAGACGCGCGCGCTCGCTCTAGCTCTCGCGGCTCTGGACGGCCGGTTCGCCTACGCCCGCCCGCTGAGGCTGGCTTTGACGGCTATCGTGCGCGGCCGCCAAGACGAGCACGCCGAGTTCGAGCTCCTACCGGTCGCGCTCGCCGCCGACGAAGACGCCCAGCGGGCAGGCCGGCAGCTGTCGCGCCTCGAGGAGGCGGTCACCCGCGGCAGGACGGTCTGCTTCGCCTACCCCTCGGGTGGCGGCGGTTCGCAGCAGCGCACTCTCGACCCCTACAGCCTTTTCTTGATCCAGGGCCATTGGTACGCCGTAGGCTACGACCATTATCGCGCGGCGGTCCGCACCTTCCGTCTAGGGAGGATCCAAGGACCGGTTCGCTTCCTCACCGAGAAAGCGCGTGACTTCTCGGTCCCCTCCGACTACGATCCCGACAAGTACCGGGCCAGGCCCCCCTGGCTCATCGGAGCGATCCAAGGCACGGCCACGATCAGGGTGGGCGACGATCTCGCTTGGTGGGTACGGCGGCTCGAACCGCATGTGAGCTGGCTGGGCGATGACGACGACGGATGCTCCCTCTTCGCTCTGCCCTTCGCCGACGAGTCGGTGCTCCTGTCCTGGGTGGTCGGCCTGGGTGGTTGCGGTGAGCTCCTGGGACCCGAGGAGTCACGCCAACGGTTGAGAGCGGCTCTCGAGGAGATCTGCCGGGCCCATTCCGAGCTGGCGGCCCCCTCCGCGGCTCCTCCTGAAGGCGAGAGAACCCGGAAGGAGGCCCTTGCCCGCGGGCGCGCCGCGCAGACTTCGCCGGCGGAGCCCTTCGAGGCAGGCGTAGCTCCCGTAGCCCCCGAACATCTGGCGCGGGCGATCGCCCTCCTTCAGTACCTGGTGGATGACTCCCGGGCGGACTTCGTGACCTGGCAAGCGCTTGGGCAAGATCTTGGCCTCTCCCGGGCCGAGGTAGAAGCCGACCTGTCGCTCATCAACCTGGTCAACTTCGGCGGAGGCACCTACGCCCTCACGGCAGAGAGCGGCCCGGACGGCGTCCATGTGGTGCGCGACGTCATGGCCGACACGTTCTCGCAGCCCGCCCGTCTCTCGCCCCTGATGGCTCGGGCGCTGCTGCTGGCGTTGGATCTTCTTGGCGACACTTTCGCCCTGGAAGGGCTGGAGTCGCTGGCCCTGGTGAGAGAGAAGGTCCGCGCGCTCGTGGGGACCGACCGCCCCGGAAGCACGATCATCGTCGACGAGATGGTGCCGCCGGCCCCCGAGATCGTAGACGTTCTCAACCGCGCCATCCGGGATCATTCAGTAGTGGCCATTGACTACTTCACCACGTCGAGAGCGGAACTCGGGCAGCGTCTGGTCGAACCCTACCTTCTGTTCCATTCCCCCGATGGCTGGTACCTGGAAGCCTTCTGCCTCAAGGCGATGGGCCAACGCACCTTCAAGCTGGAACGCATCCGCACCGCGCGGTCCACCGACGCCGGGTTCGCGCCCCGCCCCGAGGTAGACCTGGCCAGGCGGCGGACAGGACGGGCGTTCTCCCCGGAGGACGGCGCCACTTGGGCCACCGTGAACTTCGCTCCGCGCTGGCGAACCTACCTCGCCGAGCATGGGACGGAGGTGGTGCCGCTCCCCGACGGGTGGCTACAGGCACGCATGCCCTACCTGGACGAGCGCTGGATGGCGCAGGAGACCATCCGGTACCTCGGCGAGGCGGCGCTTGTGAACCCCGGCTCGGCAAGGCAGACGGTCTTCGCTCTGGCCCAGGTGCTGGCGGCCCGATATGGTGAAGGATCCTCGCCCTCCCCCACGACGATGTCTTCCCGAGGTGACAGATGAAGTTCATGCTCCGGTGGATCGCGAACTCCATCGCCTTCTACCTCGCCCTCTACCTCGTGGACTCACTCATCGCGCCGCGCTTCTGGCTGCAGGCCGTGTGGCTCGGGGTGATACTCGCTGTCTTTCTGGGGCTGCTGAACAGCCTTGTCCGGCCCTTGCACAGGCTGAGCAGCAGGACGTTTTCCGCCGTCACGGTCGCCGTGCTGACGGTTCTCGTGAACGCCCTGATCCTCCAGATCTTCATCTGGATAGGGGCGCCGCTGTCGGCGACCAACATCACCGGGGTCCTGGTGGCGGCTGCATTCCTCTCACTGCTGGCCGGTGTGCTCAATTGGCTCGTGGGCTTCAAGAAGAAAGAGAAGCCGGGAGCCAGAGTCCGCGCACGAAGAGCGGCGAAGAAGGGTGACCGAAAAGCGAGACGGCAGGAACGACAGCCAAGGGCTCGCGTCTGAAACCGGTGAGTACTCGAACGTTCGCCTGAGCGGGGGGCGCAGGCTGTCTAGTCGCTCATGGGCATCTCGTGCCCGCGCGACTGCACCAGCAACCGGAAATCGTGAGGGTTGCTGGCGACGATCTGAGCATCGGAGAGGTTGATCAGGCCCTTCTCGTAGAGGTCGAGCAGGCTCTGGTCGAACGTCTGCATGCCGTAGAAGTCTCCCTCCTGCACGGCATTCTTCATGTTGTGGGTCTGTGCAGGGTCGAGGATGAGATCGCGGATGCGGCCCGTCATCACCATCACTTCTACCGCTGGGACGCGCCCGGTGCCGTCGGCCTTCACCAGCAGGCGCTGAGAGACTATGCCCCGGAGCGAGCCGGCCAGCATGATGCGCACCTGTTTCTGCTGATAGAGGGGGAAGAAGTCGATGATGCGGTTCACCGTCTCGGTGGCGTCGATGGTGTGCAGCGTGCTGAGGACGAAGTGCCCGGTCTGGGCAGCCGTCAAGGCGGTGCGGACGGTCTCCTGGTCGCGCATCTCGCCGATGAAGATGATGTCGGGGTCCTGGCGCAGGACGTACTTGAGGGCGGTCCCGTAGTTCTCGGTGTCGAGACCTACCTCACGCTGGTTGACGATGCACTTGTGATCGCGGTGAAGGATCTCGATGGGGTCCTCGATGGTGACGATGTGCTTGCGCAGGTGATGGTTGATGTGATCGATCATGGCGGCCAGCGTCGTTGTCTTGCCCGAGCCGGTGGTACCTGTCACGAGCACCATCCCCCGCGGCTCGAGCGCAAGTCTCTGCACCACCTCGGGAAGGTTCAGCTCGGTGAAGTTCGGAACCCGAGTGACAACCTGCCGCATGGCGATGGAGATCGTCCCGCGCTGCCGGTAGACGTTCACGCGGTACCGCCCCACTTGGGCCGCACTGTAGGCGAAGTCGATCTCGTTGGTCTCGCTGAAGCGGCGTATCTGCTTCTCGCTCATGAGCGAGGCGGCATAGTCCTTCGTGTCATCGGGCGAGCAGGGCGGCTCGTCGAGATTCTCCAACTCGCCGTCCACCCGGATCATCGGGGGACTGCCCACCTTGAGATGCAGGTCCGAGGCGCCGGCTTGCGTCACCGCTTGCAGCAACTCGTCGATTGTCTTCATGCGCCCTCCAGACCCTCTCGGGTCTGACCCTGGCCTCTTTCCTTTCTACAGTCTTGTCGGTGGAAAAGGCCGGTTACTTGAGAGTTACCTTAGCGCATGACTAGAGCACCTCTCCCCAAAAAGGCTTCAGCTCTTCCAAGGTCCTGTGAACGCTCTTCTCATCTCCCGCAGAGGGAGCCCGTTCGAACGAGGGAGTATCGCCCAGTAACCCGGCGATCGTCGCCACGACTGAGGCCGACATCATCTCCGGTACGTAGCCCCCCTCGAGGAAACAAAGGGGCCCGAAGGCGCCTATTTCCTCGCTCAGACTCACCAAATACCCGGCCATCCACTGGAAGGCCGCCTGCGAGAAACGCAGCCCGCCAAGAGGGTCGCCTTGCTGCGAGTCGTATCCCGCGGACACAAGCACCAGCTGCGGACGAAACGCCCGGGCCAGTGGAGCGAGCAACGATTCGAACGCCAGCCGAACCGCTCCGTCTCCCGCCCCTCTATGCAAGGGAACGTTCACCGTGTGTCCGATCCCGTCACCGGCACCCACTTGCTTGGCCGCGCCCGTGCCAGGGTAGTGATCCCCGAGGTGGGTACTGAAGAACAGAACGCGCGGATCTTTGTAGAACACGTCCTGCGTGCCGTTTCCGTGGTGCACGTCCCAGTCGACTATCAACACCCTCTTTAGCCCGGCTTCTTGCAGAGCGTGCGCAGCAGCCACCGCGATGTTGTTGAACAGACAGAAACCCATGCCCCGGGACTTGCCCGCGTGGTGCCCCGGCGGACGCACGAGCATGAAGGCCTTCTGTCCATCAGAGAAACTTCGGTCGACGGCCATGATCCCAGAGCCAGCCGCTCGCAGGGCCGCCTCATAGGACCCAGGCGACACGGCGGTGTCCAGATCCAGCCATCCCCCGCCTTCCTCCGCAAGCTTGCGCACCGAGTCGATGTAGGAATGACTATGCACGCGCGCGATAGCCGAGACCGGAGCCGCGTCCGGGCTGACCCACTCCAGATCGAGACCGCAATTCTCCAGGATGGGCTTCGCGACTATGAGACGACGCTTGTTCTCGGGATGCTCGCCGGTCTCGTGCTCGATGAAGGAGGGGTGGTAGTAAACCGCTATTGGCGCCATGCGGCTGGTCTCTACGGAATGATCCGGGAGGCGCCGGAATAGCTGCCCCAGATTGAATCGATGCGCACGCCCTTGCCCGTGCCAGCCGCGTTGATCATCTTCCCGTCGCCGATGTAGATGCCTACATGGCTGATGGGACTGAAGAAGAACACAAGGTCGCCGGGGCGCAAGTCGCTGCGCGACACCGGCTGGCCGACCCCGTATTGCAGCCGGCTTGAGTGCGGCAGATTCACGCCCACCTTCCTATACACGTACATCACGAACCCGGAGCAGTCGAAGCCGCTCGGACTCGCACCGGCCCACACATAGGGTGAGCCAAGGTACTGCATGGCGACGGCGACGACGTCGCTGGTACTGGCCGACTCCGGGACAGAGACCTTCACGCCTCTGGAGGTGTTCAGGGTGCTGGCCTTCTTCTTGGCCAACTCCTGGGCCGCCTTCTTCTTCGCGGCGTCGGCCCTCTTCTTGGCCTCGGCAGCCAGCTTCGCCTGGCGGGCCGCCTCTTCCTTCTGCAGCTGCGCTATCTGCGCTTCCTTGCCGGCGAGAGCCTTCTCATTGGCCGTCAACTGCTCTTGGACCTTGATCTCGGCCGCCTTGGCGTCGGCGGTGAAGGTCTTCTCTTCCTCAAGCTGCTTAGCTAGTTCGGCCTTGCGGGCGCTCACCTCTTCCTCGTACGCGCTCACATCGGCGACGAGCTTTGCGTCCTGCTCGCTGAGACGCTTCATCATGTCCAGACGATTGACGAGCTCGGAGAACGACGATGACCCGACAAGAGTGTCGAGCACGCCGGTTTGACCTTCCTTGTACATCTCGACAAGGCGCTCGGTCAGAACCCCCCTGGCCACCTCGAGATCCTGCTCGGCCTTGGTGAGAAGCGCCTGCGTCTTCTTCGCCTGTTCTTTGGTGTCGGCCAACTTGGCCTTGGCGTAGTTGTACTCCTCGGCGGCGACCTCGAGTTGATGACCCAGTTCGTCGACGCGCTCTTGCAGGGCCTCGGCCTCACTCTTGGCTTTGGTGATGGCGGGGGGTTCGGCCAACGCAGCCTGGCCGAGCACCAGACCGATGCCCGCGAATACTAGGAGAAGTAAGATGAGACGCTTCCCGATGCCGCCCGACTTGCCGGTTATCTCGGTGCCTCCCTGATAGTTCTTCGCTCGGAGCCGTCACAGACAGCCCGTCTCAGATTTCCACGCACTTTAGCATTTCCCTGGCCCGGAGACCACCAGGGCAAGTCCCTACAGCCGGGCGAGGTAGGCTTCGATGCCGTGAAGGATGGCCTCAGCCTCCCCCGCGACGACCGCGGGATCGGCGAGCGAGGGCCCTTCCTCCTGGTGGCTCAAGTACCCCGGCTCGACCATGACCGCGAGCGGTTTGACTTCCCTCAGACACGCGTAGTTGCGCCCGTGCTTGTGGAGGTCGACCCTGCCCAGCTCCCGATGCAGCGCATCGACCATGTATCCCGCCAAACGCTTACCTGTGCGCGACTGGTAGGTCCGGTTGGCGAAGAAATAGGCCGCGGCGCCCTGGGCCTTCGGATTGGGGCTCGAGCTGTGATGCAGGCACAAGTGGATGTCGGGCTCCCACGCGTTGGCACGCTCGGTGCGTTCGTAAAGCGGGATAGACGTGTCCGAGTCCCGCAGCAGGCAGACCAGGACCCCGCGGCTCTCCAATACCTCGGCCAGACGCTTGCCCAGTGCGAGATTCAGGTCCTTCTCACGAGGGGCATCTGCCCGCTTCCCCCCGTGGTCTGCGCCCCCATGAGCGGGGTCGATGCTGATTCTCAGTTCCGCCAGGGAGCGTTGGCCGACGTAACCGTTCATCCGGTCGGGGATGTTCACCACATGGCCGTCCGGCCCGGTCTTGTGCAGCCGCCACAGCCGGTCGAGAGTCGTCTCGCCCACGATGCCGTCGACGTTCAGGCCAGCGTTGCGCTGGAATTCGGTGACCGCCACTTCCAGAGCGGGCGAGAAGATGCCGTCCACGGGCCCGCAGTCGAAACCCAGCTCGTCAAGCCGGCGCTGGAGGTAGAGCACATCGTCCCCACGCATATAGGGGACCCGCAGGTAGAGGAGTCGTTCGCCCGGTTCGTAGCCTGCCTCGACCAGTTCGGTCCAGGTGTTGTCCTCCACCACCCCGTCGGCGAACAGGAGGCGGCGCTGCTGGAACGCCCGTATGGCGCTCTCAGTGTGAGGGCCGAACAGTCCATCGGCGCCTTCGCGTCCCAAAAAATACCCAAGGGCCGCCAGACGCGTCTGGATATCGACCACTTGTTTGCCTCTATCTCCTCTGCCGACTGGACGCATTTGGCTATTATACTGTAGAGGCATGGCCGCCACGATCATCAAACCCGGGAACAAACGGCCCACAAATCGTGGCTGGATGATAGCGGCCATCATCTTGTGGACCACGGCGGTGGCCCTCGCGGCCTTCTATTTCTGGGATGCCAATCGAAGCGTTTCGGTGTTCGCCCAAGAGCCCACGACGGCTGCCGGTTCCGGCTCCACGCCGACTGTTGCGGCCGGCAGCACTACCACCAGCACCGCTGCGACCACTACGACCACCGCGGCCACCACGACCACGACCGAGCCGCCGACGACGACCACTCTGCCCCCCGCCTTGACGGTGGCGGCGAGCGGAGACGTCTTGGGAGACCGGGGCGTCGGCAACTTCATCGACAAGAGCGGCGGCGAAGCACTCTTCGCCAAGGTGAGGCCGTTCTTGGAGCCGGCCCAGCTTGCCTTCGTCAACCTAGAGGGGCCCATCTCCGACAAGGGCAGCCGGGCCACCTGGAAGGAATACACCTTCAGGGCCCGTCCCGGTCTGGTCGACGGTCTGGCGTACGCCGGCATCGACATCGTGAGTCTGGCGAACAACCACAGCGTCGACTACGGGACGACGGCACTGCTCGATTCGCTCGTCCGGCTGGACGAGGCTGGGGTCCGCTACGCAGGCGCTGGCGCCGACGCC
>MELN01000031.1:1314-7525 GCA_001768675.1 Actinobacteria bacterium RBG_16_64_13 | reverse complement strand
AGGGACATTCGGCAGATTGCGAGGTCTTTTGGGTTCCATGTTACGAAGCACCTTCAAGCCGAGAAGGCATCTCGCCCTCGGTGTGCCTAACGCTCGCGTTCACGCGCGGGCCGCGCAGCGGACCGTCCGCTGCAACCGGTTGTTATGTGGTCCCTTCGTTCTTGAGCTTCTGGATCGCTTCCTTCAGGCGAGCAACATCGCTCGTGGCGATTCCAAAAACCACCTCCAAGTCGACGCCCAAATAGTCGTGCACGAGGACGTTTCGGAATGCGGCGATCGCGCGCCAATCGATCTCCGGATGGCGCGCTTTGAGCGACTCGGTGAGGTGGTGGGTGGCTTCGGCCATGGTCTGCAGGTTCCGGAGGGTTCCGTCTTGATGAAGGGGTGAGGCGAGGAATAACTCACGGCCGCCGCTCGTGTACTCCTCAACGCGAGAGATGGCCATGAGGATGTGGTCCAGATAGACGTGGTCGTCCTTCACAAGGGCAAAGCCTCGGCCAGGACCCTCTGGCGAAGCAGGGGATTGAGACCTCTGACCGTGATGACCTGGACGGGCCGGCCCAAGAGGGTCTCAAGCTCGGCGATCAAGCCCCCGGGGAACCAGGGACCGCGGTTCGCCCCCACCTCGACCAGAATGTCGACGTCACTGGTCGGTCCCGCATCACCACGGGCCGTCGAGCCGAAAATCCGAATCTCGGTCACGCCATGGCGTGCGGCGATTGCCAGGATTTCGCTGCGCCGCGTGCGAAGATAGTCCAAACCAGTCATCGTGATGCTCCCGCCCGTGTCATGAACCCCATTCTACCACGGGCCTCGGGACGAGCTCCTGATCCACATAACGCCCAGCATCAGCTGCGGCGCGAAGCGCCGTCAGCTGCATGCCGTTGTTCGGCAGCCCCGGCACCGTCATCGGTCTCCCATTCCATTCAGGATTCGCCAGACCCTGCGGTAGTCATCTCCGGACATCCGCGCTGCTGCGGGCTTGACCTCCTCCCACGTTTCGCTCGGCAAGTCCTTGAGCCATGTTCGCGCCCGGACGACCCGCGGGCCCACGCCCCCGCTCTGCTCAGCGGCGAATCGGTCTCCGAGAGGCACCGCGATCGAGCGCGGCACGCCGAGCGCTCGCATGAGGACGGCGTTCACCGTCGGTACTCCGTAGTAGACCATTGCCGGCACGGACCGAAGTGCCTCCGACTGCTCGGGCGGCAGACCAGAGGTGTCGATCCCCGAGAGCGCCTGGAGTGCTCCGAGACCCCATGCACCCGCTTGGGCAAAGCGCTGAAAGAGTTGGCGGCAACACTGGGTGATGCTGTCCGTCACGTCGGCGCCTTCTGCGTGGAAGTGCTGCGCGGCGATCTCCCCGAGGGGCCTCCCCTCGACCCACATGGAGAGCACCTCTGCTAGATGTCGGTGCTGAGAGCCGGCGGGCACCTCGAGCTGAAGCTCCCGAACGCCAATCAGGATTTCGAAGAGCCCGGCAAGAGTCGGCGTCCCGGCTCGAAAGAGCGAACTGGGGCTCCATTCGTCCGCCGTGCTGGGAAGCAGATCTCGCCGCTGAAGAACCTCCATGAGTGTCTCGCCAGAGAACCCCGTACTGTCTACGAGCGAAAGGATGCCCGGCCCCATGTTTCGCAGTGTGTTGGCGTACTGCCTGCTGGCATCGACCAGTTGCTCAGCGGCGGCAGGCCGGGATGAGAAGAGCCGACGATAGCCCCACGTGGCTCTGAGGATCTTCTCCGTATCAGCGACAAAGCGCTCGTGGTCTCCTGCCTGGCGATATGCGTGGGCGAGATACTGCGCGAACGACGCCCATCGGGGATCATGGTGAACAAGCGACGTAAGGTTCAGATCCCAGCCACGATCCAATACATCGATGACCATCGTTTCCAGGACCGATGCCAGCTCTTGAACCTGACGAGAGACGAACGCCTCGATGGCCGCGTCATCCCTCTCTTGTGCCGCGAAGGCAACGATACCCAGCGTGTCTTGGAACAATCGCCCTGCGCGCCCGGCTAGGTTTCGGAATGCGGCCGGGCTCATCTCCTGTTTGCCTCGGTTGGGCTGGTAGAGGTAGTGGGTTGCGAGCACGATGGAGGACACAGGGAAGTTCACTCCCTGCGCGAGGGTCGTCGTAGCGACAAGAACGCGCACGTCCCCTTCCTCCGTCAACCACTCGACGAGGAACCGGAGTTCAGGAGACAGGCCTCCGTGGTGAACAGCGATGCCTTTGTCGAGGATCTCTCGGAGCTTGAAGTCCGGTGCGATCTCGGTCTCGGCGAATCGCTTGACAAGCTCTACTCGATCCGTCGTTGCGCGGGTCTCGGCGGCTTGGCCCAGGATGTCTGCGATGGTCCAAGTCGTGCCCGGAGAATCGGCAAGCACGATGCAAGTGCTCCCGGCCCGCCGCGATAGAACCTTGGCGGCCGCGGCAGCGATCTTGCTCTTGGAGGCTTTGACCGCCGACACGGTGAGATCAAGTGCTGGTCCCTGACCGTTGAGGCTGAGCGGTTCGGGCGTCTCGATCCCTGCCGGCTGCGTGTGCAGTGTGCGGAACCTCAGGGCCCAGTCTCGTGCCCGCCCTTCGGGGTAGACCATGCCGATGGCACGATCGTTGGGCTGCCAGTCTGCCGCCAGGACCGTGATCGCTCTGGACCGCTGATCGTCCAGCCAGACGGCAAGCTCTTGGCCATTCGGGACGAAGGGCGTCAACAACAGAAACTGGGCATCCGGGTACTCCTGGTTGAGCATGGCCAGAAGGAGTTCGGCGCGGACTCCACGCTCGGTCTCGCCGATATTGTGGGCCTCATCGAGAATCACTAGACCGAGCGGATGCTGTGCAGGGCGTCGCTTCGCACCACGGATGACGAGATCGAGCTTCTCCGGAGTCGTCACGACGATATTGGCGGCCTCGGCTGACGTCAACCACTCCTCCTCGAAGACGTCCACCTCTTGGACCGGCGCCGCAGACTCTACAGTGAGACCGAGGGGCTCGAGGTCGCGGCGCAGTCTGAGGGCGATCTGATTCACGAGGGCCCGGGTTGGCACCAGGTAGGCGATCCAGCACCCCGGAAAGCTGTTGATGGCCTGCAGAATCCGGAACTCTGCGAGGAGGGTCTTCCCACTGCTCGTCGGCATCTGAACGACGACAGCGCGGTGAGCTGGGTCCAGCAGACCGTCCTCCAACAAGGCCCGGCGTTGAGGTGGCAACAGCTCCAGCAGGGGCCTCGCCACGTCCTCGGAAGCCAGGTGGCGGACGTGCTCCGAGATCCGGGAATTGAAGGATCGGAGCAGCCACCAGATCGAGTTTTGAGCGACCTGGATAGAGGCGGCGCGCATCCAGCGCAGCAGAACATCCAGCTCGACCATGCCGCCCGTCGATGCAGCCCGAATGGCCCGGAAGTAGTGGAACTTGAGCTCGCTGACAATGTCCTTCGGGGTGCCCTTCCCGCAAAACGTACCGAGGAGCTCAACTGCTTTCGCGAGATGGTAGAGCGAGACCAACTCGAGTGCGGCGACCTGCGCGCTCGCGCTGATTCCCGCAAGGAAGTCCTGCTCGAACTGGGTCTGCAGGCGACGCAGTTCCGCGATTCCGCGAGCCACCTCGTGCAGGTCCGCCCAGCCGTCCTTCCGGGCGATACGGAGGAAGGAATCCGCGACTGTCCCAAAGACTCTCCTGGGCCAGACGTCCTGCTCCGCCGGGAGCTCGGGCAGGCCTTGCTCCCGAAGCCAACGGCGAACGTCTGCTGAGCGATCACCAAGAATCCCGTAGCAGGACAGTCGGAGGAGGCACTTCCGACTGGCGTCGGGATCGCTGGACTTCGGCAGGGCCCGGAGAAGGTAGAACGCGTCGCTGCAGGCAGTCCGGAGGACCGTCGACTCTGCGCGCCGCGACGCCACCTCCGCATCATCGAGATGCTCCAGAGCCATCAGCTCGGCGACGAGCAGGGCCTGCTGGACCAGAAGGGCATCCGCGTCCGCCAGGGAGGCCAAGCGCATTGCGTCGCCACTGGCGATCTGGTCGAGCACCGATCGCAGGAGCCAGGCGCGAGAGGTCCCGAGAGCGCGCTCGTAGCGGTCCAGCCCGAAGGCGCCGCGCAGGTCTCTGGCGTTATCGGAGCCAGTAACTGTCATGGCCGCTCCGCCGTTCCTACGAGCACTGCGGGCAGCTCAGCGAGCTGCACGGGAAGGTAGTAGCCGAGCAACATCACTCGATAGGGTGAGGCCTGGTTCTCGGCGGCGGACCGCACGGGCTGGAGATCTGCCTCGCTCGGATCGCGCCCTCGCAGCAGGACTCCCACGACGGCACCTTGCGACGGGTTCGCCAGATACACAGCGAGGCATCGATCAAATTTCGGCTGCCAACCTTGACCATTCGCACGCACGCACAGCCAGGAGATGAGCAACTGCCTGCGGTTCTCCGACGTCAGAAGGCGCTCGATCTGCCGACGCAGGCCATCGTCGCCGTTGATCACGCTCGCGCGGACGTCGTCTGCATCCGAGGACTTGACCTCGCCGAAGAGAAAGCACTCCGAGCCCTCCTCTCCGAGGAAGCCGACGAGGTCCGGACCTGGCAAGCTTGCCGTCGCCGAGCGCTTGTCCCAGAACGGCGGCCACGGGAACTCCGCTCGCTCGGTCTCCTCCAGAAGGACTTCTGCGAGGACCTCACCAATCTCCCACGGTGCGAGCGCGACCTCTGCGGGTGACACGGCACTTAGATTCGCGATCGCGAATCCCGTGCTCGTGAGCTCACTCAGGTACTCGCGAAGCTGCTCCCGTGCGGACGCACGTCTCAGCCGCTCTCGAACGCGACTTTGGACGAATCGCCGGAACTCGTGGGTCGACGTGGTCCTCCGGCCATGGACGCGCAGGCGACCATCGTCGTGTCTGTACACGTCTTCCCAGCGCAGCGTCACAGCACCATCCAAGGCGGCCTCCTACGGACCCGGTTCTTCACTGCCCCTCGTCCACGTCGACATCTTCCGACACTCCGTGCTCTCTCAGCGCAACCTTCATCGCCTCGATCTTGGCCTTCGGGCCCCCTTGTCGGGGTTCACGTCGACGATCAGCGTGAGCTTCGGCCCCTTGGCAGCGGCGAATTGATCGTCCGCGCTCGTGCTTGGTCTGCCGAACGCTCCGGTTCAGCGGCGGGCCGCGCAGCGGACCGTCCGCTGTAACCGGTTGTTAGCCCGCGTCGCCATGCCTGCGTGACGCCCTACCTCGCCGACTTCCTTCCATTGGCATCGTCGCACGACAATTGACACTTATCGGCGTTGATTCCTTTCTCTTCGCGCCGAACTGTGACACGCCCACACTATCGATTCCCTTTGGCGCGATTGTGGGTGACGCACAGCATTTGGCAGTTGTTGGCCGCGCTTCCGCCGCCCTTGCTCCATGCCGAAACGTGGTCGGCGTCCATCTCGTCAAAATCGTAACTCCTGCTCTTGTTCGCGTTGTTTCCGATCGCGCACAGCGGGCAGTTGGACTCGCCCTTGGCCTGGGCTGCCTGCGTCTGCTTCGTGTAGGCGGCCCGCTTCACCTTCGCATCGAATACCCGCACGTCCAGCAGTTTCGTATCGACCGAGCCGCCTAACAGAAACTCGAAGATTCCCTTGTTGCTCGTCACATAGTCATCGGCGGCGAGGTTCTTCACGTTGGCCGACAGTTGCTTCGGATCGTAGCTCTTACCGTGGTAGGTCTCGTACAGCCTGCCCCATTCCAAACCCTTCATTTCCGGAAGAACGTCGATAAACACCGTCGATACCCAGTCGATCACGCTGTTGAAGTAACGCTTCAGTTCGTTGATGCTGCTGTCGTTGCGATGAGCGCTCATGTAAGAACCGATGTCGCCCTTGCTCACCCAGTTCAGCGCCCGCTCCAGAAAATCCTGCCGGTTGGCGCTCCCCCGGATGTACGCGCTCCATTTCTGGATGTTCGCGTTCTGGCTGTTGCTAAACTCTTCCTTGGCTTTGGTGACGAACGGCCCGGAATAGACCGCGTTGAGTAGTTCCTGGTCGTTCAGCGGCACGCCGGCGATGTTGATCGTCTTGAACCACTCCTTGATCTCGGTCTCCGTCCCCTCGCATTCGTAGATGAGCAGTTTCGAGTCACGAATCTGCTTCTGTTGGTCGGCGGGCAGGCTCCCGAAAATCTTCGGATTGCCGTTCTCCATGATCGCGAACTTGTCCGTGACGAACCGCCCGATACTGGTGAT
>MELN01000031.1:619-1295 GCA_001768675.1 Actinobacteria bacterium RBG_16_64_13 | reverse complement strand
ACCTCGAACTTGTCCGCCGCCACCTTGTTGAAATAGATCAGTCCGAGCGGATACCCCTTCAAAAGCGATTCGATGACCGCCTGCTCCTTCTTGCCGCCGCCGTCGGCGTAGATGTAGTTGCGCTGGTACTCCGGCTGAATCGTGAGCTTCCCGCCCAGACCGAACAGTCCCTTGCCTTCCAGTTGGTTGTAGACGAACCCGTCGCAGATTTTGGCGACGGTGATATCGGTTGTGAGGGTGGTTTTCACTTTGTCGTCCCCTTTGCGGGGCGGGTACGACGGCGAATTAGGATGCGCTTGAAAATTACGCGCGCCTGAGGTTCGAGCAGACCAAGCATTCGCATGCCAGGGCTGTAATGCCCAGTTCCTCCACGAGCGCGATACGCGCGGATGAACTGATGCCCAAGGGGGCGGACGCCAATCGCCGCCATCATTTCCCCGTCGTCACTGTTTCCAACAATCTGGAACTGGTCCGGGTTGTACTTGTCGAGGAACGAAACAGGGACGCCCATGACCCCGTCATAGTCGCTGGGGATCGCATCGGTAGCCGGGACTTCGATGGCGTCGTAGTTGTCGTACCGTTGGTACGCCTTTCCGTTTAGTTTCTTGTTGAATCGAAGGTTGTCCCCCATGCTCATAAGCCTCAACTGCTCATGGCGGCGCCCATGATCCAAATT
>MELN01000031.1:0-603 GCA_001768675.1 Actinobacteria bacterium RBG_16_64_13 | reverse complement strand
ACTTGACGCCGTTTTCGTCGACGCGGCAGCCCGCCGCATTCAACGGATAATGGTCCGGAACGCGGAACTCGCGGTCGCCGCTAGTGATGGTGGGGCCAAGCCACAACTTGTTGTCCTTGATCAGCGGAAAGACCTCTAGGTAAGTGATTGCTTGCAGGTTGCCGATGATCAGAAACTTCCTACGGTGTTCCACAAGGTGAGCGAGGTACTCTTTAAACAGCGAGAACGGCGGGTTGGTGACGACGATGTCGGCTTGTTTCAGCAGCGCGATGCACTCGGCGCTGCGGAAGTCGCCTCCAGGGTATTGGTCGTCGGCTTTCAGGGCGGTGCGGGCGGCTTTGTTGCGCTTGAGGAACAGCTCGACGTCGTTGACGTTGGCAGCGCCGTCGCCGTCCTCGTCTTTGACGCGCTCGAGGATGACGGCCAGCGCCTTGGGCTTCTGGCGCTTGCTGTTGCCCTCGTTGTATTCCGGAAACAACGTACCCTGCCCGGCGATGGGGGAGCCGTCGTAGCTGGTGGTGATGAGCTTCTTGAGCCCGAGCTTGCTGAAGTTGGCGGCGAAGTACTTGAAGAAGTTGCTCTCGAAGGGGTCGTCGCAGTTGC
>MELN01000030.1:18209-18506 GCA_001768675.1 Actinobacteria bacterium RBG_16_64_13 | reverse complement strand
CAAACTCTGTCAGGGCCTTGGGCGGCAAGATGAGCCCGCAGCCATTTCAGACCAGCAAAAAAGTGCAGACAAGCTGCACGGACGGTCGAGTATATCGAAACATAGTTATGGAACTCAAGTCCCGTCACGCTTTCAGCTTTCTTCAGGAGCCCGCGTAAATAGCGGTTATCGTGGCGCCGTCGTCATCGACGGATACTACAACGGCGAAGCGTGGGCTGGCCTCTTTCACGTTGCCTTGACCGTCGGTCACTCGATCGTTGAACTCCACAGTCACGCGTACCGTGCTGCTGGTGAGCG
>MELN01000030.1:17969-18111 GCA_001768675.1 Actinobacteria bacterium RBG_16_64_13 | reverse complement strand
AGTAGCGGACCACTGCGTCGGTCAGATCGAGGGCAGCCGCTTGCGCCGACTTCTCACGTTGGGCCGCGGTGTATTGCTGCTGGTTCGTGGTGGTGGTCGGCGCTGGGTTCGTCGTACCGGGACCACTGGTGGGGGTGGTTCC
>MELN01000030.1:17715-17878 GCA_001768675.1 Actinobacteria bacterium RBG_16_64_13 | reverse complement strand
GGGCCGTTAGTGCTCGGCGTGGTCCCGTCGGTGGTGATGGTGGTATCGGGCCCGGTGACGTCAGTGGTTTCCACCACGACATTGGTCGTGCCCGTGCTGCCAGTTCCCAGAAGACCGGCTCCATACGTGCCGAGCAGTACGGCCATGACCGCCACGGCTGCGA
>MELN01000030.1:11153-17606 GCA_001768675.1 Actinobacteria bacterium RBG_16_64_13 | reverse complement strand
GACCGTCGTCCGGATCGGCCGGCGCTCGAGTTCGCGGCGCAGAGTAGCCCAGCCCCGCTCTTTGGCGGCTTGAGCTACTTCGAGTCGCGCGAGCCCGGAGAGTTCGGAGTCGAGAGCGCGCATGGCCTCATCGACGGTGATGTCCAGATGGAAGGCCTGCTCGGACTGCGGAGCGATCTTCTTGACACGAGGCGCAGAAGAGCCGGACAGCCGGCTCTCCGGGGTCTTGCCCTTGTCTTTCGCTGCGCGCTTGTTGAAGATCGAGTGAGACATATCTGACTGCTTATTGCCGGATAGCCGAAAAAGTTACGGCGGACACCCGCGGGCCCGAGCGCAACATCCGCCCTCGCGCCCAAGATAGGCGAACCGGGCCCCGCGTCGCCTATCTCAGATCGAGGCCTTCTTGCCCCAGAAGAGTCTTCAGCGTGGCCAATCCGCGCAGCTGCAGCTGCTTGACCGCCCCTTCGGTGCGTCCCACGATCGCGGCTGTTTCCGCGAGCGACATCGAGAGGATGTAGCGCAGCATGATGACCTCACGCTGACCTTCCGGGACCCTGCCGAGCGCATCGGCAAGGGCGCCCCGTACCTCCCGCTCTTCGGCGGTGGCATGGGGACCGGCGCTGTGAGCCACCAGCTCTTCGGCGGCGTCGAGGTCGACCGGATTGGGCACGCGGCTCTGCCCGCGCTGGTAGAAGGCTATCTGCTTGCGAGCCATACCGTACAGCCAGGCGACAAAGGGCTTGCCTTCGTCGTGGTATCGGCCCAGCCCACGGATCATCCCCAGGAACACCTGGCTGGTGACGTCTTCAGCCGCCGAGGGCGAGCGCAAGCGCAGCAAGACGTAGCGGTAAATGGTGTCGAAGTGCGTCCGGTAGAGCGCCTCGACAGCCGATTCCTCTCCCCGGCAGGCAGCCTCCACCAGCCGTTGCTCGCGACGGCGTTCCCGCTCCGGTACCTGGATGTCGGGGAGCAGGCCGTCCGCGGTCGGCTCGTCCCGCCGCGCCGCCGGACCCCTGCCCGCGGCGGCGACGGTGCCATCGAGTGCGTCGGCCCAGGCTCCAGCCGTGGAGTCTTGTCGCGACCCCCCCGAGGATGCGTCTGGTGCGTGTGAACGGCGAAGAATGCCCATACCGTACCCATGATAGACGATGAGTCGACCACGGGCGGGGCCGGCGGCCGGCAGAAGGCCTAACCAGCGAAAGAACTGCCCGGGCTGTCCCCGAGTCGATCGGCAAGGACCGCACGCAGGCACCGGCGAAGGATATCGAGCGTGTACGGCTTCTGCAAGAACCCGGCCAGCTCATGGCCGGCAAACCGGGCGGAGATATCGTTCTCGGTGTAGCCGCTGGACATGACGACACGCACGCCGGGATCGATGCGCCGAAGTTCCTGCAGAGTCTCAGCTCCGTCCATCTCCGGCATGGTCAGGTCGAGCAAGACCAGCGCGATCTCGTCGTGATGCGCGCGGTAGATGTCGACAGACTGTCCACCATCGGTGGCGGTGAGGACCGTGAAGCCCAGCCGCCCGAGCATCCGCCGGCCCAAAGCCAGGATACTTTCCTCGTCGTCCACGAGAAGGACGGTGCCCTTGAACTCCCAGTCTGCGTCGCCGGCCTCCTTCACGCGGGATCCGCCCGCTTCTCCGCCTTCCCAGACAGGCAGCAGTATCCGCACGACGGTCCCCCGGCCCAGCTCGCTGTGAACGGTGATGGCCCCCTTGTGCCTGCGGACGATCCCGAGGACGGCAGAAAGACCGAGGCCGCGGCCCGTGAACTTGGTCGTGTAGAAGGGCTCGAAGAGACGGCTCCTTGTGTCCTCGTCCATGCCTTGCCCGGTATCGGACACTTGCAGGGTCACGTACTGCCCTTCCTCCAGTCCCTCGTCCAGATAGGTCGTCCGCAAGTACTCTTGAGTGCACTCCGTGACTCCGGTCGATACGTTGATGACGCCGCTCGAGTCCCCGATGGCTTCCGCCGCGTTGAGGACCAGGTTCATGACCACCTGTGTCAGTTGACCCCGGTCTCCGTTGACCAGCGGCGAACTCCTGTCGAGGTCGAGGTTCAGGAGGACCTTCTTGGGGATGGACGTGCGCAGTAGCTGGACGAGCTCGGAGGCAAGCTCACCTAGGTCCAAGGGCTCGATGGAGACCTGCCCGTGGCCGGAATAGGCGAGCATCTGCCGGCAGAGGTCGGCCGCCCTGCGCGACGCGTGGACGATCTCCTCGAGGTTCTCCCGGACGGGGGAACCGGGGGGCAGATCGGTGCGAGCCAAGTCGGCGTGGCCAAGCACCGCCATGAGGATGTTGTTGAAGTCATGGGCGATGCCACCGGCCATCACGCCAAGGCTTTCGAGGCGCTGGGTCTGCTGCATCCTGCGCTCGAACTGCTGCTGCTCCTCCTCGGCCTTGATCCTGTCGGTGATGTCTTCGAAGATCGTGGCGAACCCTCCCTCGCCCCAGGGAACGGCCGTGATCTCGAAGGTGCGGCCCATGCTCGGGACCAGGGAGGTGAACTTCCCCGGGACACCGAGAGATGCCACTCGAGCGTACTCGTCAAGGAAGGGGGCCTCGGGCACTGCATAGGCTTCGGTCGCCAGGCGCCCTACCGCTCGACTCCTCTCGATGCCCAGGATCCGCTCGTACGCCGGATTGACATCGACGATGCGGTAGTCTCGGGGTAGTCCGTTTTCGTCCCTCACCAACTCGTGAAGAGCCGCGCCTTCGGTCATGTTGCTGAACAACGAGCGAAGATTCGCCTCGCTCTCGCGCATGACCTGTTCGGCCTTCTTGCGCTCGGAGATGTCGCGAACGATGGACTGCAAGCGAGGCGCGCCCGCCACGGCGAGAAAGGCCGCGCTCACCTCCACCGGAAATACCGTGCCGTCCTTCTTGAGGTGCAGGCTCTCGTGGAGATAGAAGCCCCTCCGTTTCGTCTCTTCTATTCGCTCTTCGGCCAGGGTCCGGCGCTCTGGTGGCACGAGATCGGGGAAGGTGAGCTCAGCGAACTCTTCCTTGGTATACCCGTAGAGCGACAGTGCTTTGTCGTTGACATCCACGATCGTCCCTTCGGACGTCCCGGTCATGATGGCATCACTCGCGTGCTTCACGATGTGCTCGAAACGGGACAGCAATTCCCGACGTTCGGCTTCCCGTTCGTAGGCTACCCGGTAGTGCCGCTTCTGTCGGAACTGCCAATTGGCCCAGACCGCGGAGGACATCCCCGCGGCCAGCACTAACATGAGGATGAGACCGAGAGCGGAGCGGAGCCCGGCGCCGGACATGGCTTCTGCTCTGTCCATCTTGGCCTCCAGGAACCACGTCGAGCCGGGTATGGGCTCACCCGCGGCGATGACGTCGACCCCGCGATAATCGACCCCTTCGAGTGCGCCTTGTCTGCCGAGCGCGACCTGGATCCCCACGTCTTCCGTGTTCGTCAGGGGTATCGTGAGCGTAAGCGCCGTGTTGGGCTGATGGCGCAATTCGTTGAGGAACAAGATGTGGTCGCCCTCGACGCGCAACAGGAGCGATTCGCCCGTGACGCTGTGCGTGGGCCACTCGGCGATCAAGGGATAGAGAAACTCTGCGGCGTCGGAAAGGAACACTACCGCCGCGATCGGCGAGTCGGCGCCGGGGGTCTTGGGCAACGGAGCGACCAGGTCGATGTGGATCATCGCCCCGTCCGGTGAGCGGTGCAGGTCGGTTAGCTCGGAACGGCCCAGTGTCAGCGCAGTGGCAAGCGCGTCCAAGACGGCGAGGTCGAGCCCGGCGGTGGTCTGCTTCGGGTCGAGATCGAGCAAGACGTTGCCGCTGGGGTCGACAAGCACCACGTCTTCATACCCGTAGCTCGCTTTCAAACCGCGCAACCACGCGAGGAGCCGGACGGTGTCGTCAGGATCGCGCGTGGTCAACCAGTACGCGATGTCCACGGCGACCAACTCGTTGCTCGACACGGGAGCCCCGTCACCAAGCCTCTCGGCGCGCCATTGGGAGATATGGGAGACTTTGAGCTGGGCCACGGCGAGAAGTTCGTCCTCCGCCTTATGGCGGGCACTCGCCTCTTGCGTCAAGTAGAACCAGACCCCGACGCCCGTAAGGATGAGCACCGCGGCGACAACGATCGCCAACCGCCAAAGGGGGAACCGTGGCTTTGGCAGCGACTCCTTCACTCAAGCGCCTCCCGCGCGAGCTCGCGCGAATCCTGCGGCTCCTAGGGCATCTCTAGATACTCGAGCAGCTTCGCGGTCATCTTGGCCACGTGGTTGCGACTCGCCGGGGAGTACGGATGGAAGTATAGACGACCGTCTCCGCCCGGGCTCCCGCTCAAGATACCCGCGGAATACGCCGCCATGATCTGCCGGTAGTAGAGATGGGAGAGAGGTACGTCCGCGAAGACTTTCGCGCTCCCCGTGTACACGGGCAGAGGCTTGCCCGCCGCTGCCGCTCCGCGAGTGATCATGAGCACGAGTTGACTCCGTGTGATGGGATTGTAGGGACTGAAAGTCCCGTTCTTGTACCCGGTCACGATCCCCAAGGCCGCGGCCTCTTCTATATAGTCGTAGGGGTAGCCGTGCTCGTTGTAGACCGAGGGCACGTCTTTGAAGGTGGGATCGCCGAGATTGTCGACTTCGGTGGTGTGAAGCCCGGTGGCCTGCATGATCATCTTGGCGAACTGCGCCCGCAGAACGTTGTCCTTGCCCATGAAGAACCACAACCCGGAGCCGCTCGGCACCTCTTTGCCGCTGATGATCTCCCGGGACAGGAGAGCAGCCACATACTCGTAGAAGGGATCGCCGCCGCCCATGTCGAGAAACTGCACGCCCCCGGGAGGGTCCGGAGAGCCACTGTAGGTGAACGAGTACGAGGCGACCGACCAGACCAGACCACGAGCCCACACGATCAGTGTGTGTCGATCGTAGCCGGCAGGAGCCGTGACCGTGCTACCCGTGGCGGCGTTGGCAAGATCGAACCTCGTCAGTGAGGGGGAAACGGCGCCCGCTGAATCCCAGGAGACGAGAGCCGCGTGCAGCGGGGCTCCGTCGGCCCCGTCGACGACCGCCTGGAAGATGGCGCTGGGGAGAGTGGCCGGGAAGTCGAGATAGACCGCCCCGTAGTTGACGACCGCAGCCGATCCCTGGGCCGGGAATGCCCCCGTGAGAGTCCAGGGTTGCGCCGATACTGAGAGATCACTGAAGAAGTAGGGCCAGAGCTGGGGAGGACGCTCGTCGAGGAAGCCGGCCACCACCCAGTCGTCGAACAGCGAGGCGAACGAGTAGGCCGAGCTAACGCCGGCGAGGGTGGCGTCGACACCAGCCTCGCCGTCAAGAGGCTGATCGATCAGGGCCCGAACGAACGCGGGTCCTTCTCGGTCGGCCAAATACCGCATGAACGAGTATGCCGCTCCGTAGTTGGCGCGCAGACCCAGCCAATTGGTGAGGCCGACACCGGGATCCCGGGTGAAGGCTGAGAGCTGGCTACCGGCCCGCTCGTCGTAACCGGCCAGGTGCTCACCGTAGGTGGCGAACCCCTCGACCAGCCAGGGCGATTCCACCGACGAGTAGGGTGAAGGATCGAGCATCAGGTCACGATAGTGGACGATGAGGTGCGCGAACTCGTGCGCGGCCAACACGGGCCCTTGGCCCGGCCCGGCCAGAAGCGCCCTGAGATTGAGATAGAACATCTCGCTCTGATTAGAGTAGGGGGAGCCGTTGGGGTTTATGTCGTTGGGATTGAACGACGCATCGATATCGTTCTTGGGGTCGTTGAAGTCGTAGATGAGGATGGCGATCCTGGGATCCCCATCCATCCCGGGATTGGGCTCTGAACCATAGGCCTCGGTCAATGCCGGGTACACGGATGTATCGAAGATCGTTCCGAGCTCGTTTATGGAGTAGGGGGAGAGCCAGCCGCTGTCACCAACGTAGATGATCGCGTGATCACCGATGTACTCGGCGGAGGCGTGGATCTGCACGTAGGTCCCGGTGGCCCAGTCAAGAGCCCAGAAGGTCTGGGGGTCGCCGGCATCCTGTCCGGGCGCTGCGGATCCAGGCGGGCCGTCATCTTCGGCCAGCGCGGCGCGGATCCCCCCTGGAAAGTCCAGAGACACAACGAGAGCCGCGGCGAGCACGACCACGGCGACCAGGCGAAGGGCGGTCCCCCATGGTCCGCTCCGGAGATGCCGCGAACTTGTGCTGGCGGAAAGCATGCCGGTCATTATAGCCGCTCGGGTCCAGCGGATGATGGTGGTGGTCCGCCGAGCCGGAGCCCCGGCGTTGTCACGGAAGGACCTACAGCTCGAGGTCGAGCACCCGGCAGAGGATGACAGCCACGTGCTGCCGCTTGATCGACTCATCCGCCCCAAGTTCCGAGCCAGAGCCCTCGCCCGACTCGTAGCCCATCAGGACCCCTTGTTGCTTGAGGTAGGTGGAGGCAGCCCAGTGCGGGCTGGTTGAAGGCAC
>MELN01000030.1:7761-11091 GCA_001768675.1 Actinobacteria bacterium RBG_16_64_13 | reverse complement strand
GCATATCATGGTGGCCATCTGGTCGCGTTGGATCTCCACGAAGGGGGAGAAGGAACTGGACGACGTCCCCGAGATCAGGCCGGCCTTCTTCGCGGCCGCGATCCAATCGGAGGTGTCGCCTGTGGTCTTGGAGTCGATCGCGACGTCGTCGAACGGCTTCGTGGTGACGTTTACCACAAGTATCTTGTCCCCCGCGTTCATCAAGTTGTGAAGGCTGACGGCTATCTTGGCGAATTGCGCCCGTGTGACCGTGCCTTCGGGCTTGAAGAGTCCGTCCTCGTAGCCGCCCATCAACTCGGCCACGACCACTCGGGAGATCTGGTCGTGGTAGAGGTGGCCGGCGCCCACGTCATAGAACTCGCCCGGGAGCAACGGCCCTCCGCCGGAACCGCCCGGATCGCCGCCGGTTCCCGGGTCGCCTCCGCTGCCGGGGTCGTCCGTTCCGCCGGTGCCCACGTCGCCATTGACGCTGAGAATGAGCGTCGAGGGCAGGTTGGAGGTGCCGATGAGCGACCGGAACGACAAGACCGAGACTGTCGCGGTCCCCTCCGCTCCGGTCAGGCGAAGCGTCTTGGCGTGGCTGGTGGCATCGGACGTGTCGCGAGAGACGATGTCGACGCTCGAGATCCGGCCGACGTTCACGGTCCTCCCCGAGGTGTCCTTGAGGCTGCCATTGACCTTCTTGGACAGGTTGTCGGCAGAAATAGTGTAGGTCCAGTTCCAGCCGGGACCCTGGGAGTGCATGCTGGCAGGAGGCGCTCCGAGGCTCCAGGGGTCTGGCTTGGCGACCAGATAGGGCAAAGCGGTGTCGCCCGACCAGGCCGAGACGGTGGTGTATCCACCGGAGTGCCCGGAGAAGAACGCGGTGACGGGCTCCCCCTGATAGGTAAGGATCTGGCCGGCGGTGGCTGCCGCCGCCTGAGCGATGCCGGGGTATTTCGCCTCGAAGGAGTAGCCCCGGTAGCACTGGTCGGCCCAGTTGTCGGCAAGAGTCGCACCGTCCTTGGCCACCGCGTACGTGCGCGAGGCCACCGCTTGCGCCTTCACAGCCTCGGGAGCGTACGCTGCGCCGCCGATCGTGGCCCAATCGTAGTCGACCTCGGCGATGCTGCGCACATACTTCTCAAGGGCCACGAAGTTGTAGACCCAGAGCTCTCCGGAGTCGTCACCGGGTTGGACGCGCATGGTGCCCCAATACTCCCGGTAGTCGACGGTGGTGCCGCCGGTAGTCTTGAGCTGGACGTTGTTGCGACCCTCGGACGCGCCGCTGCCGCCCGGAACGAGATCCACTCTGGCAAAGGTCCCCACGCTCGTGTCGTCCACGGTCACGCGCACTTTGCCTCCGCTGTTCTGCACCCTCACAAGAACGCCGGCGGAGATCGTTTGCGTGGTGAAGTCGGAATCGGAGTTCGAAGCGTACTTACGAAGCGTCCCGGATGCGACCGTGGGCTTGAGGTCGACCTGAGAGAAACTGGTGGTGTTGCTCTTCCACGGCGTGCTCGAGATGCGCACCTTGAGAACCGTGTCTGGATCCTTTACGGCCTGCAGGGTGGTGCCCGGATAGTAGAACGCGAGGATCTCGGCGAAAGTCTTGCTCTCTTCTCTCGCCGCGTACCAAGCACCCCACTGGCTCATGCCGACGCCGTGGCCGTTGCCGCGGCCCACGAAGACGAAGCTGGAGGTGGCCGCTCGAGCCACGGGGGCGAGGATCATTACGGCCAACACCACGACAGTGATGACGGTCGCGAACAGCCCGAGCACCTCTTGGGGGCGGGCCCGTTGGCCGGTCACCTGCGAAGGTTCGCGGCGCGGGAAAGGAGCGCGATCATTCTTCATGACTCGGTAGAGTATACCTTCGTCGACCAGTCGAGGTACTCCAGGATCCCGTTGGTGATCCCTTGAGCCGCCGCCTGCTGGTACGCGGCCGTGACCAGTTTGGCTTCTTCGGCGGCATTGGTGAGGAACCCGACTTCGGCCAAAGCCGCGGTCATTTCGGTCTCGGCCAGGACCACCAGGTTGTACCAGTGGGTCTTGGCCCCCCTGTCGACGGAGCCGATGGCCTCCAGGAGGTTCCTCTGGATCGCGTCGGCCAGCTGCTGGCCGTCGGGAGACCACTCGGTCGATGTTCCCCAGAAGAAGGTCTCGGTGCCGTTGGAATCGGAGTCGCCGGAGGCGTTGTTATGAACGCTGACGAACAAGCTTGCCATGGCGTTGTTTGCGAACGCCGCCCTTTCGTGAAGATCGACCGCTCTGTCGTCCTCCCGGGTCATGATGACATTCAGCCCGGCCTTGCGGAGGTCTTGCGCCAGCAACAGGGAGATTGCGAGATTGATGTCCTTCTCCTTGGTCCCGGACACGCCGATGGCACCTGTGGCGTCACCGCCATGACCGGGGTCGATGCAGATGAGTGGCGGGCCGTCGCCCAAGGGACCGGCGACGCGACGGTAGATATCGACCGCGATGCGGTAGCCCTTGCCCTCCGAGGGGGCGAGCGACATCACGCGGAAGGTCTGGTAGCGACCCAGGTCCAGAGTGATACGCACCGTGCGCGGGTTGTAAGCCAGCTGGCGCGCGCCGGCGCTGGTGACCTCAGCCGAGCCGTCGATCGCTTGAGAAAGCGTCTCGGCGACGACGCCCCCAGTGTAGTCGATGGTGAGTATCCCGTCCGGGGTCACCGAGGCGGTCACGGCGTCCGGAGCCCGGGAGAGGTCAAACACCACCCGGGTCTTGTCGGGGTGCTCACTGGCGCTCCGCACTTCCTCTATCACGGCTCTAATGCTGAGTTCGCCGCGGAACACCACGAGGCAGAACTGGGCGCGGGTGATACCGGTCTTGGGGTTGAAACGACCTTCGCCGTCTCCTCCGAACAGCCCCTCCGAGACGGCCACCGCCACATATGGACGAGCGACGTCGGAGATATCCGCCTGGTCGGAGAACACGGACAGGACGCCTTCCACCTCGGGGCCGGAGAGCTGAAGCGCCACCTCTTCCCACCCCATCGCCCTCACCATGATGATGGCCATCTGCTGGCGCGTGAGAGTGGAGTAGGCCTTGAAGCGTCCGTCGGCGAAGCCGGTGATCCATCCTTCCGCGCAGGCCGTCTCGACGTATTCGCGATAGATATCATCCAGATCCGGGAACGAGTACTCGCCGTCGACCAGCGGGACAGACTGCCACAATACAAGCATTTTCGTGGCCTGGCCTCGCTTGAGAGTGTCTCCCGGGCCGAAGCTGCCGTCCTCGTAGCCGGAGATGATCCCCGCCCCGCTGAGGAACGTGATGGCGTCGTGCGCGGGTAGCGACCCGTCCACATCGGGGAACCCTTGGGAC
>MELN01000030.1:7345-7645 GCA_001768675.1 Actinobacteria bacterium RBG_16_64_13 | reverse complement strand
CCAGTGGGCGGGCGGCGCGACGCCGGCGGGCGCGCCGTGGACAGCGCCCTGCCCCGGCGGAACATGCTGGACCGCCGTGCCACTATAAGCCCGAGCCTCCTTCCAGGAGCCGCAGAAGGCGGGCCATCACCGTGATCGCCTGGGCCCTGGTGCTGTTCTCCACGGGACGGAAACGCTCGTCGGCGTCGCCGCACATCAGGCCGAGGTAGTCCACCATGGCGATGGCCCCCTGCGCCCAGTAGCCCCGGGGTACGTCATCGAAAAGCAGATAGGCGGAAGCGGCGTCGCCGGCCCAGTCTC
>MELN01000030.1:2365-7204 GCA_001768675.1 Actinobacteria bacterium RBG_16_64_13 | reverse complement strand
CCCAGTGGTCGGGCCCCACGTCGCTGAACGTCGGCGGGCCGGCCAAGGCCGCCCCATCTAGCTTGGCCAATTCGTTCGGCGCCATCGCCCGCACCATATAGACCGCGAACAGGGCGCGCGAGACCTTCGAGTAGGGGCGGAACCGATGATCGGCTGACGCGACCACCACGCCGGCCGCCCGCGACTGGGCGAAATCGTCGTAGAACCAGTCGGTGGTAAGTACGTCGGTGAAGCCGGGGACCGAGGTGTCATCCGACATCGTGGTGGACGTCGTGGTCGGAATGGTCGGGCGGGTGGTAGACGTAGTCGAGGTCGTGGTCGGCGGAGCCACGGTGGTGGTCGTGGTGGACGAGGTCGTGGTGGATGTCGATCCGGGGATCGTCGTTGCCGTAGTGAGCGGCGGCCTTCCCGCGGCGATCCATTCTGCCAAGGTCGGGGCGGCCATCAGGCTTGCGTACGGATCGATGGCGCTGGGGCATCTGCTCTGGCCCGAACCGGCCGAAACATAGCCGTTCAGATGTATCTCGAAGTGCAGGTGGCTGTCGACATCTTCGGCATTACCGCTATCGCCGACGTAACCGATGACGTCTCCCGCCTGTACGCGCGTCCCGTCGGTCAAGCCCGGAGCATAGGCGTACTGAACGCCGCCTTGTCCATCGTCGGTGCCGGGAGTGTCGTTGTTCAGGTGAATATAGAAGTAGTCGTTGCCGTCGTCCCCGTGAAGAAGGATGTTGTAGTAAGGGAGGTTGTTGTAGCCAGAGGGCTTGTCGGTAAGGTTGAGCCAGTCGACCGTGCCGTCGACGACGGCCAGAACGGGTGTCATCTTCGGCGCCATCATGTCGTTGCCCGCGTGTGTGCGGCCACCCGAGCGGGTCGCGCCGAAAGTGTCGGTCCAAGTCACGCGGTTCTCCATCGGGAAGAGAATCGGCACCACCGCAGCCGCGGGATCGGCAGCCGTCCCACTGGCCGCCTCCGCTTCGCCTCCTTGGGCCAGGGCGAGGATCGCAAGGCAGAGGGCAGCAACCAGCAGAACCGCCGCTACCCAGATTGGGAAGTGAAGCCCTCTCCAGCCCGGCGTGGCGCCCAGAAAGCCCCTTGGCGGCTGCGCCAGGTGTCTTTCCTCGTGGTTGGATCCTGTCGCGGCCATGTTATCTACCCACTTGCTTACGCCGTCAGGCGGATTTGTCCTCCCGCTGCTGGCGCTTGAACACCGCGCGCAGCATGTCGACTGTTTCGGCAAGTTCGGGGATTTTAACAAGCTTGGCCGCCAGAAGGAAGGCCACCACGCCGGCCACGATCCCGATGACCACGCGGAGCGCGTTTCCACCGAAGGTCGCGCCCACGGCGCCGGCCAGGAAGTAGTCGACCGCCCAGACGACCGCTCCCATGAACGCAGACGCCCCGATCACTCTGAGCAGGGAGAAGCCGGTGCGCCTGAATCCGATGACCCCGATCTTGCGGCGCAGCAACCAGAAGAGCACCACAAAATTGACCGTCAGGGCCGCGGTCGTCCCCAGGGTAAGCCCGCCCACGCCCAGAAACTGCATGAACAAGTACGAGAGCCCCACGTTGACAACCACCGTGGCCGCGCTGATCTTCACCGGCGTCCGAGTATCGTGGTGTGCGTAGAAGACGCGGGTCAGCGTGTCGCGACCCGCATAGACGTAGAGGCCCAAGCAGAGGAAGAGAAGGGCCCACGCCGTCCGGCTGGTGTCGTCGGCCGTGAACTCGCCGTGCTCGAGAAGCAACCCGATTATGGGATAGCGAAGCAGTATGAGGCCCACGGTGGCCGGCACCAACAGAAACCCCATGAGACGCAGGGCGAAATCGAGCGTGGCTTTGATCCGTTCGGGCGCCTTGGCGGCCACCTGCTCCGAGAGAAGGGGAAAGATGGGGATGGTTATACCAGCGACGAACAGCCCGAGCGGGAGCTGGAACAGCTTGTCGGCATAGTTGAGGCTGGATATAGCCCCCGACCCGAGCATCCCGCCGAGTACCTGATCGGAGAAGATGCTGATCTTGCCGACGGCGGAGCCGAGCAGGATGGGCCATACCATCCCTCCCACCTCGCGCACCGCAGGATCGTGCCAATCGATGCGAAAGCGGTAGTGGAGCTCCTGATCGCGAAGCCCGGGGAGGAGAACGGCCAAGCCCACGACCCAGCCGACGACGGTGCCGATGGCCAGGGAGGTGATGCCCAGGCTGCGAGCGAAGGCGACGGTGATGACCAGAGTAGACACCGTCCCGGCCGCCGGGGCGAAGGCGGCCACAGCGAAGCGGCGGAGCGAGTTGAGCATCCCCACGAACAGCCCGGTGATCCCTTCGAACAGAAACCCGATCATGAGAATGCGGAAGAGGAAGACGGCCGTGTCGATGGTGGCTGGGCTCGTATCCCTGAGGCCGAAGCCCACGATAGCGACCAACCACGGGGCTACGGCGATCAGCACCACCGTGATCACGATAAGTGTCACGCAGATGATGTTGCCCACGTTGACCGAGAGGTCCCAAGCCTCCTTCTTGCGGCCCGTGGCCAAGCGGTAGCTGAACAGCGGCACGAACGCCGC
Source organism: Actinobacteria bacterium RBG_16_64_13 (assembly GCA_001768675.1). Taxonomy (GTDB): domain Bacteria; phylum Actinomycetota; class Thermoleophilia; order RBG-16-64-13; family RBG-16-64-13; genus RBG-16-64-13. The sequence continues at coordinate 4,640 of MELN01000030.1, read as the reverse complement.
GGTGAGTGCCCCGGCCACCATGAGCGCCAGCAAGACGGGGATCCGGTAGGCTAGGAAGAAGGCGTCAGTCTCACCCCTTGCCCAGAAGTAAGCGATCACGATGTCGCGCAGGAGACCAAGGGCCCGCCCCACCAGCGTCGCCCCCAAGATGATGAGCGCGGCCTTGCCCACCAGCGAGCGGACCGAGCGGCCAGGATCGGGCAGGACCTCGTTCATTCGGCCGCCCACACGTCGCCGGCAGACGCGATCTGCACGGCCAACCCGGCAGTCCTGCCTGCGTCGGCTTGGAGCGGTGCGACCGCGCGCGCGAGCGCCGCGCGGCGGGCGGGTAGAGCCGCCATGGTGTCCTTGATGGCCTCGAGAAGAGTCGCCTGCGCCGACCCGCCTTCCAGGCGGTCGATCGCTACGGCCCAAGGGCCCTGGCCGGTCTGGGCAGCGAACGCCCGCGTCTTGGGGTCGTAGTCGATGATCACGGCCGGAGTCTGCGCGGTCGCGGCGAGTATGCCGCTGTGGAGGCGCATGGCGACAACGAGTTCGGCACCGCCCAGGATCGCCGCCAGCAAGGCCGGTGAGGTCACGGCCGGCAAAGCGCGGGCGCGGCCGGCAAAGCCGGGCCGCGCCGCCAAGGCCTCGCACACCGGTGGATCCTGCACTTGGTGAAACGGCACCAGTAGCACTTCCACATCCAGCTCCGCGGCCGCTTTTTCCAGCGCCTGTCCCAGAGATCCGAGGTAGGCGGAACGCCCCAGCCAAGGACGGGGGCAGACGGCCAGATACCGAGTTCCCGCCGCCATTCCCAGGCGGCCCAACAGGTCCTGCGCCTCGGCGGCCGGAGCCGGCTTCAGAGAATAGGCCGGATCGGGCACGACCTGCTGCACCGGGCCCCGCACCCCTATCTCGTACGCCAAGCGAGCCGAGTCGTAGTCACGCCAGGTCACCGCCTGCGAAGCCGAGGCGGCCTTCGCCACAAGGCGCCGCGCCGCGAGGGTGTGGAGGGGTCCCAAGCCCTGGGCGTACCACATGACAGGCAGACCCTGGGCGCGGGCCATAAAGACGATCGATAGAAAATAGGGAATGGGCCGCAGTTTGCCCTCGCGAAAGAGAAAGGATCTGCCATGCAGTTCGAAATCGGCCTCGTGCAGGAAACTGCCTCCGCCGCTGACGAGCAGATCGGCCGACCTCATGGCGGCACGAAGCCTCGTGGGCGAACGCAGACTGGTCGACATGGCCACCAGCTCATGGCCGACCCCATGCCGGCGCTCGGTATCGTCTGGATCGAAGGAAAGCACTGTGAAGCCGGCGTTCGGGTCGCGAAGCCCGATCTCCTGAAGAATCCCCACCAGGATGGCCTCGTCGCCGGCGTTCTTCTCTCCGTAGTAGCCGCTGATGAGATATCTCAAGCGCCGCCGCCTGACGTCATGCCGGTGTGCGTCCGCTTGCGCCGCGGCGGGCCGTAGTCCGCCGGCGACCACTTCAACACCCGGAGCGCATATCGGGGAAGTACCAGTTGACGCCGGAGCCGGCGAGGATCGCCGGCCAGCCGGTACAGCCACTCCACTTTCGCAGCCTGGGCCCACTCCGGCGCCCGTCTGACCTTCCCGGCCCAGACGTCGAAACTGCCGCCGACTCCCAGGCCGACGCGCGCGCCCAGCAGGTCGCTGTGCCGGAACAGGAATAGTTCTTGCCTCGGGGCTCCCATGGCGACCAGGAGGATGGACGCCCCGGACTCGCGTATGGCCTGCGCAACGCCGGCCTCCTGGTCCGAGGAGAAGTAGCCGTCGTGAGTCCCGGCGACGCGCAGGCCAGGAAGACGTGCCGCCTGCCGGCGGGCCGCCTCCTCCGCCACCCCGGGTGCAGCTCCCAGGAAGTAGACAGAAAGTCCTGCCTCCGCGGCTAGTTCGAGAACGCGAGAAGCGAGATCGATGCCGGCGACGCGTTCGGGAGCGGCGCCCGCCTGGCGCGCGCCCTGCCGGCCGGCCGCCCAGGCGGCCCCGACCCCGTCGGGATATGAAAGGTCGGCGCCCCACAGCACTTCAGCCGCTGCCGGATCGTCCTGCGCCCGCATGACAAGTTCTGGATTGAACGAGACGGCGAGCGCCGTCCGGCCGGCCGGCGAAGCCGGGCCGGCGGCCGCGGCGACGACCCAACCGGCAGCCTGCTCGAGCGTCACGACGTCCAGGGGAAAGCCCAGGACCGAGATCGACGGCCAAGGTGGACCGGGCTCCGCGGTGGCCGGCTGCGCGTCCGCGAGTAAGTCGCCACTTTGGCGGGCGGC
>MELN01000030.1:2238-2356 GCA_001768675.1 Actinobacteria bacterium RBG_16_64_13 | reverse complement strand
TCGCCGCACGCCCGAAGCAGTTCGGCGGTATATCTCGGCGTAGGCAGCGGCCGCGCGGAGGTGGGAGTGGTGCTCCACCACATAGGCGCGGGCCGCGCCGGCCAGGCGAGAACCTAGT
>MELN01000030.1:364-2201 GCA_001768675.1 Actinobacteria bacterium RBG_16_64_13 | reverse complement strand
GTGCCGCCGCGTCGGCCGGCACCAGAAGACCCGTCTCGCCGTCCGCCACCATCTCGGCCAGACCGCCGACGTCGCCCGCGATCAGAGGCCGGCCGGAGGCCATGGCTTCCAATGCCGAAAGCGAGGTGGCTTCCTCCACGTTTTCGGAATGCACGGAGGGGACCAGCACGATGTCAGCCAGGCGGTAGAGTTCACGGATGGCGTCCGGACCTTGCCCGCCGAGGAGACGGACATTCTTCTCCAAACGATCATCCCGGATGATGCGCTCGATCTCCTCCCGCTCGCCGCCCTCTCCGGCATGGAGCACCAGGAACCGGCCGCGATCGGCTTCGTTCATGGCCGCGAGCGCAAGCGCCGGGTAGATCACGCCGTTCTTCTTCACCAGGCGGCGCGGGCAGAACAGCACCACCTTGCCCTCGGGAACATCCCAAGCGACCCGGGATTCCCGCCGCAGACGTTCCTCTTCGCCGGGGTCCGCGGAGGGCGCGAACGCCGAAGTGTCGACGAAGTTCATGAGGGTGTAGATGAAATCGGCGCGCTCTGGGACCAACCCCAGCGCATGCCGGTAGAGGCGAGTGTCCACTGTGACCACCGCGTCGGCCAGCCGCAGCGCCCGCATCTCCGCCCTCATCAAGTAGTGGCGGCCCATCTGGGAGCCCGCGCTGTAACCCTCGGAGACCGACTCGTACAGCGGGTAGCCGTGGAGCGTCAATACCAACGGCAGCCGGTGAGTATCGGCGACTTCGCGCAAGTGGGGAATGGAATACACCTCCTGCGCGTTCAAGACCTCCCACGGGGCGGTGTCCGCCCGGGCGAGCTCGCGGGACGTCGCCGAAGCAAGCAACCGCGCCCGGGCTTCGGCGGAGTACATCATCCCCCAGCCGCTCCTCACCTTGTTGAGCACCCCGGCAGGCCAGATCAGGGCGGCTTTGCGCATCGGCGCCGGCATCGTGCCCCCAAGATAGAGTGCCTTGGGCTCGTGGCCGAGATCCTCCAACCCCCGAGCCAGCATGGCGATGTGCGTGCTCGTGCCGCCTATCTGGCCGGGATCGCGCATGGTGGGCAGGAGTATCCTCAAAGTACGGTCCTCGTTTCTCGGGCGCTCACGATTCCACGGTCTTGCCAGCACGGAGCAGGGCCTCTTCCACCAACATAGATATCTGCTCCACCCGATGGTCCCAGGTATTCTCCGCTGCAAGCGCAACTCGGGCAACTCGCTTCTCCGGCCCGTCACCGGCGATGGCCTGCCGGACCAGTCCCGGGTACTCCCCGGGTGTGGAGGCGATGCCGATGGTCCCGGCGAAGCGGCTCAATTCCGGAAGGCCGCCCGCAACTACCGGCAGCCCCGCGGCCAGGTACTCGAAGAGCTTGAGGGGAAAGATGTTCCGCGTGAGCTCGTTGGACTTGTACGGTACAAGAGCGACCGCCAGCCCCTTGAGATAGCCCGGTAGGTCCGCTCGGGGCTTCTCGCCCAGAAGGTGGACGTTCTTCAGTGCGCGGAGCCGTTCTTCGTCCACCTGTCCGGGCTTGAGGGGCCCGATGAGGACGATCTGCCAGGAGGGGTCGGCTTGGGCGAGGGCTTCGAGCGCGTCGAGGTCGAGCCGGGAGTCGTGCAGGCCCACCGCGCCCAGGCGGGGAGTGGGGATAGCTGCAAGGTCCGCGGGGAGGGGAAGGTCCGGGTCCAGGGCCCGGTTGAAGATCTCCACGTCGGCGGCATTCAGTACGGTATACGTGTACGGGTTAAGCGCCTCGCGCGTGCTCCGCAGGTTCTCAGATGTGGTGATGACCAGGTCGGCCCGGCGGGTGAGCTCGTCGTCGTAGCCCTTGACCACCTCGG
>MELN01000030.1:0-117 GCA_001768675.1 Actinobacteria bacterium RBG_16_64_13 | reverse complement strand
GACGTACTGAGCCAGCAGCGCTTGGTTCGCGCGGTTGAGCTCCGGCCTCTTGTTCCCGAAGGGGAGCAGGGGAGGAGGGGTGAGAGTCCACAGACCGGCGTCCACCCGCTTCAGCCG
>MELN01000029.1:37031-39604 GCA_001768675.1 Actinobacteria bacterium RBG_16_64_13 | reverse complement strand
TCGGCATGCTGACCCCGCCGACGACCACCACGACCGCGGCCTCCACCACCACGACCGCCACATCGACCACCACCACGGCCGCCGTCACGACCACGACCACCTCCTCGACCACGACCACCAGTTCAACTACCACCACGACGACGGCCCCGCCCCCCTACGGCGGTGGCCTCGGGCTCATAGCCTTCGTCAGCAATCGCGATGGTAACTTCGAGATCTACCTGAGCGACTGGGTCACGCCCGCATTCACGCGCCTCACGAACAACCCCAACATCGACGATTGGCCCGATCTGTCGCCCGGCGCCACGCGCGTCGCGTTCACGCGCTACACAGGCGGCGCGCCTGACGTCTACGTGATGAACGCCGACGGTTCGCTGCAGACGAACATCACGGGCAATGCGGCGTGGGATTCCGGTCCCGACTGGTCGCCCGATGGCACGCGTATCGCCTTCGATTCCGACCGGGCCGGCGGCGCGTTGCAGATCTGGCTGATGAATGCCAACGGCACGGGCTTGCTCCAGCTGACCAATACGGTTCAGCTCAATAGCAGCCCCGACTGGTCGCCCAACGGCAACAAGATCGCCTTCGAATCGTACCGCGACGGTCAGCGCGAGATCTACGTCATGAACGCCGACGGCACGGCGCCGACGCGGCTGACCTTCAGCGGCAACAACTATGGGCCCCAGTGGTCGCCGAGCGGCAACAAGATCGTGTTCAGCTCCATAAACGGCCTGTGGGCCATCAACCCCAACGGCACGGGGCTGACCCAGTTGACAATCAATGCTGGGCCACTGATCTTCGACGTTCACCCCACTTGGTCGCCCGACGGCACCAAGATGATGTTCAACTCCAGTCGCAGCGGCAACCAGGAGATCTGGGTGATGAACGCCGATGGGTCGGACATGCAGCAGCTTACGAACAACTCGGACTCTGATGTCAGTCCCAGTTGGCGTTAGGTGAGAGGACCGGCTTGGCTTGAGCCGGAAAAGAAAGCGATCGTGGGGCTCTGTGGGCGCGCGAAGCGCCCACAGAGCCCCACTCCTCGGCTACAACTCCACAAGTCCGATCAAGTTGCGCAGGATCTAGGCGCCCCCTCCGCGGGTGGTGCGCTCGCACGAGTCGGCGGCCGCCGGCGGCGTCGGGGCCGCAGAGGCCATCTGTTAATATAGCCCGGCTATGGGCCGTTTCTACATCACCACCCCTATCTACTACGTCAACGACGTGCCGCATATCGGCCACGCCTACACGACCACGGCCGCCGACGTGGCGGCGCGCTTCCACCGGCAACTGGGCGACGACGTCTTCTTTCTCACCGGCACCGACGAGCACGGCACCAAGGTCGAGCAGGCCGCGGCCGCGCGGGGGCTGACGCCCAAGGAGCATGCCGACGAGATGGTGGCTAAGTTCAGAGAAGTCGCCCGCAAGGTGGGCGCCAGCAACGACTTTTTCATCCGGACCACGGACCCTGAGCACGAGAGATTCGTGCAAGATTTTGTCCAGCGGTGCCACGACGCGGGCGACATCTACAAGAGCTCGTACTCAGGCCTGTATTGCCCCGCGTGCGAGGCTTACTACACCGAGGACAACCTGGTGGACGGTCGCTGCCCCGACCACGGCACCGCTCCGGTGGTCATGGACGAGGACAACTACTTCTTCCGGCTTTCGGCCTTTCAGGATCGCTTGGCCGCCCACTATCGCGCCAATCCCGATTTCGTGCGCCCACGTCACCGGTACAACGAGGCGCTCTCGTTCATCGAGCAAGGCCTTGACGACATCTCTATCTCCCGGGCCACGCTCAAGTGGGGCATCAGCGTCCCCTGGGACGAGACCCAGGTGATCTACGTGTGGGTGGACGCCTTGATCAACTACCTGAGTGCGCTGACCTATGCACCGGGTCAAGATCTTGTCTCGCGTTTCTGGCCGGCGAGCTACCACCTCATGGCGCAGGACATCCTCAAGTTCCATGGGATCATCTGGCCGGCGCTTCTCATGTCGGCCGGCTACGAGCTGCCGGAGCACCTGTTCATTCACGGGTACCTCAAACTTGGCGGGGAGAAGATGTCCAAGACCCGCGGCAACGTGATGGACCCCTTCCCGCTGATCGAGGAGTTCGGCGTGGACTCGTTCCGGTTCTATTGTCTGCGGGAAGTGAGCTTCGGGCAGGACGGCATGGTGAGCGAGGAGGGGTTCAAAGCCCGCTACAACAGCGAGTTGGCCAACGAGCTCGGCAACCTGTTATCGCGGACCACTTCCATGATCGGCAAGTACCGTGACGGCGCAATTCCGGCGCCGCTGTTCTCGATTCTGGCTGAGGAGGCCGCCGTCACCTGCGAGGCGGTGCGGGGCCAACTCCAGGAAATGGACCTGAGTGCCGCCCTGGAGACTATCTGGGGCTTCGTGCGCCGGCTCAACCGGTACGCGGAGGAGCGGGCGCCCTGGAAACAGGCCAAAGACACGACGGCTGTGGCGGAGCTTGACGCCACGCTCTGGGACCTGGCTGAGGGCCTGCGCCTGCTCTCGGTGTTGCTGTACCCGTTCATACCGCAGACGGCAGTGGCCATTCGGGAGCGGCTCGG
>MELN01000029.1:35979-37004 GCA_001768675.1 Actinobacteria bacterium RBG_16_64_13 | reverse complement strand
GTCGTCGCCGGCGCTCCGCTCTTTCCGCGCATAGAGTGCTGATCGACTGCCACACCCACCTCGACCACTGCCGCGAAGACCCCGCGGCCTTGGTCAACGAGGCGTGGGAGGCAGGGGTCGGGCTCATCATCCAAGCGGGCATCGACCTGGAGCGGTCGCTCCACAGCGTGAGATTGGCGGAACGCTTTCCTGAGGTCTTCGCCACGGTGGGCTTCCATCCCCAGGAAGCCGGGCTTCTCACCGATCAGCTCATGCTCGACATCGCGGAACTGGCCGCTCATCCGCGCGTGATCGCGGTGGGGGAGACGGGCCTGGACTTCTATCACGACAACTGGCCGCACGACGTACAGAAGCGCGTCTTCATCCGCCACATCGAGTTGGCGCGGCAAACCGGGCTGCCGGTCGTCATCCACACACGAGACGCGGCGGACGACACCTTAGAGATACTTGCCGACCACGCCACGGGGCTGACGGTGATCCTCCACTGCTTCTCGCTGTCGCACATGCTGGAGGAGATCATCGACCGCAGCTACTACGTGAGCTTCGCCGGTAACGTCACCTACGCCAAGGCGCTCGACCTGCAAGCGGCGGCCGCGAACGTCCCCGACCATCTGCTGCTGCTCGAGACCGATGCGCCCTGGCTTGCGCCCGTACCTCTGCGCGGACGGCACAACCGGCCGGCGCTCGTCGCACACACCTATGAGTTCGTAGCCGGGTTGAGGCAAGTGAGCGCGGAGCAACTGGCCGCGCAGGTCGAGCTCAACGCGCGCCGCGCCTTCCCCCGGCTGGCCGAGCGCCTCGCCGAGCGGTCAGGGCGCCCCCGGCGGCGGCAGTGAATGCTCCAGCCGGTCGCGGCCCGGGCGACGAGATCGTGGGCTCTCGTCTTCGCCAGGTCTCGCTGGCTCGGCTCGCGGAGTTCGGAGTCAGCCCCAAGCGGGACCTGGGACAGAACTTCCTCATCGACGACAACATCCTGGGCGTCATCTTGGGCCAACTGGAATGCCGCGCCGACGACGTGGTCCTGG
>MELN01000029.1:29655-35932 GCA_001768675.1 Actinobacteria bacterium RBG_16_64_13 | reverse complement strand
GCCGGTCACGTGCACGCGTTCGAAGTGGACAGGAGCCTCGAGGGGCCGCTGCGGGCAACTCTGCAGGGGGACCCGAAGGTGAGCCTTCATTTTGAAGACATACTGCGGGCGCCGCTCGAGGACCTCGACCCGCGTCCCACTCTCTGCGCAAGCAACCTGCCGTACTCGGTGGCCGGTCCGTTCATCATCGAGTCGCTTCAGCGGCTGCACGGCGTGCGCCGCTACTGCGTCATGGTGCAGCGTGAGGTCGCCGACCGCATGGCGGCCCCGCCAGGGGGCAAGACCTACGGTGTGCTTTCGGTGTGGGTGCAGCTCTACGCCCGCGTCGCTCGCACCCGCCCGCTGGCGCGGTCGATCTTCTATCCGCAGCCGCACGTGGATTCGAGTCTCGTGGTGCTCGACCGTCTGCCGGCGGAACGGCGGCCGTCGGGCGACCTGGACGGGCTACGGGCAGTGGTCCAAGCGGCATTCGGCCAGCGCCGCAAGACACTGGTGAACGCCTTGAGCGCGGGTCTCACGCTGCCGCGAGAGCGGGTCCTGGCGGGCGTGACCGGTCTCGGTCTTCCCGCCGATGTGCGCGCGGAACGGCTGCCGGCGGAGCGATTCGTGGAGCTGGCTCGAAGCATCGGTTTCTAGACGAGCGCCGGTGCGGGACGGCAGCCCGCGTCTCAAGTTGTGCCCCAGACCTGCCGATGCATATCCATGCGAGCTATCGATCGGGGGTGAAACCATGTCTGTTGGATCCAGTCGCAGGCCCCGATGCATCGGTGCAAAGGCCACCTACCTGAACGCGGGTCTCTGGGGATCTCGTTTCGTCGGCGAATGCGAGGTGAGCACCAACGGCGAAAGGGTATGGTTGAAAGGCCACAGGATCCCGGCATGGATGGCCTGGGCCCGTGTGCTCAGCTACGTCACCTTCGTTCCGGTGGGGTTCTTCACCGGCATTCTGCTGGCCGAGACTGTTCTCGGGCGCAGGGGATATCCTCCCTACTACTATTTGGCGTCCGCGCTTTTGACGTTCCTTCTGGTCGTCCTGGGACTATGGGGCGCGGGAATCTGGACCGAAAACGTGGGCGCATACGAGTCGGTATCGTGGCCGGCGCCCAAAGGACGATCCGCGGGTCAGATCTATGGCCGGCGCTCGGCGCGCGGGCGCGCGTTTTGGGCGTTCCTGAACAAGTCTGTCAACGCGAACGGGCACGTCCAGGTCGAGGTCCCTATCGGCCCCAACGGCAAACCAAGGCGACTCGTCCTCAAGACCGAAGAGGCGGAGGCGAGGTCGCTGATCTCGGTCATGTCCGGGGTCTACTACGGTCAAGCGGACAACAGCGCCTTCGACCCCGCAGATCCGTGGCGCTGGAGCCGGAACTAGACCACCATCCCCGCAGGGCAGGAGAAACCTAGCCCCGGTCGCCGAGGCAGGGGCCTTCGCCCCCTCGGTGTCCATTTACACTCCCAGTAGCAGCCTTGGGCGGATGATATGCTTGGAATACGCAGGACTGGGGGGTGCAGGGCGGGTGTTGCCGCAAAGCACGACCCACGGAGGGCGAAGGAAAATGCAGGCGACCAAGCGAACGCCGGCCAAGGTGAACCTGTGCTTGCTGGTGGGGCCGAGAGAAGAGACGGGCTCCCACGAGATCTTCACCATCTTTGCCCCTGTCGACGTCTACGACCAGCTGGACTTCGCGCTTGAAGCCCGTCCAGGGGAGGCGGTTGCCGGCCAGTTGCGCGTCGACTGCAGGACGGCTGCCGGTGAAGCCAACCTTGCCACCCGGGCGCTGCGGGCGCTGGAGAAGCACACCGGCTGGGCTTTTGATGGACGGCTTGTCATACACAAGGGCATACCCGTGGGCGCGGGCCTTGGAGGCGGCAGCAGCGACGCTGCCGCCGCACTTCTGGGAGGAGTGCAGGCTTTGGGCGAGGCCGGGGGCCCTGTGCCCGAGCAGGCCGAACTGGTCGCACTGGCGCGGGAGCTGGGCGCCGACGTGGCGTTCTTCCTCGAACCGATCCCCTCGGTGGGCCGGGGCATAGGCGAAGTGCTCGAGCCGGTCGAGCTGCCGGCGCTTCCCCTGGTGCTCGTCTTCTTCGACAGGATGCTGTCCACGGCCCGCGTCTATCGCGCATTCGACACTCTGCGGCCAGGCGAGACCCAGGCGGTGTTCGATTTTCGCTCAGGTCAAGCCGAGAAGCGGTGGCGCCAGGTGGAAGACATCGGGCACGCGGCCCGGCTCTTGGAGAACGATCTTGAATTGGCGAGTTTCAGCCTCATCCCGTCACTGGCGAGCGACAGAGAGGTACTGGCTCGCGAGGGGGCGCTCGCGGCCCTGGTGAGCGGCTCCGGGCCCACGCTGTTCGGCCTCTGTGAGTCGGCGGCGAAGGCCCAGGAGCTCGCCGACAGAATGGCCATCCGGGGCTTCTCGGCGCGGGTCGCGAACATTCTGCGGTAGCCTGCGGGAGGGATTCCGGGGCCCCGCCGCCACCCCTCGTGTCGTCTTGACACCCCTTTGACGGCTGGCCTATACTTCCAGCGCTCTTGGGACGCTACCTTGGAGCCGGAAGCATTGGGGCGTGGCCAAGCGGTAAGGCAACGGGTTTTGGTCCCGTCATGCGTAGGTTCGAATCCTGCCGCCCCAGCTTTCCTTCTTGTCCCGCTGAACCACTGGGGTGCGGTCTAGCTTGACCTTTCAAATCGCAAGCGTCGTAGTTCTGGCTGCCGGCCAGGGAAAACGTATGCGATCCGAGCTACCCAAAGTACTGCACACGGTCTGCGGCCGACCCATGCTTCTCTACGTACTCGAAGCCGCCCGCGCCGTCGAACCAGAGCGGATTGCGGTGGTTCTCGGCCACGGGCACGAGTTCGTTCGTCCGCGTCTCCCCAGCGACTGCGTTGTGGCTCTTCAGGACCGGCAGTTGGGCACCGGCCACGCGGTGTTGGCGGCCGCCGATCAGATCCTTCCCGGACCCCTCCTCGTCCTGCCCGGTGACACTCCTCTCGTGACCGGCGAGGCCCTGCGGGCGCTCGTCCGAGATCACGCGAGTTCGGGGTCGGCGGCGACGGTTCTCACTATGGAGTTGGACGATCCCACGGGATATGGACGCATCGTCCGTGACGCGGAGGGTTGGGTGCTTCGTATCGTCGAGCACCGGGACGCGACTCCCGAAGAACTGGCCATTCACGAGGTGAACAGCGGCATGTACATCCTGCCCGCCGCCGAAGCCCTGGAGATACTGCACGGAGTGGGCAGCGACAACGACCAGCAAGAAGTCTATCTGACCGACGTGATCGCGGGTCTGCGGACCCGCGGAGCGAAGGTCGCCGCGTCCAAGGTCGCCGATCCTGCGCTGGTGTTGGGGGTCAACTCCCAGGAAGAGCTGGCCGGGGTCGAGCGTCTCATGAGCGGGCGATGCGAGGGTGAGAAGGAGACAGATATTCGCCAACAGTGATACCTTACGAGTTGGAGCGAAAGGACAAGGAGGACAGGGGCATGGGAGATTGGGAACCGCGACGGTGCGCGCGGATGACCCCTGAGCGTTCGCTCATGGTTTTCTCAGGGCGGGGCAACCCGGAACTCAGCCGCCACGTGGCGCAGATACTCGGTATCGAGCTGGGGCAAGTGAACATCAAGACCTTTGCCGACGGCGAGATCTACCTCAAGTACGGCGAGAGCGTGCGCGGCGCGGACGTGTTCATCATTCAGCCTACCTGCCGGCCCGTGAACGAGAACCTCATGGAACTCCTGATCATGATCCAGGCTGCCCGCCTGGCCTCCGCTCACCGGGTGACCGCCGTGGTCCCCTGGATGGGCTACTCCCGCCAGGACAAGAAGAGCTGTCCGCGCGAACCCATTACCGCCCGTCTGGTCGCCGACATCATGCAGGCCGCCGGGGTCGACCGGGTAGTCACCATGGACCTTCATGCCGGCCAATTACAGGGCTTCTTTGGCGTGCCGGTCGACCACATGACGGCCCTGTCTATGATCGCCGACTATTTTAAGATGAAAGGCCTGGAAGACATCGTGGTCGTCTCCCCGGACGCGGGCGGTCTCAAGACGGCCAAGAGGATGGCCGACCGTCTTGGTTGCTCGGTGGCCGTCTTGACGAAGCTCCGCCCCGACCACAACGTGTCGCGGGTCATGCACGTCATCGGTGAGGTCGAAGGCAAAACCGCCGTGATCGTGGACGACATCATCGACACCGCCGGGACCTTGGTCAACGGAGTACAGGCACTCGTCGACAAGGGGGCGAAGGAAGTCTACGCGGCCTGTAGCCATCCGGTTCTTTCGGACCCGGCCTACGAGCGCATCGCGGCTTCGGCGCTCAAAGAGGTGGTGGTCACCGACACCATCCCTCTGCGGGAAGGAGTGGACCGAAGGAAGATTGTGGTACTATCCACCGCCGATATCCTGGCGGATACCATTAGAAACGTCTTCGCCGACGAGTCGGTGAGCGAGCTATTTCAAGGTGAGAACCAGCTGTTCTAGCAGCTGACGTTCAGCTGACGTTCGAGGAGAGACACATGGACACCATCAAGCTGTCGGTACACGAACGGGAAGAGACCGGCAACGGCCCGGCCCGCCGGTTGCGCGCGCAGGGGCTGATCCCGGGCGTGACCTACGGCAAGGACAAGGACGCCACTTCCATCTCCGTGGCTCTGGATGACTTGAAGGCGGCCATGACGCACGGCCATAACGTCGTCCTCGAACTCGACTTCGGCAAGGCCGCCAAGGGAGCCAAGTCCGCCAAAGGTAAAGCCAAGGGCACCCGCTATGCGGTGGTCAAGCAGCTGCAGTTCCATCCCACGAGGCGCCACCTGCTCCATGTCGACCTGCACGAGATCGACCTGGCCGTGGAGATCGAAGCGCCGGTCACCATCGAGTTGTTGGGCATTCCGGCCGGCCAAGCCGACGGAGGCGTCCTGGAATGGGAACGGCGCGAAGTCGTGGTGCGGGCGCTTCCCGGCGACATACCGGCGATGCTGGAGCTCGACGTCAGCGGGCTCATGATCGGCCACCATCTCTCGATGGGAGCCCTGACCGTACCCGATGGCGTCACCGTGGTCGACGATCCCGACATCCTCATCGTCGCCCTCGTCCCGCCGCGGGTCGAGCAGGTTGTCGCCGAGGCCGTCGAGGAGACGGCCGAGCCGGAAGTCATCGGAAGCCAGAAGAGCGAGGAGTAGCTCCTCGGCGGAGTGGAAGCCGATTCGATCCACCTGGTAGTCGCTCTGGGCAACCCCGGGCCCGAGTATCAGTTCCACCGCCACAACGCTGGGTTCATGGTGGGGGAGGAACTGAGGAGGCGCCACGGTCTGCCCGGGCTCCGCTCGAAGTACCACGGCTTGGCCGCCGAGGGAAGCATGTCCGGCACGAGGGTGCTCCTGCTGCTTCCCATGACCTTCATGAATCTTTCCGGCCGCGCCGCCGCGGAGGCGGCCCGCAAGCACGGGATCCCTGTCGAGAGGATGCTCGTCATCCACGACGAGGTCGAGTTGCCCTTCGGCGAGGTGCGGCTCAAAGAAGGACAGGGCCTCGGAGGTCACAACGGCCTGCGCAGCCTCGCGCAGTCCTTGGGATCTCGCGATTTCTGGCGGTTGCGGGTGGGCGTGGGCCGGCCGGATCAGGCGGGCAATCCGCTCCTAGACTACGTGCTGGCTCCTTTCAGCGAGCCGCGTGATGACGTTCTTCTCCTCATCGGCCGCGCCGCCGACCTCGCGGACGAGTGGCTGGCCGCGCGAGGCGGCGCATGCCGCGCCTGACCGATCTCCTCAACGGATACGCGCCCTTCGAGCAGATACTCGCTGATGCCGGGGGTGCGCACCGAGCGCCCTCGGGGGCCGGCGGTACACCCAGTTCCGTCAAGGCGGCCAGTTCCGTCAAGGCGGCCGTCCCGACTTTCGCCCAGGCCTATGTCGCCGCGGGATTCGTACAGCGCAGGCCTTGGCACGAGCGCACCGTGCTGGTCGTGGCGCCCAACCAGGACCAAGCGGGTGAACTGGAACACGAGCTCCGGCTCTACTGTGCCGACAGGCCGGTGACCTACCTTCCTCCTCGGGGCGTGTGGTACGGCTCGGAGGGGGAGGTGAAGCCGCGGGTGGCGGGCCGGCGTGCCCGGGCCGTCGCTGCGCTGGACGCCCCGGCCGCGGCCCGGCAGGCGCGGCCGGTGATCATAGTGGAGGCGACCACCCTCATGGAAGGGGTGAAGACACCCGCGGCGCCGCCCCTCACCGTCGCCATTGGAGGTCAGCTCGACTTCGAGGACGTGGCCCGGCGACTGGTGG
>MELN01000029.1:25928-29647 GCA_001768675.1 Actinobacteria bacterium RBG_16_64_13 | reverse complement strand
TACGTGCGGGTGGACCAAGTGGAGGACGCCGGCCACTTCTCTGTGCGCGGTGGGATCATCGACGTGTTTCCCGCCACAGAGACATATCCGGTACGCATCGAGTTCTGGGGCGACGAGGTGGAGAGCCTGCGGCGCTTCTCCGTGTATTCCCAGCGTTCGCTGGGCCCTCTTGAGAGCGTGAGTGTCTACGCCGCTGCCGAACGGCCTGAGGGTAAGCCGGTGAGCGTAGTCTCCCTGTTGCCGGACGACACCTGCGTCGTTCGCACCGATCCCGCGCGGGCGCAGGCCCGGGTGGAGGCATTCCAGAGCGACCTGGCCGACGTTCTGGGGGACGTGGTGGAAGAAGGCGCGTATTCGTCGTGGGCGGAAGTCCAGGAGGGTCTTGCTCGTTTCCCGTCGATATCGCTGAGCTCGCTGGGTCTGGCGGCTGGAGAGAACGTTCCGCTGGCCGTGCGGGCCACCAGCGGCGAGATGCCGGTGACCAATCTACCGGAGGCGGAGGAAGCCATCCGCCGCCTTGTCGACGACGGATACCGGGTGGTCATCGCGTTCGAACAGAGGGCTGAAGCGGAGCGGGCCGGCTACGTCCTGCGACGCGTCACGGGGAGTCTGGCCGTGGGGGGCGAGATCGAGACGGGGCCGGGAGTCTCGTTCCTGCCTATGCCGTACCGCAGGCATTTTGTGATCCCCGACCTCAAATTGGCGTTGCTCACCGACTCGCTGATCTTCCCGCACCGACACAAGTCGGCGGTGGTGCGCCGTCCGCCGGCGGGGCTCGAGCTCTCCAGCTTCCGCGACCTGCGCAAAGGCGACTTCGTCGTGCACGAAGATCATGGGGTGGGCCGCTTCGACGGCATCTCCACCAAGACGGTCGCGGGGGTCACCCGCGACTATCTCGATCTCGCCTTCCGCGACACCGACATGCTTTACGTGCCGCACGACCAGATCGCCAAGGTCATGCGCTACGTGGGCGCCGGAGGGGCCGCCCCCGCCCTCTCCAAGCTGGGCGGCAAGGCCTGGGAGCACGTAAAGAGCCGGGCGCGCAGAGCGGCGCGGGAAGTCGCCGGCGAGCTGCTCCACCTCTACGCCCTGCGTCAGGCCACGGCGGGCTACCAGTTCTCCGAGGACGGGGAGTGGCAGGTGCGCTTCGAGAAGGCTTTTCCCTATGAAGAGACCGAAGATCAGCAGCGCGCTATCGACGTGGTCAAGGACGACATGGAGTCCCAGCAACCCATGGACCGTCTCCTGTGCGGCGACGTGGGCTACGGCAAGACCGAGGTGGCGCTGCGGGCGGCGTTCAAGGCGACGCTGGACGGCAAGCAGGTCATGGTTCTCGTGCCCACCACCATCCTCGCCCAGCAGCACTACGGCACCTTCAGGGAGCGCTTCGCCGATTTCCCCGTCAAGGTAGAGATGATCTCGCGCTTCCGGTCTGCCGCCGAGCAGAGACAGATACTGAAAGATTTTGCCGCCGGAAAAGTGGACGTGCTCATCGGCACCCACCGCCTGCTCTCGCAGGATGTGGCGCCCAAGAACCTTGGCCTGGTGATAGTTGATGAGGAGCAGCGTTTCGGGGTGGCCCAGAAGGACGCTCTACGCAAGCTCAAGGTGCGGGTGGACGTGCTGACTCTCACCGCCACGCCCATCCCGCGCACGTTGCAGATGTCGCTGTCGGGCGTGCGCGACGTCACCATCATCGAGACGCCGCCCCGCGACCGGCACCCCATCCAGACGTACGTCGGGCTGTACGACGAGGGCATGGTCACCCGAGCCATCGAGCGGGAGATCGAGCGGGGCGGCCAGGTCTACTACCTGCACAACCGGGTGGAGACCATCGAGAAGGCGTGGTCGCGGCTCCGCGAACTGATGCCGCGGGTCCGTTTCGCCGTCGGCCACGGGCAGATGGCCGAGCAGGAGCTGGAGCGGGTGATGCTCGAGTTTCTTCGCGGCGATTCGGACGTCCTCGTGACTACCACCATCATCGAGAGCGGCCTCGACATCCCCAACGCCAACACGCTGATCGTCGAAAGAGCAGACCTTCTCGGCCTGGCCCAGCTGTATCAGATCCGAGGACGGATCGGCCGGTCGTCGAGGGTGGCGCACGCGTTTCTCTTCCATCCCGACGAGGCGGTGATGACCGAAGAGGCTCTGGCCCGGCTCTCGACGCTGGCCGACTACACCGAGCTCGGTTCCGGCTTCAAGATAGCCATGCGCGACCTGGAGATCCGCGGGGCGGGCGAGCTGTTGGGAGAGGAGCAGTCCGGCCAGATAGCGGCCGTGGGCTTCGAGATGTACCTCTCCATGTTGCACGAAGCGACGGCGCAACTGCAGGGCCAGGAGACCACCGTGGAGAAGGTGCCGCGGGTGGATGTAGGCATCGACGCCCACGTGCCGGCCACCTTCATAGGTTACGAGGCGGCCCGGGTCGAGCTGCACCGCCGCATAGCTTCGGCTGGCGGACTCGAAGAGCTGGCCGACCTGCGGGCGGAACTATCCGACCGCTTCGGCGAGGTCCCCGAGCCGGTGGACAACCTGGTCTTCTTGGGGGAGGTGCGCGCGACTTTGCAGAAGGTGGGCGCGGATTCGCTGTCGGTGCGGCAGAGCCGCCTGGTGGTGACGGGGCTTGTCTTGCCGGCGGGGTCGCGCGAAAGGCTCCGGTCGCGAGATAGGCGGTATGTCTACGCCCCGGTGCAGGGCCAGCTCACGCTCGGCCTGCGTGGGGACGAACGGGGCCTCCGTCCGGCGGTGGGCGAAGTGCTGGATGATATACTCGCCCTCTTCGGGGGGGACGAGACGCTCCAGGCGACAAAGTGAGGTCAAGCGTGATCAGAAGGCTCGCCATCGGCCTGCTCCTTCTGCCACTTCTGCTAGTCGTGGGCTGCAAAGAAGACCTTCCCCAGGGGGCGATAGCCCAGGTGGGCACCGCTCTCATCTCCCAAGACCAGTTCGACAAACTCGTGAGCGCATACGTCGCCGCGGGCAAGGCGCCCGACGAGGACAAGCAGCCCCAGGAGTACCGCACCTTCGAAGGGGCGATGGCCGAATACCTGGTCGTTCAACAAGTCCTGCAACAGGAGGCGTCGAGCTTCAGCGTGACCGTCACGACGGCGGACGTCGAGACAGAGCTGCAGCAGATCAAGCAGATGTTCCAAGGGGACGAGCAGAAGTTCGAAGCCGCCCTGGAAAAGCAGCATCTCACCCTCGACGATCTGACCGAGTCCATCAAGCAGACTTTGTGGATCGAGAGGATGAAGGCGGCGGTGACCGGCGAGATAACCGTGAGCGAAGACGAGGCGCGGGCTTACTTCCAGGCGCACAAGGCCGAGTACGTGGAGCAAGAATCGCGTGCAGTCCGCCACATCCTCATATCTCCCTTCCCGACCCTTCCTGGCGGCGCGATCGGCAGCACGGCTACCGCAGCGGAGTGGGAGGCGGCCAGGATCGATGCGGAGAAGGTCCGTAGTGAGATCCAGAATGGGGCTGATTTTGTGACCGAAGCTGGGAAGTATTCCGACGACGACCCCACCAAGGAGTCAGGGGGCGAATTGGGCGCGGTCATAAGGGGGCAGATGGTCCCGGCCTTTGAGGAAGCGGTGTTCGGCCTCCAGAAGGACGCGCTGTCGCAGCCGGTCAAGACCCAGTACGGCTACCATCTCATCGAGGTCACCGATATCACGCCCGAGCAGCAGCTTGGCTACGACCAGGTCAAAGAGAGGATC
>MELN01000029.1:25513-25776 GCA_001768675.1 Actinobacteria bacterium RBG_16_64_13 | reverse complement strand
AGGGGCAGCATGCGTCCAGACGCAGTGGTCGCCGAACTGGCCCGGCTGTATGACCTTACGGCACGGTTGCGCCGGGAGTGCCCCTGGGACAAGAAGCAGACGCAGGAAAGCATCATCGCCTACACGCTGGAGGAGACCTACGAGTTGGCCGACGGCATCCACGAGCGCCAGACCCGTGGCGACGAGGCCGTGTGCGGCGAGCTTGGCGACCTCCTATTCCAGGTGTACTTCCTGGCCTGCGTGGCCGAAGAGCAGGACCTGTA
>MELN01000029.1:25112-25453 GCA_001768675.1 Actinobacteria bacterium RBG_16_64_13 | reverse complement strand
CACCCGCACATCTTTGCCGACGCCAGCGCCGACACGCCTGAGGAGGTGCGGGAGACCTGGGATGCCGTCAAGCGGGAGGCGGAGGGGAGAGAAGGCATCTTTCACGATGTTCCCAAAGCCTTTCCCTCTATCCTTTTTGCCCAGAAGCTCCAGCAGAGGGCGGCCGCGGTCGGCTTCGATTGGGAGCACGCCTCCGAGGTTATGGCCAAGGTCAAAGAAGAGACCTCCGAGGTAGAGCAGGAAATGGCCGGAGGTGAACATCCCGACCGTCTGGCGGACGAAGTGGGCGACCTGCTTTTCGCTGTGGTCAACCTCTCACGAAAACTCAAGGTCGATCCTGA
>MELN01000029.1:24773-25100 GCA_001768675.1 Actinobacteria bacterium RBG_16_64_13 | reverse complement strand
CCGCTCCTCTTTGCGATTCAGAGAGCGGGTGGAGGTCGCGGCCCGGTCGGCCGGGGCCGACGGGCTGGTCTTCGAGAGCATGGGGTTGGACGAACAGGAAGCGTACTACCAACAAGCCAAGAAGGGGCTGAAGCGATGACCGTGATCCTCCGCGTCCTGGGACGTCAGATACTCGATTCCCGCGGGAATCCCACTGTGGAAGTAGAAGTGGAGCTGGCCGGCGGGGGGTGGGGCCGCGCGGCCGTGCCCTCGGGTGCGTCGACGGGCTCGTTCGAAGCCGTGGAGCTTCGCGACGGCGGTGAGGCCTACGGCGGCAAGGGCGTGTTG
>MELN01000029.1:24529-24766 GCA_001768675.1 Actinobacteria bacterium RBG_16_64_13 | reverse complement strand
TAGGCTACGTCAACGAGGAGATCTCGGACCTTCTGGTCGGCGTCGATGCCGCCGACCAGCGCGAAGTGGACCGTCTGCTGATAGAAGCCGACGGCACGCCCAACAAGGCTCGCTTCGGGGCCAATGCCATCCTGGGGACGTCGCTGGCAGTGGCCAAGGCGGCGGCGGACGCCCTCGGCCTGCCTCTGTACCGGTATCTGGGCGGGGTCAATACGTACGTGCTCCCGGTGCCCATGA
>MELN01000029.1:24286-24435 GCA_001768675.1 Actinobacteria bacterium RBG_16_64_13 | reverse complement strand
CCTGCGCATGAGCGTCGAGGTGTTCCACTCGTTGCGCAAGGTCCTCGCCGGGAGAGGGATGTCCACCTCCGTGGGCGACGAGGGCGGTTTCGCTCCCAACTTGGCCAGCAACGAGGACGCCATCAAGGTCATCCTCGAGGCCGTGGAGA
>MELN01000029.1:21317-24269 GCA_001768675.1 Actinobacteria bacterium RBG_16_64_13 | reverse complement strand
GGAGTGGACATCGCCATCGCTCTCGACCCGGCCGCTTCGGAGTTCTTCGACACCGCCAAGGGTGCCTACGTGCTTGCGAGCGAGAACCGGACTCTGGCTCCCAAGGAGATGGCGGCCTACTACGCCGACCTGTGCGCTCGCTATCCCATCGTGAGCATCGAGGACGGCATGGCCGAGGAGGACTGGGAAGGCTGGGCGGCTCTCACCGGGTTGGTGGGCGACTCGGTGCAACTGGTGGGTGACGACCTCTTCGTGACCAACGTCGACCGGCTCAAGATGGGTATCGAGCGAGGGGTCGCCAACAGCATCCTCATCAAGCTCAACCAGATAGGGACGCTGTCCGAGACTCTCGACGCCATCGCGATGGCCCACAGGGCGGGATACACCGCGGTCGTGAGCCACCGCTCGGGCGAGACCGAAGACAGCACCATCGCCGATCTGGTGGTGGCGACCAGCGCCGGTCAGATCAAGACGGGTGCTCCTTGCCGTGGAGAACGGACCGCCAAGTACAACCAGTTGCTGCGCATCGAAGAAGAGCTCGGCGATCTGGCCTACTATCCCGGACGGGCTGCCTTCGGCCGCAGGCAGGCGCGATAGGCGAAGACTGGGGCCGGCCTGGTGAGGCCGCCGCGAAAGGACAGTGCCGCGGCGAGGGCGAATAAGATGAACCATGGCCCACTTCACCGCATCAACAGCCTCGGCCCCGCCCGGTCTTTATGGTCCGCCGGCGGCTCGACGGCCGCACTTCGCGGCGCGCAGGCGCATCTTTGTCGCGGTCGCCCTGTTGATGGTGCTCGGCATCGCCGCCGCGGCCAACTACGGACCGCTCCAGGCCTATCGTGACGCCCGGTCGCGTTTGGAAGAGGCGAGGGAAGCGGTAACGTCTCTTGAGGCACAGAAGACGGAGCTTCAGGGCGAACTGGGCAGGCTGAACGAGGCGGGCTATCTGGAGAGCCTGGCCCGCGAGCAATTGACCTACGCCCGGCCCGGCGAGGATCTCTACATTATCGATGGATCGGAGAGCACTACAACGGGGCCGACAGAAGCCGCTCCGCCTGGAACGGCGGATCGACCCGGGCTGCTCGAGAGGATGCTCTCGGCGCTCGGAGGGCTCTTCTAGGGTCCAAGAATGACGGAGGATGACAAAGGGGGAGTACCGGGCCAGCCTTCTGGCGGGCCGGACCCTTCGTTCATCAAGCGGCTCGAGGACGATAGAGAGTGGGGCTACCAGAATGACCCGCGCGGCGAAAGACGGGCCGGTCCGGGGAGGTCGCGAGCGTCAAGGACCGCCAAGGTGGTGCACAGGCGCAGCGATCGGCAGCGCACGCGCCGGCTGCGCCGGCTGGCGGTGGTGATCTTGTTGGTGGCCGCGGTGGCGATCGTGATCACCGGCCTGCAGGTGAAAGACTCCGACTTGGGCTCTCCGGGCGGCCGCTCTGCCCCGTTCAGCCTTCTGCCTTTGGACAGCTCGGTCACGTCCAGCACGCAGGCCACCACGACATCGTCCACGACCACCAGCTCGTCCACCACCACTTCGACCACGACCACCACGGAGCCCGTGGCGGCGGTCGTGTTCCGGTGAGCGACGAGACGTCCAACGGTGGCGTTCGGCCGCGGGACGAGGCGGTCATCGCAGGCGAGCTCGGCCGTCCGTGCCGGGACATCACCGGAATCGCCGCCCGTTGTCCATTCGGCTACCCGGCGGTCATCGAGACGGCGCCCGTCATGTCGGGAGGCGCGCCGAACCCCACTCTTCTCTATCTTACCTGTCCGACCTTGGCCGCCATGGTGAGTAGGACCGAGGCTGCCGGAGGCGTGCGGACGTTCAAGGCCTCCTGCCAGGAGGATGAGCGTCTGCGCCAAGTGCTGGGGGAGATCACCCGGCTCTATCGCGAGCGAAGAGTGATGCTGGCCGCGCACGGCTCGACCATGGTGGCGATGGGTCCCCGGCTGGGCGCCGGCATCGGCGGTCCCGAGGGCCCGGAGCTCGCTTCGTGTCTTCATGCCTACGCGGCGGCGCTCCTGGCCGTCATGTCCGGGTGGCTGGCCGGCGAGAATGCGGAACTCGAGGCTGAGGCAAGGGAGGCCTGGGACAAGTTCTTGTCGCCCCTTGATTCCTCTTGGTGCGGTGACGCCCGCTGCGCCCGCTGGGATACCGGGAAGAAGCCGGCCGCGATCGATGTAGGCACCATTTCGGTGAGGCTGTTGGTGGCCGAGATGCAGGGCAGCCGGCCGCGAACGATCGTGCGCAAGGCCGAGATCACGAGACTGGGCGAGGGCCTCAGAGCGGGCGGACCGCTCGATGAAGCAGCCAAGCTGCGGACTGCCGAGGTGGTAGCGAAGTTTGCGGCGGAGGCGCGGCGCGAAGGCGCCGACACCATCTTCCTTGCCGCGACGAGCGCGGCTAGAGAGGCGAGCGACGGCGAGGAGTTCGTCCGCTCCTTGGGCCGCGACAACAAGATAGTCGCCGCCGTGCTTTCCGGCGAAAGAGAGGCCGACTACGCGTACACGGGCGTCTCGCTGGACGTGCTTGAAGACCCGGTGGTCCTAGACGTCGGAGGGGGCAGCACCGAGATCATGCGGCGGCTGCCAAGCGGGGCGGTTCGGTCGGTGAGCCTCGACATCGGAGCCAGCCGTGCGAGCGAGCGCTGGCTAAGGTCGGACCCGCCGACAGCCGAGGAGATCGCCAATGTGCACCGGGAGGCGGCGTGGGCCTTCGGCAGGGTGGGCTTCAAATTCACCGCGGATGGGGCCGACGAAGCCAAGGAGGGCGGTGCGGGCGGACCGAGGCTTGTGGGCGTGGCAGGGACAATCACCACACTCGCGTGCCTTGATGCCGACCTCGAGGAGTACGATTCGGCGTTTCTTCATCTGCGGCCCCTCTCGTTGGAGAGCGTGCGGAGGCTCGTTACCTGGCTCAGTTCTCTCACGAACAAACAACGCGCCGGGCTG
>MELN01000029.1:3038-21310 GCA_001768675.1 Actinobacteria bacterium RBG_16_64_13 | reverse complement strand
TGCAGGCCGGCCGCGCCCCGGTCATCGTCGCCGGCGCGGTCATAGTCCAGGCGGCCATGGAGACGCTGGGCTACGACCATCTGACCGTGTCAGAGCGCGACCTTCTCGACGGCATGGTGATGCGCGGGGTGATGTGAGCGGGGCAGCGTCGCGGCCGATCGCCGCGTGGACGGTGGGACCCCGGCGATGCGGCGTCGCCGTGCTAACTTAGGGTAGAGGGGCACAGGCGCCGCGGACTTGCCGCGAGGCTCGCGACGCGGGCGCCGGTGCACTCCACACGCCGGAGTGGCGGAATGGCAGACGCAACGGTCTTAAACACCGTAGGGCTATGCCCATGCGGGTTCGAGTCCCGCCTCCGGCATATGACATCGATGGGCCCCAGGTGGCTGCGATCGAGATGAATCGAGCCGCCAGCCGCCCTCGTGGCACTACGTCTCGTCCAACCTGAGCCGCCCGTCCAGTTGAAGTTTCTCCCTAGCAATCGTAGTGTGGGAGACACGGTCTACAGGACGCAAGCCCCAGCAAATCGGGCCAGGGTGCTGCACGGGGGAGGATGGTCAACGGACCGCACGTCGGCCGCTACTCAGGAGGGGCGAGATGGTCAGGAGACTTGTCGCGATTGTCGCTGCTACCGCCGGGGCTCTGCTGCTGGTCGCGGTAGCGTTCGCGGCTCCGGCCCTGGCCGACACCATCGTATGGTCGGAGAACTGGGACTCCTACGCGGTAGGTACCAACGTCGCCGACGTAAGCGGTTGGAAACCATGGAACAACAACCCATCTTTGCGTGGGGGGATCACGGTATCGAGCACCCAGTCACACAGCGGGCCTAACTCGTTGTCTGTCTATGCGCCTACGGACCTCGGGCATGTCGTTCACGAGTTCTCCGGTTGTGACTCCGGCAAGTGGGTGTTTACCTACTGGCAATACGTACCGTCCGACTTCACCGATTCCACCCAAACTCCCGATATCGACCTCTTCAGCGTGTACAGCGATTCCGGCCCAACGGAATGGTCGAGCGATCTCTATCCGGATCCGAATGACGACTGGTTTTACGGGGATACGCCTGTCGTCAGCGGTCACTTGCCCCTCATCACCGACCGGTGGGTGCAGGTACGAGTAGAGATAGACTTGGACAACGATACGCAGAAGGCCTACTACGACGGAAGTCTTCTGTACGAGGACGATTGGGCTCACTCGGGCACCACAGCTTTTGCGGCCTTCGACCTGTACGCCCTGCGCGCGGCTTTCGTGTACTTCGACGACTTCTCGCTCGTGCGGGTCACCGCTGATAACGTGGCTCCCAACGTGAACGCCGGCCCCGACGCCGTGCTGCCGATGAAACATGGCGGCATGGTCTTCTTCCAAAACGGCTCCTTCACCGACTCTGGGCCCGACAGCTGGACCGGCACGGTGGACTACGGGGACGGCACGGGCGTGCGGGCGCTCACGCTTGACCCAGACAAGACCTTCACTCTCACCCACACTTATAGGAAGGCCGGGACCTACCTGGTGACCGTGAGGGTGACCGACGACGACCAAGGGGTAGGCACCGACACCGTCACCGTGCGGACCGCGCATCCCCCCACGGTGTCACTCCTTGGAAGCATGAGCCTAAGCGAAGGGAGTGCCCTCTCCCTGAGCGGCCGCTTCACCGATTCCTCCTCAGTTTCCTGGACGGCTACGGTGGACTACGGCGACGGCTCCGGAGTGCAGCCTTTGGTGCTGACGGCGAACAAGACCTTCGCTCTCGACCATGTCTACGCCGACAATGGCCCCTACGCCGTGACCGTGCAGGTGAAAGACGAGTTGGGTTCCATCGGTACCGGCACCGTGTGCGTGACCGCAAGGAATGTAGCTCCCGAGGTCAACGCCGGTCTCGACACTACCACCACCTTGAGCGGTGGGATGGCCTGGTTCTCCCGGGCCGGTTCATTCACCGATCCTGGAGCCGACAGTTGGACGGCCACGGTGGACTACGGGGACGGCTCCGGAGTGCACACGTTGGCCTTGAACCCAGACAAGACCTTTAGTCTGAGCCATGTCTTTGCGAAGAAAGGCACCTACCGCGTCACCGTGAAGGTGATGGATGACGACGGCGGAGTGAGCGCCGGCGTTATTACGGTACGGGTGAGGTCGGCCGCTAAGCGGTAGAGGTGCACAGGCTGAGCCCCGGCCGGCTACTACCAAGCCTTGCCGACCGGAGCCCTTTACGCATTTGCTACGCAACCGGCTGGCATGGTCCGTCAGATGCCGGCAGGTGTGCCCTAAGGGTTCTCGTAAAGTGGCTGTAATTCGGCATATTCCGGCACAGAGCAGCAGAGCGAGTCAGGGACGGGCCAGACTTAAACACCGTCGGGCTATGCCCGTGCGGGTTCGAGTCCACCGAGCGGGAGCAGTGGCTCAGCACGCGGCTACCGTTCTCCGACGCAATGCGAGAAGATGCGACGTGAAGATCGTCTGGAGACCCTGACACCCCAACGGAAGACGGCACACGGAACAGGGCAACTCCAACTACCTTGTGATCGGAGGCCCCGCATGGAAGTGCACGACGCATTGAGGAACCGACGCACCGTCCGCGCTTTCCTGAATCGTCCAGTGCCCCGGGAGTCGCTTCAGGAGATACTGGAAGACGCTCTGCATACCCCCTCTTGGGCCAATACGCAACCATGGGAGGTCCACGTCGCCGCTGGAGAGGTTCTCGAACGGATACGGCGCACCTACGAGGAGCGGACGACAGCGAAGGTGCCAGCCCAACCCGACCTGCCCTTTCCCGGAGCGTGGCCGGCGCCCTGCCGGGAGCGAACCAAGGAGTTGACTCTGGGTCGAGCGCTGACTCGGAACACAACCACCGACGATCCGGCCTTTCACCACGAGTTTCTCATGGCAAACCGTCGGTTCTTCGGCGCCCCTTGCGTGGTGTACCTGTGCATGGCTCGTGCATTGTCGCAGTGGTCGGTCTTCGACTTGGGCGCGATGTGCCAGAGCATCACGCTGGCCGCCCAAGACCGGGGTGTCGAGTCCGCCATAGCCATCAACACGGTGTGCTACCCCGACGTGCTGAGGGCAGAACTCGGTATCCCCGATGATCTGGTCATCGTCATCGGGATAGCCCTGGGGTATGTAGACCCGAGCGACCCAGAGGACTCGTTTCGCAGCGCCCGCCGCACGCTCGCCGAGGCCGTCAGTTTCAAGGGGTTCTAGGTCGCACGGTCCTAAGGAGGGGAAGAGCCGGATTGGTTACATCTGGGGTTCCCTGGGCCGGCTTGACAAAGGATGCCCCTTCATTCTTAATGGCGGCACGAATCGGTCGCATGCGCATGTTCTCTGCATGCAAAGTTCCTAATGAGTTCCTTGACACGAGGAGGGGATTTGCGTGAGAAAAAAGAGCAGCCTCGCGTTTGGCGTCGTCGGTATCGTGTTGATTGTGGTGGCGATCGTCTGGTGGGTGGCGTTAGCGCCATGGTTGGTCAAATTGCCCAGCGATCTCGACGTCAACATGGATTTCGAAGGGACGTTGACCAAGTACCTCGACCCGGCCACCGGGCAGCCGCTTCCTGGCGGTCAGGGAACGGCAATCCCCTTCACCGTCCTCCGCACGTTCGCCTCTGTCTCGAATAAATACACGTCAAGCGTGGCGGTGTGTAGCGACACCATCGCCATGACTGCCGGAGGTCAGGAAAGCCCGGCGCAGATCACGCAATACGCCCTCGATCGAAAGTCGCGCAAGTGCGTCGAAAGCGACGAAAACTGGGCCTACAGCCCGCAGATCGTGATGGGCGACCGGGTGGGACACTACGGCCCGCTCTTCCCCGGCAGCCTCGAGGTCGGAACCACCGTCTCGGCCTTTTTCAATGATGTGAACACGGCGTTCGACATAAAGGTCGCGGAGAAGATCGACGACTATAACGGCCTGGGGATCACCGCCATTAAGATCGACGCGACGCGTCCGGCCACCGAGTACTACCCGCCCATAGCCCAGGCGGTGCTGGGCAGCCAGGGCCTGCCTATGGAGATCACGTTTGCGCAACTCAGCGCCCAACTGAAGGCCAAGGGACTCGATCTCGACGGCCTGATGGGCGCGCTGGCCACGGTGGCGACCCCTGAGGACATGCAGGCCCTACAGGCGCTGACTCAGCAGCCAATCAAAATGGCGTACAAACAGTCGAGCGGCGACGTCATCTACATCGAAGAGAAGACCGGCGCCACGGTCGGGGCCGACTTCGATCGCACGACCACCATGGAGGCCGATACCGCTGGTCTCCTGGGAGCATTCGCGATCATCGGCAAGTACGCGTCCCATCCCAACGTTGGGCCGGCCATCGGCGCAGCCATGCAGGCGGCGACCCAGTTGGCGCAGGCAGAACCTACGATGGTGTTCAACCAGAGGATGAGCATTATCCCGGCCAGCGAACAGACCCTCGCCAAGGATGCCCAGAAGAAGGCTTCCTTGCTGACCCTGGTCGATTTGTGGATACCCCTGATCATAGTGATAGTCGGGTTACTCTTGTTGGCCTTGGGTGGATACTTGCTGTTGAGAAAGCGCACGGTAGCGGCCAGCGCCAGCTGAACTCAGTGATAGGGGTCTATAGACCCCGTGTAGAGCGAAGGACGAACCGCGAACGGGCTCCCGGTCATCGAGAGGTGGTCGGGAGCCCGTCTCGTGTAAGCCGGGCCCTATTCCCCCTGCGGAGGCATGGGCCGCATCTCCGGTGGCTTGACCCAGTCCAGATCGGGCTTAGGTCTCCCAAATCCCGGTCCCACAAGTTTGGTCGGATCCTTCTTCGCTTCTTCCATGGCCATCTCCCCGAGTGCTTTCCAGCAATCCAGACGCCGTTTCGTGCCCTCCGGATCGGCTTCCACGGGGAGCACCGAGTCCACGATCACCTTGAAGTGCTTCTCGAGAGAGTCTTTCTCTTCGGGATAGGGGATGACGTAGAGCTGTTCTTCCTCGATGCCCTTCTTGAGCCATTTGCCGAGGTCGACGGGGTCCATGCCTGAGGCATAGATGAACGCGAGAGTGCTGATCGCCCTCTCGTCGACGAGGTATCCGGTGTTTTCCAGATGCTTGGGACGTGTTTCTGTGGCGTTGTGGATGTTGCTGTTGATGCTCGCCGGGCAGAGCACCGACACGCCTATCCCGTATTTGCCAAGCGACAAGCGATAGCTCTCCATGAGGTTGATGACCGCCGCCTTGGCCGCGGAGTAGGGAGCCGTCGAGGGACCGCCCCAGAAGCCTCCCATGGAGGCCGTCGTAGCGATGTAACCGCCCTTGCCGGCCTTGATCATGCGCGGAACGAAGGTGACCATGCCGTTGATCACTCCGCCGAGGCACACCCCCATGACCCAGTCATAGTCCTCGTACGTGGAGGCTTCGGGCGGGCCGAAGGTATTGACACCGGCGGTATTGAAGAGAATCTGGGGAGGACTCCCGAACACCTGCTCGACCTCGTCCGCGGCCGCCGCGTACGCCGCCCGATCGGTGATATCGAGCTTGATGGCGTGTGCAGGGGCGTTCTTGGCGCGGAAATAGGCCATAGCCTCGTCCAGGTGGTCCTGGCGGATGTCCGCGATCACGACCTTGCAGCCGGCCTCGGAGAACACCTTGGCCTGTCCGAAACCCGCACCCGAGGCTCCGCCGGTAACGAACAAGATCTTGTCCTTGAAATCCTTCATTCGTGCCTCCTACTGGTCGTATCCGCTACGGCTGAGCGCGGTGGCATGGCGTTTTTGGCGCGCGGCGCGGCGCCGGAGTGTCTGCTCATCCTCTTGGTACACCCCGCCCGCGGGTCTCCACCTATCGATCGAAACGGTCTTGGTGTGCCACATGTCGGTGGTGAGCCACATCGCCTGGGTCTCGCCGCCGACCACCACGACGTTGATCAGCTCAGGAGCGAAGTACGGCTTGATCATGGCGTCTGTGGGCAGCTTCAACCAGGAGGCGAACGGCTCTATCCCGCTGCGCGCGCTGGGCTCTACGAGCGAATAGACGACGTCCGAGCCCCAGAACTGCCCGGCCGTCATTTGGAAGTTCTCCGATAGGTAGCGGGAGAGCTGAGCCGGATCGTCGAACCCTTGCTCCTTCAGATGCTTGGCTGTGAGCGGATCCATCACCAAGGTGACCGCCCCTCTCAGGCAGGGGAAGGCCTGCATCAAGAGGAGTGTTTCTTCATGGGCGGGACGGCAGCATCCCGCGGCGCCCATGCTGTTGATCACGCTCCAACCCTGGAAGAGACTCACCGAGCTCTCTTCTTTCTTGAAGCCTTGCCTAACGTGGAACGGTTCCCAAACGCTCCTTTCCTCGTTCTCGGCGAAGGTCATATTGTTGTAGTTGATGTTGCTGCCCGTCGAGCCCATGAAGGTGTCACCCAGCCGCGCGTCGGCCAGATTGATGCTCATGAGCGTCCACGCGCGTCCGATCACGGAGTTGGCATGGTTGAAGGGGCTCAAGGCGCCCAGCCCTGAGTTCATCCCGATCGCGTCACGGATGGGCCCGTTCACGACGGCCATCCTGGCGAACGACGTGGTCGAACTCGGCATGGAGGGTTCCTCGCTGGCCGCCAAGGCCAAGATGACGGGCAGATGCTCGGGGCCGGCACCGGCCATGACGGCGTTCACCGCGACCTTCTCCACCGTGTACTCGAGCTTCTCCTGGTGGATGGTGACGGTCATCCGGCCGACCACCTCGTCGGGCTTCGCCGCTGTGCCCTTGAGCATGTGGAGCACGCGCTCCTCGGTGGGTAGCACGATCGGCAGGCCGTCCGTCCAGCCGTTCTCCAGGAACAGCCGGTGCATGCCTTCCTCGTTGTCGGGTTTTAGCAGCCTCGGCCTCGTGGCGCCCCTGTCGGCCTTTGGATTCTGCTCATCCGCGGTCAACGGGCGGGTCAGGGCATCGACGATCTGCGGCATCAGAGGCCTGCCCGTGACGGGGTCGGTCCCTTCCACGTATCCGCGCAGTGCCTCGCGGGGCCTACCGACAAGTGGGTAGGGAGCGA
Organism: Actinobacteria bacterium RBG_16_64_13; assembly: GCA_001768675.1. Taxonomy (GTDB): domain Bacteria; phylum Actinomycetota; class Thermoleophilia; order RBG-16-64-13; family RBG-16-64-13; genus RBG-16-64-13. The sequence goes on along the minus strand of MELN01000029.1, from coordinate 14,318 downwards.
AGCTGAAGCGCAGGCTCATGCCGTGGTTCCGGGCATCCATGGCCAGGTATTCGGCGAAACGCGCACTGGATATCGGCGCGGTCGGGATACCGTACTTGGATTCCAGTTCTCGACAGTGGGCGGCCACACTGGCCGCACAGCCGTCTCAGCCACCCACCCCGAAGATGACCGCATCAGAGTTGGCCTTCGCGTCCGCCCACATCTGCGGCTCGTCGACGAACATGATGCCACTCTTGTGCTTGAGAACGGTCCGCACGCCGGGGATGTTGCGGGCGAACCAGGCGGCCGCTTCCTCCAGGAACTCCCATCCGCCGCCAAACCCTATGTCGATGAGTTGGACGGTCTTTCCCTCCAGGGTGTCGAGCCGGGGCGCGAGGGGCACAGGCTGGACGACATTGGTGGGCTGGCCCCGGGGATCGAGGACGGTACTGAGACCGGAGGAGAAAGTCGCCATGTCGCTACCTCCCGACGAAGTGAATCTCGTTCAGTAAGTTCACAGGACGCAAACGATAGCAGAGGATGGCGCCGGCCGCATAGCCCGGCAGACCACGCGCACGACGCGGCGCTCGTCTGCCGTCCGGACTACGCCAAGTCGAGCTCGGTGCGCCTGATCACGTCGTCCTGCAGCCCCTTGTGGAGCTCGACGAAGTACGCGCTGAAGCCCGCTATGCGGACGACCAGGTCCTTGTGAGCGTCCGGGTGGAGTTGCGCATCCCTGAGCATCTCGCTGCTCGCGATGTTGAACTGCAGCTCCATTCCGTCGAGGTCGAAGTAGGTCTTGATGAGGGCGATGAGCTTGTCTTTGCCCCCGCCTTCGAGCGCCTTGGGATGGAACTTCATGTTGAGCAGCGTTCCGTTGGCACTGTGCCGGTGATCGATCCGCAGGGCCGATTTCAAGGTGGCGGCGGGGCCGCTCGTGTCCATGCACTGGATGGGCGAGATGCCGTCGGACAGCGGCTCGCCTGTCCTACGGCCGTCCGGGGTGGCCCAGGTCATCTTGCCCCAGGCGACGTGAGTGGCCACCGGGTAAAGCCCGGCCGACCAATGGTTGCCGCGAGGCCCGGTGCACGAGCGCACCTTCTCGGTGATGACCTTCGAGATCCATTCGGCTATCTCGTCCGGGTAGTCGAGGTCGTTTCCGTAGTGCGGGATCTCCTTCATGATGCGTTGACGAAACGTTTCGTGCCCTTCCCAGTTGGCCATGAGGGCGTCGTAGAACTCGCGGGCGGTGCAGAGCTTCCTGTCGAAGACCATATATTTGATGGCCACGAGACTGTCGGTCGCGGTGCCGATGCCGACGCCGGCAAACCCGGTGCCATTGTATTTAGCGCCGCCATACATGACGTCTTTGCCGCTCTCCAGACAGCCATCCATGGTGGCGGAGACGACAGGCAGGGGCATGTGGTGGCGCGCGACGTACTCACGAACACTGCAGAAGGAGACGTGCCAATCGATGAAGTGTTCGATCTGCTTCTTGGTGGCCTCGAGCACTTCGTCGAAGCTCTTCATGTCGTACAGGTAGCCGGTCGGAAGACCGGTCTGCCGCTGGGGTTGGCCGTCTGGGCGAGGCATCGGGTTCTCGCCGTTGTTGATGGCCAGGAGAACCGCGCCGGGGATCCGCCAGAACGTCTCCTGCCCGGGGCCGCCGTTCGCGGGCCAGTCGTCCCCACAACCCCCCGGTTCCACGCACCCGATGAGACAGTAGTTGCGCGCGGATTCGAGGGAGAGCCCGCGGTCCAAGAGCGCGGGGATGATTACCTTGTCGCTCTCGAAGGTCGGTACGCCGCCGCAGGCCCGGGTAGTTTCGACGGCGATATCCCACAACTTGTCGGGCGTGCCTTCGTGGATCCGCAGAGACATGGGGGGATCGTGCAGGGCGAGACGGCGCGCGCACTCGAGGAGCATGTAGGTGACCTCGTTGGTGGCGTCGGTGCCGTCCTTCTTGATGCCGCCGACGGTGATGAGCTGACCCGAGGTATAGCCCCCGGCCGCCATGGTGGCGAAAGAAGGCCAGATCTTGTTCATCTCGGCGACCTTGAGGCAGAAGAGGTCCAGGATCTCCTGGGCGCGCTCGCGGGTGATCCTGCCGGCGGCGAGATCGGATTCATAGAAGCTGTTGAGGTACTGGTCCACCCGGCCGAAAGTGAGGCCGTGGAGGTTGCCGTCGAGAGAGAGCACGATCTGGTAGAGGTATAGGCATTGGACGGCCTCGTGATACGTGCGCGCCGGGTTCTGCATGATCCAGTCGAGCGCCTCGGCCATCTCGATCAGCTCGGCTCGGCGGCCTTCGTCGCCGCACTCCGCCGCCTGGCCGCGGCATTCGGCCGCGTAGCGCTTCGAAAGCGTGATGGCGGCGTCGCAAACGATGGTCACGGCGTAGTAGAACTGCTCACGCTGCGCGTCTTCGCCGTACAGCCTGCCCTTCATCAGGTCGATCTTCTCTTGCGCTTCGCGCTTGATGGCGGAGAAGCCCTTGCGGATGGCCTTGTCGTAGTTGGCGCAGAAATGACCGACCGGCCCGGCTCCGGTTCCCTTGTCGCCGAAGGTGACGATGCCGTTGCCGACGATGTCGTGGAACTCGGGGGGCAGGGCGTCGTCGGTCAGACGGCTGAGGTCGTTCTTCGACCAGAAGTCCTCGAACTGCATCACGTAATCGATATCTTCCTGATCCATGTCATATGGGTCGAGGGTGCGGTTTAGCAACTCGCCGCTCCTGATCTCATCGAAGATCCAGCCGATCGCGTATTCGGGGAACAGCGCCGAGCCGTGATAGGTGGAGGTCAGCTCGCCGACTATGAACTCGTCCTCATGCACCACAACGGGCATCCGCTCGCACAGGTTGAGAAGGTTCCTCGCCCTCTTGATCATGGGCGGAAGGGTCGGGTGGTTCTGATAGAACTCGGTGACGAGCTTGAACCGCTCAATGCAGACCTTCGGCTTGGTGTCCCGATACCTCTTGCGAACGCGGGCCACTCGTGGTGCGACTGGGGAAAACTCATACATCGCTCATCATCCTTCTTTGGAGGCTGCTGAAGTCAGTGCACCTGTATGGTCAGACTGTATTCCTCGAGGATCGCCTTGAGCTCCCCGATCTTTTTGTCGGACGGAGCGGTCGCTTCGAGGATAGGGCCATCGTGTTTGATCCGTTCCCACTTCGGAACGCCCAGCGCATGATAGGGAAGTAGCTGCACGAGAGTAACTGCCTCGCCGAGCTCCGCCACAAACTTGCCGAGCGCTCGGAGATTACCCCCGGAATCGTTGAACCTGGGGATCACCGGTATCCTTATCTGCATCTTGCCTCCGGCCGCCGCGATGCCGCGGGCGTTCTCGAGGATCGGCTGGTTGGGCACCCCGACTGCGGCGTTGTGCGCGCGGCCGTCCATGTTCTTGAGATCGAGAAGGAACAGGTCGACGTGGGGGAGGGCCTTCTCGACCACTGCCCAGGGCGCGAACCCGGTGGTATCAAGCGCGGTGTGCAGCCCATTCTCCTTGAGCGCCCTTAGGAGGGCGAGGGTGAATTCAGCCTGCGAGAGGGGCTCTCCACCCGAAATGGTGACCCCGCCGCCCGACTTCTCGAAGAATGGCCGGTCACGAAGCGCGCGGTCCACCACTTCGGAAACGGTATACCGTTTGCCCCACATGGAAAGCGCCCCGGCGGGGCATTCGGCGGCGCAAAGGCCGCAATCGTCACACGTGTCCCAGTCGACCCGGATGAGCTGAAGACCGTCTTCCGTGTCCGTGGACTGCGAGCCCTCGGCAGGCACGATCGCGCCGCGCGGACAAGACACAAGGCACAGGCCGCAGACTGCCGTACCGATGCACCTACGACTCTGCCAAGACAACTGGATGTCGAAGCGGCGGGATTCAGGGCTGTGACACCAAGGGCAGCGCAGGGGACAGCCTTTGAGAAAGACGGTAGTCCTGATGCCCGGACCGTCCTGGACCGAGAAGCCCTGGATATCGTAGATCGTGCCGGCAGGATCAGAGGACATTCTCGGTCCTGCTGATGATGTCGTTCTGCATCCGCGTGCTCAACTCGACGAAGTAGGCCGAGTAGCCGGCGATGCGCACGACGAGATTGTGATAGGCGGCCGGGTCCTTTTGCGCGGCTCTCATGTCATCCGCGCTGACGACGTTGTACTGAACCTCCATGCCGCCCCCGTCGAAGTACGCCTTGGTCACGTCCCTCAACTTCGCGGCGCCCTCCGCGCCCCTCAGGGCGGTCGGGTGGATCTTCAGATTGAGGGCGATGCCGTCAAGAAAATGGCGGTGATCGAAGCAAAGCTCGGAGTTGAACACGCTCGTGGGACCGTGCAGGTCTCTCCCTTGTGCCGGAGAGGCGGCGTCGGCCAGAGGCTCGCCGGTGCGCCGCCCGTCGGGGGTCGCCCAGGTGTGCGCCCCTTGCGCGACGTGGTCGGCCGCACCGTACAGGCCCGCCTTGTAGATCCGGCTCCTCTCGCTATGCATCCGGCCGCAGGCGTTGTAGTACACGTCGCAGATCCACTTCATCTGCTCATCGGCGTACGGGTCGTTGTTGCCGAAGTGGGGGACGTCGTTCAAGATTCTCCGGCGCAGCGGCTCGTGACCCTCCCAGTTGGCCATATAGGCATCGTAGAGCTCCCGGGCGGTGCAGAGCTTCTTGTCGAAGACCATGTACTTGATGGTAGTGAGGGAATCGGCGACCGTCGCAAGACCGGTGGCCGTGCCACCGAAGGAGTTGTACTTCGCTCCGCCGCAGACGCAGTCCTTGCCGGACTCCATGCAGCCCTCGATGGAGATGGAGAGCGCGGCGTGGGGGCTCTCGCGCATCGCGATGTGCTCGGAGTAGTTGTTCATGGTGACGAGCCACCCCAGGAAGTACTCCACCTGGGCCTTCATCGCCGCCTTGACCTCGTCGAACGACTGCATGTCGTAGAGGTAGCCGGTCTTGAGCGCTCCACTCCTGCCGTTGAACGGGTTGGTGCCGTTGTTGAGAGCCATGTCGAGGATGACCCCGTAGTGGATGGTGGCCTTGCACAGCGTGCCATTGGGCGCCGGGTAGTCGTTGCCCGAGCCGACGATCTCCTGGCAGCCGATGAGGCTGTAGTCCCGGGCGTCCCTGAGCTCGAAACCACGTTCGACCAAGGCCGGGATGATGACCTCGTCGTTCTGGAACAAGGGAAGGCCGCCCACGAGCTTGGTCATCTCGATGGCGCGCTCCCACAAGTCCTCCGGGGTGTTCCTGTGGATGCGGATGGAGATGGTGGGGTCGTGCAACAAGAGTCTGCCCATGGAATCGAGGACCATGTAGGTCACAGGGTTGCTGGCGTCTTCGCCGGTGTCGGGGTCGACGCCGCCGATGGTGGTGTGCTGGTACGTGTTGCCCACACCCACGATCTCGTTCAGAAAGGGGGGCGCGGCCCGGTAGAAGCAGTTGGCCTTCAGAAGGAAGGCGTCGACGATCTCGTGCGCCTGGTCCATGGTGATGCGCCCAGCCTCTAGATCCGCTTTCAGGAACGGCCACGTGTACTGGTCGAAGCGGCCAAAGGCTAGAGCCGGGTACCGGGCATCCATGTAAAGAAGCAGCTGGTACATGACGGTGGCCTGGACGGCCTCCCAGAAGGTGCGGGCCGGCTTCTCGGAGATCCACACCAGGCCATCGCCCATCTTCTGGAGCTCGGCCCTTCGCGCTGCTTCGGGGCATCCCTGGGCTTTCTGGTGGCAAGCCCGGGCATAGCCCCTGATCATGGCCGTGGCCGCATCGCAGGCCAGGATGGCGGATTTGTAGAACATGTACCGCTCGACGTCGGCGCCCATCAGGTTGCCCTTGTGGGCGTCCACCCAGTCCTCCGCCTGTTTGCGGATGGCGGCATAGCCGACATCGATGATCTTGGGGTATCCGGCGGTCAGATGCCCGCTGGGAAGGTCGCCGATGGGCATCCCGGGGAAATAGCTGGAGGCTCCGATGGCGCACCACTCCTCGTACCCGTCGGGATACCAGGAGTCCATGTGGTCCGAGACGGTGCGACCCTTCCAGAAATCGCGGATCGAGTAGAGCTTGTCCTTCTCCTCCTCGGTGATGGACAGCTTCGTCCCCATGTCGTCGCGATGGTACACGCCGTTCTCGTCGCGCACCCAGAGTTTGCCGCCGTCGAACTCCTCGTAGAACCACGCGAATCCGTTTTCAGGCTGGACCCCGGAGCCCAGGAAGCTCGTTCCCAGGTTGCCGACGATGAGCTCGAACTCCTCGACGCGGCAGGTCATCTTTGAGCAGACGTCATATGTGGCCGTCGCCCTCTTGATGATCGGGGGCACAAGCAGGTTCTTGCGGTAAGACTCGGTGATGTTGAGCGCTCTCTCGGCATCGACCGCGATGACCCTGTCCCGGACGAGCTCCCTCATCTGGGCTATTCGTGCGGTCACAGGTCCGAGCTTCTGCATTTCGCACCCCTTGTTCCATCGGCCAAGCGCCAGCTGAAGATACCACCGGAAGCGGCCGCCTTGTTGCTTTAGTGAAGATGATTCTGTAAATTGCCTGATGCCCGGCCGACGCGTCGTTCAAGCAAGGGGGATGTCGTTGAACGAACCCGCCAAGACAAGGCGTGTGAGAAAGACCAAGTCCGTGCGCCGGCGCGAGATCGCCGAGGCAGCGCTTCGGATCATGGCAAGGCACGGGTATTACGGCACCTCCGTCGCCCGCATCGCGAAGGCCGTGGGCATCTCCAACAGCGCGCTCTATCAGCACTTTCGCAACCGCGAAGACGTGCTGGTGGCCGCCACCGAGCTCATGGGCGAGCGGGCACACGAGTGGATCGTCGCCCCGTCGGGGTCGACCGCCCTAGAGCGATTGGACAAGATCGCCGAAAGCCACCTTCCCTGGGCCATATCGGCGATGGAGTCTTTCGTCCGTCCGGTGTTCGCTTTGGTGGGCGTGACGGAGAAGGCGCGTCTTGAGCCGAGCACGCCTCGTGCCGTGCTGTCGTCTTATGAACTGCTGCTTCCCGTCGTGGAAGAGGGTCAGCGCGAGGGAAGCATCCGCTCCGAGCCGGGGGACCTAGCCTGGGCCATTCTGATGTTCGCCTGGGCGGAAGACATGGCGCTCCTTGCCCGGGTGACCGAAGTGACCGAAGCGGGCGCATCCCGGCGGAACTTCATGCGTTTGCTGTCAGCGTATGCCCCTCCTGGGGCCGGGATATCGGATGGGGGACAAGTCGCAGACAAATAGATATACAACTAAGGGTCCGAAAGAGCGCAACTTTACTAGCTGGGCTCTTGACTCGTGCCGACGCCGCGTGATACAGGTAGACAGTCTAACTGAATACGATTCTGGAAGTCGGACTGGGAAGGGGGCGAAATGGCGCATTTGCTGCTGATTTGTTCCAGCGACGGAAGCCGTCCAACAACGCCCTTCGCCTTCGGACACCAGCAGAGTCTCTCTTGGGATCTCCTTCGGCGCCGCTCAGGGTATTGAGAGCAAATGGGCGCGGAGATGAATCTATCGCAGGCCGATCTCTACAAGCAGCGACGCGGAAGGTTCGACGAAGCCGTCCGGCTCGAAATGCCCGACAGGGTCCCGCTTGAGATCTCCTACGGCTATTTTCCCGCCAAGTATTGCGGCGTCCGCCACGACGCGGCTTACTACGACTACGAAACGTGGCTCGCCGCATGTAAGAAGACGCTGCTCGACTTCGGCGCCGATATGAGCACCGTACAGCCGTTCTTCCCTGGGGACCTTCTGGAGCTCACCGATCCTTGCGCCCTGAGATGGCCCGGACGGGACGGCGCGAAACTGCAATCTCACCAGATCACCGGCGGCGAGTACATGAGCGGCGCCGAGTACGCCGATCTGATCGCCAACCCGACTGATTTCGTCCTGAGGCGATACCTGCCGCGCACGTCAGGAGCCATGAAGGGCTTCGGCTCAATCGACACCATGCCGTCGGCCGACATGGGGCACAGGGGCGTCCTTGCTCTTGCCGAGGCGCTGGTCTCGCCCGAAGTCGCGACGTCGCTCGAAGTGCTTCAGAGGATCGGTCGGGGGTTACAGCAGTGGCGTCCCAAACTGGATGCCTTCCCCAGGGAGATCGAGGACCTGGGGTTCCCGTCGTTCTACGACAGGATCGTGCTCGCTCCGTACGACGTTATCGCCGACAACCTGAGGGGTATGCGGGGCACCATGACCGACCTGTACAATCATCGCGACGAGTTGCTTGAAGCATGCGATGCAGTCCTCAAGGTGATGCTCGACAACCTTGGCTTCCCGGTGGAGGGCGGGCTCAACCGTGTCTGCATCCCTCTCCACTTCGGGTCCGAGGGCTTCTGCTCTTTGAAACAGTTCGAGACCTTCTACTGGCCCACTCTCAAAGGGCTTATCATTGAGTTGATCGAACGGGGCTTCACCCCACTCGTGTTCACCGAGGGCGACTACACTTCACGCCTCGAGTACCTGCTTGAGATCCCGAAGGGGAAGGCCTTCTTGCACTTCGACAGCACCGACATGTTCAGGGCCAAGGATGTGCTGGAAGGCCACCTGTGCATCAGCGGGAACGTGGCGACCACGTTGCTCGCGATTGGCACGCCGGATGAGGTGCGGGATGTTGCCAAACATCTCATAGACTACTGCGGACGCGACGGGGGCTTCGTCATGTCTTCGCGGACCCCGACGGATGATGCACGGCCCGAAAACCTCAAGGCGTTGATCGACTTCACCAAAGAGTACGGCAGGTACGCGTAGATGGTTACCTATGTCATCCGGCGGTTTGTCATTGGAATTCTGGTCCTCGTCCTTGTGTCTCTAATCGTGTTCTTTTCCCTCCGCCTGCTTCCGGGGGACCCGGCGCTTATCTACGTTGCCTCGCAGGTGGGGGGCACAGGAGTCACGCAGGAAAAGCTCGATGAGATACGGGTCGAGTTCGGGCTGGACAAGCCTGTGCCGGTGCAGTATCTGAACTGGGTGAAGGGGGTCATCTCCGGTGACCTGGGCAAGTCGGTCAAGAACAACAAGCCTGTCACGGCACTTCTGGGGGAGAGATTCCAGCCAACCTTGGTAATCGGATTGGTGTCCCTCGTGCTTAGCACTGTTCTCGGCATCTTCTTTGGGTTGGTGGCCGCCATAAGAAGGGGCTCGTGGATCGACACGCTCGTGACCCTCTTGTCCTACGTGGGTATTGTTGTCCCCGCCTTCATGCTCGCCTTCGTGCTGCTCTACCTCTTCGGGCTGAAGCTGAACTGGCTGCCGATGGTGGGGTGGACTCCGCCCTGGGAGGATTTCGGCATGAGCGTGAAACAGAGCATCATGCCGGTCATCGTTCTCGCCACGGTTCCCCTGGCCATTACGGCCAGGCAGATGAGGTCGAGCGTGCTCGAGGTCAACAACATGGACTTCATCCGCACCGCTTGGTCGAAGGGATTGCGGGAAAGAGTCATTGTTTTCAGACACATCAGCAAGAACAGCCTCATTCCCGTGATCACGTTGATGGGCATAGGCGTGGGGCTCATATTTGGCGGGGCAGTGATCGAAGAGACGATTTTCAGCATACCCGGCATGGGGCGGCTCATGGTGAGCAGCATCTTCGACAGGGACTACGTGGTAATCCAGAGCATGACGATGATCATCGCCGCCATAATCGTTTTCGCCAATATAGTCGTCGACATCTCGTACGGCTGGCTCGACCCCAGGATCCGCTATGGATGAGGTCTTCGTAATAGGTGAGCCCGAGACCCTCGTCGCTCCCGCGGTCAGCGACTGGCGGCGGTTCCTCAAGATCCTATTCCAACGGAAGCTGGTGGTCGTAGGGACCTTCGTGCTGGTCTGCCTGGTGCTCGTGGCGATCTTCGCCCCCCTTATCGCCCCGTATGACCCGGTCAAGATTGACATGGGGCACACCCTGCAGTCCAGCAGTGGAACCCATTTGCTGGGCACCGACAATCTCGGTCGCGACGTGTTCAGCCGCCTGGTCTATGGGTCAAGGACCGCGCTCATCGTCGGCTTGGGTACGGTCGCTTTCTCGGCCGTCATAGGCATTATCCTCGGGATCTTGGCCGGGTTCCTGGGGGGGTGGATCAATGCCGTCATCATGCGCATCATGGATGCCTTGATGGGCTTCCCCATGATGGTACTGGCCTTGCTTCTGGCCGCCGTGATGGGAGCCGGCATGAAGAACATCATCATAGCCCTCGGTATAGCAACGCTCCCGGGATACACGCGCCTGATGTGCGCGGCGACCTTGAGTGTCAGGGAAAACGAGTACATCCTGGCGCAACGAGCGATCGGGGCGAAAAGCCTTCGGACCATGGTGAGGCACGTGCTGCCCAACGCGATCCAGCCGATGATCGTACTGATCACCACCATGCTCGGGAACATAGTCCTGGCAGAAGCCGGTCTCAGCTTCCTTGGCATCGGGGTCAACCCGAGCACCACAGCGGCTTGGGGCAGCATGGCTGTCGGTGGGTTCCGCTTCCTGGGGGAACACCCGCTGCTATCTTTCGCCCCCTGCATTGCCATCGCCGTGGTGGTGTTCGCGTTCAACATGCTGGGTGACGGGCTGCGTGACGCCCTCGACCCGAGACTGCGGGGCAAGCTTTGAGCACCTGGGATCTAACTGCCGCATGTGAAGCGGCCCCGGTCGAGCTGCTGCGGGTCAAAGACCTGCGGACCGAGTTCTCCATCGAAGAAGGCTTGGTTCGCGCGGTAGACGGCATGTCCTACGAACTGAACGAGCGCGAGATCGTGGGGATCGTGGGCGAGAGCGGATGCGGCAAGTCAGTCTCCCAGCTATCGGTAATGCAGCTCATACGCAAACCAGGCCGCATTGCCGGGGGAGAGGTGCTCTTCCAAGGCACCGACCTTCTCAAATATGGTGCCAACAGCCACGAGATGCGCTCAATTCGCGGCGCCAAGATCAGCATGATCTTCCAGGAGCCGATGACGTCGCTCAACCCTGTGTTGACCATCGGCCGCCAGCTCACCGAAACGCTCGAGCTGCACCTGGGCATGAACAGGAAGGAGTCCTGGAGCAGAGCTGCGGAGCTTCTGGAATTGGTGGGCATCCCTAGTGCCAAGAACCGCTTGGAAGACTATCCCCACCAGTTCAGCGGCGGCATGAGGCAACGGGTGATGATCGCCATGGGAGTGGCGTGCCAGCCGAAGATGGTGATCGCCGACGAACCGACCACGGCGCTGGACTGCACCACGCAGGCACAGCTTCTCGAGCTCATGCTGTCCTCGATCGACAGCTGCCAGGGCGCCTTGGTGCTGGTCACTCACAACCTGGGGGTCGTCGCGCGCTATGCCCAACGCAT
>MELN01000029.1:0-2998 GCA_001768675.1 Actinobacteria bacterium RBG_16_64_13 | reverse complement strand
AGCCGTGACATTTTCTACCGTCCTCGCCATCCCTATACCGTGGGACTGCTGAACAGCGTTCCCCGCCTCGATGAGGCCAAAGGCCATCGTCTGGTGCCTATCGTGGGGGCGCCACCCAGCCTAATCAATCTGGCACAGAAATGTGCCTTCTATCCTCGCTGTCCCCAGCGGACAGAACAGTGCGCCGTCGACGCCTTGCCGGAGCTGAAGGTGCTCGGCGGCGACGGGCACGCGGCGCGCTGCTACATGTTCAACGGGAATGGTGAGCAATGACGGCGACTCCTGCACCGACACACGCCGCCGAGGCAGGAGCGAGATCCAACGACGTGATCCTCGAGGTCGACTCGCTGGAGATGCACTTCCCCATCACCCGGGGCTTGCTCAAGAGGAAAGTCGGCGAGATCAAGGCCGTGGACGGAGTGTCATTCACGCTTCGACGGGGCGAGACCCTGGGCCTTGTCGGCGAGAGCGGCTGCGGCAAGACGACGATAGGCCGGTGCATCAGCCGGCTCTACAAGCCGACCGGCGGACGCATTTGGTTCGATCAAAAAGACATATCCTCCATGCCCGAGAAGGAGTTCAGGCCGTTTCGCCGGCAGATCTCGGTGATCTTCCAAGATCCCTATGGCTCGCTCGACCCCCGGCAGACTGCCGGCAGTATCGTGGGCGAGCCCCTCAAGGTGCATGAACTTGCGGAGGACAAGGCAGACTACTGGCAGAGGGTCGAAACCCTGATCAGGAGTGTAGGCCTGGATCCGGGCCTCATGGGCCGCTATCCCCATGAGTTCAGTGGGGGCCAGCGTCAGCGCATAGGAATCGCGCGGGCCCTGGCAGGGGATCCCAAGCTGATCATCTGCGACGAGCCGGTTTCTGCCCTGGATGTGTCCATTCAGGCCCAGATCATCAACCTCCTCATGGATCTCAAGGAGGGACTGTCGGAACTCACGTACATCTTCATCGCCCACGACCTTTCCGTTGTCAGGCATATCAGCGACCGGATCGCGGTAATGTACCTGGGGCACATCATGGAGATCACGACTCCCGAGGAGCTCTACTCCAACCCAGTACATCCATACACTCAGGCACTGCTCTCGGCGGTCTGTGTGCCGGATCCTGACCTTGAAGCGACCCGGGAGAGGATCATCCTGGAGGGCGAGGTTCCGAGCCCGGTCAACCCGCCGGCAGGCTGTGTGTTTCACGCGAGGTGCCCCAAGGCAAAGCCCGAGTGCAGCAAGACGGTGCCTGGCCTCCGCTTGGTCGCAGACGACCATGAGGTAGCCTGCCTTAGGGCCGAGTGAGGGAGCGTGGTCACTTGTTCGATAGGCTGGTGGACGAGATCTAGGAAAGGGGTGCACATCTCGGGGACATGGCGGAAGGGCAGGATTCTACTCTGACGATTGACCGGCAACAAAGACAATGAGGTTGAGGCACTAACTGTCCGAGCTGGGGGTACTGAAGTGAGAAGAACAACTAAAAGATGGGCCGTGTTGAGCATCATTGCTCTGCTTTTGGTCGGAATGATGATACTTGTCGCTGCCTGCGGCGAAGACGAAACCACGACCACGACTGGAGCACCCGGCACGACCACAACTGGGGCACCCGGCACCACGACCACCGCTGCACCCACCACCACGACTGCCGGAGGACCGGTGGCGGGCGGCAGGGTACAGCACATCGTGGCCGCCGGCCCGCAGAATGTCGGCTTCTGGCCGAAGATGGGACCCACCGACGAAGGTCCAATCTTCCCCTCCGTTGAGAGGATCTCTGAGTACAAAGACAGGAAGCTGGTTCCGTTCCTCGCGAAGACCTTCGTAGAAGATCCCGCGGCACTGACCATGACCTGCGAGTTGAACCCGGGCATCATGTTCCACGACGGCACCGAACTGACGGCTGAAGTGGCGGTGTGGAACTATCAGATAGGCATCGACGGCCACAAGCTGCAGTTCGCCGATGCCATCGATAACATCGAGGTCACGGGCAAATACACCTACGTGATCCACCTCAAGAGGTGGGACAACCAGCTTATCCATTCGTTCGGTTGGGTCCCCATGTTCTCGAAGGCTGCCTTCGAGGGCAGCGGTGCTACTCCCGAAGAGCGTGAGGCTTGGGCTCTTGACCACTGCGTGGGCACCGGCCCGTTCATCATGACGGAGTACGTCCGCGACCAGTCCATCACTTGGGACAAGAACCCCAACTACTGGCAGGAGGGCCTGCCCTATCTCGACGGGATCGACATGAAGATGATCCCCGATCCCACGACCGCCGCCCAGGTAATGCAGGCGGGTCAGGGAGACATCTGGCAGCAAGCGGACGCGCAGTCCCAGGACCAGATGAAGAAGGCCGGTTTCACCGTTCAGTCGGCTTGGGCCGGTTTGATCTACCATCTCATGCCCAACACCATCGACCCGGCTTCTCCGCTCGCCAAGATCGAAGTGCGCAAAGCGGTGGAGTATGCGATCAACAAGGAAGAGCTGGCCGGGGCGCTTGGCTACGGCATTGACCTGCCCATATACTCGGTCTCACCTCCTGGTGAGTGGGGATCCGACGCGGTGACGGACAACTACACCTACGATCCCGCTAAGGCCAAGGAGCTGCTGGTCGCTGCCGGTTACCCGGACGGCTGCCCGATCGACCTGCTCGCCGTTACCCAGGCCGGCGGCAGCAACGCTTATGGTGAGGCCATCAAGGGCTACCTCGATGCCGCCGGGTTCATCACCAACCTCGACATCGCCGATCCGGGTCGGTTCTACGGCTCGGTGTTCGGCACAGGTTGGAAAGACCTGGTCATGATGTTCAGCGGCACCGACCCGAACTACTTGATCTCCTGCAACCGTTGGTGGTCACCGACCCCGATGACCAACCTGGTGAGCTTCCAGCGTCCGCCTGAGTTCGCGCAGTTGTTCGCAGATGGCAACGCTTCCACCGATGAAGCGGTCCAGCAGGCCAAGACCGGAGAGATCGTCAAGCTGATGCACGATCAGGAAGTGATGATCCCGAT
>MELN01000028.1:19149-22290 GCA_001768675.1 Actinobacteria bacterium RBG_16_64_13 | reverse complement strand
GCCCGCTCGCTCATGTTTGCTCCCTCACGCCGTGATCGACTCGGACCACGGTCTTGATGTTGCCCCGCACCGAGAAATCGGCGGTCACCCGCATCCAGCGAGGTTGCAGCAGCGACACGAGATCGTCCAGGATTTGATTCGCCGCGGCCTCGTGTGAGATCGGGTGGTCCCGATAGCCGTTGATGTAGAGCTTCAGGGATCTCAGCTCCACGATCCAGTCGCGGGGCTGATAGCGGATCTTGATGAGGGCGAAATCCGGGAAGCCTGAGCGGGGGCAGAGGCACGTGAACTCGGGGATGTCGAAGGAGATCAGATAGGGCCGTTCCGGGTGCGGATTCGGCCATTGCTCCAGCGTGTTCTCGCGGATCGCGGTGGCGCCGTAGAGCTCGCTCGGCTCGTCAGTGTTAGGGCTCGCGTCCATGGGGGGAAGTATACCTTGCTGCTATAGTGGCGTTGATCCTCAGCGGCGCGGGGAGGAACCTATGAGCGACAAGGTGTTCCACAAGATCCTTCTTGGCTACGACGGTTCGGACGATGCGGAGAAAGCCGTCGATCTGGCCATCAGCCTGGCCCAACGTTACGAGGCGACCATAGTCGTGTGCCATGCCTTCGGCCATATGCCCATGACCTCCAAGCCCAGCGAGGTGAGGCGCTTGGTCAACCCCGTGGTCGAGCGTCTGAGCAAGCTGGGTATCACCTCGGTGGTTTCCACCCCCGACACTGTGCCGGCTCAGGGCATCCTCGACGCCGCCGACGAGTACCGGGTCGACCTCATCGTCATGGGCAGCCGGGGACGCGGGACCTTCGCCAATCTCCTACTTGGCTCGACGTCGGAGCGTGTACTTCGGTACGCCAAGGTGCCGGTTCTGATCGCCCGGTGAAGCGCAGCGACCGACGCTGGCTGGCGCTACTCGCCGGGGCCCTGGTGGTGGTCTCGGCGATCCTCTACGCGATCCACTTCGCCTTCTTCCGCGAAGCTCACACCATGTTCTTCTACCTCATGCAGGACCTCTCGTTCCTGCCCCTCGAGGTGCTCATAGTCGGTCTTCTGATCGAGCGGCTCATCTCGCTACGCGAGAAACGATCGCTGCAGCACAAACTGAACATGGTCATCGGGGCCTTCTACAGCGAGCTTGGAACGCATCTGCTGGCCGAGCTCCTCCCCACCATGAGCGCGGCTGCGGAGATCAAGGAGAGGCTCCATGTGGTCGCTTCTTGGAAGAAGGACGACTTCGCCCGGGCCTCGCAGTATGCGCGCACCCTCAAGTGCGAGGTCGATCTCACCCGCATCGACCGCGAGGCGCTGAGGGCCCACTTGCTCGAGAAGCGCCAGTTCGTACTTCGCCTGCTGGAAAACCCGAACCTCATGGAGCACGAGCGCTTCACCGACCTCTTGTGGGCCGTGCTCCATCTGGAGGAGGAATTGGAGGCGCGGGTCTCGCTCGCCGAACTCTCCCCCGCCGACGAAGCCCACCTTGAGGTCGATATGCGCCGCGCCTACAACGCCTTGCTGGCGGATTGGCTGAAGTACGTGGAGCACCTCAAGGCCGACTACCCGTACCTGTTCTCTTTGGTGGTGCGCATGCACCCGTTCCAGGATGCCCCATCGGCCATAGTGGCCGGTTAGGCGAGACGACCGAGGGCCTGGCAGCTCAGCAAGCGGTCTATAGCTGGGAGTACGGCATGGAGAAGGTATCCCCCTGGTCGATGTCGCCCGTGGTATAGCCCAGCTGGAACCACTTGACCCGCTGCGCCGACGTACCGTGCGTGAACGAGTCGGGGACCACCCGGCCCTGGGACTGCTGCTGGATGCGGTCGTCGCCGATGGAGTTGGCGGCGTTCAACGCTTCCTCGATGTCTCCCGGCTGCACGACCCCGATGGAACTCGCGTAGTGCGCCCAAAGCCCGGCGAAGAAGTCGGCCTGCAGTTCGAGCCGCACCGACAGCTCGTTGGCGGTTTGCTTGTCGACCTGCCGCTGCTCCGCGTCCACCTGGTCGAGAATGCCCAACTGGTCCTGCACCGCATGCCCCACCTCGTGCGCGATCACGTATGCCTGGGCAAAGTCCCCTGAGGCGCCGAACCTGGTCCGCAGTTCGTCGTAGAAGCTCAGATCGATGAAGATCTTCTTATCGGTCGGCGAATAGAAAGGCCCGGTGGCCGAGGTGGCCAGGCCCGATCCGGTTTGCACACTATCCGTGAAGAGCACCAATCTTGGCGGCGAGTACGTGCGGCCCATGTCCTTGAACTGCTGCGTCCAGAAATCCTCGGCATCGGCAAGCACCACCGCGATGAACTGGCTCATCTCGTCGTTCGCCCCGGCAGCACCCGCGCTGGTCGTAGCCGTCGGGATGAGAGATCCGCTTTCGCCGAAGATGTACCCCAAGCCGCCGCCCAGGAAGAGGCCGATCAGCACGATGATCACCGTGCCGATGCCGCCGCCGATGGCGATCCGGCCCCCGCCCATGCCCCGGCGGTCTTCGATGTTGCCGCTCTGCCTCCTACCCTTCCACTGCATGCCAGCCTCCTCGGAGCGTTCCCGCCGATGTCGCCATGATACCCCCGGGAGACCCGTCGTAAGCCCGCGCGAGCGCGCCGGACCGCGAGGAGCGCCTACCGCCGCCGTGTTGCCGCGCGCAAGGATTGCCGCCAGTAGGGAGGGCTGATATTGTGGGCGTGCTTGTGTCCAAGCAAGAACCACGGAGATGCGCTTATGTCTGTAATTACAGCGGTCTTCCCGAAGGCCGGTTCGCGCCGTGTTCTGCTCACGCTCACCGCCATCCTCTTTCTCACGTTCCTCGACACCACCATCATGAGCGTCGCGCTGGAGGACCTCCAAGCTACGCTCCACACCAGCATTTCCGAGTTACAGTGGATCATCAACGCTTACGCCCTGATGTTCGCCAGCCTCATGCTGGCCTTCGGCACCCTGGGCGACAGGATCGGCCGCAAGAAAGTGATGCTGGGCGGCGCTGTCGTGTTCATCGCCGGCTCCATCTTCGGGGCGTTGGCTCCCAGCACCGGGTCGCTGATAGCCGCGCGTGCCATCATGGGCGTCGGGGCGGCCGCGTGTGAGCCGGGTACGCTCTCCATCATCCGCCAGCTCTACCCAGATCGCGCCGACCGCGCCCGCGCCCTTGGCC
>MELN01000028.1:12929-19138 GCA_001768675.1 Actinobacteria bacterium RBG_16_64_13 | reverse complement strand
CGCCGTGGCCGGTCTGGCTCTTGCTATGGGTCCGGTCATCGGTGGCGTGCTCGTCGGACTAGGCGGGTGGCCGGCGATCTTCTGGTTCAACGTCGCGGCCGGCGTAGCCGTGTTCGCGGCGGCGGCATCCGTGGTTCCCGAGAGTTCCGACCCCGAGACGGGGCGTCCGGACATCGTCGGGTATGTACTTGGGCCCATCGCCCTGGGCACCATCGTCTTTGCCATCATCGTCGGCGAGACGGCTGGATACACCGCCCCGCATGTGCTCGCACTCTTTGCCATCGGGATCGTGGCATCGGCGCTGTTTGTGTTCTTCGAGACTCGCACCAGGGCGCCCATGCTGGAAGTGGACTACTTTCGAAGGCTGCCTTTCTCGGGTTCGCTGATCGTCGCTTTCGCGACTTATTTCGGGGTGTTCTCGATATTCTTCTTGACCGCCCTCTACCTGCAGATCGTCGAGGAATACACGGCGTTCCGCACGGCTGCCCTTTTCGTTCCCATGGCGCTGGCCATGATCATCGCCTCCTCTTTCGCGGGCAGATGGGTCGGGGTACGCGGACCGAGAGTACCGGTCGCATTCGGCTGTTTGGCAGCCGGCGCCGGTGTACTGCTCACAGACGTTGCCCTCATGGGGGATGTGACGTTCGTCCCCCTTGTACTGTCGCTGACCTTGGCCGGCATCGGTTTTGGCATCGCCGTTGTGCCTATCACGTCGGTGGCACTCTCCAGCCTGCCGGCCAAACACTCAGGCATGGCGGCGTCGGCCACCACCACGGCCCGCGAAGTCGGGACCGTGATCGGTGTGGCGGTGCTTGGCTCTCTGTTCAGCACGCAGCTTGCGACCTACCTTGCCGCGAAGCTCACCGAGCAAGGAGTGCCGCTCGAGTTCCAGGACCTCATCAGCACATTCATCCTCACGGGGAAAGTCCCGCCCGGCATGGAGGGTTTCATCGAAGCGGCGCAGGCGCAGTACGGCCCGCAGGTGGAGGCGGCAAGACAGGCGGCCTTCGACGCAGTGCACAGCGGGGTGAGCGTCTCGCTTCTGGTCGCGGGATGCGTCATCCTCGTCTCGGGGCTCGTGGCGTGGGTCACCTTTGCCCCCAGAAGGATGACCGGCGACAGCTAGGGGCTCGTCCGAGTGCGCCAGATGAGCCGAGCCAGTTGCCCGCGCGTGATGGGGTCCGACCAGCGGCTTGCGGTCCAGGTGAGCCCGGGCACCGTGTCGTGGACCTCGCCCCTGGTGGCAGGCCCCGCATCACTGCTCCACTGCTCGGGACAGTCCAGTCCTGCCCGTTGGCAGATCGTGGCGAGTTGGTGCTTGCTAAGCAGGGCGTCGGCCCGAAAGATCGTCTCTGAGTACCCCGTCATGACGCCCGTAGTGTACACATAGGCCGCGGCTGCCGCGAGTTCGTCCTGTTCAGCGGTGGACGGCATGGCCGTGGGGCCAAGATCGAAGAAGGGGCACTTGTTGACATAACGCGCCAGGGTCACCCAGTCTCGCACCGCCCCGGGTGCGATCACCTTCAGGTCGGTACAAGCATAGTCACGCAAGAAGTCCTGACCGCTCCACAGAGCCATCCGCGCGCACTCCGCGAAGTCCTCCGGGATACTGAGCCGCCACACACTGTCGTTCGCCTTGCCGGTCGGGTCGCTGAGCGCCGCCCATTTCTCCCACCACTTCGGCCCGAGCGAGTACCAGATCTGATGCGCCCACTCATGCGCAGCCAACTCGGTCAACGTCTCCCCAGGGGCGCAGTCTATGTTGATGTAGATGGTGCCGATCTTGGAATAGGCAGAGACACCCGGCATGGTGACGAACTTGATATCCACGGGCCCGGCGGCCCTCAGTTCTGCATCGGTGAGCCCGTAGGGAAGCGCGCAGGCTTGGATCACCCGGGTGACCAGATCTTGTTGCGCCGCGCTCCCTCCCTGGACCGTGAACGCATCGGCCGAAGGAGCAAGGAGAGTGAAGAGAGCGCACACAAAGACAGCCCATAAGGCAACGAGCAAAACGCGTATCGGTCGCCTCCCATTCAAAGGCAGACAAGGTTTCATGGCCAGAATTCGCCTCGTCTCTCCGAACCACTGCGTGGCATCCTCTATTAAGCGTCTGGCGATGCACTTTGTCAAGCAGTGCAAAGATTCGACGCAGATGAGGAGGAGGTGCCCCGCGCGGAACTACGCACCCCCGAGCTGGAAAGGGGAGACTAGAACGGATCGGCTGCTTCCTGAGCACCGTGACGACTGTCAAGCACCTCGCGCACGCGTTGGGCTAGGCGATCAGGAGTGAAGGGCTTCTCGAGGTAGTTGACCCCCTCATCCAGTCGACCGGCGTGCACGATGGCATCGCGCGTGTAGCCCGACATGTAAAGCACCGGCAAATCCGGGTTCAGCAGGCGGGCTGCCCGGGCTACCTCATTGCCCTGCATGGTCCCCGGCAACACTACGTCGGTCAGCAACATATCGTAGGGGTGATCCTCGTTCTCCAGGATCACTATCGCATCGTCGCCGTTCGCCGCGGCAACGACGTGATAGCCGAGGCGCGTCAGCACCCGCGTCGAAAGCTCTCGGACCGCCGCTTCGTCTTCCACGAGAAGGATCGTCTCGTTGCCGACCACAGAGTCGGACGCCCGCAAGGCAGTCGCCCGCCTCTTCTTGGGTTGATCGACTCGCGGCAGATAGACCCTGAGTGTCGTTCCCCTTCCCAGTTCGCTGTGGACGTACACGCTTCCGCAGCTCTGCTTCACGATTCCATAAACAGTCGACAATCCCAGACCGGTGCCTCGCCCGGGTTCCTTCGTGGTGAAGAAGGGCTCAAAGGCACGTGATCTCGTGTCTTCATCCATGCCCGTCCCGGTGTCCGACACGGCAAGCAAGACATACGGCCCTGGGTCGGTCCCCATGTACGCTCGACAAGACTTCTCGTCCAGTTCGACATTGGCCGTCTCTATTGTCAGCCTTCCTCCGCCGGGCATGGCATCTCGGGCATTGACGACCAGGTTCATGAGCACCTGCTCAAACTGAGATCTGTCCACTTCTACCAACCCCAGATCCGGGCGAAGGAGAGTGACCAGCTCGATCGTCTCCCCGAGCGTCCGGCCCAGCAATCGCTCGGTGCCCGACACGACGTCGTTTAGCGACACGACCTCCGGCTGAAGTGCTTGTCGACGTGAGAAGGCAAGGATCTGCCGCGTCAGATCGCTGGCACGCCCGGCAGCCGCCTTTATCTCTCTCACATCGCTGCGCAGCGACTCTATGTCGCTATCGCCAGAAGTGAGAACTAGGTCGCTGTAGCCGATGATGGCCGTGAGCAAGTTGTTGAAGTCGTGCGCAATACCGCCGGCGAGCTGCCCTATCGCTTCCATCTTGTGTGATTGCCGAAACAGTTCTTCGCTTTCCCTCAGAGCCTCCTGCGCCTTCTTGCGTTCGGAGATGTCGACCGCGAAGCCGAAGTTGTACTCCTTGCCCGCGAACTCGACGTAGTTCCCGGTTCCCTCGATGGGAAACTCCTCGCCACTTCTGGTTCGCATGAGGGATTCGAAGGTAATTGAACCCTTCTCCCTTAGCTCGAGCCAATGGTCGCGCCATGGCTTCGGCGCAACGGGGTCGACCTCAGCGACAGTCATGCCCAGCAGCTCTTCCCTCGAGTAACCGAGACGACGACAGAGGTAGTCATTGACGCTTAGGAACCGGCCCTGTGGGTCAGACCAGAAGATGGCGAGACCGGCATGGTCGACGGAGAATTCCGCGAGCCGCAAGGACTCCTCGACCTGCTTGCGCGAGGTGATGTCTTGCACCATGGCCACGCTGCCGAAGGGTTGGCCGTCGTCGCCGCGCACGAGCGAGGCGGATAGGTGTCCCCAAATCAGCCCGCCATCCTTGCGCCGATAGCGCTTCTCTATGGTGAGAGAAGACCGCTCACCTGAGTAGAGCGCGCGTGAGCCCTCGAGACTGGGCTGCACATCTTCAGTCGCGGTAATGTCGGCGACCGTCTTTCCAAGGAGTTCGTTCTCCTCGTAGCCCAGCATCTCGCAGAAAGCGGAGTTCGCCCGCACAAGACTCTGATCTGTTCCGATCAGGGCGATCCCCACCGATCCCTGCTCGAAGATTCCGCGGAACCGTTCCTCGCTCTGGCGGAGTTCCGTCTCTACGCGCTTCATTCCACTGACGTCACGGCTTGCGCCCCTGCAGCCGATGACGCAGCCGCTCCCATCGAGGACCGGCTGAAGCACAGTCTCGTAAGCGTAAGTCTGCCCGTCCGGCATTACCGCCTCGACGACTTCTCGCGTTGCCTCGCGAGAACTGAGCACTGCCTCCGTCATCCGTTTCCAGAGGGAGAGGGTCGGCTCAGGAAAGCCAAGTTCCCCCAAGGGCCTGCCTACGGCCTCAGCCGGCTCAAGCCCCAGCGTTCGCGCCGCCGGCCGGTTGATGCCCGTGAGCGTCAGAGCGGTGTCGTAACTGTATATAAGGTCGGACGTGGCATCCACGAGCATCCGGTAGCGCTCCACACTCGCGCGCGTGGCCGCTTGCTCCCTGCAGCGCTCGCCGATATCGGAAATGAGGACAATGAGAACGGGCTCCCCAAGGAGCTCTGCTCGGGAGAGCCGGAAATCCAGCAAGAGGCTTCCATTATTGGTAGGCGCGAGCGAGGCCTCCCAGTGACAAGGCTGACCAGTCCTCATGGTTTCGTCGCCCTGGGCCGCAAGTTGCGAGCCCTTCAAGGCGCCGATCTCCCCCAAGTGCAAGTGACGAAGAGACTCGTGAGGCATGCCCAGAAACCGCGCGGCCGCCTCAGTTGCCCACAGACACTTCCCGGCCGCCGAACAGACCATCACCCCGTCGGGCAGCGCGAACAGGAAGGCTCGGCAAAGATCCGCCATGAAGAGTGGGTCATCAGTATCTAGGTGCACTGGAACTCCCGTCTGGCCGCGGTTCGCATTGGCACCCTTCCCCTCAGCCCCTCACGCGGCACTCTCTTCACCAAGCTTGTCGACAGCGGCCCCCTCATATTGTAGCGCGGCACATTGGCGGTATCGGCAGATGGACCCGCGCCGAAGGGCTGGGGCCCAACGCTGACCCGCGACGGACCCGCGTCGGCCGGCTCGAAACAATATGTGAAGGCCCCTGCCGGGGGCCCGAGATGAACCTGTGCGAAGCTCCTAACGCTCCCTGAGCATCGACCAGAGAGTCTTGAGTCCCCCGAGACTCAGCGACTGCATGAGGGGAGGGTTGCCGAGAGACCGGTCCATGGCCATCATCCTTGCCTTTGCCGGAGGCATCTCGTTCGGGTCGATGGGCACGCTCACAATCGCGGGCCGGCCGGAGGCGAAAGCGGTCCTCATCGCGGTGGCGACTTCACCAGGCTTCTCCGCCCGCAGGCCCAAAGCCCCGAATGAACCGGCCATCTTGACGAAGTCCGGCGCCTTGAACTCGGAGGCCACATAGCGGCCCTTGTAGGTCATCGTTTGGATATCGCGCACCATGGCGAGGCTATCGTTCTGAAGGATGAGCCAGACCACCGGGATATTGTGGCTGACGGCGGTCATCACCTCCATGCCGTGCATCTGGAAGTCGCCGTCTCCGCAGACCACCATGGTGGGACGATCCGGGGCCGCAAGTTTGCCGCCGAGGCATGCGGCGACCCCCGAACCCATGGCGGCCAGACCGCAGAGTGACATGATCATGTCCGGACGCCTGGCGAGCAGACATCTCTCCACCCAGGTGACGGTGTTCCCGATGTCGGTGAACACCAGGGCATCTTCCGGCAGGGCTTCCCTTAATTCTGCCATCACCCTCTGAGGCTTGAGAGGCACTTCCGTGGAAGTCATGGCCGGCTCGGAGAAGTATTCGGTGCGGGACTTGAGAGCGGCGAAGTCTTCCGCCGGTTGGCGTTCGGCGATCTTGAGAGCCCGCACCTGTTCCACCAGAGCCTCAAGAACAACACCCGCGTCACCCAGCAGTCCCAGGTCCACGGGATAGTTCTTCCCGATCTCACTCGGGTCGATATCGACGTGGATCAGGGCCTTGGTAGGTTTGAGCGCCGGGTCCCACACGTGAGTGCTGAATTCGTGCAGGCTCGATCCGACCACGAGAAGCACATCGAGCTCCGAACGCAAGTAGCCGTTCGCGGCGCGGGTGCCGTAGAGCCCGATACAACCCAGAGCGAGAGGGTGGTCCTCAGGGATGGCGCCTTTGCCCGGCAACGTCGT
>MELN01000028.1:4651-12915 GCA_001768675.1 Actinobacteria bacterium RBG_16_64_13 | reverse complement strand
AGGAGTTCGGCGAGGCGCAGGACATCGGCCGGGGTACTTCCCTTCCTGCCCCCGCCGCCGACCAGTATCCCCGGCTTCTTGGAGGCAAGAAGCAACTCCGCGGCGCGCCGGAGATCTGCTTCCGGGGGTCGCGTGATGAGGGTGGGGCGGTAGTGGTCGGGGTCGATGATGTCATCTTCGGCCTCACCTCGTTGCGTGTCGGCCGGAAGGTCCAAGTGGACCGGTCCCGGGCGGCCGCTCAAGGCGATGCGAAGGGCCCGGCGAAGCGTCTCGGGCAGCTTGCTCGCGTGGGTGACCATGGTCGAGTACTTGGTGACCGCGGAGAGGAGCCCCGTTTGAGAGAAGGTGCGGCCCTCACCGGCGGCTTCCTGAAGGGCCCCTCTGCCGATGGAAGAGGTACCGACCTGGGCGGTGAGCACAAGCATGGGGAGCGAACCCATATAAGCGGCGGCGACGCCCGACACGAGGTTGGTCGCCCCTGGGCCCACCGTCCCACAACACACGCCCAGACCGCCTCCGGCAAGCGCGTGGCCGGCCGCCATGTAGGCCGCCCCTCCCTCGTGCTTGGCCAAGATGGATGTGATGCTCGAATCCCGCAGGGCATCGTACAAGGTGAGGAGATGACCGCCGGGAAGACCGAACACGTACTTGACTCCCTCGTTCTCGAGATAGCGAACCAGGATTTGAGCGCCGGTGCCTTTCATGTTGCTCCCCTGCAGATCGTGGTGACCCTGGGACTCGTTTCGGACGGTTGCCCTGGCTTCAAGTGTAGGCTTCGCTGCCGCAGAAGGGAATCAGCCGGGCAGCTCGATTCCCACTTGCTTTCACACTTCCCTCGTCTTGGGGAAGACGGTGCTCCACGACTCCCGCACGTTCGTGACCGTAGCCCCCGAGTTGCACGGTATCCCCTGGGAGATGGGACGGTTCAGTTATCGTCCCATCCTCCCAAGTGCAGAGAACTCACGAGTCGATCGCCGATCCGTGACGAGAACGCGTTCGCCAGGAGCAAAGCCTTTGGGCCGATGCGTGGGACCAGCACCTCGGCTTTCTGCTTCAGAACCGCCCGAACTATCGCGTCCGCAACCTTCTCCGGAGGACTCTTCGGCGAAGCCGACGGCACTCGGACGTCCGCGATCATTGGGGTGTCGATGCGCCCCGGAAAGATCGTCGAGAGGTGGACGCCCGTTCCCCGAAGTTCCTGCCTCAGCACCTCGGCCAGCCCCGTGATGGCGAACTTCGAGGCGACGTAGGCGCCGTCCGGCGGTACGCCTTTCTTGCCATCCACCGAGGCCACGACCACGATATGTCCAGCTCTTCGCTCGAGCATGTACGGGAGGACCTCGAGAATTGAGTAGAGACTGCCGTAGAAGTTGACCGCCATCACTTGCTCGACGCGCTCGACGGTGAGATCGCATACCGGACAGCGCAGGTAAGTGCCTGCGTTGGCCACCAAAACATCGACGGAGCCAAACCTGCCCATTGCAGCCCCGATGAGAGCCTTGACTTCCGTTCTGTCCGAAACATCAGTCGGAACAACCAGGGTTTCAGCGCCGAAGGTTCGCGCCTGTTTTTCGACGTCCTCGAGTGCTTGCTGCCGGCGGGCTGCCAACACAAGATGGGCTCCCTTCCTGGCAAAAGCGACCGCCGTGGCTCGCCCGATGCCGCTTGAGGCGCCTGTCACGACCACCGCCTTAGCTCGCAACTCGTTCGCCTTCATGTCTCCTCCTAGGCCCTGGACTGGTTCGTGTCCCGGTCTGTCAGCACACCCTCTACCTCAGGTTGAATCTCGTTCGCCCTTAGTACCCGATGGCCCTCGATATGGCCGCCAGCTGGGAATGCCTCTAGCACACGCCGGCTCTCGGGGACGATGCGCCAGCCGTTCGGCACCGCTCTGCCGGGAGACAAGACGCAGCCTGCTCCCAAGTAGACGCCATGACCCAGACAGGTACCGAGCAGGCGCGCTCCCGAATCGATGCCCTTTCCATCCTTCAGGACTTGCACGTTTCTTCCGTCGAAACGGAAATCCGAGAGAGTGACGCCGTCGCTGATGAACGTGTCCCTTCCCGCCAAGTTCAGGCCAACATACCGACAGCTGATGCAGGCACCGGGATATAAGACGGAGTATTGGACAACGCACCCATTGAAGATCGTGCTGCCGGCGCCCACAACCGATAGCTCCAGGGTTGCGTTGTTTGCTATGGAGCAGTCGTCACCGATGATCGATGCTCGGACGATGGCGCCAGCTCCGATCTTCACATTATCTCCCACCGTGCTGCCCTCAATGTAAGCCGTTGGGTGGATATCGCAATTCCGGCCGACGCGGTTCAGCCGGCGAAGAACCCTATACTGGTTCAGTGAACCGGCTCGGGTGGCCAACCAAAGGAGCCTGGCAGGGGAAGACTTCTTCACCCTCGCTCCCTCGATCAGAATAGCCGCCAGATTGGCAGCCCACAGATTCACCCAGTGATCGATCTGGATGGCAATCTTGTCCGTCAGGCCCACGGTGACTTGGCCGCCAGGGATCATGTGAGCGGGGAACCGGACGTTCTCAAAGAACTGATCCGCGTCGATCACAACAGGATGCCGTTCGCCCGGACCGGAGCCGTCAGGAAAGTAGTAGAGACCATATTCGATGCGATCGGAATGAACCTGGACGTCTTGGGTGCGAATGATGCTTGAGTCGACGGACAACCCGGGCTTTGCACAGCAAACGGTGGGGACTCCTGCCTCGCGGGACCGGGACAGAAACTCCTGCAAGAGTTCTCGCGTGAAGAACAGGCTGTCCCGCAGGGCGACGTGTTCGCCAGGATCATTGATTTGAGACACATCCTCAAGAGGAACGGGTTCGAGACTCAGGGCGCGGAGCGTCTCCTCCTGGTGTCGCGCCAGGGGCCGATTGGCGACAAGGCAATCCTGCGGGTAATCGCCGAAGGGCTCGATTCTTCGGCCGCTTCGCAGGACATAGGCTTTCATGGCGAGCCTCTCAGCCCGATATTTGCCGAGCGCGGTTGTGCTATCAGCTGAGGATACGCCTACGTTACTGGACCCGCAAGCGCCCACCGGAGTAGACTCCGCGCGCAGGGAAAGAGCGAGACGTTGAGCGGCTACTGAGTCACAGAGGGGGGTAGCGTCCCACGACGTGGTGTAACACCCATCGTGTTCTCGTAGGTCTTCAAGCTTAGTCTTCAGTGGATGGGAATGGCAACAGCGTGGGTGACGTCTCCTTCGATCTCGGCGGTTGTTGTCTGGTAGATGCGGGTGAGCGAGTGGCGGCTCATGTACCGGCGAGAGACGGCCCATTCGTCGTTTTGCTCAGCCAAGACCGCGCCGATCAGACGGATGAGGCTCTTCTCGTTAGGGAAGATGCCCACCACTCGGCTGCGGCGGTTGATCTCCTTGTTCAAGCGTTCCAAGGGGTTGGTGGAGGAGATCTGCTTCCAGTGCTCCGCGGGGAAGTCCATATGGGCGAGGATCTCTTCTTCGGCCTCGAGAAGGAGAGTGGCCACTCGGGGCAGATGCCCCTCTAAACGATCGGCAAGCGCCCGGAGTTCCCCCTGGGCTCGCGACTTGTCCGGCTGCTGAAAGATGAGCCTGACCGCGGCCAGCACCATGCCCTGTCCCTCTTTGGGCACGAGCGAGAGCAGGTTGCGCAAGAAGTGCACCCGGCAGCGCTGCCAGCTCGCTCCCAGGAAGACCTCGCAGATGGCCCTTCTTAAGCCCTGATGGGAATCCGAAACGACCAGGCTGACTCCCGCTAGGCCCCGGGACACAAGCCCGGAAAGAAATCCCCGCCAGAAAGCGTAGTCCTCGCTTCTGCACACCTCAAGCCCCACTACCTCCCGCTCGCCGGTCTCCGCCACGCCGTAGGCGACGACAAGAGCCATGGATACCACCCGGCCGGTCTCGTCTCGCACCTTCTCGTAGGTGGCATCCAGGAACAGGTAGGGATAGCGGCCCACCAAGGGCCGGCCGCGGAAGGCCTCCACCTGCTCGTCTAGGCAGGCGCAGATACGGGATACCTCGCTTTTGGAG
Organism: Actinobacteria bacterium RBG_16_64_13; assembly: GCA_001768675.1. Classification (GTDB taxonomy): domain Bacteria; phylum Actinomycetota; class Thermoleophilia; order RBG-16-64-13; family RBG-16-64-13; genus RBG-16-64-13. Next base: position 8,883 of record MELN01000028.1, on the reverse strand, counting down.
ACACCGGCCAAGCCCAAGGTCTGGACCAAGTCCTCCACCTTTCGGGTGGAGACGCCTTTGACGTAGGCCTCGGCGATCACGGCCAGAAGGGCCTCCTCACTGCGCCGGCGGGGTTCCAGGAAGCTGGGGAAGTAGCTGCCCTCTCGGAGCTTGGGGATGGGAAGGGAGAGCGAGCCCACCCGGGTGTCTAAGCGCCGCTCCCGGTAGCCGTTACGCATGGTGAGGCGCTCGGAGGTGCGCTCTCCGTGAGCGGCGCCGGTCTTGCCGGCCACCTCGATCTCCATGAGCTCTCTCAGCACCGAGAGCAGGGCCTCGCGGAAGAAGTCGAACTCTCGACCCTCGGCCAGCTTGCTGAGCAGCTCCTTGGGGGTGACAATGGAATCGGCCATCGTTGTGTCCTCCTTGTTCGGTACGGTTGCGAGCCATACCTACGGGAACACACGATGGCTTCTCTCTTCAAGGAAACCGGCATGATCAACCGCTTCCTGTTACACCACGTCCGGGGACGCTACCGCTCCTCTTCGTCGCAGATCTATATGACCTCCTTTCGGGGAGTTCTCGGAAGGACGCTCACATACTTTTCAGACTAGAGACTTATTGTCAATAGTTCTATTGTCACTACTGCTGAGTCCTAAGGGCGTGGCACCCTGCGCGAGGTAAAGAACGACCGGAGGGTGGGACAAGTCACCCTCCGGTCGCACCACTACTTCTCGAACTTCTTGTCCTCCTGCTTCGGGGCGGGCGTCTCCTTCTGCGTGGAAGGCATGCAACCGCAAGCACACACGCACGAGGCCTGTTCCTTGTCGGCCATCTGTATCACCTCCTCTCTGTGTGTACTGTTGGAGTTGATTGGGGAGGGACCACAAGACTCATAGCCCCAATGCCGCCTTTGCGATGTCCTGGCGAAGCCATTCCGAAGTCTTGAAATGAAGCGTGAGGCCTCGGGCGTCCCGGAACAGCCTCTCGACGGTGTAGTCCCGGCAATACCCGTGCCCGCCCATGACCTGGATGGCCTTGTCTGCCACTTCTATGGCCGTTTCGGAGGCAAACAGTTTCGCCTTGAATCCGTTGATGGCCGCCAAAGCCGGGGAGGCGTCTGCTCTGTCGGCGCACATGACAAGAAGTGCTTCTGCAGCCTCCGACTGGAGGCTCATGTCCGCAATCAGCGCTTGGACGGCTTGATGGACCCCTATCGGTTGGCCCGCAATCGTTCGCTCCTTGGCGTGAGTCACCGCCAAGTCAGTGGCGGCCTGAGCGATGCCGACCGAAATTGCGGCAGCTCCGAAGAATCCCCAGCCGATCACATTCTGGCCGACGACCTGGCCCCCTTCGCCCTCGACGCCCACTAGGTTGGCAGCGGGAACCCGACAATCATCGAAGAACATCTCCCGTGACGACGAGCTTCTGAGACCCATCTTGTCCTCGGGGCGCCCGAACGAAAGCCCGGAGACGTCTTTTTCGATGAGCAGAGCGCTCATTCCCTGGGGGCCCCTTTGTGGGTCTGTCCGGACAAGCACCAAGTAAACGTCTGCTTCACCCGCTGACGTGATGAACATCTTCGAGCCGGTCACGATGTATCCGTCGGCGTCTCGCCTTGCCGTGGTTGTGATAGCTCCCGAGTTGCTACCGCTGTTGGATTCGTGCACAGCGAAGGCCCCCAAGGTTTGGCCGGCCACCATTTTCGGAAGCCATTTGGTCCTCACAAAGTCGGTGGCAGCCGTTTCGATGGCCTTTTCCGCAATGATGTGGGATACGGCTACCAGTGCTGTTGAGGCGCATGCGCGGCCTAACTCGGTCACGAGCCCGGCCAAGCCTGTCCGCGGCAGCCCGGCGCCGCCGTTGTCCACCCCGACGACCGCTCCCAAGAGACCGCTCTCTCCCAGAGCTTCGATCGTTTCACGCGGAAACTCACCACTCCTATCGCGCTCCCCCGCAGTCGAGGCGATTCGGTCTTTTGCGATCCGCCGGGCGAGGTCTCTTGCCTCTCTCTCGATGGACTCAACGCCGCTTTGCATGTTCTCCTCCTTTTTCACGGGCAGTAACGCCCCCGCTGGCTTCTATTCAGTAATGCAGCAACAACTGAAATAGACTCCAAAAAAAGAGACGCCAAACAAGTCTATTACGTGATCTCCCTGATCCTTGCGCGCACCGATGCTAGTTCCTTCTCCAGCTCTCCTTCGTACCTTTCCAACAGAGCGAGCTTGTTCTCCGCGTTCTCTAATTCGGCTTCGCGGACCTGGCCCGTGCCTCTGCAGCCACAGGTACATACTTGGGACAGAAGCTGCCCGCAGCGATCCATGGCTGCCTCATCAATCTCATAGGGAAGCCAGTATCCTTTTCTCTCGCCGCGCACGAGGCCTGCGTATCGGAGGACTTTCAGATGTTGCGAGACAGCCGAGGGAGTGATGCCCAGGGCTCCCGAAAGCTCGCCGACGCCCAGGGGACCTTTTTCTTTCAGAAGCTCGATGATCCTGATGCGCGACTCGACGCCGAGGGCTTTGAAGAGTTCGGCTTGTTTGGTTTCGTCCATGTTCTGGCTCGCAATGATTCAGTTACTGCTAAAAAACTACACCGGTTGACTCGCGCTGTCAACTTGTTTCTGATCCGCACGTTGTCCAAGGTCGCGCGGACCCGCCCATGTCTCCGGTCAGTCTGACTTGATAGCTCGGGTGATTGTGTGGATCCTTGCGCCATAGCCGTCGTTTCGCCACGGTTTCTCAAGCGAAGCACGCGGGTATCCTCCGGCCATGGAAATAAGACTCGGTCCGTAGGAGGCAATGCCATGATGTGGGGATGGGGAGACGGATGGGGAGGCGGTTGGGGCAGCGCGGGGGGCGTCGTCATGATCGTGGTCATGCTGGCGGTGCTCGCCCTCATCGCTGTGGGAATCGTCTTTCTGGTGCGCGGGCTGGGTCGTCACGACTACTCAGGACGTGAGCATCCACCGGAATGGTACCGTGAGGAGCCGAGGCAGGGGATGCCCCCGGACTCGGGCCCGAGCCGCCGGGCGCTTGACACACTAGAGGACCGTTATGCGCGAGGGGAGATCGACCGCGAAGAGTTTCTCAGCCGAAGGCAGGATCTCTTGGGCACGGGTGAACGTAGACCATGAACGAGCCTCGCCGCTGGTCCCGACAGGCGACCCTCGGGGTGGTGCTGATCGCCGCCGGCGTCGTGATCGGCGTGGTGATTCTTGTCCTTACCCTCCCCCAGAATGCACCGCTCAGCCCGGGAACGACCTCCGCCGGTCCTCTGACGCCACTCGCCCTCGGCGAACGGATCTTTACGACCGGCAGGGATGAGAATGGGCGAACCATCCCGCGCTCGGCCTTCATGATGTTCGCCGGAGCAACCTGCGCCCAGTGTCACGGGAGCGACGCCAAGGGCCGCACGATTCGGATCATGATGGGGAGCTTCGATACCCCGGATATCCGTTGGAGCACGCTCAGCCAGCCCATGCTAGAGCCGGAGGGCGAAATCGAGCCCCCCTATGACGCCAGGACCTTCGCTCGGGCGCTGACCCAGGGGATCGACTCCGCGGGCGGGGCATTAAATGCGCCCATGTCCCGCTGGGATTTGACCCTGGCCCAGGTGGAGGCGCTCATAGCTTTCTTGAAGACCAAATAACCTCTGTGCCGGGACCTGCTGGCTCCGGTTGCATCGCTTCGGCGGCTGGGGCTCGGGCACTTTGACCGAAGTATCGAGCTTTTCAGCCTGGCAGGCGATAATCAATCTCGGGACATCGACCAGTAGTGATGGGCCGGGCGGCTTCTCTACCGAAGGGCTTGCTTTCCTGCATCTCTCTACGGGGGCCGTGACCGCTGCCGCCAGACGCCTATGTGCTTAGACCAGGGAACCATAAGGGACGCTTGGATCGGAGCATCATGGGAAGTGGACCAACGAATAGGGTCAGGTCATGGGTGACAACTCCAGCGCTACTCTGCTCACGGTGGCCGATATGCGGCGAAAAGACACCGGGGTCGTGGCCGAGGGCCTGGTCCAGCGTTAGGGCGTGCTTGAGCATTATCTTGCGTTCGAGCTTCACCGGAGAGGAGAAAAAAGTGGGATTCGCCGATACCAGGAAACAACTGAAGGCTCAGGTATGCTCAGCCATCGATGCCTTCCGCGAGCAAATCTTCTGCGTTGCGGAGGATGTGTTCCAACATCCTGAACTAGGCTTCAAGGAGACCTCTGATCCCGAACCGCCCTTTCGTCTTCCACCACCAGGATCG
>MELN01000028.1:3487-4575 GCA_001768675.1 Actinobacteria bacterium RBG_16_64_13 | reverse complement strand
GGCAGGTAGACTTTGATTGTTGTGCCCTTCCCCAGTTCGCTGTAGACGAAGATGCTGCCGCCGCTCTGTTTGACGGTGCCATAGACGGTGGAGAGTCCGAGCCCGGTCCCTTTTCCCGGCTCCTTGGTGGTGAAGAAGGGCTCAAAAACACGCGACCTCGTCTCTTCATCCATACCCGCACCCGTATCGGAGACGGCCAACATGATGTAAGGGCCTGCTCCACTCCCCACATGCGAACAACAGTATTCGTCCCTCAATTCCACATTGGCCGTCTCTACGGTCAGCTTTCCCCCCTTAGGCATGGCGTCACGAGAGTTGAGGGCCAGATTCATGAGCACCTGCTCGAATTGAGACGCGTCCACTTCCACCAACCCCAATTCCGGGCCAAGCAGAGTAACCAGGTCGATGTCTTCGCCGAGAGTGCGACGCAGCAACCGTTCGGTGCCGGCTACGGTTTCGTTCAAAGACACTACCTCGGGTTTCGAGGCCTGGCGACGAGAAAAGGTGAGGATCTGCCGGGTCAAGGCACTGGCTCGATCGGCGGCGGCTTTGATCTCCTCCACGTCACCACGCAGTGAGTCACCGACGCCTTCGCCTGAACCAAGGATCAGGTCGCTATAGCCGATGATGGCCGTCAGCAGATTGTTGAAGTCGTGAGCGATACCGCCGGCCAGTTGGCCGATGGCCTCCATCTTCTGGCTCTGGCGAAGCTGCTCCTCGCGCTGCCGCAGAGCCTCCCGGGTCAGCCTTTGTTCGGTGATGTCCTGGTTAACCCCTGCGAACCGCACTGCCCTCCGCGCGTCACCCTCACCTTCGAAGTACGCCGTACCGTGAGAGGCGATCCAGCGGACCGAGTCGTCCGACCAAACCACTCTGAACTCCCGTCGGTAGGCGCCGTCTGTGAGACCGCTGAGCGCCTCATTGACGGCCTCGTCGGTAGCCGCCCTATCCTCGGTATGGATTCTGCCTAATGCCTCCGCGTAGTCAATCTGGCTGCCCTCGGGCACGCCCCACATATTTCGGCAGCATTCGTCCCAGATCACCTCGCCAGTATCGAACCGGTAGTACCAGGCGCCGAGTTCGGCCGC
>MELN01000028.1:2108-3470 GCA_001768675.1 Actinobacteria bacterium RBG_16_64_13 | reverse complement strand
CCGCAGGCGCCCCTCGCTCTCCTCGAGGTGCGCCTCGGCCTGCCGGCGTTCCTCGATCTCCCGCTCGAGTGTCCCCAGCGACTCTGTCAGTTGTTGAGTCCGTTCCTCCACCCTGTGTTCCAGTTGGGCGTTGACCTGAACGAGCTCAGCCTGCGCCAGTTCGCGCTCCGCAATCTGGGTAGCAAGAGGACGTGCGAGAGTCAGATAAAGGACGGGCGAAGCGATCGCCGTGAGGATTCCCGCGTCCATCATCGCCCCCAGGTGGGCGGCGGGCAGGGACCCAAACAGCATGATTATCATTTCGATCACAAAGATGGAGACGCCCATGACGGCGCCAAGCTTGAGCGGGAGTGGAATCCAGTCGAGCCGTGCCCCCTTGGCTTTCATTCGACCTCCTTAGGTCGGACTCTTGCCCCCACAAACCGGGTGGGCGGAGCCAGTCACTGACAGCTCCGTTTATTGACAGACCACGCATCTACTATCGACCGACCGTCATCACTTCATGAGCAGGCGCGGGTAATGTGCTGAGTTGATCCCACTCGTCTCCTGACCCAGCGCCTGGTCGGTGACCTGCTGAGTCCAACCGTTTCCGATGAACCTGTAGGACCTCGGCGCCCGACCGGAGAACCCACGTTCGTGGACCGGCCATGGTAGTCGCCCGCTGTCTCGGGTATGAACAGTCCCGAGACCCTCAGCAGCTCGACCGTGCCCAGACTGGCACATCCGGGTACGGCTTGGGCGCAGTGAGCCAGACCCGTGATGGTCTAGATCAGCCCGTCGGGCGAGCAGGCCTGAAGATCTGGGGCGAGAGCCCCCTAGTCCTTCGATGTCGGGGGCAAACCCTCAGAAGTCCGGCGGAAGCCAACACAGCGGACCTTCTCAGAGTCCCTGACAGCCGGGACCAGACGCATCGCGGGCACACCATGGGCACGTGGTGCTCGCCTTGCCCCAATCTTCATCCCAGGACCATGGATGGGACCTTCACCCCGGCAGAACATTCCAGTAGCTGGCAGGGGCAGGGGTTGAAGGGGACGATGGTCGGCACAGAACCCGAGAGGCAGACGGGTGCGCCGACGTATAATCAGACCGTCCTGGCCTCCTAGCCTGGCGGGAGGGCGCGATGGATTCTCGTGAACGTGTCCGTACAGCCCTCGTCGGGGAGCACCCGGACCGGGTCCCTTGCGCGCTGGGGTTCTTCCCCCAGTCTCTCTTCGGCTCAGAAGACGCGGACGAGCTGTTCCAGACGGACGTCAGATTCGTGGAATTCGCGCCGCCTCCTGGCCAAGATCGATTCCTTGAGTACCTCGAATCGTTGCCCAAGGGTGTGCGGGTAGGAAGCCGGACACAACTGCAGACCTACCA
>MELN01000028.1:0-1923 GCA_001768675.1 Actinobacteria bacterium RBG_16_64_13 | reverse complement strand
CCAGCATGGCGCATGCGAGGCTTCTCACTCTTCATGAAGGACCTGTTCCAGCGTCCTGAACTGGTTGACTACCTGCTGGACCAGCTAGCCGCACTAGCAGTGGAGAGCGCCGGATTGCTGGCTGACGCCGGTGTAGATGTGCTGCTGCTCGATGACGACGTGGCGGGGGGACACGGCCTTCTCATCAGCCCGGAGATGTGGCGTCGCTTCTTCAGGCCGCGGCTCGCACAGATCATCGAGGTAGCCCGCCGGAGCGCCCCGGACATGATCATCTTCTACCACAGTGACGGTGATTTCACCGCTCTGCTGGCTGACCTGGTAGAGATCGGGGTCAACGTGATTAACCCCGTGGCGCCGGACTGCATGGACGCCACCGCGATCCGCAAGACGTTCGGCGGGCGCTTAGCAATGTGGGGGACGGTGGGAACCGCTTGGGCGTGGGACCGCGGGACACCAGCCCAGCTGCGGGAGGATGTTCGCCGCCGCATCGAAAGCCTGGGCCGTGCGGGCCTGCTCCTCTCCCCTGCCTACGACCTCGATTTCGCCCCGCGTGACAACGTGGCAGCCTTTGTTCAAGCTGTGCGCGACTTCGGGTAGCGCCCCGGTCCCCTCGTTCCAAGGCGGCGTGGCCGGAATCATGACGGCCAAGACACCCAGCCGATGTTGACAGGTCGGCTAGCGAAGGCTGATGGACCATAGGTTCCGTTTTGGGAACGATCACAAAGAACGGATCGCGATCGCCAGACAGGGTGCATATCCAGGACTGGGCTGGCGGCGGCAGTATCGGCTGTGGTGCCCCACAATTGGGCAGAAGCCGGCGCTCTCGGGCAGGCGTGTGCCACACTTGGCACAATTCTTGTATGACACTCCCATCTGACCCGCTTTGCTCCGATTCCGGTAGTTCCGACCAGACTCGTCGCCACTTGGCACTCGGCAATGCTGAATCCGATGGTGGCCGTATCAAGCTATATAGTACGCTTCTTGCGCTCAGGCGGAAGTGCAAACAAGATTGAACCTAACGTAACACCAACGCCGTCGTGTATGGCCTAATCACGCTTCGCTCGCGTCTAAAACCCCGCGCGTCCAACCTGTGGCTCACGACGGGAACACACGCTAGGAACACCTGGTGCCGTGTCCTCAGACCGCAGTGGGGCGATCTTGGTCGCGACGTGGGCCCAAGGCCACATCATCATCAATCTGGTTCAAGGACTTGATGAACTGGCCCCAGGCATTCGAGGATCTGATGCTTTGGCCACGGCTGGCACAGAGAACGCCAACACCAGCATGGCAGCCCTTATGAGGACACCAGGACCTTGCGCCTTCGTCACCCCTCTCCTGCGAGTGCAGGCGTCCGCTCTTAACCCCCCAGCCGTGATTTAGGAAAACTCCCGACCGGTCGGGCAAAAGCCGTGGGCGCGAAGCGTCTTCCTGCTATCAGTGTTCCATGCCGGAGGTGTGCTTCTCCATGATCCCGATCTCGCGCTCTTGGGCCTCGATGATCGCTGCTGCGAAGTCTCTCACTTCTTTGTGCTCACCGCGCGTTTCGGTCGCCCTGGCCATCGCGATCGCGCCCTCGTGGTGTCCTATCATCAGCTCTGCGAACGTCGCGTCGACGTCGGCTGCGCTGGCCACTTCGTCGGCGTCGTGTCCCATCCCGGTCTCCTCCTCGGGGACGCCTAGAACCTCTGGTAGGACCGGGCCGAGCGTGCGCGATCCGAACCACTGCTCTCGCCATTCGAGCATTTGGTCGATCTCGCGCTGCTGCGAGGAGATGATGTCGTTCGCGATCTTCTGGAGATCGGGTTCGGTCAAGCCGGCGTTCTTCGCGGCCTCGGCCATTTCGATCGCCTCGCGGTGGTGGGGGATCATGGCGTCGATGAAGGCTTGGTCGAACGGCACCTGCTGGCCGGCTGCCGGGCCGGC
>MELN01000027.1:14579-14717 GCA_001768675.1 Actinobacteria bacterium RBG_16_64_13 | reverse complement strand
CGGTCTGGTCGTGCACAAGTTCCGCGATGGACCGGACCACTCTTAAGGCGCCGTCGCTGACCCGCTTGATGCGGAACTCGACATCATAGTCGCTCCGCTCCGAGATCAGGTTCTGTAGCGCCTCGTCCAAGCGCACTC
>MELN01000027.1:13867-14554 GCA_001768675.1 Actinobacteria bacterium RBG_16_64_13 | reverse complement strand
GACGAGCTCCAGGCTGGCAAACGGCGAGGTCCGAACGAGCCCATATATCCGAAAGGCTTCTTCCGAGGCCCACACGGCTTTGGTGGCCAGATCGAGTTCCCAGTTGCCCACATGCGCCACGGCCTGAGCGCGGACAAGGCGCGCTTCGCTCTGTCTCAACGCCTCTTCGGTCTTCTTGCGCTCGGTGATGTCACTGAAGATGACGAATGACTGGGGCCCCCGCGACGAACTGGGCAAGAGGACCGAACTGAGATCCACCTGGAATCTGGTGCCGTCGCCGCGGACGAGGGTCACCTCTCCGGCGGTGCTGCCCACGCGCGCGCGTTCTTCGAGCATGGCGTCCACATGAGGCCCGGGAACCACCAGACCTTCACGGCCCGCGGCGCGGATCTCCTCCTTGGTCATCCCCAGCAACGCGCAGGCGACCGAGTTGGCATCGAGTATCGTCCCGTCAGGTTGCGCGAGGAATATCCCGTCGAGACTGCGGTCGAATAAAGCACGATACACCTCCTCGGTCTCGTGGAGCGCTTCCCGGGCAAGCGTGCGCTCGGTAACGTCGAGATGCTGGATCACCGCGTTGGATACCCCGCCGTCGGCCCTCTTGACTGGATAGATGGTGGCCTCCAGGAGTACTTTCGCGGTGTTGCGCAAAGCGAGGTTGTCGAGTCGCGCGGTGTCGTACTCGAT
>MELN01000027.1:13498-13858 GCA_001768675.1 Actinobacteria bacterium RBG_16_64_13 | reverse complement strand
GACCGTCTCACCCTCTTCGAACACGCGCTTCACCAGAGGCATCAGCCCCTGTTCCTCCACGATGTTGTCGCGCAGGAGGTTGTACCGGCCCACGACCTCCTCGTCGGCGATGTGAAGCAGGTCCCTGCAGGCTTGGTTCAGTCTGATCAACGTGCCCTTGTCATCGGAGATCCACGTGGATATGGGACTCTGCTCGATGATGCCGTTGAGAAGCCCCTCCGAATGCCGCAGGGCATCCTCAGCCGCTCGCTGTTCGGTCAGGTCGGTGAGAACGCAGACGACCACGGGCCCGGCCTCAAGTCCCACTGGGGACATGGCCACGCCCAGCGCGAACTCCGAGTCACCACTCCGTAGACCAAG
>MELN01000027.1:13212-13354 GCA_001768675.1 Actinobacteria bacterium RBG_16_64_13 | reverse complement strand
CGAGCGTTAGCGTAGAGCGTCAGTCCGTCCCGTAGCACCGCCATGGCCGCGGGCGCACCCTCGAAGATGTCGTGGTACGACACGCCAGGGCCGAAGGCTTCCGGTTGTGGGGACCCTTGTTCTCTGGGATTCCCGGACATCG
>MELN01000027.1:12339-13133 GCA_001768675.1 Actinobacteria bacterium RBG_16_64_13 | reverse complement strand
AGACAACGTATCTTTCATCGGCACCGAACCGGCTAAGCGAAAGGCCGACGACAAGACTCATGCGGATGAGCCATGCCGGTGCGCCGGCCGTTCGGAGGGTTCACTGGCGCGGCTGCAAGACAATATGGCGGAGCGGCATGGGAATCGAACCCACCCTGGACGGGACTACCGCCCAACACCGGTTTTGAAGACCGGGCCGGCCACCAGACCGAGCGCCGCTCCACGCGCCCTACATCTTAGCCTGTCCGCCGGTATCCCTCGACTGCAAACCACGGCCCGCCTGCAACGCGGGCAGGTACGAGCGAAAGCTGCGGGCGCGGACACAGCCGGTGACAACCCCCACCTGATAGGCGGCATGCTCCGCCAAGTAGTAGGCGAGGTACACCGGGTAGCTGAGACGAGGCCGCCGGGTCGCGTAGTCGACCCCCGAGGAATAGAGCGCGGCAACGGCGGTGAGCAGTCGGAAGCCGGGGACGGCAAGACCCGTTGCCGCGAGAGGCGCCAGATAGTATCTGACCAAGTGGAAGTAGACGAAGTAGAGCATGGAGAGATGTCCGCGGAGCACGGAGGACCACACGTCACGGACGGGTAGGTCGATACCGCTCCGGCGCAGATGCCGTGCGCGTCTCTTCCCATCCCAGAGCGGCGGAGCCAGAGAGGCGGCCAGCAACCAGGGCTCCAGCCCTACCAGCGCCGCCGAGAGCAGCGCCGTGGTCGCCAGAGGCGCCGGGGCAGCCGGGAAGCGCTTGCGTTTGTCGGGATGGAGTGCCTGCAGCGTCGCCTCGGAGGGTCCA
>MELN01000027.1:11935-12329 GCA_001768675.1 Actinobacteria bacterium RBG_16_64_13 | reverse complement strand
GCCGCCGCAGCATCGCACTCAACCGGTTCCGGTGCTTGTGGCGCACGAGACCCTCGGGGGCGTAGACCAGGTACTCGCCGTGGGCCCGCAGCCGCCAGCAGAGGTCCACATCTTCGCCCACCAACAAATCCTCGCCCAGGCCCCCCAGATCCTGATAGAGAGAGCGGCGGACCAAGAGATTGCAGGTGGGGACGTAGAACGAGTCTGAGCCACGCGCCTCGAGCCGCAGATGCTTGCCCATGTCGAGGGGTGACGCGACCTCCTCGTACCGGTCGAGCGACGAATCACCGTAGTAGCCTATGGTGCGGCCGCCCACCGCCCCCACGCGATCCCATAAGAAATAGGGCGTGAGCTCTTGTAGCCACCCCGGGCCGGCCACGCAGTCGCTGTCGAT
>MELN01000027.1:8199-11874 GCA_001768675.1 Actinobacteria bacterium RBG_16_64_13 | reverse complement strand
CGATTGCGCTCGTTCACTAGAAGGCGCGCGCCGTGACGGAGCACGACGTCGGCGACAGCGGCGGGGTCCACCGAGCCATCGTCCACCACGATCACGCCGAGCCGGTCGCGCGGGGAATCGAGGCGAGAAAGGGCGCTCAAACATTCGGCCAGGTCGTCCGCGCGGTCACGGGTCGGGACGACCACCGTCACCGACGGGGCGAAGCCGGAAGAGGAGTCCGCTCGACCGGCCTCGAGCATCCCACGGCCGCGGAAATACTCGCACAGGGCGAAGGCCCGCTCCTCGGGGGTGCTGAGTTCGGCGGCGATGTCGGCGACCGAGGTTCCTCGCCTGGTCAGTTCCAACAGACATGCAGCGGCCGCATTGACCCTCACCACATTCAGAGGCGACCCCGATATCACCCGCATGCCCCCGCCGGCGTCAGGCTCGAGCCGCACTCCGTCGCGCAGCCGGTACTGCAGAGGGATCACGGTTTGCCGCCGGCCTCCGGGCGCAGGTGATCGAGCCAACCCTCATCCCTAAGGGTCTTGAACACTTCATCGACGATCCCGTCGGGGGGCTGGCGCACGATGCGACCCTCGCGTCTCTGAACCGATCCTTGGATGAGCTTGAGTACGCGCTCGAACGCCGGCAGAGACTGGTCCGGCGGGGTGAGAGGATGCATCCGCGGGCGACGGGGACGAAGGGGGCCATACTCCAAAGACCGATCGGCGCGGCGAACCTGGTCGAAAGGCACGCCCAGGTCGGCCAGGTCCCACACTGGGATGGTGCGATCGTGGGCGGCTAACAGAGCGGCCACGGGAATGTAGGCCGGCGGCGCTCCCGGGGAAGCGGCGGCGCCGGGAGACACGGTCATCAGGGCGGGCAGTAGAACCTCGACCCGCTCGCGGTATCCCCGATCAAGACCGCGGGTGATCTCCGCCGTTTCGACGCCGTCCACCAGAGTGACATCGACAGCCTGCGTCGCGCAGGCAACCCCAAGATGCTCCGCGACCAGCACCCCGAGTCGACGGCCGGCATCGACCACTCCGGCCGACCCGGCCAGAGCGAGATCGAAGCCGAGGGCCTTCACGGCGGCAGCGAGGATGACCGCCTTGCCCGCGGTCCCGACGGTCGCGGCCTCGTCGTCCCAGATGCGCACCGCTCGGTCGCAACCCCGAGCCAAGGCCTGGCGAAGCCAGCGCTCATGTCCGGGGGGGCCCAGTTGGACGACGGTGGCTTCGGTATCCGCGCGAGCCGCTTTGAGACGAAGCGCCAGACCCAGAGCGGCATCGCTTGCCGCGTCGATCTCGCGGACGAGCCATTCTTCGCGGACGCGACCGCTCCGCGGGTCGCGCTCCGGCGGCACGCGCACGTCGACGCCCAACCCCAGAAGGACGACCAGCTTCATGGCGCGATCTCCCTATGCGACACGAAAGCGCACACCATACCCTCCCTGGGGATAATGCCAGTCAAGCGCCCCGCGGTCACAGAGCAAAAGGCACGTGCCGCATTCGAGACAGGCCTCGTAGGCGAACTCCACCCGGGCCCGCTCCTCGCTCCACGTGTAGCAACGGGCCGGGCAGGCGAAGGTGCAGGCCCGATGGGTGCAGCCCTGGCACACGTCCTGATTCAAACGGATGTGGGGCTCAGGATGGATGCGATAGCTCACCAGCTCGAAGATCTCGTCGACTACCACAGGTACGCCCTCCCCACCCGGATCGCATCGGCGATCAGTTGCCGTATCGGGACAACACCTCTCACCGCTCGGAGACCCATCCGAGCGATCTTGGTCCGCGGACGCCCGTCGGAGCGGTAGACGTCCTCCATCAAGGCGCTCACCACCCGCGGATAGTCCTCGAAGAGCCGGTCGTGGTGAAGGAAGTCGATGGCCCTGCGGAAGGTCCTGAGATCGCGCAGGACAAAGCTCCGCTTCATCTCCTTCGCGTAGCCAGCGAGACGAGGGGCGGTGAAGTCGCCCTGGGCGAGAGCCTCCGCGCCCACTTTGGCGGCCAAGAGCCCCGAGGTCATGGCCATGTTCATCCCTTCTTGAGTCAGGCCGTTCGTGTAGCAGAAACCGGCAGCGTCACCCGCCACCAGCAGCCCCGCGGCCGACAGCCGGGGAGTCATACGCACGCCTGCTTCCGGCAGAAGGTGGGCCGAGTACTCCACAAGCCGCGCGCCCCGGAGCAGGGGGGCCACCGGCGTCGAGGCGACAAAACGCTCCATGAGCTCGTACGGAGGGATCGCCTTCTGCTTGAGCGAGTCGAGGTGCATCACCAGGCCTATCGACAGGGTCTCGGTCTGGGTGTAGACAAAACCGCCTCCGCGGATCCCCTCCGTGCAGCCCAGAAACTCGTTCGTGGCGCCTTCGCGGCCCGCAAGGCCGAAACGCTCGTTGATGTCCTCCTCAGTCAACAGGTAGAGGGCCCGGACTCCAAGCGCCACCTGGTCCGGCTTGAAACCTCCGTGCAGCCCGGCTTCTTGGGCCAGCAGCGACAGAGCGCCGTCGCAGGCGATCACCAGCGGGGCCTCCACGACGTCGTCACCCCCGGCAGTGCCGCCGCCCCCCGCGATCCTCACCCCACGGACGGCTCCATCGCGCATCAGCAGGCCCTCCGCGCGACAACTGGTGAGCAGCGTCACTCCGGCCGCGACGGCCTGCTCCGCGTACCAACGGTCGAAGATCGGGCGGAAGAGGGTAAAGCCTGTCAGGCTCCTGTCTGACGAGGAGCCGGCGCCCACAGAGGACCTCTCGGAGCCGGAACGCGCTTGAAAGACCAGGGAGGTCGACGACTCCCGGCCGGCTATGGAGAGGACCCGTTTCGTCACGGCCCGCTCCCAGGGCGCGCGTTCCCAGAATCCGGGAACGAGTTGCTCGGGAGCCGGGCAATAGGCCATCATCCCTCCGAACATGTTCTTCGCCCCGGGGTATTCACCCCGCTCGAGCAAGAGGACCTTGGCCCCTTTCTGAGCCAGCCCGAGCGCCGCGCTGGTCCCCGCCGGGCCTGCGCCCACCACGATGGCGTCAAAGCCGCCGGCCGACGAGCCTCCGCCCACAGAGGCGCCGCCGTGCGGCGTTGCGCCTCGGTCTACGGCGTCGCCGGCGCGCCCGCCGTTAGCGAGAGGTTTCTGGGTTGCCAGGGGCATCCCGCCACTCCTTGATCTTCTGTACGAGAGCGGGCAGCACCACTTCCAGATCGGCGACATAGCCGACATCGGAGAACTGGAAGATGGGGGCCCGCGCGTCCCGGTTGATGGAGAGGATGCGTTCGGCCTTCCGCACGCCCGCCACGTGGTGGGGCGAGCCCGAGATGCCGAGCGCAAGGTAGAGCTCGGGACCGACTGTCTTGCCCGTTTGACCGATCAGCCGCTCTTTGGGCAAGCGTCCGTCGTCGACCACCGGCCGCGTGGCGCCGACCGAGCCCTCCAGCAGATCCGCCAGTTCGCTGACCGCGGCCAGGAGTCTGTCGCTTGCGCTCCCCGAACCCGCAGCCACGATCCGTTTGGCGTGGACCAGATCGACCGACCGTGCGTCCGGAGGCGCGAACTCGATACGGCGCATGCGGGCCGGAGCCGGTGCGCCGCCCTCCGCGACCTCGAGAACTGCCACCTCCGGAGAGAGGGACTCCTCCGCTTCCAGTCCGGCCAGCTCGAGGGTCGCAACGGGCGTCGCGTCGCTTCCCCTTTCGATGT
>MELN01000027.1:238-8153 GCA_001768675.1 Actinobacteria bacterium RBG_16_64_13 | reverse complement strand
CGGCCCACCACTTCCGTCTGACCTTGGGCGCACAAGCACGTCACTGCAGCCCACGACGGCCCCCGAACCCAGGCGGTGGGCGATCATGGGTGCAAGCTGCCGCCCGGTGTCGGTGTCGGCCAGGATGACCGCTTCTGTCCGCGCCTGGCCGGCCAGACCGGCCAACGCGGTCGCGACCGGCGCTAGGTCGAGGTCCGGCGGCGAAGCCCAGGTGACGAAGCGCGGCTCCACGCCGAGTTCGCCGGCCAGCCGCGCGCCTTCGGTCATCAGCACCTTGCCGGTCGACGCTTCTCCGTCGCCCGACGGTTCGACCGCCACAAGGATGATGGACGCGGCACCCGTGCCGTCCAGGCCCGAGTACCCCGCCCGCGCGGGCACCGCGCCGGCGGCCACCGCCCCGAGCCTGGTTTCGGCGCTGTTGCTCACACCCGTTTGCCGGCCACGTAACCCTCGTGGATGGCCATGTCGACTTTGCGGGGCGCCACACAGTCGCCCACGCGGTAGAGCTCGCGCACTTTCCCTTTGAGGGCGAAGTAGAGGCCATCATAGGCGTCGTTACCCATGGCGGTGACGATGCTGTCGTAGCCCGTGAACACATCCCAGACGTTGGAGTACACGTTGAAGCCGTGAACGTCGGTCCCTTTGATCTCCATGACCGCGAAGTCGGGGGTGAAAGTCACCCCTTTCTGCAGCAGTCTTTGCCGGGAAAGGTAAAGATCTTGTGACGGGCCCAATTCCGACCCCACAAAGAGGCTCGAAGTCACCACGTGCACAGTCTTGCCGAGCTCCGCGAGAAACTCAGCCGTGGCAGTCGCCTGGTGGTGGCCGTCGTAGTCGATCAGCAGCACGCGGTCGCCCAGTTGCGCCTCTCCGCTCAGCACCTGCCACACGTTGAAGATGTTCGGACCGCCGGCGCCGCCCACCGGACTGACCTTCGGCCTGGACCCCGTGGCGATGATCACCGCGTCCGGCTGCCGCTCGAGCACCATCTCGGCGGTGACCTCCACGCCAAGCTCCACCGGGACCGCCAGATGCGCCAACTGGTTGCGCTCGTTGCGCACTATCACCCCGAACTCGTCCCGGCCGGCTCCCTTGGCCGCCAGGAGCACCTGGCCGCCCAGTTCCTCGGCTTTCTCGTACAGGATCACGTCGTGTCCGCGCAGGGTGGCGATCTTGGCCGCCCACATACCCGCCGGGCCGCCGCCCACGACCATTACCCGCTTCTTGGCGAGCGCGGGCTTCAGATGATGCTCACCCTCGGTGTCTTCTCGACCCACCGAGGGGTTCTGGACGCAGCCGATGGTCTTGTTGAGACCCACACGTCCGTAGCAGTTCTGATTGCAGGCGATGCAGTACCGGATCTCCTCGGTGCGGCCGTCCCGGGCCTTGCGGGCAAAGTCGGGGTCGGTTATCTGCCCGCGCACCACCCCGATCATGTCCGCCTGCCCCTCGGCCAGCACCCGTTCGGCCAGCGCCGGGTCGTTGATGCGGCCCGTGGCGAACACCGGGAGGGTGGCCACCTGCTTGATGCCGGCCGCCAACGGGACCGTGTAGCCCAGCGGCAGATGCATGGGCCCGCCGACGAGATACAGGTTGTAGAAGGTGGCCAGGGTCAGGTTGAAGAAGTCCAGGTGCCCGGTAGTCTGCAGCCGCTGCGCTATCTGTTTGGCATCGTCGAGATTGAGCCCTCCGGGGATGAGCTCGTCGGCGCAGAGACGCACGCCGAGGGTGAAATCGGGGCCTACCGCTTTGCGGACCGCGGCTACCACCTGTATTGCGAAGCGCAGCCGGTTCTCGAAGTCGCCCCCGTACTCGTCGCTCCGAAAGTTGGTGAGCGGCGACATGAACTGGCGCGCGAGCGAACTGTGACCGAACTGCAGCTCGACCCCATCGAAGCCGCCCTCGCGGACGTGGATGGCGGAGCGGGCGAAGTGCTCTATCACTTCCTGGATGTCCTCGATCTCCATGGACTTCGGCGTCTCCCGATAAAGTACGTCCGGAATGGGAGACGGAGCCCAGACCGGAAGCCGGGAAAGGCTGCCGCTGCACTGCTGCCCGTTGTGGTTCAACTGGGCGAAGATGCGGGTGTCTTGAGTGTGGACCTCACGCGTCAGCCGCTTGTATCCCGGGATGACGTCGGGCCTGAAGGCCTCGATGAGATGCTCGTAGGCGCGGTCGGTGGGGTGGACGGACTGCTCTTCGGTGATGATCAAGCCCGTGCCGCCCCTGGCCCGGGCCGCCAAGTACTGAACCAGCCGTTCGCCGGGCAGCCCGTCGTTGGACAGGTTCGTCAGGTGGGCGGAAAAGGAGATGCGGTTGGGTACGGTCACCCGTCCGATCTGCAGGGGGCTGAACAGGTTGGGAAACTGCATGGCCTAGGCTACCTCCTTGGCGGGCACCGCCGCGCGCAGGCACTCCGGGTCGGGACGACCCACGGAATCGGTGAGGAAATAGGCGACGGCCGGACAACCTCCCTGGCAGATGGAGAAGCGGTCGCAAGAGCGGCAGGATTCGATCTCGATCTCTCGGAACCGCTTGAAGACCGGCGAAGACTCGAAGATGGCCGCAAGCGGCTCGGCGGTCACATCGCCGGCCAGAAACGCAGGGTCGCTGAGGAAAGCGCACGGATAGACGCCGCCGTCCGGCGCCACGGCGCAGGTCATCTTGGCGGCGCCGCACATGTTGAGCCCGAGAGCCCGGCGACTGTCCGGAGTGAGAGCGAAGAACGAATCGCCGGTGAGGATCTCCTGGTGCTCGCCCAAGAAGGATGACAGCTCCACCAGTTGGCTCCGTGTGAGGTGGTAGTCCTCCCAGGTGTTGCATCCGCCTCCCGAGGGACGGAAGCGGGAAAGCCGGGTCTTGGCTCCGTACCGGCGGGCAAGCCGGTCGAATTCCGCGATCTCCCCGACGTTGGGCCTGGTGACCACCATGTTGAGGCTGAAGTCGGGATAGCGCCTCTCGGCGAGAAGCTCGATCCCGGCGAGGATGCGGTGAAAAGTCCCCCGGCCGCGGATGGCGTCGTTGGTCTCGGGGCAGGCGCCGTCGAGGCTCACCTGCAGGTAGACCGGGGCCATCCGCAACAACTCGTCGACGAGGGCGTCGCTGAGCACGGTCCCGTTGGTGCTGACGCAGGTGGTGATGCCTTGGGCATGAGCGTAGCGCAGGATGTCGAGGAAGTCGTCTCGGAGAAACGGCTCCCCGCCCCCGAAGTTCACCTGGAAGACCTCCATCGTTGCCAACTCGTCGATGACAGTCCGGCACTGCGCCAGGTCGAGCTCGCCGCGGCGCTGCGCCCGCAGCTCTGCGGACAGGCAATGGGAGCACCGCAGATTGCACGCCTCCGTGATCTCCCACGTGACGTTGACCGGCGCTCGCAAGGGGGTGTTACTGAGTCTCGGAGGCAACGATCAGGCCCTTTGCGACCAGGCTTCGCAGCAGTCGCGACAGCGCCGCACGGCGGCTCCCGGTCACCGCGTCCACGAGAAGAGCACGCCGCGGACCGGTGAAAGGCGGGGGGCTCAGGACGAGCCCAGAGCGCACGAACGTGAGCCTGGTCGACCGCGTGTCGTAGAACAGGAGCCCGAAGCTCTCGCGCCGGACGCGTACCCAGTCCGGCACGAGGTACTCGGTCTGCAGGCAGCCTTCTTCGTCTTGCTCAGTAGACGCCACAGATGCCGTCCACAGCCAAGTCTTCGACCTCGATCTCCTCGAGGATCGCCGGCTCGTCAGCGGGGCACGGGACATCGGTCAAGGCGTCGGCGTGTGACAATTCCATTCTGGACCCCCTCCGTAACGCTAGCTTCGGCCGGTCAGTCCCACGCGCAGACCCAGCGACCGCTTAGTTGCCTTTTCTCCATCCTCTCGGCGATGTCGTTGAGCTGGTCGATCCTGAACGTGCCTTCGATGATCTTGTCGATCTTCATGTCGCCGGTCATCGAAAGGTCGCACAGTTTGGGGATGTCGTCCTGCACTGCCACCCCGCCGTACAACCCGGTCATGATCGATTTCTGCTGCAAGACCATGTAGGTCAGGGGCACCTTCGCCACCTCGTCCTGGGCCATGATACCGATAGCCATGATCTTGCCGGCCATACCGAGCGTCCATACGGCCTGCTCGATGGCGCCGGGGGTTCCAGACGCCTCGAAGGCGAAGTCCAGGCCCCCACCTGTGAGTTCC
Organism: Actinobacteria bacterium RBG_16_64_13; assembly: GCA_001768675.1. Taxonomy (GTDB): domain Bacteria; phylum Actinomycetota; class Thermoleophilia; order RBG-16-64-13; family RBG-16-64-13; genus RBG-16-64-13. Next base: position 3,977 of record MELN01000027.1, on the reverse strand, counting down.
TTGATCAGCGGCACGGGATCTTCCTTCGAGTTGCAGATGAAGTGAGTAGCGCCCAACTCCTTGGCGATGGAACGCCGCGACTCTTCCAGGTCGACCGCGATGAGCGGGTTGGCCTGCCGCATCTTGGCTGCACGAAGGATGTTCTGACCAACGCCCCCCAATCCCCACACGGCCACCTTATCCCCAGGCATCACGCCCGCGAGCTTGGTCACCGAACTCCAACCGGTGGGTATGCAGCAACTCATGAGGCACGCCCAATCGAGGGGCACGTCCTTCTTGATGGGCACCAGGCCGCCCTCGGGAACAACGGTGTGGCTGGAGAACCCCGACACGAAGTTCCCATGCAGAACGGTCTTGCCCTTGGCGTCCCTGAGGCGGCTGGTGCCGTCGAGCATGGTCCCGGAGACGAAGTGCGTGAAGTTCCCCGTGCACACGTTGCCCAGACCGCGCCGGCACTCGGGGCACTGACCGCAGGGGATCATCCACGTGCCGACCACATGGTCGCCCGGCTTGACTCTGGTCACGCCGTCGCCGACTCTTTCGACGACCCCCGCGCACTCGTGGCCGGCCACCAAAGGCAGGGCCATGGTGATGCGGCCTTTCAAGTTGCTAAGGTCGCTGTGGCAGTAGCCGGTATAAAGCCACTTGACGAGCGCCTCGCCAGCATGCGGCTCGTCGAGTTCGAGTTCCTCTATGCTGTAGGGCTTCCCGACCTCTCGGAGGACGGCGGCTGTGATCTTCACGTGCTATCTCCCCTTTGCCGTGGTTCTGCTCTCTACCCCTCCACTGAGCTGTCCGGCTACATTAGCACCCCGGAAGCGCCGTGGCGAGCGGGATGACCGGCAGCGAAGCCCTGGAGCGATGGCAGCCGTCCCGATAGATCTTGTGCAGCGTCGTCGCGCTGTTGCAGACGTGCCACATGACGTCGTAGGTCTCGATGTCGGTCGGTATGTCGATGCTGGAGATCTCCACCTTGATCTGCTTGCCGGCGCGGAACAGGTGCGACATGGGACGAAGTTGCACCGTGTATTCGTTGATCTCGCCCGGAGTCACCGGTACCTCTCTTGTGTGGTCGTGGGCGATCTCCCAGGGAGTGGTCCTGGCGTCGTCGAGCGCGCGATGAGAAGCCTTCAGCCAGCCCGATGCCAGAGGATAGATAGCGGCTGAGCCTTCCTCGCGCACTTCGACCCTGAACTTCGTGTCCGGTTGGTCGATCGACGCGAAGAAGGTGATGCGCGGCGGGCCGGTGACCTGGAGGTCCTGGGACAGGGGCCTGCTCACGTAGCCGACGCGCGCTCTCTTCGGTTACGTAGAGGGGCTGCTGCACGAAGGCGTCGGGCTCGTCGTTGTGGTAGTCGGGCTCGGGCGACAACCCACCGAGGCTGTTGAAGTAGAAGTCGGTCCACTGGGTGTCCTCCGGCGGCCACTCTTGGGCCGTGGACCACTTCTCGGCCACCGTGGTGTGGTACCGGACGGGGGCTTCGTCCATGATCCCGGTCTCGATGCCCTTCAGCCAGTAGTCGTACCAGCGCAGCAGCTCGTCGTGATGCGCCCTCCAGGGACGCGTGCCCATGTCGGTATAGAGGAACATCTTCTTGGGAACGTCGACCCGGTTGAACACGTTGATCTGAGGCTGCGAAAAGAAGCTGAACAGAGGACCGCCCACATAGGTGGGCACTTTGATCATGTCGAGCCGCTCCGAGACCGAACGCTCGCGGTAGTAAGGGCCGTCGAGCTTGTTCAGCATGAAGTCGAACAGGATGGGGTTCTTTTCCGGATACTTGAGCAGGTGGCTCAGATACGGATACTGCTTGAGGTCGGGATCGGCATAGGCCTTCGCCACGAGCTTGTCCAGTTCAGCCTTGGGCGTGTTCTTGATCATGGCCGACTTGACGTTCTTGATGGCGTATCCGCAGCGTGCCGGATAGGTGCCCGTATAGAGGCCGTAGAAGAAGATGTTGAAGACGCCGCCCTCGTACTCCCCGTGGTTGTAGAGATCGTCGCCGAAGATCTCCCACGGGGCGATGCACTTGAGATGAGGGGGCTGCTCCGCGGCGACGTGTAAGTGCATGGAAGCGAAGTAGCAGATGCCCGCCATACCCACGTTGCCGTCGCACCAGGGCTGCTGGGCGAGCCACTCCACGATGTCGGCTCCGTCTTGACCTTCGTGATTGGAGAACAACCCTACGTATTCGCCTTCGGAATCTCCAGTGCCCCGTAGGTCGCCGATGACGTAGACATAGCCGCGAGGCGCGTAGAAGTAGGGGTCGCCGGATTCGATAGAGGCCTCGAAGCACGACTTACCGAACGGCTGGGGAGGGGTCTGAAAGGTCTGAAGGGTCTTGCCGTACGGTGACAAGGCCAGTAGTGCGGGAAACTTCCCCGGTGCGTCGGGACGATAGATATCGATCGCCAACCCGACACCATCGCGAGCAGGAACGAAGACATTCTCTTCGACTAGGACACCGTACTCGGGCTGTGATGCCGCTGAGCGTCCTTGTGTTGTCATAATGCGGGCCTCCTTCGCGAGAACACGTATCTAATGAGCAAGCGCTCACTAAGCTATTATTCCACTATAGGGAACGTCGCGAGTCTGTGTCAACCGCTGCGATATCCTGGTCGTGTCTCACCAGCTCGCTTGAAGGGAGCGTAGGTGTCATCCAACAAAGGTCGAAGCCGGCGGCTGCCCCCCGAGAAACGGCGAGCGCAGATCGTAGGGGCGGTTCTTGAAGTGGTCGCAAAGTACGGCGTACCTGGGGCAACGGTCTCACGGATCGCTGCCGCTGCCGGCGTTTCAGAGGGCGCTCTCTATGTCCATTTTGCGAGCAGAGACGAGATGCTGCTGGCGGCCCTGGATTCCATCTTCACGGAGATGGCGAACCTGATCGACTCTTCCGCGGGCAGAAGCGCCACGGATCGCCTGGCTCTCATCGCTCAGAACCACTCCGAGCTCATGAAGACCAAGCTCGGCGCGTTCACCAGCCCCTGGATCGAGTTCATCGCGGCCGGGCCTCAAGTCGGCTTGCGTGAGGCTGTGGCGGAGACCCAGACAATGGCCTTCGGCAAGGTGCTGGAGATCGTCAAAGAAGGCCAGGCCGAGGGAACGATCCGCGCCGATATGGACGCGAGGCGCCTGACCTGGCAGTGGTACACGATCATGTGGGCGGAGAACGTGAGCTCTCTCATGGGGCTCTCGGAGTACATCGACGACGGTCATTCGGCCTTCTCGCTCGATCTTCTCCTCAGAGAGGCAACAACCGGCCGAAACAGCCCGTAGCCATCAATGCGAGGAGGCATCGTGCGCTCGTCACGCTATCTTCCGGTCGGGGCCCTGGCGCTGCTGGCACTGATATGGGGGTATTCCTGGGTTCCAGGCAAGCTGGGGGTCCTGGATAGCAGTGCCTTCATGTTCGCCGCGATCCGAACGTTGCCGGCAGGCGTCCTGATGCTTGCCGCGCTTCCCCTCTTCGGCAAGTCCCTGCGACCCAAGGCGTTCGGACTCACCGCTTTGGTGGGGGTACTGCAGGTGGGAGGCTTTGTCGGCCTGATCTCAGCCGCGCTTGCGACGGGGGGCGCCGGTCACACTGCCATGCTTGCCAACACCTGGCAATTCTGGCTCCTCATCGTCGCCTGGCTGTTCCTCGACGAGAGGTTGAAAGGAGCCCAGTGGCTTTCAGTGAGCCTCGGTCTGGTGGGGCTTGTGCTGATAATCGAACCCTGGCAGTTGCGCGGTGTTGTC
>MELN01000027.1:0-156 GCA_001768675.1 Actinobacteria bacterium RBG_16_64_13 | reverse complement strand
TCGACCTGTTTTCGTTCACCGCCTGGCAGACGCTCCTCGGCTCGGTCCCCCTGCTGGTCATGGCCGCGATCATGCCCGGTGACGGCATCACGTGGTCGGGTCAGTTCATCTGGTCGGTCATCTACAGCGTCCTCATAGGCACCGCTCTCGGCTCCA
>MELN01000026.1:48762-50934 GCA_001768675.1 Actinobacteria bacterium RBG_16_64_13 | reverse complement strand
GCCCGCGGTCATCCACTGGACGTCGCCCGGCCCGATGGTCCCTGAGTTGCCCAAGCTGTCCCCATGGTCCACCCGACCGTGCAACATGTACGTGATGGTCTCGATCCCGCGATGGGGGTGCCAGGGGAACCCGGCCATATAGTCGGCTGGGTCGTCAGAGCCGAAATCGTCCAGAAGCAAGAACGGGTCGAGTCGTGGCACCTCGGCAAAGCCGAACCCGCGCTTCAGACGAACACCTGCCCCCTCGAGTGTCGGCCGGGCCGCGAAAAGCTCGCGAATCGCACGTATGTCGGCCACGACACCACTCCTTTCTGCATCGGTCTCACACCTTCTGCGAGGGAATGCGCCGTTCACCTCGTATCAAGTAGTACCCAACCTTGACCGACACTAAGTACTAGACTCTGATACAACTTTGGTCGGAGGGGTTCGGGTATTGACCCCGCCCACTCCGAGGCGGGAGAATATGGCGACCACAGGGTACGCCGGTACACAGAAGCCCCGGGGGTGTGTGGTGAGTAAGAGAGTCTTGTCCTCGGCGATAATCGCCTTGTGCGCGATGGCGCTGTTCTTCGGTATGTGGGCGGTCGCTGCCGCCGAAGACGGGCCTGTGACCACGACTACCACGTCGAGCGGTTCGACCGACTCGACGAGTTCGACCGAGTCCACGACGACCACGAGCGAGTCCACGACGACCACCACCGACGTCGAGTGGTGGATGGTCACGTCGATAGACATCACAGAGACCGGCTTGGTGCCTTCCTTCATCTCCGTGGGGAATGGCCTCATAGCGTGGACCGGCACCAAGCCGGGTGGGTTCTCCGGCATGTACATCTACAACACCAAGACCGACACCAACTCCCAGATCCCGGCGGCGATTTCGGGCAACTACTACAACCCCTCCTCTGACGGCGCCCTGGTGGTCTACCAGGGGGGCCGCGCGGGCGGTTACGACGACATCTTCTTGTACGACACCGGCAACGGCCTGGTCCAGCAACTCACCCACAACACCGACCCGGGCGACGGCAACGACTGGAACCCGCGCATCGACGATGGCCGGATCGTCTGGGAGAAGCACATGCTCGGCACCGGCGCCAAGACAGGGATCTACGTCTACGACATGAACGAGGGAACGGTGACCCTGGTCCTTGCCGGAGAGGAATACCACAGCCCCGACATCTGGGGCGACTACGTTGTTAGCGTCAAGAAGGCTGCCACCGGAAACGGCACCGAGATCGTCGTGTACAACCTCAAGACCAAAGAAGTCAAGACTATCGCCGCGAGCACCAAGAACAACGAGCGTCCGCGGATCGATTCCGGGCACGTGACGTGGTCCGCCGGCAATATTCCTACGCCCCTCAACTTCCCTTGGGACACCTACCAGATCCAGCTCTACAGCATCGCGGACGGTTCGACCATCGCCTTGACCGAGAACAAGTTCGGCAACTTCAATCCCTCAATCAACGGTGATGTGGTCTGCTGGGAACAGGCGGAGCCCTCCGGCATCGGGGTCTTGGACTACGTCAGAAACTACATCGGCCTCTTCAACGAAGGAGACCCGGTGAAGGCGCCCGACGCCGAGAGCGAAGGTGCCTTCGCCTACTACGGGGACAAGACTCTCTACCACGCCGTGTTCCTGCCCAATGGCCCCCAATTCATCGATGTGGGCGCCGGAGACGCTTATGCGACTGCCATCAACTACATGGGCGAGAAGCAGATCATCGAGGGATACGAGGATGGCAATTTCGGTCCCGACGATCTGGTCACCCGCCAACAGTTCGCAAAAATGATCTTACTCACCATGGCCCAGTGGAAGCCTTCGGAGTACACCGCCACCTTGCACGACTCGCTCAACTTCGTCGATGCTTCTGCCATAGCGCACACCGAAGGGGAGCTCTACGCCTACCACTACGTGGCCAAGGCGGCCGGCACCGGACTGACCTTCGGTTATCCCGACGGCACCTTCAGGCCGCTCGCCAACATCAGTCGCCAGCAAGTGATCACCATGATCGTCCGCGCGGGCTCCGCGGTGCTGAAGACGCCTCCGCCAGAGTGGCAGGGAGTCCTCAGCTATCTCAACGCGGAGCATGGCGAAAGGATCAGAATCGCCGAGTACAACGGACTGCTGGACGGCATTGTGGGCGGCACCTGGGGCGGCTTGTCGGGTTGGGACAC
>MELN01000026.1:47543-48751 GCA_001768675.1 Actinobacteria bacterium RBG_16_64_13 | reverse complement strand
CCACTCGGGGAGAAGTAGCGCAGATGCTCTACAATCTTCTGGGAGAGTTGGTAGGCAGCAACTAAGCAAGGTTAGGCCGCGCGCCGCGCGCGGCGGCTAGTAGCGAGGCCTCTCTAGCGACTCTTGGTAGTACTGCTCGTTACCGACTTCGCGCGTCCGATCGTTGTACGAGCGCCAGCTGCGGACCATGTTGTCCGGGTAGGAGTTTCGATGTCGGTTCGTCTCCCATGCCGCCTCCGTCCGTCTTCTGGTCCATGTTAGCGCCGGCCGGTCATCCGAGTGCAGCGTAGACTGGCGGGCATGAGTCCCACATCGTTCACGGTCCGTCCTCTCGTCTACGAAGACCACGAATGGGTCCTCGAGATGGTCCGGCACTGGGGAGGAACGGACTACATCGTCTCCCGAGGCCGAGTGATCTACGCCGCCGAGCTGCCGGGGTTCTGCGCCAAGACCGCCGACGGCGAGACGCTGGGTCTGGCGACCTTCGAGGTGACGGGCGAGGAATGCCAGTTGGTCACGCTCCACGCGCTCACCAGGTTCGCCGGCATCGGCACCGGACTCCTTACGGCCGTGCGTGATGCCGCTGCGGCTGCTGGGTGCCGGCGCCTCTGGCTCATCACCACCAACGATAACGTCGATGCGCTCCGGTTCTACCAGCGGCGCGATTTCGAGCTCGTGGCGATACACCGCGACCTTCGTGAGGTGGCCCGCCGCCTCAAGCCTTCTATCCCGCTGGTCGGCGAGTACGGTATACCCCTCCGCGACGAGATCGAGTTGGAGATGAGTCTCCGCTAGCCGGGGGGCCGCTCGTCGCCGGCGGATTCGGCGGGCCGCTGCGCCGTCGCGCCCCTGGCCTCGCGCCTCCACTGCCAGATAGCCGTATAGGTCGCTCCGAAGCCGACCATGAAGGCAAGAAACAAGATGATGGCGCCGGCGACTGGGATGAAGCGGACGACGCAGAGTATCGCCATACCAATCGCTGCCGCGGCCATCACTCGGCCGCGCCCATCGTCCCCCCTGCCGGCGATCAGACCGCCCAGCAGCGTGGCCATCGAGACCAGGCCGAACAGGAGCATGACCGGCAAGACAATGAACAACCATGGCGCCACGAACAGAACCCCGATGATCGTGGCAAACAGAAGGACGGTGATCACGGGGACCAGCACGCCGCCAAGCACGCCCCACCCCAGCGAGGAGAAGAAGTGACG
>MELN01000026.1:40798-47532 GCA_001768675.1 Actinobacteria bacterium RBG_16_64_13 | reverse complement strand
CGCGCACGAAGGCTACCTGCCGTGGAGCAATGGCCGTGATGATCAGGGTGACGATGAAGAGGAAAGCGGTGCCCGCAAGCCAGCCCGCGACAGAGACCCAGGTCCACGGCCTCATGACCGGATCGGCGAAGACCGCCTTCAACCCTCCCGGGATGCCCCCCGCCACGTCGACCACGCGGCCGGACAGTTCAGCTCCGGGGTCTATGGTGATGTCGCCGAACACAGAGACAATGGCGGCGTCGCCGGGATCGCCACTGGGACCGTGGCCGACCGAAGCCCCCGCGCGCACAACGAGGTTGCCGCCGACCACGACCACGTTGTCCCCGACAGTCCCCTCGATGACCAGATCGCCGCCGATGACCACCACGTTGTCCCAGGAGTCGCCGGGACCGACGGTCACGTCTTCGAAGACCGATACCTTCTGACCACCCGCCTGCAGCCCCGCACCGGCCCCCGCACTCGCGACCCCCGCGCCACCTGGCGCCAACCACGAGGCCGCCACGAGAGCAGAGGCCGCGAGAACGACAGAGACAATATGTGACTTCCAGGCACGACCGTGCTGAATCGACATCGTGGCAACCTCCCGGCAAGAGTGTAACCCAAGCGACCGCGGACCCGCCGCACCGTCGCGCTCCGGTTCTAGTATCCTCACAGAAGGCCCTGGAGGAAAGCAGCCGGGAGACGCGATGCATCCGATATTGGCCACCTTCTCGATCGGCGGCAGCGAGGTGGTGCTGCGGGCCTACGGCACGTTCTACGCCTTGGCCTGGATCGCTTCGGTAGCCCTGGCCACGGTGATCGTCCGGCGCAGGGGGTTGTCGTGGTGGCGAGCCCTGGTCACCTTCGCGGTCTCCCTTACCGTGGGCGTGGCAGGCGCGCGGGCGCTCGACCTCGGAGTCAACTGGGGCTACTACGCCGACGACCCAAGCCGCATCTACGACTTCGGGTTTCGCGGCTTTGCCCTGTACGGAGGACTGATCTTGTCCTTGATCACGGGCGCGCTCCTGGTCCGGGCCTTCCAGCTGCCGCTGTGGCACATGGCCGACGGCGCCGTGCCAGCGCTGGCGGTCGGCGTGGTCTTCATGCGCACGGGCTGCTTTCTCAACGGCTGTTGCTTCGGTACCGTCACCTCGCTGCCCTGGGGAGTCACGTATCCACCCGGCAGCCCTGCTTGGGCGTGGCAGCTCGCCACCGGGAAGACCAGCGTGCTCGGCCTGGTGGGCCGGGTAGAGCCGGTCCATCCCACCCAGTTGTACGAGATGATCGCGGCGGTAGCCCTGGGCGTCCTCTCCGTGTGGCTGCTGCGGCGCCGCACGCCTTCGGGCGTGCCGTTTCTCGTGTTCGCGCTGGGTTTCACGCTCTTCCGGCTGGGTGATCACTTCCTGAGGGCGCAACTCCCTACCGTCTCGACGCCGACCTGGTTCTATCCTCTTCTCTACGCGCTGATCTCCGCCGGACTGGTGGGACTCATCGCCTGGCGCGTCCGCATTCCCCAACCGGTTCCCAGTCGCGCAGGAGGAGGTGGTCAGAATGACAGCCGATAGCGGATTGCGTCATACCCCCCTCCGCGCCCAGCACCTGGCACTCGGAGCGAAGATCGTCACTTTCGCAGGCTGGGAGATGCCCCTCGCGTATCCCACTGGGATGGTGGCCGAGCACCTAGCCACCCGCCGGGGCGCCGGCCTCTTCGACATCTCCCACATGGGTCGCTTCGCCATCGGCGGCACGGGGTCGCTCGACTTCCTCCAGCGCGTTCTCAGCAACAACGCTGCAGCACTGGATCTCAACCAGGCGCAGTACACGTTCGTCCCCACGCCTACCGGGGGTGCGGTGGACGACGCCTATCTCTACCGCTTCGAGAGGGACGAATACCTGCTCGTCGTCAACGCAGCCAACAGGGAGAAAGACTGGAAACACCTTGAGGCTCAGCTTGAGATCGCCGGCGACCGTAAGGTGGGGCTGACCGACCGTACCGAGCAGCTCGCGATGCTCTCTCTGCAAGGGCCGCGATCCCGCCAGATCCTGGGTACCGCGCTTGAGACAGGTTCGCTCCCCGAGCCCAGGCGGAACGAGCTCTCACGCGCCACCATCGCCGGCGCTCCGGTCGACATCAGTCGCTCGGGTTATACCGGCGAGCCCCTCTGCTTCGAGCTCTTCATGGATCCCGACCACGCCGGCCTGATTTGGGATCTTCTGGTCGAAAAAGGCGCCATTCCCTGTGGCCTCGGCGCGCGGGACACCCTTCGCCTTGAAGCGGCTCTGCCTCTCTACGGTCATGAATTGGGCATCGACAAGGAGGGGCGCGAGATCCCCCTCATGTCGTCCCTTCTGGCGACTTTCGCCGTCAGCTTCTCCTCCCTCAAGGGCGAATTCACGGGGCGCGACCCCTTGCTCCGGCAACTGGCCGCATACCGCCGAATCCTCGCCCGCGACTACTCCTCCATTGGCGACCTTCCCCGCCTGACCCGTCCGGTGGCGGTCACAGGCCGAGGCGTGGCCAGGGCCGGCTCGCCCGTTCTCAAGGAGGGCCGGCCGGTGGGCTGGGTGACAAGCGGAACCATGATCCCCTACTGGAAGACGACGGGAACCGGCCTTCAGACTCGCATCACCGATGAGTACGAACTCCGTTCCATCTGCCTTTGCCTCGTCGATAGCGACGTCCTCGAGGACGAGCCCTTGACCATCGACATCCGCGGCAAGGCAGTAGATGCCGTCGTGGTTCCGTACCATCTACGAGGCGACGCTCCGCCGCACGCCCGCCCGATCATCCGCACGTTCAGTGTTTACGAGACCATCGAGCCCGACGGCGACGAACCGGCCCGCGCCGGCAAGCTGCTTCAGCGAGTGCTCGACAACCACCTCTGGCGCCAGGAAAGGTGCGTCAACCTGATCCCATCCGAGATGACTCCCTCGCCCTTGGTGCGACTGGTATCGGTCATGGACCCCGCCTTCCGATACGCCGAGCACCGCAAGCTGGAAGCCTTCTACGACGCCGAGGTCTTCTACTACCAGGGCACCGGGTTCATCGGCGAGGTCGAGCGCCTCTTGGAGGGTGAGATCTGCCGCTTTCTCGGAGCGACCGAAGCGGAGACCAGACTGACAAGCGGCCAGATGGCCAACGCGACGGTCTTCTCAGCACTGGTGGAGTATCTCAACCGGGGGAACCCGAAGGCAGAGCCGCGCCGGATCGAAATGGTAATGAACAACCACATCGGCAAAGGCGGGCACCTGAGCGCCCAGCCCATGGGAGCACTCAAGGACTTCGTCGCCACCGATCCCCGCACCGACAGGCCGGCTGTGGTCAATTTCCCGGTTCTTCAGTCGAATCCGTACCGCATCGACGTCGCGGCCACTCTCGAGCTGATCGATCGTTTCCGTCCGAGACTCATCGTTTTCGGTAAGAGCATGGTGCTCCACAAAGAGCCGATCGCGGAGGTCCGCCGCTTCGTGGACGAGCAAGGACTCGACGCAGTGATCATGTACGACATGGCTCATGTTCTTGGTTTGGCGGGTCCGCACTTTCAAGAGCCGTTCGCGGAAGGCGCGGATCTTGTCACCGGTTCCACGCACAAGACCTTCTTCGGCACTCAACGCGGGGTGATAGCGGGACGTTGGGCCGAGGGCGAGGAGCGCTATGACCTCTGGGAGGCCGTGCGCAGGCGCACCTTCCCGGGGTCTGTCTCCAACCATCATCTCGGGACCATGTTGGGGCTTCTGCTGGCGGCATACGAGATGAACCGCTTCAAGGACGAGTACCAGACTGCGGTCCTGGCCAACGCGAAGGCCTTCGCCCGTGCCCTTGCGGACGCGGGCCTCCAGGTCGCCGGGGATCCCGGCATCGAGTTCACCGAGACCCATCAGGTCTTGGTGGAGGTGGGCTATGGCCGTGGGCCGGAGATGGCCCGCCGCCTGGAGGCGAACAACATCATCTGCAACTTCCAGGCCGGTCCCGACGAGGAGGGCTTCACCGCCTCCGGATCTCTTCGTCTGGGCGTGGCCGAGATGACCCGCTTCGGCATGGGACCGGATGACTTCGCCACCCTGGCCAGGCTCTTGGCGGAGGTGTTGCTCAGCGACGCGCGGGTCGCTGAGCAGGTACGGGACCTGCGCGGTGGCTTCCTGACCACGCGCTACTGCTTCAACGAGGAGGACTACCCGGACGTCGCCCAACGGCTGCGCGAAACGCTCTAGCGGCCCCGCAAGCCGCCTTTCGCTCAGCTCTTCTGTATGGTGGCTTCTGCCTCCGGCCCTACGAACGCGAGCTCGGAGCCCAATTCGATGGTCATGGGCGTCGGCAGGAACGAGCGACCGCCAAAAGCATCGGCGAGCATGCCACCGGACAGCTCATATCCCAAGACAGCCCCCGTGCGTTCGTCGAAGCGGAAGTCCTCGACTTTGCCTAGATCCTTGCCGGCAGTGGTCTGTAGATGCAGACCGCGGATGCTCAAGTTCTTGTCGAGCACACTCTTGATGTCCGGAGCCTCGGCCACCTTCACGATGCTCGCTCCGGTGCTGAGTATCAGAGAGTCGGGGCCGATAGCCTGTACGCCGGCCCAGGGGGCCACCCGAGTGCTCTTGAGCAGACCCCCCGACACCACGAAACCCAGTACTTGCCTGCCCGAGGGATCCACCACGAGGTCCTTGATCTTTCCCGCCTCTTTGCCCCCCTCGCGCACCACCACGGCCCGCCCGATCACTTCACTTGCCTGCACCACCTTGCACCTCCTCGACTACGTGAAGATATGAGTCGTTCCGGTCAATTCCAGCACTAGCACCACCACCAGAGCCAGCACGATCAGGACCAGGACGTCCCACCAGAAGATGTGCGATTTGCTTCCCAAGAATCTCGGCATCTGCGCCTCCATCAGCGCTGGGTGACAGGTCATGACCGCAGTCTGTTCATTGTATACAAGTACCGTCTTATGGGAAACAACACACCTGGAGAAGTGACGCCCGACGAGCGACGTTCAGGGCGCCCCGCACAATGCGAGGAGACGACCGTGCCCAATCATCTGGTGGGAGAATCAAGCCCATATCTGCTTCAGCATGCCGGCAATCCCGTAGAGTGGTATCCGTGGGGCCCCGAAGCCTTTCGGCGGGCCCGCGACGAGGACAGGCCGGTCTTCCTGAGCATCGGATACTCGGCCTGCCATTGGTGCCACGTCATGGAGCGCGAGTCCTTCACCGACCCGGATACCGCCGCGTTACTCAACCAGCACTTCGTGAGCGTGAAGGTCGACCGTGAAGAACGGCCTGATCTCGACGCCATCTACATGCAGGCGGTCACCTCGCTCACGGGAAGAGGAGGATGGCCGCTCAGTGTGTGGCTCACGCCGGACGGGGCGCCGTTCTATGGCGGAACCTATTTCCCGCCGCACCCCCGCTACGGCATGTCTTCATTCGGGCAGGTTCTCGGAGCCCTCGCGAAGGCTTGGAGTACGCAGCGGAGTGACTTGCTCCAAGCGGCCTCGCGGCTTGTGGAGTATCTCGGCCAAGAGACCACCGATATGCCCACGACGATTCCCAAGGAACAGCTGCTCACCGGAGCCATGCAAACCCTCCAGCACTCCTTCGACCGCGCGAACGGCGGTTGGGGGCAGGCTCCGAAATTCCCGATGCCTCTGCTGCTGGAGTTCATGCTGGCCGAGCGGAGCACGTCACCTGACGGTCAACTCCACACCGAGATCGAGAGTGGTCTCGACGCCATGGCGGCGGGCGGCATCTACGACCAGATCGGAGGCGGCTTCCACCGCTACTCTACGGATGAAGCCTGGCAGGTGCCGCATTTCGAGAAAATGCTGTACGACAACGCTCAGCTCGCCAGGTGTTACCTGCATGCCTGGCAGCTCTTCAGGAAGACCCGCTACCGAGAGGTGGTCGAAGAGACCCTGGACTATCTGCTTCGCGACCTCTCTCACGACCGAGGCGGCTTCTTCAGCGCCGAGGACGCCGATTCCGAGGGCAGAGAGGGCGCCTTCTTCGTCTGGACTCCGGAGCAGATCCGGGCAGCGCTCACAACCGACGAGGCCGAGCTCGTGGAGCGAGTCTACGGCGTGACCGCGAAGGGGAACTTCGAGGGGGCGAACGTCCTGCACCTGGCTGCCGGCCCGCAGGCATTGGGGGCTGACCTAGCGGCCGCGCGCGCGAAACTGCTCCGTGCTCGCAGTAACAGAGTCCGTCCCGCCCGGGACGACAAGATCCTGGCCGGTTGGAACGGGCTGGCCCTGGCCGCCTATGCCGAGGCCGCCCGCGCTCTCGGATCGGAACGGTACCTCGGAGCCGCCATCAAGACCGGCGAATTCATCGCGGAGGAACTGCTGCAGAACGGCGATCGCCTAGCCCACTCTTGGAAGGATGGCCGCCGGCCGGGCAACGGCTTCCTTGAGGACTACGCGTTTGTCGCGGAAGGGCTTCTCGCCCTCTACCAGACCACCGGCGTCGAACGCTGGTTCGCGATGGCGCGCGCCCTTACCGACGCGGTGATCGAGCATTTCCGCAGGCCCGAAGGCGGGTTCTACGACACAAGCAACGACCACGAAGAGCTCATCATAAGACCTCGTTCCATGCAAGACAGCCCAGTCCCAAGCGGCAACTCGATGATGGCCACCGTTCTCCTCAAGATGGCTGCCTTCACCGGAGGGGGTCGATACTGGGACCTCGCCGAGGAGACTCTCGTCTCCGCGGCGGGGATCGTCGAGCAGGCGCCCGGCATGTGCGGCCAGTGGCTGCTTGCC
>MELN01000026.1:40283-40646 GCA_001768675.1 Actinobacteria bacterium RBG_16_64_13 | reverse complement strand
GATGCTGCAGGGGCGTTTGCCCGATCAGGGTTCCCAAGCGGCCGCCTGGGTCTGCCGGCAGTCCACGTGCGCCCCCCCCACGAGCGACCCTGCGCAGCTCAGAACGATGCTGGACGGCGCCCTCTGAGGGCGCACACCCAGAAGAAAGGGCGCCGGTCTCCCGGCGCCCTCGCAGATCATTCCGCGCCCCATAGGCGCCGTGACTGAGGTCCTACCAGCGCGAGCCGCCGCCCGAGCGGCTGCTGCCGCCATAACCGCCGCCCCCGCCGCCGCCTCCGCCGCCATAACCGCCGCCGCCACCACCGTAGCCGCCTCCGCCACCGCCGAAGCCGCCGCCGCCCGGACGACGCTGCTCTTGCTCGC
>MELN01000026.1:36856-40214 GCA_001768675.1 Actinobacteria bacterium RBG_16_64_13 | reverse complement strand
CTTCCTCTGGGGTGCTCATTTCTACGAAAGCGAAGCCCTTGGGGCGACCGGTCTGCCGGTCGGTGATGATGTTCACGGCGACGATCTCACCGTGCTCCCCAAATGCCTTCTCGAGGGTTTCCTTGGTGGTACCGTAGGAGAGGTTGCCGACATACAGTCTAGCCGTGCTCATCTTTTCCTCCACAGATCCCAGTGACAGAACCGCATGCGTTCGGATGCACCTGCGGACGGACGAGTTGATGAAGCACTCTGCACGTCGCGGGGAGAGCTTCCTATCGATGCAGTTTCATCATACATCATCATGGGCCTGCAAGGGTATCAATGCGTGTAGCTTCTTTCGAAACGAGGAGAGCGACGATTGGCTGGGAACCGCTTACCCAGGGCTTTTGAGTGCCTGCCAGACATCCGGAGATCTATCGGACAACGAAAGCCCGCGTTCTTTTTGGACTTCGACGGAACTCTCGCGCCGCTCGTCCCTCGCCCGGAGCTGGCCGAACTGCCGGAAGTCACGCGAGAACTGCTCGATCTTCTGGCGCACGATCATCTGTTGTGTCTCATATCCGGCAGGGCCATGGCCGATCTGCGCTCGATGATCGGCCTGGACAATGTCTACTACGCCGCCGACCATGGCCACTACATCCTCGGGCCCCCCGGTTCGAACGTTGAGACCGAGATAGGCCCAGAGGACCGTCACGAGTTGGAGGCCGCGGCCTTCGAGTTGGAGAGCAGGCTCCACCATATCGAGGGCGCGGTCGTCGAGACCAAAGGGGTCTCGCTGTCGGTTCACTTCCGGCTGGTGGCCGAAAACGAGCGGCCGGTAGTCCAGAAGATCGTGTCAGAGGTGGTGGAGGCCGCTCCAGGGCTGCGCGTGATCTCCGGCAAGCTGGTGGAAGACCTCGTGCCAGCGCTGGGCTGGGACAAAGGCCGGGCGGTGCTCTGGCTCCTGAAGAGGCTGCGTCTGGAGAAGCGGGACTCGTGCCCCGTGTGCCTGGGGGACGACTCGACCGACGAGGACATGTTCACCGCTGTACGAACCTGGGGAGTGAGCGTCCTCGTTGGCGATGGCGATAGGGACACCCGAGCGCACTATGTGCTGAAAGACTGCGACGAAGTCGCCTCTTTCCTCCGGGCCCTCGTTACCTAGTCACTCCCCGACCGCATCGTACTGCGCTAGACTTGTCGCTCACGCAAGGAGGTCATCTTTGTGATCGAGTTCGTGATCAAAGACTGCGCGCTGGCCATTGTCTCCACGGGGCGCCGGGCACAGACCCTACGCGAGTTGCGGGATATTCTGCGCGATATCCACGCCGGCTCTATCTACCATCACTTCTGGGGAACACTGCTTCGCCCCCAATTCTCCGACCGCGAGTACAACAACGATTTCGCCACCTGGTGCCGCCGCAGCCTGCATGACAATCCCGCGGCCGAGCGCCTGGCCGCCATCGATCCGACCGACTACTCCGACATGGAGGGACTGCGCCAGGAGTTGCTGGAGGTCATCGACGAAAGACTCGACGAAACCGAGCAGATGCTTTTCGCGCGGGCCGACCAGCAATTCCATTTCGTCCGCTCTGTTATCGTGGTGTTCGACACGCACAAGCGCCTTGCCGACCCCCGTGAGCTTGCTGAGGCGCTGCCCCTCATGTCTGTGGGAAGCGTGTTCTACCACTTCATCGACGCGCGCCGCCGGGAGCCGATCGGGCGGGACGATTTCCAGGCCTGGCTCATGGGACTTGGATCCGAGTACACGGGGTTGATCGATTCAGTCGCGGCCATCGATCCTTTCTTCGAATCGCTGTTCGTCCTTCGAGACCGGCTGGCCCGGCTGTTCAAGCAGCACTCTGGCGCCACCGTCGGCGATAGGTCCGGCGGAAGAGTCCGAGGTGAGGCGGAATGACCCCGGGAACGAGCAAGACCAGCCTGCTCGACCGATACGCGGCGCACGCCGGGACGGACGCGGTCGAGCAACTTCGGCAGCTCGCCGAGCCGCTGCGGGGGTTGAAGGTGGTACACGTAAATTCGACGCGAAAAGGCGGAGGCGTGGCCGAGATCCTGGAGTCGGTCGTCCCGCTCATGCAGGAGTTGGGGCTCGACGCCACTTGGGAGGTCATCGAAGGCAACGACGCCTTCTTCGCCTGCACCAAGTCGTTTCACAACGCCCTCCAGGGAAAGGCCCTGCGAATTCCGGAGAAGTTGCTGAAGGCGTACGAGACCGTCAACGCCGACAACGCGGAGCGGTTGCGTCCGATCCTCGAGGACGCCGGGGTCGTCTTTGTCCACGATCCCCAACCCGCGCCGCTTCTCGGTTATCTACCGAACAGGAGGGGCAAATGGATCTGGCGATGCCATATCGATGTGAGCCACCCCTACCGTCCGGTGTGGAAATACCTGCGGTCGTTCGTCATGCCCTACGACGCCAGCATCTTCTCGCTGGATGCATTCGTTCAGCCCATGCCGCACCCCGTCTTTCTCATCCCCCCCAGCATCGATCCCTTGAGGGAGAAGAACCTCCCGCTGGCCCCCGAACGAGTGAGCAGAGTGCTCGACAAGTTCGGCATCGACCCGAATAGACCACTGGTGGTCCAAGTCTCCCGGTTCGACCGGTTCAAGGACCCTCTGGGAGTGATCCAGGCCTATCGCCTGGCCAAGGGATTCGTCCCCGGCCTGCAGCTGGTGCTGGCAGGCGGCACGGCCGCCGACGATCCCGAGGGCGAGATGGTGCTGCGGGAAGTGCGCGGGGCAGCGAACGGCGATCCGGACATCCACATTCTCTCGTCGGGACACCACAGCGAACGGACCATCAATGCCCTGCAGACTGCCGCCGACATCGTCCTGCAGAAGTCTCTTCGCGAGGGTTTCGGGCTCACCGTGACCGAGGCGATGTGGAAGGGCAAGCCGGTCATCGGGGGTAATACCGGCGGGATTCGACTTCAGCTGCTCAACCATCGGACGGGGTTCCTGGTCGATACCCCCGAAGGCGCCGCGCTGCGCATCCGCTATTTGCTTTCAGAACGCGACCGCATCGGCCAGATCGGTCAGAACGCCAGAGAGCTCGTGCGGCAGAACTTCCTCGTCACTCGCCATTTGCGCGAGTACCTCACTTTGATCGTCGCGCTGACACACGGGAACGAGGACCGCATCGAGCTCGGATAAGCCGACCAAGGAGGACCAGTGACCGCGGAAGCGTCCAAGAGGCTGATAGTGGTCTCCAACAGGCTCCCCTACGTCCTGGAGAACCTCAGCAGGGACAAGTGGACCCTGACGCCCGGCTCCGGCGGCCTCGTCACCGCATTGTTGCCGGTGTTACGCGACCGGGGCGGCATCTGGATCGGCTGGACGGGAACCACCGAGCAGGTCT
>MELN01000026.1:32735-36840 GCA_001768675.1 Actinobacteria bacterium RBG_16_64_13 | reverse complement strand
CTTCCATGGCGCTTCGCACGAGGCCGGCTACGTCCTCGAGCCTGTCTCCCTCACCCAGGAGGAGGTAGACAAGTACTACCACGGCTACGCGAACGAGAGCGTATGGCCCCTGTTCCACGACCTTCAGTCGCGCTGCGCGTTCGACCCGGAGTACTGGCACACCTACGTCAAGGTCAACCGGAAGTTCGCCGAGGCCCTGGCCGCCGACTGCGGTCCCGATGATTTTGTCTGGATCCATGACTATCAGTTGATGGACGTGGCTCACCACGTGCGCGAGACCTCGTGCTCGGCCAACCTTGCCTTCTTCTTGCATATCCCCTTCCCGGCTCCCGACATGTTCATGAAGCTGCCGGAGCGCCACGCGGTCCTCACTTCTCTGCTCGCCTACGACCTGGTCGGCTTTCAGACCCAGCGCGACCGGCGGAACTTCATCCAGTGCGTGCGCACGCTCATGAAGAACGCCAGGGTCCATGTCGAAGGCCATCTGCACGTCGTGAGATCGGAGGACCGCGAGATGCGGGTGGGGAGTTTTCCCATCGGCATAGACGCCGATTCTTTCGCGAAACGGGCGGCTGCCCCGGAGGTGGAGCAACGGCTGGCCGCGATCCGGACCCGCTTTGCCGACAGGCAGATCGTGCTGGGACTCGACAGGCTGGACTACACAAAAGGCATCCCCCAGAGGCTGCGGGCCTTTGCCGACCTGTTGGAGCGCTTCCCAGAGGTACGAGAACGGATCCACCTCTTTCAGGTGGTCGTCCCCAGCCGGGAAGGCATCCCCGAGTACGACGAGCTGAAGACGGAGATCGAGCAACTGGTCGGACGCATCAACGGACGCTATTCCCAGGTGGGATGGGTGCCTGTGCACTACTTCTACCGGAGCCTCCCCGAGACCGAGCTTCTTGCCTTCTACCGAGCGGCCAGCATCGCCTTGATCACGCCCCTGAAAGACGGGATGAATCTGGTAGCCAAGGAGTTCTGCGCCTGCAGCCTCGAGGACGACTCGGTCCTCATCCTCAGCCAGTTCGCGGGCGCTGCGGCTCAGTTAGGTCAGGGGGCCCTGGTGGTCAATCCCTACGACGTGGAGCAGACCGCCGACGCCATCTACAACGCCTTCCGCATGACCGCGGGCGAGCGGCGCTTCCGGATGAGGCGTCTGCGCCGGATCGTGCGGACGCAGGACATCTTCTGGTGGGTGGATTCGTTCATGCGAGCGGCCATCGACAAAGAGCTCCGCGACTTCCCCGTGCACGAGGAATACATCCCTGAGCACCACAACCACCGCTAGACAAGTCCCTCGCAGTCTTCTTCCGCGTAGAAAGCACCGCGCATGAACACAGCGGTGGCCTCGTCTCCGTTGTCGTTGATCACCCTCGCGCGCCCGTCGGGCACGTCCTCTCCCGCCTCATCACGAAGAAAGGCTGGGAAAGACCGGGCCCTACTCGTCAGCGCCAGACGGGCCACGCTGATCGTCAAGAGCCTGAAGGATATCCTGGAGCTCCGCAACCCGCCCGCTGAGCGCAGAGAGCTCCGCGGTAAGCCTCTCGGTAGCCTGAGTGACCTTGGAGCCCGCGGCCTCGCTGAGCTCATCCTCCTGGATCAGCTCTTCGATCTCATCGAGATAGAAGAAGGCTTCGTCCAGCTTGAGCTTGGCTTTGTCCAGATTGCCGATTATCCGTTCCAATCGATCCCCCTTCTTGGAGGCGTTAGACCGTATATTACACATTGTTACCCAGTTGGCCACGTTCGTGAGCACGCACAGGGCACAAGGAGATAGTTGATGTCCGGGACAGTATCGACCACCTTCAAGATCGATCTCTCCGACGGAGGTACGGTCACGGCGAAGATCGACGCGCCCGTCAAGCCCAAACCGGACACTCCGTTCTTCATCCTTGCCCACGGAGCCAACAACGACCTCGACTTTCCCTTGCTCGCCTTCCTCGCCCAACGATTGGCCGACGCCTCCTTGGCCTCGGTGGTGCGTTTCAACTTCCCGTATGTCGAACGCGGCGTCACCTCGCCGGACCCTCGAGCCGTGCTCGAGAGTACGTTCATGAGCGTCTACGCGCACGTTCGCGCCGAGTTGTCCACCCCGAGAGCCCCCGTCTTCGCGGGCGGTAAGTCGCTTGGGGGCCGGACCGCGGCGGAGCTGGTCTCCCGCCGCCACGAGGGATTAGGCCTCGATGCTGCCGGCCTGATCATACTCGGGTACCCCCTCCATGCCATGGGACGCCGGGATAGTCTCTTCGTCGAGCCGTTGAGGCACGTCGGCATTCCCAGCCTTTTCTTAGTCGGGAGCCGGGATTCCCTGTGCGATCCCGGGCTGTTGCGACCCATTCTGGCAAGACTGGACCATCCCGGCACGCTCTACGTTGTCGAAGGAGGGGACCACTCCCTACATCTGCCTCGCGGCGCCGGCCGGCAGCCCGACGCCAGCTACGCCCCGGTGGCCGCGGAGGTCGCGCGCTTCATCGCGCACATTGTCGCCTAGGGCCCTGGAGGAGCAGGCTCTGCAGCCAGCTCTGGAGTCTTCTTGGTGCCGAGATGGGCCACAGTCGTGCCGGCGAATACGAGGACGAATCCCATCACAGCGCGCAGGGTCAGGCTGTCGTAGCCCAGGGCGATGGAGATGACCAGCGCGAAGACGGCCTCGAGATTCATGAGCACACCCGCCAGGACCGGCGGCGTGTGCCGCTGGCCCAGAGCCATCAGGAGGTACGCCACAAGACCTCCCATGATGCCTGTCCACAGCACAATGCCCATGCCTTCCCACCCGGGGAAGAGCGTAGGCCGCTCGAAGATGAACGCGCAGCCAAGGGAGAGCAGCGCGCAGACCGTCAGCTGCAACTGCACTAGAGCGATCGCGCTGATCCGTGTCGACGCGTAGTCGACTCCTAGGATATGGAGAGACCAGAAGATGGTCGCCAGAATCGTCAGTAGCTCTCCCCAACCGAAGCCCATCTCCCCGTAAAGAGAGAGGACAGCGAGACCGGCTATCACCACGACGACCCCCAGCCCGACCATGGGTGAAGGCCAACGACCGGTGTACAGACCGATCATGATCGGCACCATGATCACGTACAGACTGGTGAGGAACCCGGAGACCCCCGGGGAAGTGGAGCGAAGCCCGGTGGTTTGCAGCGCGAACCCCGCGAACAGAAGAAGGCCTATGCCGCAGCCCATTAGCCAGCCCCGCCGGTTGAGCCGCCGCAATCTGCTTACGCCAAGCGGAGCAAGCAGGAGCGCACCCACCAGGAAACGCAAACCCAGATAATAGAGTGGTGGCATGTGCCCCAGTGCCACCTTGACGAACACGAAGTTCGCCCCCCAGATGATCCCCGCCACTCCCAGCCCGATCTCGGCCAACAGACGCACCCGGCCCCTGTCGGCTGGTGCCCGCCTGCCCAAACGTCCCTGCAGGCGAGTAGGCCCGTTCGTCAGCACGCCGGACAAGTCGGGTTCCGGGAGATGGGTCGCTCCAATCCATCTCGGC
This sequence comes from Actinobacteria bacterium RBG_16_64_13, assembly GCA_001768675.1. Classification (GTDB taxonomy): domain Bacteria; phylum Actinomycetota; class Thermoleophilia; order RBG-16-64-13; family RBG-16-64-13; genus RBG-16-64-13. The sequence goes on along the minus strand of MELN01000026.1, from coordinate 33,350 downwards.
GCGGACGGCGCCGAAAGACACGTGTCCCCAAAAAAGTAGCATAGCCAACTCCGTTGGGGGAGGAGTCGGCTATGCTGCGGGAAAGCTGCTCAGCTCTGCCACGATCTGGGAGGGGGGGTTCCCTGGACCGTGTTAACTCAGTGCTCAGCCAACCCGTAGTGTAGACTACGTCGGCCCATAATTCCAATATGTTGTTTCTATACATGCCATCCACTATACTTATTGAATCTATGGAACTGAGCCAGCTTAAGTCATTCGTGACTATAGCCGAAGCCATGAGCTTCACGGGAGCCGCAGAGCGGTTGCACGTGTCGCAGCCGGCCCTGAGCTACCAAATGAGGAACCTGGAGTCGGAGCTCGGCGCCCCCCTTTTTGACCGCCGCGGACGTAAGATATCAATGACTGCCGAGGGCGAACTGTTCCTACCGCTCGCGCAGGGAGTACTGCTCGGTGCCGATGAGGCCGTCCGCGTGGTCAGAGAGCACCTGGGAGTTGACGTCGGCGAGGTCCACATGGGCTGCAACCCTACGGTGGCCACGTATCTGGTTCCCAGTATCCTTGCCTCCTTTCGTGAGACCTACCCGCAAGTGCGGGTGGATGTGGTCGAAGGCGACG
>MELN01000026.1:32021-32521 GCA_001768675.1 Actinobacteria bacterium RBG_16_64_13 | reverse complement strand
ATGCCTGTCGCGCAGCGGGCTTCGAGCCCAGGATCGTGTACCGGGCCAGCTCCATCGAGGCGGTCAAGAACCTCGCGCGCCAAGGTCTCGGGATCGCCGCGATGCCGAGCATCTCGGTCAAAGGCAGGGGAGGCGAGGATCTGGTCGTAATCGCGGTGGAGGGGGGAATGACCCGCGATCTGAATCTGATCCTGGGCAAGGGGAGGTCCATCTCCCGGATGGCGCGAGCTCTGATGGAGCAGGTGCGCAGCTCAGTGAGCGCGAGCATGAAGAATCCTGCGCCGGGCGAGTTCGCGACACGTGAAGGACCTGAAGACGACTAGACTTGGCGTCGACTAGGCCCCGCAACTGAAGGGGCGCAGCCCCGGCGTAAGGCCGGGGCTGCGCCCCAGTTCTTCTCTGTCGTCGTTCTGCTATCCGAAACGAGCGCTCACTCGAGCTTGCCGGACTTGCCCAACCAAGGCATCATGGCCCGCAGTTGACGACCGACGATCTCGATC
>MELN01000026.1:30388-31995 GCA_001768675.1 Actinobacteria bacterium RBG_16_64_13 | reverse complement strand
CGTTGTAGACAGGTCGGCCCGCCACGTTCTCGAGAATCCACTCGCGGGCGAACTCGCCCGTCTGGATCTCCTCCAAGATGTATTCCATCTCTTCGCGGACCTCGTCGCTGATGACCCGCTTGCCCCTGGTCATGTCGCCATACTCCGCAGTGTCGGAGATCGAATAGCGCATTCCGCTGATGCCGTGCTCGTGGATAAGGTCAACGATCAGCTTGAGCTCGTGCAGACACTCGAAATAAGCGACTTCCGGTTGGTAACCGGCATCGACAAGGGTCTCGAAACCGGCGCGGATTAGCTCGGTGACCCCGCCGCAGAGAACGGCCTGCTCGCCGAAGAGGTCCGTCTCGGTCTCTTCCTTGAAGGTCGTCTCGATCACACCGGCCCTCAGGGCGCCGATCCCTTTGGCGTAGGCGAGCGCCCGGTCGCGAGCCCTTCCCGTGGCGTCTTGGTAGACGGCCAGGAGCGCCGGCACTCCGCCACCTTCGGTATACACGCGACGAACCAGATGGCCGGGGCCTTTCGGGGCGATCATGGTGACGTCCACACCGGCGGGCGGGATGATCTGGCTGTAGTGAATATTGAAGCCATGGGCAAACATCAGCATGTCGCCGTCTTTGAGGTTGTCGCGGACGGCGCTCTCGTACACGACCTTCTGCGTCTGGTCGGGCACCACCATCATGATGACGTCCGCGACAGCCGCGGCAGCACTGGCCGTAAGGACCTCAAAGCCCGCGGCCGCCGCGCGGTCCCAGGCGGCCGACCCGGGAGCTTCGGCCACCACGACTTTCACCCCGCTGTCCCTGAGGTTCTGCGAGTGGGCGTGCCCCTGGCTGCCGAAGCCGATAACGGCAACGGTCTTGCCCTCAAGGAGACCCAGATCGGCGTCTTTGTCGTACAGCATCTTTGCTAGCTACCTCCTGTCTTGGTGCGTCATGGCAAGGTAACACAACTCGCGGTCGCTGCTCGTTTCACGTAGCCCGCTTGCCGCGGCTCATCGCGATACGCCCGGTGCGCATGAGTTCGACCACCCCGAAGGGAGCGAGGAGCTCCATGAGCGCGCTCACCTTTTCACGCGTCCCGGTCATTTCGATGATGAGCACCTCAGCGCTGACATCGATGATCTTCGCCCGGAAGATCTCCACGATCTGCATGATCGCCGAGCGCGATTGGGCGTCGGCCCTCACCTTGATCAGCAGCAGCTCCCTCTCCACGCTGCCCGACGGGTCGAGATCGGTGATCTTGAGAACGTTGATGAGCTTGTGCAGCTGCTTGGTCACCTGTTCGACGGGGTGGTCCTGCTCGTCGACCGTGATAGTCATGCGGGAGACGGCCGGGTTCTCAGTCTCGGCGACCACCAAGCTGTCGATGTTGAAGCCCCGCCGGGCGAAGAGCCCGGCCACCCGGGTGAGGACGCCGGGCTTGTTCTCGACCAGCACCGACAGGGTGTGTTTCATGGTTCACGCTCCATCATGTCGTGCACCGAGCCACCAGCAGGGATCATGGGAAAGACATTGGCCTCACGCTTGACCCTGATGTCGATCACGGCCGGCGCGTCGCTGGCGAAGGCTGTCCGAAGCACTTCCTCGAGATCCTGGAACCGCTCGGCC
>MELN01000026.1:27506-30356 GCA_001768675.1 Actinobacteria bacterium RBG_16_64_13 | reverse complement strand
CTTGACGAAGTCGGGTTGGCATTCGATGCACGTGTTGCTGTAGCGCTTGTTCCAGAAGAGCTCTTGCCATTGCCGGACCATGCCCAAGAACTGGTTGTTGATGATGCACACTTTCACGGGCAGGCAATGCTGCACCGCCGTGGCAAGTTCTTGGAGGGTCATCTGAAACGAGCCGTCACCGGCGATGTCGATCACCAAAGACTCGGGGCAGGCCACCTGCGCTCCGATCGCCGCCGGAAAGCCGAAGCCCATGGTCCCCAGACCCCCAGAGCTGATGAAGCGACGAGGATGGCGAGACAGGTAGTGTTGGGCCGCCCACATCTGGTGCTGCCCCACTTCGGTGCAAACCAGAGCCTCGCCCTTGGTGACTTCCCAGATCTTCGCGATCGCCGCCTCGGGCATTATCCCGCCGTCATCGGAACTCCTCACCACGAGCGGGTGGTCGCGCTTCCAAGCTTCCACCTGCTCCATCCAAGGAAGATGACGGTCGGGAGAGAGATCCAATGCCTTGACCTCCACGAGAAGCGCCGCGAGGACCTTCTTGGCGTCACCGACTATGGGCACGTCCACGGTGACGTTCTTGGAGATCTCGGCCGGATCAAGGTCCACGTGTATGAAGCGCGCCTCAGGCGCGAACGTCGCCAGGTTCCCGGTGACGCGGTCGTCGAAGCGGACGCCCACGGCGATGACGAGGTCCGCCCTACTCACCGCGTGGTTGGCGTATTGAGTGCCGTGCATTCCCAGCATCCCCATCGCCAGGTCGTGATCTTCGGGGAAGGAACCCTTGCCGAGTAGCGTGGTGGTGACCGGGATGTGGCCGTAGAGAGCCAGGTCGCGCAATTCTTCCGACGCATCGGCGATGATCACTCCGCCGCCGGCGTAGATGACCGGGCGCTCGGCCGACGCGATGAGACGAGCCGCCTCCTTGATCTGCTTGGGGTGACCTTTGAAGTTGGGCTTGTATCCGGGAAGGTCCATCACCGGCAGCACCGCCGGATCGAAGTCCATGTCCTCTTTGGTCACGTCCACGGGCACGTCGATGACCACCGGACCAGGCCTCCCGGTCCCCGCGATGTAGAAGGCCTCCCTGATGATGCGCGGCAACGAGGCCGAGTCCTTGACGAGGTAGCTGTGTTTGACGATGGGCAGAGTGATGCCGGTGACGTCGGCCTCTTGGAACGAGTCCAGGCCGATGAGGTGCCGGCTGACTTGTCCCGTGATGGCCACGATAGGCACGCTGTCCATATAGGCGTTGGCTATCGGCGTCACGAGGTTGGTCGCCCCGGGACCGGACGTAGCCAGGCACACTCCCACCTTCCCGGATGCGCGCGCGTATCCGTCGGCGGCATGTCCGGCGCCCTGCTCGTGCCGAACGAGAACGTGTTTGATGTCGAAGTCGTAGAGGGCGTCGTAGAGAGGGAGAAGAACCCCTCCCGGAAACCCGAATATCGTGTCGACCCCTTCGCGCTTGAGCGCCTCGAGGATCACTGTAGATGCTTTCATGGTGCGCTCCACTGCTCTATTTCACATGCGCTTGCACGGACCACCGGCTGCCGACGCAAGGGTCGACTCCGGCCGAAGTCCGGGGAGTCCCTCAAGACCGCTGAGACGGCGATCAGGTGGCGGGGGTCCCGCTCCCCAGCACCGCTCCGGTCTCGGCCCCGGACACGAAGGCTACGTAGCGGCGCAGCACGCCCGAAAGCTCTCGAGCCGGGCGCTGCCACGCCGTTCTCCTTCGTGCGATCTCTTCTTCCGTGACTTCCAGGGTCAGCGTGCGTTTGGGAATGTCGATGCTGATGATGTCCCCGTTGTTGACCAGCGCGATGGGGCCGCCGTCGTAGGCCTCCGGCGCCGCGTGGCCGATACTCGCCCCGCGGCTCGCCCCGCTGAAGCGGCCATCGGTGATGAGGGCTACCCTGTCGTCCAGCCCGGCGCCGGCAAGGGCCGAGGTGGGGCTGAGCATCTCGGGCATCCCCGGACCACCTTTGGGCCCGACATGCCGGATAACGACAACGGAACCAGGCTTGATCTCGTCCTTTTCGATGGCTGTCATCAAGGCCGGCTCATCGTCGAACACCTGTGCCGGGCCTTGGTGGACCAGCATCTCGGGCAGCACGGCCGATTCCTTCACCACGGCGCCGAGCGGAGCCAGGTTGCCGAACAGCATGGCGAGCCCGCCGGTCGGGCGATATGCCCGGTCCATCGGCCGGATGACTTCTTCGTCGCGAATGACGGCCGCCGTACACTGAGAAGCCATGTCGACGCCGGCGACCGTGGGCACCGAGCCATCGATAAGACCAGTTTCGGCAAGGCGCTTCATCACGCCCATGACGCCGCCGGCGCGATGCAGGTCTTCCATGTGATTCGTGCCTGACGGCGACAACTTCACCAGGTTCGGGGTCCGGTCGGCCACCTCATTGAAAGTCTCAAGCTTCAGTTCCACCTGAGCTTCGTGCGCGATCGCCATGAGGTGCAGCACGGTGTTACTGGAGCAGCCCAGCGCGGCGTCGACCGCGAGTGCGTTGCGCAGGCCTGCCGCGGACAGGAACCGGCGAGCGGTCCAGCCGTTCCGGGCCACCTCGACCGCAGCCGCTCCAGAGCGGCGGGCCAGGATAAGCCGGTCGGAGAAGGGAGCCGGAATAGTGGCGTCTCCGGGAAGAGCCAGACCGAGTGCTTCGGTGACACAACTCATTGAGTTGGCGGTGAAGAGTCCCGCGCACGAACCGCACGTGGGACAGACCGAATCCTCCAACTCGCGCAGGTCCTCGGCGGTGATGTCGCCTTTGAAGTACTGGCCCACACCCTCGAATATCTGAGAGAGGCTGACCTTCGTCCCGCGGTAGTCCCCGG
>MELN01000026.1:21145-27475 GCA_001768675.1 Actinobacteria bacterium RBG_16_64_13 | reverse complement strand
CGCCGGTATGTCCAGCCGGGCCGCGGCCATGACCATGCCGGGCACTACTTTGTCGCAGTTGGGGATGAGCACTAGGCCGTCCAAGCCGTGAGCCTTCGCCATGATCTCCACGGAGTCGGCGATGACCTCACGCGAGACCAGAGAGTAGTTCATGCCTTCGTGATTCATGGCGATGCCGTCGCAAACACCGATGACGTCGAATTCCAGCGGTATGCCGCCCGCTTGATACACCCCGTACTTGACCTGTTGGGCGATGGTGTTGAGGTGCATGTGGCCGGGGATCAACTCGTTGTACGAGTTGGCGATTCCGATGAGCGGCTTGCCCACGTCCTCACGTGCCACACCCAGCGCATGCAGTAGCGAGCGATGGGGCGCGCGCGCCGGGCCGGAAAAGACGCTCTGACTGGTGCTCTTCAAGTCGGACTCCTCGGTGGGATCGCGGATGGCTATCTAGTTTACTAGACATAGAGCCCGATTCAAGGCGCGAGAAGCGAGGTCGTGGTACCCTCAAGGCAAAGAATGCAGCGGATCCCAGCCGCGGACACCGGCCGTCGCGGTGCGCATGTTGTGGAGGACAGCCATGACCAACGCCGAGCTTACGTCACTTCGGTCGACAGCCATCCCCCGGGGCGTCCCGGCAACGGCGCCCGTGTACGCTGCCAAGGCGCGAAACGCGGTCGTGACCGATGTGGAAGGTCGGGAGTACATCGACTTTGCCGCCGGCATTGGTGTGATGAACGTCGGTCACTGCCATCCAAAGGTCGTCGAGGCGGTCAAGGACCAGGCCGCGCTCTTCTCGCACACGTGTTTTGGCTTGATCGGCTATGAGTCGTATCTACGCCTCGCGGAGAAACTCAACCAATATGCGCCGGGCGCTTCGGCCAAGCGCACGTTCTTCGTCAACTCGGGTGCCGAGGCAGTGGAGAACGCGGTCAAGGTGGCCCGCTACGCCACCGGCCGCAAGTCCATCATCTCCTTTGAGGACGGCTTCCACGGACGGACCTATATGACCCTGAGCCTGACCTCACAGGTGAGCCCTTACAAGATCGGGTTCGGGCCTTACGCCTCGGACGTCTACCGCATTCCGTACGCCTACTGTTACCGCTGCCCCTTGGCTCTCTCCTACCCGGCCTGCGGATGTGAGTGCGCGGGGCTGCTCCAGAACGCGTTCGACAAGCACGTGAACGCCGAGGACGTGGCGGCGGTCATCGCGGAGGCAGTGCAGGGCGAGGGCGGCTTCATCGTCCCTCCGCCTGAATACATGGGCAAGATCAAGAAGCTCTGCGAGGACCACGGCATCCTGCTCATCGCCGACGAGATCCAGACCGGTATCGGCCGGACCGGCAAGTGGTTCGCCATGGAGCATTGGGGAGTAGCCCCCGACATCATGACCACCGCGAAGGCCCTGGGCGCGGGCTTCCCTCTGGCGGGTATCACGGGACGGCAGGAGATCATGGATACCGTCCATCCGAGCGGCGTCGGCACGACCTATGGCGGCAACCCTGTCGCGTGCCGGGCTGGACTGGCCGTTTTCGACATCATCGAGACCGAGGGCTTGCTACAGCGGGCCACGGTGCTTGGCGACCGCATCCGCGATCGCTTCAAGGCTCTGCAGACGCAGTACCCTGTGATCGGTGACGTGCGCGGCATCGGTGGCATGGCGGCAATGGAACTCGTTGAGGATCCCGGGACCAAGAAGCCGGCCGGAGACTTCGCAAAGGCGTTCCGCAGCAGACTCTACGAGAACGGGGTCGTGAACGTGGGCGCCGGCACGTTCCACAACGTCGTGCGGTTCCTGGTGCCTCTCACCATCGAAGACGACACCTTGGCGAAGGGACTGGACATCGTCGAGGAGACGCTCGCGCAGGTGAGCAAGTCCTTCCCGGGGAGCTGACGCTCGCACGGAGCCATCGGGGGAGAGTACTCGTCTAGGAGGCTGGGATGGTCGACGCAAGGCGCGTCCTCTTCATCGATCTGACCGCCGGCACGACCAGGACGGAAGAGGTAGACGCCTCGGGCACGCTTGGGTTGGGCGGGAAGGTCCTCGGCCTTAGGCTGCTCGAGCAGTATCTGGATCCCGAGGTCGGTCCTCTCGCGCCTGAGAACGTCGTCGTCCTCACTCCCAGCCGTCTGGTGGCCTACAGCATGTCCGGCTCAGACCGATTCGGCGCCTTCACGAAGAGTCCGCTTACAGGCGTCTGGCTGGAGTCATACTGCGGCGGATCGTTCGCTCGCACCCTGTGCGAGACGGGCTGGGAGGCCGTCGTGATCTCGGGATCGGCACCCACGCCCATACGTTTGCATGTAGATGCGGAGGGAGCACAGCTTCTCCTCGCCTCGGGCCTGTGGGGCCGAGACACCTTTGCCGTGGAGGCTGAGATCCTCGCGAAGCTCGACAAGCGCTCGGCGGTGCTCAGCATCGGAGTGGCGGGGGAGAAACTGGTTTCGGTGGCCTGTGTCATGCACCAGCAAGCCCACACCCTCGGGCGCGGATGACTAGGAGCCGTGTTCGGCAGCAAGAAGCTCAAGGCGGTCAGCGTGACCTCCCCCGGGGCAAGCAAGATCGAGGCCCAGGAACAGTTCGCGAAGACGCGCGGGGAAGTCTCCAAATTGGCCCTCGACTCGCCTACGGCGACCACCTACCATCGCTACGGCACGCCTGTCATGGTCGCGCTCGTGAACGAGGCCGGAGCCTTCCCCACGGATTTCTACACCAAGGGCGCCGCGCCCCACCGCGCCACTCTAGAAGCGGAGGGCTGGCTCGAGTGGTCCACCATCTCGCACGGCACCTGCCCGCCCTGCCAATTGCGCTGCCGCAAGCAGCTCACGCTCACGCAGGGAGAAGAGGCCGGCCGGGAGCTGCATGCCGCAGAATACGAGACCCTCTATGCCTTCGGCGGTTCGTGCATGGTGGAGCATGCCCGGGACGTGGCCAAGCTGAACGAGATCTGCAACAAGCTGGGCATAGATACCATGAGCACGGGCAATCTGGTGGCGATCGCGATCAAGGGCAAACAGTCGGGTCTGGTGGACGACGGGCCCGCACCCGGCGACGTCGAGGGCATCGGCGCCCTACTCGAGGCGATCGCCAATCGCTCCACCCGGACGGGAGACATCCTTGCCCGAGGCATGGATGATGCCCTTGCCGCCCTGGGCGTGACCGAGTGGTCGCTCACCTCCAAACGATTGGACCCCGCCGGATACGAGCCCCGCAGGCTGAAAGGCATGGCCCTCAGCTACGCGGTGAGCGTCCGGGGAGCCTGCCACTTGCGTGCCACCTTCTACAAGCCGGAACTTGGCGGTCTGCTCGAGGGACTCGACGAAGACACCTACGTCCGGACCTATATCGACTGGGAAGACCGGATGCTGATCCTGGACAGCCTCACTATGTGCCGGTTCTACCGCGACCTACTGCCGTGGGATCGGCTCGAGTCGGCGGCCACGCAATTGAACGGGGCTCCGGTCACCAAAGAGGACCTCGAACGCCTTTCCGTCGACACCATCACCCGGATCCGCAGGCTCAACTTGGCATTCGGGGTGACTCCGGCCGCCGACACGGTGGCGGAGCGCTTCTTCCGCGAACCAACCGACAAGGCCCCTGCGCTCGACCGCGAGTGGCTGGAAAGGCGGGTCCGCCTCTACTGGAAGAAGCGCGGCTGGAACGAAGAAGGGTTGCCGCCGGCCTAACCGGTCTCGGGGCGGGCGACGCGGGTGTGGACGGCACTGTCCTGGGGGCCGCGGGCACGGGTGGCCTTGGTGTGGCGTCCCGTCAGATCAGCCGGGCTACTTCTTCAGCGATCGCCTCGCCCATGTCCTTAGTCCCCGACGTGCCGCCAAGGTCGTACGTGACCCGCTGGCCCCTGCCTATGACCGCGCGCACGGCCTGGAACACGACGTGCGCGGCGCCGGGTTCGCCCAGGTGGCTCAGCATGAGAACGGCCGACAGGATAAGCGCGGTGGGGTCTGCCTTGTCGAGACCCGCGTACTTGGGAGCCGAACCGTGTACCGGCTCGAAGACGGCGATGCCCTCCCCGATGTTGGCGCCGGGCGCGACACCAAGTCCGCCGACCAAGCCGGCGCACAGGTCGCTAATGATATCTCCGTAGAGATTGGGGCACAGCAGCACGTCGTACAGTTCGGGCTTCTGCACCAACTGCATGCACATGTTGTCGACAATCCGGTCCTCGAACTCGATGTCGGGGTAGCTCTCTGCTACCTGGCGCGAGACATCGAGGAAGAGACCGTCCGACAGCTTCATGATATTGGCCTTGTGTACGGCAGTGACCTTCCGCCGGCCTTCATGTCTGGCGTAGTCGAAGGCGAAACGGGCGATTCTTTCGCTTCCGCGCCGCGTTATGCGTTTGATGGACTCCGCGGTATCCGGGTCGGCCATGCGCTCGATGCCGGCGTAGAGATCCTCGGTATTCTCGCGCACGATCACCAGATCCACGCCCTCATAGCGAGACTGGACCCCGGGTATGCTCACGGCGGGACGAAGGTTCGCGTAGAGGTCGAGAGCTTTGCGTAGAGCCACGTTGACGCTGCGGAACCCCGAACCGACGGGAGTGGTCACCGGGCCTTTGATGGCCACCTTAGTCTCGCGGATGGAGTCGATCACCGAATCGGGGAGCGGCGTTCCGTACTTGTCCACGACATCGGCACCCGCCTCCACATCCATCCACTCGATCGGCACCCCAGTCGCGGCCACGACTACCTTCGCCGCTGCCATGATCTCAGGTCCGATCCCGTCGCCAGGAATGCAGGTGATCCTGTACTCGGTCATTCGTCGTCTCCCGAGGGCGTGCGCTGCCGGCCGAGATAGATACGCGAGGAGGCTGTTTGAAACCGCACAGGCTGCGGCTCTTCTTGCGCGGGCGGGGGGAACAAGAGTCCGGCCTGCCGCTCGCTGTAGACCGAGACCTTCTCGAGACGACCGGCGTTCTCGGTGAGTAGACGCACGATCTCGCCCCGAAGCCCGCTCTCGTTGAAGCGGGGGTCCACCAGCGCATCGAACACCACTCTGTTCACGGCATCCAGCCGGCATGACCTACCGAACCCAACGAGTTGACCATCGAGCTTGCAGACCACCCATTCGTCGGAGGCGGCAAGAGCCCACTCCAGCTTCGCGGTCGCCTCGGATGCTTGCCAACCGCAGCGCGTGAAGAACTCTCTCAGAGTCTCGGCCTCGATGGGGCTGTTACGTTCAAGCTCAAGCATGGTCGGGGCATGCTACCAGACCGGGCGGCAAAGCTGCACCCGTCAGGGAAGAAGAACGGCGGGATTAAGGGGTTTGATCTTCTCATCCGGCCGGTACAGCAGGTCGCGCAGTTCCTCCCACACCTGAGACATCCGTTCGCTGTCGGCCGTGGCGAGGGAGACATCCGACTGCGGCGTCGACCAGGGAACCACCGGCAAGACCCGGTAACGAACCCGCACTTGGTCCGTCGAGCGCTGAACGTACACCGGCAGATAGCTGACCCCCGTGACGGTGGTACGAAGACCCCGCTTTTCGATGTGAACGTAGGCGATCAGGCCACTGTCCCTATAGCGCTCTCTTTGATTGGAGATGAAGTTCCCCAACGAGTAGGCGACGAACTTGTCGTTCACCCTTCGGTTGTCATACGTGAAGACGTGCTCGATGGGCTGGACCATATGCGGGTGGGTACCGAGGATCACGTCGACGCCCCGAGAGAGCACTTCCTTGGCGATCTCCCGTTGGGCCTCGCTCGGTGTTCGTTCGTACTCGTCGCCGAAGTGGAGGAGGGCGATCACCACGTCTGCCCCCCACAGGCGAGCGATCATGGCGTCTTGGGCCACCGCGTCGGCATCGAGGTGGTTGACCGCAAAATCTGCCTGCTCTTCCGGCGGGCTCAGACCGTTCGTCGATGCTGTGAAACTGAGAAACGCTACCTTGATCCCCTGGATGCTCACGATGAGGGGAGCAGCCTTCTCCTTGGAGGAGCGGTGCGTGCCGACATGCGCCAGCCCCATCGAATCCAAAGCCTCCAGTGTGCTGACGACCCCCTCCCACCCCATGTCGAGTGAGTGATTGTTGGCCGTGGAAACCAGATCCACCCCCGAGTATTTGAGAGCGTAGGCCAGACTGACAGGCGAGTTGAATGGCGGATTGCCGCTGTAGCTCGCCCCCGGCCCCGCCAAGGGAGTCTCGAGGTTGGCCACGGCGTAGTCGGCCCGCCGCAGATAGGAAGCTACCGGGGCGAACACCGGGCGGAAGTCATACGACTCACCAAGCGGCTCTTTGACCGAATCGACGATGGAGGAATGCGGAAGAACATCACCCACCGCCGCGATGGTGATGTCGACCAACAG
>MELN01000026.1:20706-21130 GCA_001768675.1 Actinobacteria bacterium RBG_16_64_13 | reverse complement strand
TGTCGATGGCTCCGTCGAAACCCCGGTGGTGGAGGTCGTCTGCCCAGGCGCCAGGGTCGTCGGAAAGACCGCGGTCGGGGGTACCGTCACCGTGGCCTGTGAGAGTTCGGTGGAGACCGTTTGGGCGTCGTCGGCCGGCCAGAATATCAGCGGGGCGCATAAGGCTATCACCGCGAGAGCGGCCCCTACGGCTTTGAGCGCGTTACGCACGGGCATCTCCTCGGCCGGGTACCGGCCTCAGAACGAGACTCATCACGACAAGTTTAGCCCAGCGTCTGCGGTAACATAATAAGTTATCAACCCACCGTCCGTCTTCCCTCAGCGCGACAGCAACCACTGGGACGCAAAAAGGCAACTCGAGAGGACCTGGTAGTTCAGATGCTTGAGTCTCTTCTCTATCCAAGAAGCATAGCCGTCATGGGGG
>MELN01000026.1:2169-20602 GCA_001768675.1 Actinobacteria bacterium RBG_16_64_13 | reverse complement strand
GATGGAGCAGAAGTTCTACACCAGCCTCGAGGAATACGGCAAACCCATAGACATGAGTGTGATCGCTGTGCCGACCTCGTTGGTCAGGGAGACTGTTGTCAGTTCGCTCAAGGCCAAGGCGAAGACCGTGGTCATCATCACGGCAGGCTTCAAGGAGGTGGATGAAGCAGGGGCCCTTCTTGAGCGAGAGATCGCCGACCTTTGCCACTCAGCCGGCGCCCGGCTCATGGGCCCGAACTCGCTGGGCATCATCAACACCCATCACAAGATGAACGCCGCCTTCGCCTGCCACATGCCGCCGATGGGCGGGATCTCGGTCATTTCTCAATCGGGCGCACTATGCTCGGCCATCCTCGACTGGGCGGCTTCGCGCAAGATGGGGCTCGCGACAGTGCTCAGCATGGGCAACAAGGCGGACCTCAACGAGACGCACTTTCTCGCCGCGCTCGTCGACGATGAGAAGACCAAGGTGATCGCCGGATATCTGGAGAGCATCACTTCCGGTGATGAGTTCATCCGGGTCGCGGAGTCGGTCGCCTCGGTCAAGCCGGTGGTGATCCTCAAAGCAGGCACCACATCCGCCGGATCCAGGGCCGCGTCGTCGCATACCGGTGCGCTGGCTGGAGTCGATATGGCCTATGGCGCCGCGTTCAAGCGAGCCGGCATCATCCGGGCGGACACGTTCGAGTCGTTGCTCGACATCGCTGCCGCCCTGGCCGGGCAGCCCCTCCCGCAGGGAGACCGCGTCGCGGTGATAACCAACGCAGGAGGACCTGGGACCATGGCCGCCGACGCTGTAGAACGAGCCGGCATGCGGATGGCTGCTCTTAATCCGAAGACCGCGGCAGGACTGCGGGACAAGTTGCCCGCTGCCGCCCGCGTGGGCAACCCTATCGACGTCCTCGAGGACGCTGATCCTGAGCGCTATGCCCTGGCCGTTGAGGCCGCCCAAGCCGACCCCTCTGTCGACGCAACTATCATCATTCTCACGCCTCAGGCGATGACCGAGTCGGCCGAGACCGCGCGTGCGATCGCCGCTGTCGTCCGCGGCAAGAAACCCGTTCTCGCCGCGTTCATGGGCGGCGAAGACACTCTGGCCGGCCGCCGGGAACTCGTGGCAGCGCACCTTCCCGACTACCCGTCGCCGGAGCGCGCCGTTGCTGCACTGAAGGCGATGCTGGACTACGCGAGATGGCGCCAGCGCCCGCGCCGCGTCGTGGCCCGCTTCCCGGTCAATCGGCGTAGGGCGGAACGCATCATCACCCGTCAGATACGTACCGGCAAGACATACTTGGGCGAAGTGAGGGCCAAGGACGTCCTCAGAGCCTACGACTTCATAGTACCGGAGGGCCGGTTGGTAAGCACCGCCGAGGAAGCGGTGGAAGCAGCAGCACACCTCGGGTATCCGTTGGCCATGAAGATCGTCTCGCCCGATATCATCCACAAGTCCGACGTAGGCGGAGTCAAGCTCAATCTCAGCACCGACCAAGAGGTGGCCGATACCTTCGAGCTGATGATGGTCCGTATCGCGCGCAGAGCCCCCGAAGCCTTCCTGGAGGGAGTGTACCTCGAACGCATGGTGACAAAGGGCCGGGAAGTCATCCTGGGCATGACCCGGGACCCGCAGTTCGGTCCCATGCTTATGTTCGGCCTAGGTGGGATCTTCGTGGAGGTCTTGAAGGACGTCACGTTCTACCTGGCTCCGATCACCTCCGACGAGGCCATGAGCATGCTGATGGGCACCAGGTCATACAAGCTGTTGGAAGGCTTTCGCGGGGAGGCGGGGGCCGACCTCGCGGTCATCGCTGAGGCGTTGCAGCGCATCAGCCAACTCGTCACCGATTTCCCCCAGATCGCCGAGCTCGACATCAACCCGTTCATGGTCGGAGGATTGGGAGAGGAATCGGTTGTCGCAGACGCCCGGATCCAGCTGACGGCTGGAGAAGGCCGTGAGTAGCCCGCAGTCGCCCACCTACGATGCCGCCTGGCAGGAGAGGTACAAGAACATGATCATGACCGCCGAGCGGGCGGTCATGAACATCAGACCCGGGCAGAGGATCTTCATTGGCAGCGGCGGGGCCCAGCCCTTGCACCTACTGAGAGCCCTCGTGGCCAGGCACGGACAACTGGCCGACACGAAGGTCCTCCAGACCTTGACACTTGGCGAAGCCCCCTACGCGTTCAAGGAGCTGGCTGATCGCTTTTCCGTGAACACCTTCTTTGTCTCCGCGAATGTCAGGGACATGATCCAAGAGGGATACGGCGACTACACCCCCGCCTCTCTGTCTGAGATACCGAATCTCTTCGCCAGCGGGCAGATGCCGATCGATGTCGCTCTGATCCAGGTCTCGCCGCCCGACCTGCAGGGCCGCTGCAGCCTGGGTATCTCCGTGGACATCGTCATGTCGGCGGCAGCGAACGCCGGGCTGGTCATCGCCCAGGTCAACCGGCAGATGCCCTGGACCTTGGGCAATAGCCTCGTGAGCGTCCTCGATCTCGACATCCTCGTGCCGGTGGACGAGCCTCTCATGGAGACGAAGGGCCTGGAATTCTCAGACGGGATGCCGTCGGGCACGTTCGCCGGGCCTTCAGGGGAAGTCATCGAAGCCATCGGGGAGAACATCGCCTCCTTGGTGGAAGACGGGTGCACCATCGAGGTGGGCCTCGGGCGCATCCCCAATGCGGTGGTGAAGTTCCTCACAGGCAAGAAGAACCTGGGTGTTCATGCGGAGGTGGTCACCGACGCCATCATCGATCTGATCGAAGCCGGCGTGGTTACCGGCACGCAGAAGTCCATGGACCGGGGCAAGATCGTCACCAGTTTTGCCATCGGCACCAAGAAGCTCTATGACTACGTGGACAACAACCCGCTCTTCTCGTTCAACCCCACCGAGTACGTTAACGATCCCTTCGTGATCGGTCAGCAGAACAAGATGGTGGCCATCAATACCGCCCTTGAGGTCGACCTCACCGGCCAAGTGTGCGCCGATTCGCTCGGCACGAAGTTCTACTCGGGCATCGGCGGACAGGCCGATTTCAACCAGGGCGCCGGCCGCTCGGCGGGGGGACGGGCCATCATCGCCCTGCCTTCCACGGCTGAAGGAGGCGCGGTGTCGCGCATCGTCGCCACCCTCAAGCCGGGGGCCGGAGTGGTGACCACCCGGGGAGCGGTCCACTACGTGGTGACCGAGCATGGCATCGCCTACCTACGCGGCAAGAGCGTCCAGGAACGGGCCATGGCTCTCATCACCATCGCCCACCCCGACTTCCGCGAAGAACTGCTCTCCATGGCGGTCGATTACAAGTGGGTCCACCCAGAGATGGTGGATGTGGAGGGTCGTCTGTTTGTAGGGCCCAAAGGTGTTCGTACCACTACGATCCTCGACGACGGGACGCTCATCAGCTTCCGGGCCATGAACCCCACTGACGAGCCTGCTACTCGCGATCTCTTCTACTCCCTCTCTCAGGAGACCGTCTACTATCGCTACATGTCGCACATGAAGCGCATCCCCCGGAAACAGTTGCAGAACTTCGTCTACGTCGACCATCGGAACGAGGTGGCGATCGTCGGAACGGTGCCCGAGGCCCACGGCGAGGACATCGTGGCCATGGGCCGCTACTACCTCGACCAGAAGAGCAACCGGGCGGAGGTGGCCTTCGTCGTCCGCGACGACTGGCAGCGGCGGGGCATCGGGACATTCATCATGAAGCACCTGGCCAACATCGCTCTGCAGAATGGCATCGCCGGTTTCACGGCCGAGGTCATGCGCGACAACAAGGCGATGCAGGCGGTGATCGACCACAGTGGGATGAAGGTGACCAGGCGGCTTGACGATGGGGTGTTCCACTATGAGATGGACTTCTAGGCGGCGTAGGGGCCTGTCTCGAGCACTGCGGAGTACCGCAAAGCTCTCGACAAACCCCTACGCCGCCTAGAAGGCACTCATTGAGGGGTCGAGCTGCCTCCGGCCGCTCGCTCGCGCCGTACGCGGAGCATCGCTTCGAACCTATGCGTCCCCCCTGCTTAGAGAAGGTCTAGGTGCCGGCCCACGCTCGCTCGCGCCGTACGCGGAGCATCGCCCGGACCCGTCTTAACCGAACAGGTCGCGGCGCCGGTGCCGCTGTATGGGCAGCCGCTGCCGCACTGTCTCCAGGTACTCCACGTCGAGCTCGGCGACCAACGTGCCCGTTCCTTCGTGACACTGGGCCGTGACCGTCCCCCACGGATCCACCACCATGCTGTGTCCGTAGTTCTCCCTGCCTCGGGCATACCGGCCCCACTGCCCGCAGGCGGCCATGTAGCAACCGTTCTCGATGGCTCGGGCACGGAGACACGGCTCCCACTGGCTGATCCCTGTGGGGATCGTGAATGCGGCCGGCAGCAGGAATACCTGCGCCCCCCGGTCGACCAGGGCGTGAAACAACTGGGGAAAGCGCACGTCGTAGCAGATGGCCAGCCCGAGCGTCACGCCCCCGCAGTCACACACGACTACCTCGTTGCCGGCCGTGAGGTAGGAGGACTCGGCGTACTCGAGGCCATCGGGCGTCCTTGCGTCGAACAGGTGGATCTTGCTGTAACGCGCTATCTCAGCCCCGGAGGGGTCGAACACGACGCTGGTGTTGTAGACGTTCTCGCCGCGCCGCTCGGCGAGGCTTCCACAATGAACGAAGAGCTCGTGCTGCCGGGCTTTGTCGCGAGCCCAGTCGGTGCTCGGTCCCGGGATGGTCTCCGCTGCTGCCGCGGTGGCGTCGTCCAAGCCATGAAAGTTGAACATCTCCGGCAGAAGTACCAGATCGACGCCCTGCGTCGCGAGACGGTCGATCGCCTACCCCGCCGCGGCCAGATTGGCATCCTTGTTCTGCCGGGAGTTGAGTTGGGCCAGTCCGATCCTCATGCGCACCTGCGCCGCTCCGAGGGACCGGGCCGGCGCTTTCCCCTCACTCGTTCTCGATGTATTCGAGAGCCATGTGCCGCAGCAACTCCGCATTCTGGCTGCAGCGGTCCGCGATGCTCTCGAGTCGCTCGATGATGGCCTTGAGCTGGTGGAAGGTCTTATAGTCTATGTCCATGTCGAACATACACCGGTAGATGGACGCAAAGATGTCGTCGGCACGGCTCTCTATCTTGTCCACCTGGCCGGCCAGCTTGATGGCCAGTCGCAGATCGGTGCCCATGGCAACCACCGCGTCGCGGAGGACCTTGACCGCCTCCAGATCGACCTGGGCCATCATGACCAACTGCTCGTTCACCTCAGCGGGGAGCGAGAACCGGCGCATCGAGATGCGGTCGGCGGCTCCGGTGGCCAGATTGGCGATGTTGTCGACCGAGCCTACCAGGCGCGCCAGATCGGCCCTGTGCATGGGAAAGACCCCGCCCAGGGATACCCGGTCGAGGATGGCTTCTTTGGTGTCGTCCGCCTGGCTTTCGAGCCGGTCCAGCTCACTGGCGGCCGCTGCCAGCTCGTCGTAGCGCTCGGCGGCGAAGCGCTCGACTACATCCTGGAGCTTCTCGACGATCACCACTACCTGGTCGGCGAATCCGGCGAGCTGCTCGAGCACCTGCTCTTCGCGTTCTTTGCCCATGGCGTCGATCGCGCCCTCGAGAGTGGTCTCGCCCCCAAGCGTGCGCCGGATCTTGTCGAGTCGTGACTTGGCCATGCGCGCCTCCTACATCACCAGGTCGAGGAGGTAGTAGAAGATGGCGGCCACGATGGCACAGAACGGCAGGGTGACCACCCAGGCCAGCATGATAGCACGGAAGACTTTCCAGCTTACGGCCCCCAGCTTGCTGGCCAGACCGGTGCCGGTGACGGCTGAGGTGACCACGTGCGTGGTCGATACGGGCAGTCCCAGCAAGGACGCGACCTGGATGATGACCGCCCCGCCCGTCTCTGCACTAAAACCATTGATGGGGTGTAGCTTGGTGATCCTCTCGCCGAGTGTGCGGATGAGTCGAAATGACTTCACCGAGAGGAAGGTGCCGAGCGCCATAGCCGCTGCGCAGCTCAAGATCACCCAGAGAGGAAGACCGAAGAAGTAGTCGCCCTTGTCCAGGTAGTCCTGGACCCCGAGCCCATGCTGAGCGGCCAGGAAGATCACTATTATGCCCATGACCTTGGTGGCGTCGTTCGAGCCATGGCTGAACGAGACCCAGCTCGATGAGATGATCTGCAGGTGCTTGTAGAAGCGATCGGCCCTGGCCATGCTCATTCGCGTCTTGGAGAAGAAGAGCCTGCTGAGGCGCATCATCAGATACCCGGTGATAATACCCAGGAACGGGGAGATGAGCAGCGCGGCGAATACCACAATGACCTTGTTCCAGTGGATTCCCCCAGTGCCAAGAGCCGCCACGCCCGCCCCAAGCAGACCGCCCACCAAGGCGTGTGAGGAACTCATCGGCAAGGCCCAGAGCCAGGTGAGGATCTCCCACACGCAGGCTCCCAGCAGGGCGGCGATGACCAGATGGGCATTGGCGTCGCTCGCGTCGATGATCCCGGCGATGGTCTTGGCCACGCCCACGCTCAAGACCAAGGGGCCGATGAAGTTGAAGATGGCGGAAAGCCCGATTGCGACGCGAGGCTTGAGAGCGCCCGTGTAGATAACGGTGGAGACGGCGTTGCAGCCGTCGTGGAAGCCGTTGAGAAGGTCGAAGAAGAGCGCGACCGCCACCACCGCGACGAGCAGTATGGTGTCGCCGCTCAAATGCCTACATCCTCCTCTTCGCCGATCACGTTGGTCGCGCCGTTATCGGTCATTCGTTCTCGAGATACTCCAGGGCCATATGCCGCAGCAGCTCGGCGTTGGCACAACAGCGGTCGGCCACGTTCTCCAAGCGCTCGATGATGGCCTTCAGCTGATGGAAGGTCTTGTAGTCGGTGTCAACCTCGAACATGCCCTGGTAGAGCTCAGCGAAGACAGCGTCGGCCCGGCTCTCGACCTTGTCCACCTGTCTTGCCAGCTTGATGGCCTCGCGCAGGTCGATCCCCATTGCCACGATCGCATCCCGCAGCACCCGGACCGCCTCCACGTCGAGTCGGGCCAACTCGACCAATCCCTCGTTCATCGCGGGCGGGAGCGAGAACCTGCGCATGGAGATCCGGTCGGCAGCACCTGTCGCCAGATTGGCGATCCCATCCATGGAACCCACCAGCCGCGCGAGATCCGCCCTGCCCATAGGGAATATCGTTCCCACGGCAAGTTGGTCGAGAATGGCCTCCTTGGTGTCGTCCGCCGCGCTCTCGAGCCGGTCCAGCTCGCACGCCGCCTCCGCAAGCTCGTCGTAGTGGTCGGCCGCGAAGCGTTCGACCAGATCCTGCATCTTTTCCACGATCACCACTACTTGGTCGGCGAACCGCGCAAGGTGCCCAAGCACCTGCGATTCGCTTTCTCTTTCCAGCGTGCTCATCGCCCCATCGAGCGCGGTCGCATCGGCCCGTCGCATGGTCTTCCGTCGCGGCTTTGCCATGAGTGCTCCTTAAGTCACGAAGTCCGGGAGGTAGTTAATCACAGCAGCCGCGACGGCGCTCGTGAGAAGAGGGGCATGCGCGGCGCATGCACACGAACGCCCCTCCCCAGAAGTGCCTTAGTGTTCAAGCCTTATTCAGACGGCGCCGCCAAGCCCTTGAGCTGAGCTTCCACCGCCATCAGGGCTTGTATCGGACCCATGATGCTACCCGCGGCCTCGATGAGGGTGGCAGTATCGGGTAATGCGCTGACGGCGGCGTCAACGCCGGCCCACGCTTTCTCAGCCGCGGCCACATCCGCGCCCTCGACCGCCTTGGCGGCTTCCACGACAGCCTTCCAATCGACAGCCATCGCGTCCTTCGCGGCCTTCAGTTGGGGGACGGTACCCCCCGCGGTGAATTGCGTCTGCAACGCGGCCACCCCGGCCTCGATCTTCGTGCAAGCGGCCAACAGAGTCGCCTTTGCAGCCTCGTCGGAGCCACCGCACGACACCGCCGCAAAGGCGGTGATAACCAGCACGATCGCCAACCCCAGAAGCAACGCCTTTCTCCCTCTCACCAGATCCTCCTTAGCTCATGTACGCCTGCCGACCAATGGTACCGTCTCGGCGGACGAAAAGCACGGCGCTTGCCCGTCGGCCGCGGAGCGCGAAGGGGCCCCAGCCGCTTCGCGGCTGGGGCCCCAGAACCAGTCGAGGGCTGGGGTCCTAAGGACCCCCAAAGGCTACTGCTACCGGTTGACGGTACCCTCCCAGGTATCGACCTTCTTCTGCTTCTTGTCGGCTTCAGTGAACCAGCGCGACGTGACGCACTTCGTCTCGGTGAAGAAGCGGATGCCGTCCAGGCCGAACACGTGGCTCTCGCCGAAGAACGAATCCTTGTGACCGGCGAACGGGAAGAAGCTGACCGGCACCGGGATACCCACGTTGATGCCCACCATGCCCGCATGCGTGCGGCGGGCGAATTCGCGGGCGTAGTAGCCGCTCTCGGTGAAGATGCAGGAGCCGTTGGCGAAGCGGCTGCTGTTCATGAGTGTGATGCCTTCTTCGAAGTCGGCGACTCGTTTGATGGCAAGCACGGGGCCGAAGATCTCGTCGCGGCCCACGGTCATGTCCTCGGTCACGTTGTCGAAGATCGTCGGACCTACGTAGAAGCCCTTCTCGTAGCCCGGCACCACGAGATTACGGCCATCGAGGACGAGATCGGCGCCTTCTTCGACACCTTTGTCGATCCAACTCTTCACGAAGGCCTGGTGTTCACCGCTGACGACGGGCCCGAGCTCGGTCTTCGGATCATAGGAGCAGCCGACCACGCGCTGCTGGGCGAATCTTTTCATGTGGGCGATGAACTCATCGGCGACGCTGTCCTGAACCACGCAGACCGGCAGAGCCATGCAGCGCATGCCGGCGCAGCCGAAGGTCGAATTGATGATGCCGGCCGCTGCACGTTCCAGTGAGGCGTCCTCGAGCACTAAGCCGTGGTTCTTGGCTTCGGTCTGGGCCTGCACACGCTTGCCGTGGGCGGCGGCCACGGAGTAGACGTGCTTGCCGACGCTGGTGGAGCCGACGAAGCTCACGCCACGAACCAGCGGGTGAGTCATCAGGAGCTCAGCCTCGGTGCGGCTGCACGTCACCACGTTGACGACGCCCTTGGGGAGTCCGGCCTCCTGGAGCAGCTCGAACAAACGAACGCTAGAGGTCGGCACCAGGCTGGCAGCCTTGAGCACGAAGGTGTTGCCGGTGACGATGGCCAGTGGGATCATCCAGCCCCACGGGATCATGGCCGGGAAGTTGAACGGGGCAATGCCGGCGAACACACCGAGCGGTTCGCGGTAGGTCACCGTGTCATGCCCGGCGGAAACGTTCATGAGCGACTCGCCCTTGGCGATCATCGGGGCGGCGACGCCAACCTCGCAGCCTTCGATGATCTTGACGATCTCACCCATGGCCTCGTCGAGGTTCTTGCCGACCTCCCGGGAGCAGATGTAGGCAAGCTCATCCGCATGCTGTTCGAGCAGGGCCTTCCATTTGAAGAGCACCTGCGTCCGCTTCTGAAGCGGCAGTGCCGACCAGCTCCCGAAGGCCTTGTGCGCCGAGAGGATGGCCGCTTCGACCTCGCCCGCGGTGCAGCAGGGAGCCTGGGCGAACACCTCGCCGGTGCTCGAGTCGGTCACGTCCATGTACTTGTCGGTGGTCGACTCGCACCACTGGTTGTCGACGCAGTAGTTGAGGGTCTTGACTTCTTTCACGGCCTCTGCCATCTCGAATACCTTTCTCTGCAAAACATATTCCCGTTCACAAAAATGCTGCTATTCCCTAGGCACTGAGCATCTGGTCTATACCAGCCAGGGCCTCCTCCATGATGTCGAGGCCCTGCTTCAACTCCTCCTTCGTGGTGATCAGCGGCGGCGCAACGAAACACAGATTGAAACGCACATAGGTATAGAGGTGCTTACTCCGGAGGTAAGCGTTCAGGGCGGACATCTCTGGCGAGCTCCCGGCGTACGGCGCCAATGGCTCCTTGTTGGCCTTGTCCTTCACGAACTCGAGCATGCTGAACAGACCCTTGTAGCGCACATCGCCCACGCAAGCGTACATGGCCTTCATGGCCTCCAGCCGTTCGGCCAGGTAGACGCCCTGCCGCTCGACGTTGTCAAAGATCTTCTCTTCTTCGTACACGTCCAGCATGGCCACAGCCGTGGCGCACGAGACGGGGTGCCCCGAATAGGTAAGTCCGGTCCAAAGCATGTTGTTCTCTAGGTGGTCGGCTATCGCTCCGGAGACGATGACCGCCCCCAGGGGAGCATACCCGCTGGTCAGGCCCTTTGCGCAGGTAACCATATCTGGCTTGATGCCGTAGTGCTGGGTGGCCAGCCATTTGCCGGTGCGTCCGAATCCTGCCATCACCTCGTCATCGATGAGGAGGATCCCGTACTTGTCTAACAGGGCGCGCAGCTTGGGATAGTAGTCGTCGGGAGGCACCAACAACCCGTTGGTCCCGGTGATGCCTTCCACCAGCATGGCGGCGATGTTGTGGGGCCCCTCCATCTGGATGACTTCTTCGATGTGGGTCACACACTCGCGGCCGCACAAATCGACGGTCTTGCCGAACGGGCAGCGATAGCAATAGGGATCGAAGACCCGCACGATCCCCGGTACCCCCGGCTCCACCGGCCAGCGGCGGAAGTCACCGCCCGCGCTCATGGACCCCATGGTGTCGCCGTGATATGAACGGTAGCGAGTGATTATCTTGCGACGGCCGGTGTAGGTGCGGGCGATCTTCATGGCGCTCTCGTTGGCCTCGGTTCCTCCCAAACAGAAGAAGGCTTTGGCCAAGCCCGTCACCTCAGCCAACTTCTTACCCAACTGCCCCCGCGGCTCTGTGGCAAAACCGGGGCCGGCAAAACACAACTCGTCTACCTGCCGCTTGATGGCGGCGATGATCTTGGGATGATGGTGGCCGATGTTCAGGTTCATGAGCTGAGAGCAGAAGTCCAGCCACTTGTTCCCGTCGCCGTCCCAGAACCAGACCCCCTCTCCCTTGACCAGATGGATCGGGTTGGCCGTGCTCTGGACGGACCAGGGAAAGAGGGTGTAGTCGCGGTTCTCCTTTATCACATCTGCAGATGGGCGACCCATGGGTCCTCCTCTGGAATCGTTGCCACATGGTACGCACGTGTGTGGGTACGATTCAACGGACAAAGTGTCAAAAGACGTGACAAACCGGCCATTCTCAGGGCCGGGCGCCAGGATGCGCTACGACGGGCTGTGCTTGAGCAACTCGAGCGCCACCACAAGGCTGGTGCGCCGGTAGGGTTCGTCCAGATCGCCCAACATCCCTTCCAGCTGTTCGAGCCGGTAGTAGATGCTTTGGCGGCGCACCCCCAGCTTTCGAGCGGTCTCCGCAATGTTGAAGTGGTAGGCCAAGAGCGCCTCCAGTGTGGCGAGAAGGATACCCCGGGGGCGCCCGGGTAACGCCAATACCGGACCTAACTGCCCTTCCATGAAGCCGGCGCTCCGTCCAGTCTCCACGAGCGCAGCGAGGAGACTATCGAGCCAGTGCTCCCGGTCCGAGGGGACGTGGGGCCTGAGGATACGTTCGTGCGCCGCCTTGGTAAGGTCCGCGAAGCGCACCTCCTCGCGAAACACCACCAAGGGGAACTCCGTGAGCCGGGCCGTGAGCAACAGCTCGCCCGGAACCTCGAGCAGCCACTGCACGAGCTCCAGCACCAAGCCTTGGGCGCCTGCCTCGACCAACGACCGTAGGTAGGCCTCGCGCGCCGGCGCGGTCGCACGGGCCAATTCGAGCCCCGTGCTTACCAGCACTTCTCCCCCGGAGAGGAACCGCCACGCGTCCATCAGTTCCGAAACGTGGACCCACGTCACCGGCTCGTCCAGACGTGATTCCCCTGAGAGCAGCTCGGCTCCGGCAAATGCGGGCAGGGCCAAGATCTCGCGCAAGGAGGGCAGGCCCTCGATGCCCTCCTTACCACCGGCTGTCCGCTCCTCAGACATGAGCCAACTATAGCCCATTGACAGCTCCGACCGCCGAGGACGGCCCCACGCCGATTGAGACGGCGCCGTGGGTGGACTATCCTTGAGAGGCCCGGCCAATAGCGCGCTTCCACATGTCAGTGCGGATTGCCGTGGTGCGTCGAACCGAAGTCGAAGGAGCCCAGATGACCTTGATCACGACCCTCACCCTCATCCACGAGACCGAGGACAGCGCGCACTACGCCGAAGGCCCGGATGAGGACAGATATCCGCTGCTAGGTACGGTGAGTGTGCACAAGTGGGCACTGCCGCGGCCGACTCCCACAGCGATCAGACTCACTCTTGAAGCCTACGAAGCCGAGTGCCCCTCGCCGTCGACCCGCACTGCCGAAGAAGCCCGCCGCATCCACGAGGCCGCGGACGTCCTCGAACAAGGAGCTACCGTCGTAATCGTCAAGAACCGGCTGGCCGGGATCCGTCAGCCCCCTGAGTGGCTCGAGCAGTACTTGGGCAGAAAGGGGACCGTCTTATGGACCACAGCAGGTGGAGCCATGGTGAAGTTGGACAAGGAAGCGACCTGGTTCCCGTACGCCGAGTTGACGGTGGAGGACTGAGGCTCCAGTACTCTTCCGCTGCGCCAACTCGGGGTCCCGAGCCGGCTACGTGGAAGGCCGGTACC
Organism: Actinobacteria bacterium RBG_16_64_13; assembly: GCA_001768675.1. Classification (GTDB taxonomy): domain Bacteria; phylum Actinomycetota; class Thermoleophilia; order RBG-16-64-13; family RBG-16-64-13; genus RBG-16-64-13. Next base: position 7,967 of record MELN01000026.1, on the reverse strand, counting down.
CCATGACTGCCTTGACCTCGAGGTACTCGTCGATGCCAAACCGGCCCCATTCCCGGCCGTTGCCGGACTTCTTGTAGCCCCCGAACGGCGCCTGCATGTCGGTGCTGACGCCATTTATGTGCACCATGCCCGTGCGGAGTTGGCGGGCCACCCGCCGCGCGCGCTCCAGGTCTTCTGAGTTGACGTAGCCGGAAAGGCCGAAGTCGCTGTCGTTCGCGATGCTGATGGCGTCCTCTTCATCCTTGAACGGGATGATCGAGAGCACGGGACCGAAGATCTCCTCACGGGCGATGCGCATGCTGTTGTTGACGTCGGAGAAGACCGTGGGCCTCACGAAATAACCACGGTCTACGCCTTCGGGGCGGTCGACGCCCCCGGCCACGAGCCGAGCTCCCTCGGCAAGGCCGGCCTTGATGTAGCCGAGCACCGTCTCGTACTGGCTCTTGTTGGCCACCGGACCCATGAAGACGTCGGGATCGCGAGGGTCACCGACCGACAGGCCCGCGGCGGCACGCGCCGCGATGTCGACGGCGTCTTCGTAGACCTTCATCGCGACGAGCATCCGCGTGGGAGCGTTGCAGCTCTGACCTGAGTTGCGCATGCAGGCTCTTACGCCACCGGTGATGACTTTCTCAAGATCCGCGTCGTCGAACACGATGTAGGCCGACTTGCCCCCCAATTCCTGGGTGACACGCTTGATCGAAGGCGCGGCGGCCCGCGCGACTGCAGCTCCGACTTCAGTAGATCCGGTGACCGACACCATGTCCACAAGGGGGTGGGCAGCCAGAGTATTGCCCAGCAGGGCGCCAGGCCCGTTAACAAGATTGAAGACGCCCGGGGGCACCTTGGCCTCGTGCACCGCCTCCGCCATCAGAAGGGTCGAGAGAGGGGCGTGCTGGCTGGGTTTGAGCACCATCGTACACCCGGCGGCCAGAGCGGGAGCCACCTTGACCATCACTTGATTCATGGGCCAATTCCAGGGAACGATGAGCCCACAGACCCCGATCGGCTCCCGGATGATACGGCTGGTTCCCAGATCCTCCTCGAAGGGATAGTCGGTGAGCGCATTGAAGGTCGCCTGCAGGTGCCGCTCGCCGAGCCGCGCCTGCACGCCCTCAGAGAAGGTCTTGGGGATGCCCACCTCGGTCGTCATGGCCGCAGCGATATCGGTCACCCGCCGGCGGTAGGCCGCGAGCAGATTCTCCATCAGCTCGAGACGGTCCGAACGACTCGTACGGCTGTAGTTCTGGAACGCGTAGCGCGCCGCCGAGACCGCCGCGTCGATGTCGGCCTCCGAGCCGACAGCAACCTCTGCTACCGCTTCTTCGGTGGCCGGATTGATGACAGATATGGAGCGACCGGGCTCGACGGGGTCGACCCACCGCCCATCGATGTAGAAGTTCGCTTCGTGGCCCACGTGATCATCTCCCCGCTGCGCGTTGAAACCTGTGACGACGTGTACGCCGCATGATAGCCGATGAGCCCGGCAGACCGACAGTTCCTACGCGTCCACCCGGTCTGGAGGTTCGGCCGTCGCAGTCGTGGACTCATCCGGCAGGGCGGACGCCGACCATACAGCCGCCGGGGCCGGCGGAGCGTCCTCCGGGAAGCACACCGTCTCAAGACAGAGCCGCCTGCGCACCGGGAACAAGTCGACTGCCCGCCGGCGAACGAAGGTCCCCCACAGGCCTCGCTGGGCGAAGACCACGACTCCCGCCGCCAGCGCGCCGATCAGGATCAGATACCAGGTGCCATAGTCCGAAAGAAGTTGCTGCAGGGCAAAGAAGATCACGGCCCCGATGATGGGGCCCTCGATGGTCCCAAGCCCGCCAATGACCACGGCGAAAATCATCAGGGCGCTCCAGTTGAGCCCGAAGCCCGCCTCTGGCTGTACGCGCAACAGGTTGAGATAGATGACTGCCCCTGTGACCCCTGTGCCGAACGCGGCCAGGATGTAGACCCAGAGTTTGGAGCGGAACACGTTGACGCCCAAGCCGCGAGCTCCTGTCTCGTCGTCTCGTATGGCCGTCAGGGCCAGACCGCGTCGGGAACGGAGGAGGAAGTAGACGAGAGCGATGGAGCCCGCCGCGACAGCCAGTGCCAGCCAGAAGACCACTGCCTCGCGGGTGCCGCGCGCGACCTGCCCGGCGCTGGTGATGCTCACGCCTGAGCCGCCGCCCAGCCAGGTGATCTGCGTCACGAGCAGGCGGTAGACCTCGGCGATCACCCAGGTGCCTACCGCGAAATAGCCGCCCCGCAGCCGGAAAGCCAGTCCCGCCGTCGGCAAGGCGAACAGAGCGGCCACAATGCCGGCGATGGGCACGCAGAGGAACGGGTTGATACCTACCTTCTCCGCAAAGACCCACAACGAATAGGCCCCGATACCGATGAAGGCCTGCTGCCCCACCGACACGAGGCCGGCATAGCCGGCCAGCAGGTTCCACATTTGGGCCATCGCCACCAGAGTGAGGAAAGTGACGCCCTGCTTCATGATGTTCGACGATCCCCAGGCTGGTATGGTCGCCGCGGCGATCACCACCACCACGGCGACAGGCAGGGCTATCCGGCTGGTCCGGGTGTAGCGCTCTATCTTCAGGGGAGTCGCCATCACTGGGCCTGCTTCGCGAAGAGGCCTTGGGGCCGGAAGGCAAGGATCGCGAGGAACACGAGGTGCCCCACCAGCATGCCCCAACCCTGATTGACGTGGTCGCCAAGCACCTGGGCGACGCCTAGCACTATCCCCCCCACCAAAGTGCCCCAGAGCGAGCCAAGCCCTCCGATGATCACCGCTTCATAGGCAAAGATCAGGCGGATCGGGCCGGCGCTGGGGACGAAGGTCGTACGGATCCCGATGAACACCCCGCCGATGGCCACGATGGCGAGGGCAAGGGCCATGGCCACCCCATAGAGGTGACGGTTGTCGATGCCCATGAGCTGAGCCGCCCGCTGGTTGTCGGCCGTCGCCCGAAAAGCCCGCCCCATACGAGTTCGGCCCAGGAAGAACTGCAGGCCTACGAGCACCAACACCGATACGATGATGGTTATGAGCGGGAACCAACCGATGACCACTTGGTCACTGATCTTGATGGAGGCGTTCTCGATACGCCCGGCATCCAGGCCCTTGCTGTTGGCCGTGAAGCCCTCGAGCAAGAGGTTCTGGATGATGATGGCGATGCCGAACGTAGCCAGAATGGCCTGCATGGGTCCGGCGTCCATGGCGAAGTTGAAAAGGCCCCGCTGGATCACGTAGCCAAAGACCGCCATGACGATCATCACCAGGATAAGGGTGTAGAAGGGGTTGATGTTCAGCGAGCCGACTATGGCCAGAGCGATGTACGCGGCCAAGATGCTGAAGTCGCCATGGGCCAGGTTGACCAGGCGCATGACTCCGAACACCAGCGAAAGACCGGCCGCGAACAGCGCATACAAGCCGCCGACCAGGATGCCTTGAATGATGTCGTTGGCCCAGACCACCCTTTACACCCCGAAGTAGGCCGCGATTATTTGGTCGTGTTCCATCTCGCCCGAGACTCCCTCGAGTACCAGGCGGCCCTTGAGCATGCATGCCACCCGATCGGCGAATTTCATCGCCTGGCCGACGTCCTGTTCCACAAGAAGCACCGTCGTGCCGGAAGAGGTGATGGCCGGCATGGCCTCATAGATCTTCTCGACGACCACCGGAGCCAGCCCCAGCGAGACCTCGTCGAGAAGGAGAAGCCGGGGATTGGCCATAAGGCCCCGGCCGATGGCAAGCGCCTGCTGCTCTCCCCCCGAGAGGCTCAAGGCTTGACGTTGACGGAGCCGGGAGAGCAAGGGAAAGAGTTCGTAGACCTTGTCCACGGTCCACATGCCGCTTCGCCGCGAATGGGCTCCCACCAGGAGGTTCTCGTTCACGGTCAGACTGGGGAAGACCCAACGTCCCTCGGGCACGTAGGAGATACCCAGTCCCACTCGCTTGTGAGGCGACAACTGTCCGATCGGCTTCCCATCGAAGTGGATCTTATCGTTCTCGGTCCGGAGCAATCCGCAGATGGAGCGCAACAGTGTGGACTTGCCGGCCCCGTTCGCCCCGATGATCGCGTACTTCTCCCCCTCCTCGATCTTGAGCGAGACATTGAAGAGCGCCCGGAAGCTACCGTAACCCGTGGAGACGTCGTCAAGCTCTAGAAGGCTCACACCATCAGACTCCCCATGTACACGTCCCTGACCTGAGGACTGTTGATGACCGTCTTGGGATCGCCTTCTGCGATCAACCGGCCGAAATCGATCGCCATCAACCGATCGACGACCGCCAAAAGCGCGTGAACGATGTGCTCGATCCAGATGATGCTGATGCCTTCCGTGCGAAGCTGTTTGATGGTCTCGACGAGCGAAAGCACCTCTTGCTCGGTCAGGCCACCGGCGATCTCGTCCAACAGAAGCACCTTGGGCTCGGTCGCCAGCGCCCGCGCCAGCTCGAGGCGCTTGCGCTCCAGCAGGCTGAGTGACTCGGCGAGGACGTTCGCCTGGGGCAGAAGAGACGCCCGGTGCAGCGCTCGCACACAGATCTCGTGGGAGGCTTTCTCCGACTGGCCCCGACCGTAGGTGCCCCCCACCAACACGTTCTCGAACACGGTCATGCCCTCGAACGGCTTCGGGATCTGATAGGTGCGGGCCATCCCGGCGTGGCAACGCTGGTCGGGCGTGCGCCGCGAGACATCCTGGCCGGCAAACACGACTTTGCCCTCGTCCGTGTGCACGATTCCCGTGAATAGGTTGATCAAGGTGGTCTTTCCGGCGCCGTTCGGGCCGACGACCCCGAGCGCCTCCCCCTCAAGGAGGGAGACGCTCAGGTCGTCCACTACTCTCACGCCGCCGTAGGACTTCGTGAGGTGTTCGGCAGAAAGTATGACCGTCACCGGTCTACTCTTCGCGATGCCTTGTTTGCAAGACTCAACTGTCTAGCAGGTCACAGCGTGGTTCTGTCCACGATCTCGCCGGTCGTCGCGATACCCGGATAGCCCGAGTTGTCCACGATGACCCGTTCCCAGCTGCCGACCTTGCCGATCCACTGCCCGCCGACCAGAGGGCTGAGAGCGCAGTTGGCAAAGGGGGCGTCGAACTTGACCGGACCCAATATGGTCTCGAGGTTGGTGGCCTTGATGGCTTCCACGTACGAGGCCGGGTCGTCGAGGTTCGCCGTGCGCTTGACCACGTCGGTCACCACGTCGAAACCGCCGCCGCCGGTCAGGCCCAGAGCAGGAGTGTAAGGACCGGGATTCGACGCCGTCCATGCATCGACTATCCCCTGGCAGGTAAGACCAGTGAGTGCAGACTTGAACGGCCAACTCTTCTCCCACCAAACCTCGAGGCACAGGCCGTTCGCGATGTCGCCGACGGCGTCCATGTCCGGCCGGGTGAGGATGGCCCGGGCGATGGCGGTCGACTTGGGATTGAAGCCTTGCTGCACGCACTGCTTCCAGAAGTTCGCGAAATCCGGCGGGGTCCAGGTCCCCACCAAGCATTCGCAGCCCTCGGCCTTGAACTTGTTGATGACGCTGGAGAAGTCCTCGGTGCCTTGCGTGAACAGGCCCGGGTTGACGACCGCGTAGCCGGCTGCCTCGAGCGCGGGCGGCATGCCGGTCTTCGCGTCGGCCGTGGCAGCGCCGTCGGGGTCATTGGGCCACATGCAGGCCACTTTCTTGTTGGTGGTCAGCAGGTCTAGTAGACCAACGTAGACCACGTTCAGGTCGGCGACCGAGAAGAACACGTTGTAAGCCCAGTTGAAACCCTTGGTGGGATTGGCGGGATCCCCCCCC
>MELN01000026.1:280-2151 GCA_001768675.1 Actinobacteria bacterium RBG_16_64_13 | reverse complement strand
GGGGCACCCGTACGTCACGCAAGGTACGCCGTTCGCCTCGCATTGCTGCCCCACGGGGACGTTGACGACCGGGGTCATGCCGCCAAACACGATGTCGGGCTTGTCTTGGGTGATGAGCTCACCAGTCACTTCCGCGGCCCGGTTGCTGTCTGACTGGCTGTCTTTGACGATCCAGGTGATCGGGTGCTTCTTGCCATCGGCGCCCACCAGACCATCGCCGATCGTGTCTTTCGCCTGCTTGAGAAGGAAATCGTCCGGCTCGCTCAGGCCGGCGAAGATGCCGGTGGTCATGGTGACCCAGCCGATCTTCACTTCGCGGCCCATCTCCACGCCCGCAGCGGTAGTGGTCGTTTCGTCGCCCCCGCCACACGCGGCCAGCAGGCCGCCCAGGCCGGCGCTCGCGCCGATGGCCGCACCGGCCACACCGGCTATCTTCAGGAAATCACGTCTGGATACTTCTTTGTCGGCCATTGCCGTTCTCCCTCCGCCCTGTTGGTGAAACGCTCAACGATGTTGCAGCTTCATGTTCCCCAAACTGACGTGCCTTGAGTCCCCCGGACAAGCATTTCCCCTCGGATGAGTCAACCGGTGCTGGTTTCTCTGCGACGCTACCTCCCTCCGCGGGAGCTATTCCGTCTTATGAAATAGCTATTCCGCCTTCGTGAGACTTCCATTATGACATCTGTCAGCATCTCAGGCAGTTGTCGTCCTATTGCCCTGCTACGGCCTTCTGAGCCTCCCGAAAAGCAGCGATGAAGCGCATGGCGTAGTCGTCCCGCCCTAGCACAAGGTCGGCCGAGAGAACGGCCATACGAACAAGGGCCACATCTACCGTAGGGCAGGTCAGGCCTGCTTCGATGGCCATGCCCAGGTAAGCGCCGGTCAGCACCGGCCGATTGGGCAGGCCGTGCGAGATGTTGCTCGCACCCTGCGTCTGGTTGACGCCCAGTTCATCCCTTACCCGTCGTGTGGCCTCCAAAGTGCCCAGACCGGCCTTCACGTTGGCCCCCAGCGAGAGAGTCAAGCAGTCGATGATGACGTCTTCCCGAGGGATCCCGAGAGCCTCTGCCCGCTTCACGATGCGATGCGCGATCTCCACCCGGGTATCGGCGTCGTCAGGAATGCCCCTCTCATCGAGTGTGAGCCCTATGACCGGAAGCCCGTACTCTTTGACCAAAGGCAGGACTTCTCGCAGGGACGCCTCTTCCCCGGTGACCGAGTTCACTATCGGACGGCCCGGACAGACGGCTAGCGCGGCGGCAAGCGCCTTGACCTTGCGGCTGTCGATGCAGAGCGGCACGTCCACGACCTCCGCCACCGCCTGAATGGCAAGAGGAAGCACGGCCACTTCGTCGACACCCGTGGCGCCCACGTTCACGTCAAGGATATCGGCGCCGGCGGCGACCTGGGCGATGGCTTCCTCCCGCGCGACACTGAGGTCTCCGGCACGGAGCGCTTCGGCCAGGCGTTTCTTCCCCGTGGGGTTGATGCGCTCACCGATCAGCACGGTCGGGCGACCCCCTCCGATGATCACTTCACGGGTCGCGCTGGTCACTCGAGTCTCCACTGCCTACATCCCTTCCTTATTCATTTGCTGGCCGAACAGGTGCTTGAAACCTATGGCTTCCTCGGGAGGGATCACCACGATCTCGCTGTCTCTCTCTCCCTTGAACAGACGCTCGAGCAACTGTACCGATCCGGGGACGATCCCATGCTCCAGGTTGAGCTCCTCGGCCACGCCGCGACTCTGGTCGATACAGGAATCGACGTCGTATGCCTGTGTGTCGATAAGATCCACTTGCTCGTAGCCGGCGAACAAAGTCGCCCTTAACTTCGCGGCCCGCTCCGGGCCGTAGCGCTCGACCCAGTCG
>MELN01000026.1:0-264 GCA_001768675.1 Actinobacteria bacterium RBG_16_64_13 | reverse complement strand
GCGAACTCTCATGACTGAACCAGCCCCTCGTCAGGTAGTAGTGGCGAGGGTTCCGGGGGACCTCTTCGCGAACACAGCCGCGGTTGAGAAGAAGCGAGATACAGTCGTCCACCCGCGGAAACACAATCGTCAGGTGACGAGCCGACAGCCCACTGAGCGCATTGCCACAAAAGCCGAGCGCGAGAATGATCTCTTTGACCGGCTCGACCAGCACCTCCTCGCGCCGCTCTTTCGCGGGTCCCTTGCCGGGACGGACCGAAGGTA
>MELN01000025.1:38299-38410 GCA_001768675.1 Actinobacteria bacterium RBG_16_64_13 | reverse complement strand
CGGCGGGAGACGAGGTCATCAAGCGGGTTGCCGGGATCTTGCATCACAGGAATCGCAGCTCCGACTTCGTCGGGCGGTTCGGCGGCGACGAGTTCGTCATGATCCTGCCGG
>MELN01000025.1:36581-38277 GCA_001768675.1 Actinobacteria bacterium RBG_16_64_13 | reverse complement strand
GACCGTGGCCGATCACATGCGTCTGGCCCTCGGCTCGCAGCCATTCATCGCGCCGACCGGCGCCGCGATCCCACTGCGCATGAGCTTTGGCGCTGCTTCGTTTCCCGAAGACGGCCACGACGCCAGCTCTCTCATCGCCATCGCCGACGCGAACCTCTATGAGTCCAAGCGCTGGGGTGGCGACACCGTCACCGTCCGCAGGGAGCCGATCGGCGGCGACCACATCGACGTCACGGGCTTTAGCACTCTCGACGCGCTGGTAAGCGCTGTGGACAACAAAGACCACTACACCCGGCGGCACTCCGGTCACGTGGCGGAACAGAGCGCGGCCATCGTCAAGTCCCTTGGGTTCAGCAAAGAGCGGCAAGAAGTGTTGCGGGTCGCCGCTCTACTCCACGACGTGGGCAAGATCGGCCTGCCGGACCGCATCCTGCGCAAGCCGGGTGCTCTCACCCCTGAAGAAGAAGAAGCCGTGCGGCAGCACTCGCTGCTGGGCAGCCTCATGGTCTCCCAGCATCTCCCCGACCTTGACGAGGTGCGCGAAGCCGTGGCCTCTCACCACGAACGTTGGAACGGGACGGGCTACCCCGCCGAGCTGAAAGGCCGGGACATCCCGCTCCTTGGCCGGATCCTCGCCGTAGCGGACGCCTACTCGGCTATGATCACCGACCGGCCGTATCGTGCGGGTCTGACCCTGGAGGACGCCAAGAACGAGCTGATCAAGGGCAGCGGGACCCAGTTCGACCCCGAGGTGGTCCGCGTGTTCATGGGATGTCTCGAGGCGCAGGCATCCGAATCGGCCAATCTCCACGCGGTCGGACACGGGGTGGCCGACCTCCGCACTATCTAGGCTGGCGCCTCAGTAGGCTTCGACCCAGAGCTCGTAGTAGGCGCGCGCGTGTTTGCAGGCCGGGCACTCGTCCGGCGCCTCAGGACCTTCATGGATGTACCCGCAGTTACGGCAGTGCCACTTGACGGTGGACTCGCGCTTGAATACTCGACCAGTGTTCACGTTGGCAAGAAGCTTGCGGTAGCGGAGCTCGTGCTGCTCCTCGACTTCCGCGATCTCGGCGTAGGAGGTCGCGATGTCGTCGAAGCCCTCCTCCTTGGCGACAGCGCCGAAGGTCGGGTAGAGCACCCCCCACTCCTCTTTCTCGCCTTCAGCGGCCGCAAGCAGGTTCTCGGCCGTGGATGCCGTCTTGCCGGCGGGGTAGGTGGCGGTGATCTCCACGGGCCCGCCCTCCAGGTGGTCGAAGAAGACCTGGGCGTGTTCCTTTTCGTTGTCGGCCGTCTCTTGAAAGATCGCGGCTATCTGCTCGAAGCCCTCGTCTTTTGCTTGGCTGGCAAAGAAGGTGTACCGGTTGCGAGCCTGGCTCTCGCCGGCGAATGATTTCAGTAGGTTCTGCTCGGTCTTGGTCCCCTTGATACCCATCGGCTCCGTTTCTCCTTTCGGTCATTGACAGCGACCCGACTATTCCCACAAAGCTGGGTGGTCAATCCCGCGGGGCGGTCTCGCGTATCGGGCTGACGCCGCCGAATCGGGCGACGCTCTTACGGGCAGCTTATGGCACTATTGACAGAATGGGTGTTACAGGTGCTGCCGACAGCGGTCACCGTGTCGCCCGTGCTGATTGAAAGCAGGAGGAGATCCTTCTTGGGCCCGAGTCTCTTTGGCAGGGGCGTCTTTGGCGTCATC
>MELN01000025.1:28057-36507 GCA_001768675.1 Actinobacteria bacterium RBG_16_64_13 | reverse complement strand
GTGACTACGCCGGCATTCTCTCCGACCGATACAGCGATCTCTTCCCGGATGATCGGGTGCTGACCGTTCGCATCTTCATGGACGAGGCTGACTGGAGCGCGATGCAGTCGGATATCGTCGGCAAAAACTACTACCGAGCCGACATCTGGATCGACGACGAACAAGTGCGGGACGTCGCGGTACGCACCAAAGGCAGCAGCTCGTTGATGTCCGCGTCCATGGCCAGGAAGTTCCGGGCAGGCCTCAAGGTCGATTTCAACTTCTTCAATTCGTCCCGGTCGTATCACGGCATCAAGAAGCTCGTCTACAACAACGGATTCAGCGACCCCACCTTGATGAAAGAGTTCCTCGGCTACGAGCTCATGGCCGAGATGGGCGTTCCTGCTCCGAGGGCCTGCTTTGTCGACCTCTGGGTTAACGAGACTCATCTGGGGGTCTACACCGAGGTCGAGGCCGTGGACGGCACTTTCGTGGACGAGCATTTCTCCGACGGCAATGGCAACCTCTACAAGCCCGAGATCGTGGCCGGCAGACTCGACTGGACGGAGGAGGACGCCCTGGCTCAAACGGCCGCTGCCGAGACGGGCCAGAGCGCTGCCGCCACCACCACTACGACCACCGAGTCGCTCAACGTGGGCGGGGGCGACCTCGAAGAGATCATCGAGAGGCTGGGCGATGACGTCGGGTGGATCCCGGGCCGCCTGGACACGTCAGCTGAAGATGTGACCACCGACACGTCCGACGCCGGTGGGCGATTCCCGCCAGGCATGGGGCGCTTCTCTGACTTCGGCACCGGACTTCTGGACTCGGCGGGGCTGCGGACCAACGAGGACAATGCCGACCACTCCAGGCTCTACGAGCTGCTCGAGATCCTCAATTCCCGTCCACGCGAGGTTTCTGCGGCCGATCTCGAAAGGGTGCTCGACATCGACGAGATCCTGCGGTTTCTGGCAGTCTCGGTCGCTTTGGTGCACTTGGACAACTACATCGGGATGGGGCACAACTACTACCTGTACGAGGATGGGGGCAAATTCTCGATTGTTCCCTGGGACCTGAACATGAGCTTCGGCGGGTTCGATTCCGGGCTGAACGAGGAGCAATTGCTCGGCTTCTACGTCGACGAGCCCACTGCCGCCGCGGTGTACAAGTACCCGCTCATCGAGCACCTCGTCGACGAGCCGGAATTCATGGCGACCTACCACGAGTACCTGGGGCAGCTGCTCGACTGGCCTTTCTCTCTGGAGCACATGACCGCGAGGATCGAGCAGATCGCCGCGGTCATCAGGCCATACGTGCAGAAGGACGCAAGTCTCCTCTTCAGCGCGGAGGCTTTCGAAAGGGGTCTGACCCAGAACCTGGAGTCATCCGCCATGATCGGCGGGAGGAACCTGGGGGGCAGGTTCATCGGCCTCGTCTACTTCATCGAGCGGCGGACGGCTTCCATCGCGGCCCAGTTGAGCGGCGACCAGCCGGCCGGCAGGGGTGACGGCAGCGGGAACGGCGGTATCGTCGGCGTCGGTGGCCCCGGAGGGCCGCTGAACGTGCCCGGCTCGCCGCCCGGAGGCGGTCAACGACCCATGCCCGGCTGGGACGCTCCGCCCGGGGGAGGATAGCGGCTTGTCGGCGGGCAGAGTCGAGCAGAAGTTCTTCGTGGCCCCGAGCCGCATCGGCGCGGCCCTTGCCCTGCTGCGCCGTACCTGCCGCTGGGACCGCGATTACCCGCAGGAACAGATCAACAGCCTCTACTTCGACACGGCCGATCTCGACCAGCACGAACGATCGTTGGCCGGGGACTTCGCCAAAGACAAGGTGCGTATCCGCTGGTATGGCACCGAACACGACGAGACCGCGCGCGTCTGGTTGGAGCTCAAGTCCCGACGGGGGTTCGCCTCGACCAAGCAGAGAGAGGCGCTTGATGTTCCGGCCGGTCTTGTAGCGCTCGAGGCTCTGCCGCGCGGGATAGTGCCCGCGAGCGTCCTGTTGCAGACCATGGCGGGGTTCGGTTTCTTCAGCGCCAAGCGGCTCCAGCCGGTCATAGTCGTTTCGTATTGGCGCTACCGCTTCGTCGAGCCGCGCAAGGGCCTCCGAGTGGCTCTCGACGCGCACATCCGCTCCACGATGGTCATGCCGGGCGCCGGCCTCGGGGAACGGAACCTCGAGCTTCCAGGAGCGGTGGTGGAAGTGAAGAGCTCATCGATCGATCTCCCTTACTCCCTTAGGAACGTGGAAGAGCTGGGATCTTCCTGGACCAGGTATTCCAAGTACTCGTCCAGTCTCCAGGCACATGCCGGTGAGCTGGGCAGTGTCTCGCGGCTGTGGCCCTCAGGGACGATGTACGCGGAGCCGTCCAGTGCTGTGCCAGAACCGAACAGAGAGGTGGCGACATGTGGGAGCAACTGACCTCGACTTGGCAGGGGATGCTGTCTTCGCTTAGCTGGACCGAAGCGATAATCGCCCTGGCCTTCTCCCTAGTCTTCTCCCTGGCCGCATACTTCATGTACCAGCTGTTCTACGGGTCACGGCACATAGGCGCGGGCGTTCACCGCATGTTCTTGCTCGGAGGCCCCGCGATCACCGTCCTCTTCCTGGGGATCCAGACGTCCATACCTCTCTCCCTGGGCCTGTTGGGCGCCTTGTCGTTCGTGCGCTTTCGCACCCCGGTGAAGGATCCGGCTGAGATCGGCTTCCTTCTCCTGCTCATAGCCTCCTCTATCGGGGCCGCGACCGGTAACTTCATGGTGATCGCTCTACTCATGGTGGTCGCGTTCCTGGTGCTGGGAGGCAACTGGCTTCTGCGGCGCCGTTTCGCGGGGGGCAGTCGGGGCGGCCTCATGATCTCGCTCGAACAGGCCGACTTCGCCCAGATCGAAGCCAAGGTCAAGGACTTTCTGGCCACGAGGCTGAAGGGTCTCAAAATGGAGTCCATGTCCATGGTCGACGGCAAGGTGAACCTTCAGTACCACTACCACAAACAGCCCACGTTCGACTGGACGGCGTTCACCAACGAACTGAGCGCGCTCACGGCGCCATCCCGTCTGGAGATATTCGTCGGTTGACGCGGTGGCCGAAGAGGATGGCTCGCCCGCGGCCGGGTGGCTCCGGGCGCCGTCCTTGGTGGGCGATCGCCGGCTTGGCCGCGATCGCGGTCCTCGCTCTTCTGGTCTACAGTTGGTCGCTCTCCCGGAACGGCATGGCCAACAGCTACTACGCGGCCGCCGTCAAGAGCGCCACGGTAAGCTGGAAGGCCTTCTTCTTCGGGTCGCTCGATCCTGGCTCGTTCATCACGATCGACAAGCCGCCGGTCTCCATTTGGGTCATGGCCCTATCCGCGAGGCTGTTCGGCTTCTCCAGCTGGAGCATGTTGCTGCCGCAGGCGCTGGCCGGAGTGGCGTCGGTGTTGATCCTTCACCGGCTCGTGCGCCGCTGGGCGGGCGACGTGGCCGCGCTCATCGCCGCTCTCGCCTTTGCGCTTACTCCCGTCTCGGTGTTGATCTTCCGCTACGACAATCCAGATGCGATGCTCACGCTTCTTCTCTTGCTCGCCGCGTGGGCTGTCTGGTCGGCGGTGGAGCGCGGCTCGACCTGGCGATTCGGTCTTGCCGGGGCGGCTCTGGGATTCGCGTTTCTTACCAAGCTGCTCATGGCTTTCTTGGTCGTGCCACCCTTCGTGGTTGTCTATCTCGCCTGCGGCCCTGGCAAGCTTGGCCGCAGACTCCTGCACCTGGTGGCTCCCCTTGTGGCCATTATCGTGGCCTCAGGCTGGTGGCTGGCCGTAGTCGAGTTGTGGCCGGACGCCACCCGTCCCTACGTGGGGGGCACCACCGGTAATTCGTGGCTCGACTTGGTCTTTGGCCGCAGCGGAGGATACCTGGGTGGCACCACCGCTGCGTCCAACATGAGCGGGGACCCGGGCGTGCTGCGGATCTTCAACACCGCGCTCGGGGGACAGGTCTCATGGTTCATCCCGTTGGCCCTGGTGGGTCTGGTGGCCGGCTTGTGGGCCACCCGCCGGGCGCCTCGCACGGACAAGAAGCGGGCGGGATACTTGCTTTGGGGCCTGTGGACCCTCGTCATGATCGGTGTCTTCGGCTTTGCGCAGGGAACGTTCCATTCTTACTACACTGTAGTCTTGGCGCCCGCAGTGGCCGCTTTGGCCGGCTCCGGCTGTGTGGAATTGTGGCGGCAGGGGCGCGGCCGGCCCTGGGCGACATGGCTGCTGCCGGCGGCAGTAGCCGGCACCGCGCCTGGTCCGTGGTTCTTCTCGGGCGCGTCTCCGGGTATGCCCCCGGGCTGGCGACGGCGGTCGCAGCGCTCGGTGGGGCCGCTGCCTTGGGCTTGTTGCTGGTACGAGTGGTGCCGTTGGCCGCGCGAACTCGGCGGTTCCCTTTGGGGGCTGTCGCCATACTAGGTGTCGCGGCGCTGCTTGCCGGTCCCCTGGCCTACGACCTCAGCACCATCTCGCGGAGCGTCACCGGGAACGCCGCCGCCGCCGGGCCGGGCCCTGCCGGGCTGCAGAGCCTCTTCCCCGGGGTCTCGCCGTCTGATCCGCCTTCGGGCGCGGCAACCGACGACTCCGCGACCACTCGTGGCGGTGAGGACCTCGGTGTCGATGCAGCACTCGTCGGCTACCTGGAGGCCCACCGGCAAGGCGCCAAGTTCCTGGTGGCGGTGCAGACCTCCACCGCTTCCGTACCGATCATCCTTGCCACCGGAGAGCCCGTGGTGACCATCGGCGGATACAAGAGCCGCGATCCCTTTCCCACTGCGGGCCGGCTCGCGGCTCTCGTCGCGGGAGGAGAACTGCGCTATGTCCTGATCGCAGAAGGTAGCGGCTCCGGCTCTTCTTCCCCGGCGTCGGGTGAGTCTTCGGAGAGCACAAAGGCGATACTGCAGGCTACGTTGGATTGGGTGGCCGCGAACGGCAGGGTCGTGTCGCCCTCCGAGTACGGCGGGTCCACCGAGGGAACGCTGTACCACCTACCCTAGCGCAGCCCTGACGCTCTCCGGGCGGGCTCCCTCAGGAGCGGACGGTCACATTGAGCAGGCGCGCGTGAGCGCCGACCGGGAAGTTGGCGAGCTTGTCCAGGTCTGAGCCCTGGTAGCCAAAGATCTTGCCCACCGTTCTCATGATGTCGAAGTCCACCACCACGACGCCAAGCGTCGGCACGATCTTCTCCCTCCACACGAACAAGAAGAGGTCGTCAGCCAGTTTGTGGTAATGGCAGCGGTCGGTATCACCCAGGCCCTTTTCGGACCCCAGCAGACAGTGCCACGTGTAGTAGTCCTCGTTTAGGTAGATGTGTTCGTAGCGCTCTGTCGGGCTGTAGGTGTACTCGACCCTCTTGCCCACCAACTCGGACGTTGGCTGGTGGCGCGGAGTCGCGGACGTGAACGGCTTGTCTACCGCCCCGCTCAAGAAGACGGCCCTGACCGCGGTGAGTTCTTTGCCTTGGGCGAGCCGTGTCGCCAGCGGTAGTCTGGTTTCTGCCTCCTCGGGCAGCCTGGCGACGAGCACGGTTACGATCCCCAGGCCGAGATCGAGGATCAGACTGACAGTGGTCGCATGCTCGAGGTGGCGGATGAAGTCGACGAAGTAGACGTCTTCACGCACCTTCGTGGCGACGTAGCTCTCCTCTGCCTCGCGACCTTGGCCGGAGCCTTCGATCATTCTCCATGCCAGCTTGGCATCGGTATCGAAACGGTGCTCGACGACCTGGCCGTTCTCCAGATGAAGGGTGATCGTCCTACCGGCGAGCTCGTCGGTGGACCGCGGAGTGTTGTTGTCGGGAGCAAACGCTTGGGCCAGTTCGCCGACGGTAATCCAACGCGACGGGTCCGACATGCGTCCTCCTTTCGTGTGAGCGGGGCAGCGACTTGACTGACGCCAGGATACACGGACTGCGGGCACAGTTCATCTCCCGGCACGCATTCTTTGCAGAGCCGGTCCAAGTTTTGGTGCGTTCGGCGTTTTCGGCTCGGGGCCGCGATTGTATATACTTCCACCCGTGGCCAGAAAGAAAGACCAGACAGCGCGTCGCGAACAACTGACGGAAGCCGCGCAGCGTGCCATCGTGAGGCATGGCGCGGCCTCGGTGCGCGTGGAGGATGTCGCACACGAGGCGGGGGTTTCGCCCAACACCGTCCGGTACTACTACAGCGACGTTGACGAGCTTCTGCATGACGCCCACCGGCAGGCGATCCAGCGGTTCTACACCAACCGGATGGTCCAGGCTCGCGCTATCCCAGACCCGGTGGAGCGACTCGTCGCCACAATCGATTCCGGCGTCGCGTCTGGTCCGGACGATCCAGAAACCAGGCTCCTTTGGGAGGGGACCCAGCGGGCCGGGGGCAGTGAGTTGTTCTCCGTGCTCATGACGACCCTCTACAAGCAACAGGAGCTTCTGTACGAGAACATCCTCGAACTGGGCGTGGCTGCCGGTGCGTTCACGCTGAAGGCCGATGTGCGCACCGTTGCTCAGACGCTGGTGGCGCTTGAGGACATCTGCGGGATCCGCATGATGCAGAACGACCCCACCTTCGACCGAGCCGTGGCCAAAGGCATGGTGTTGGCTTACGCGCGCCTGGTGACGGGTCTCGATCTGCGGGAATAGTCCCTCCTCTTTGGTTCGGTTCCTTCGCGTGCCTGGTCTCCTTCTTTGCTTATGATCAGTCAGCTAATAATGGCTGTCTTTCGCCTATCAGAAGGCGTTTACAGCCGCTTTATTATTTGTAATTGATTGGCAAAGATAGGGCTGCCACCGGTTGCAGGGGACCGGCAGTCGGACATACGCGGTGCGTTCCAGCCGCTCTGCAGCCGCTCATCGGACGGAGAGGAGCGACTATGCCGCCCAGCCCGGCTCAAGCATCACCCGCCGGTGCCGGTCCCCTGACCCGCACGCCCTTGGGTCACCTGCGAGCCCGCGCTCTGGGCATACCGCTTCAGGGAGACCCGGGACCCTACAACGCGATCACAGATGTACCTGGGGTAGAGGTCGGCTATACCACTCTCATCTCGGGAGAGGGCCCGCTCGCAGAAGGACAAGGTCCTGTGCGCACCGGCGTGACCGCCATCCATCCGCGCGGCCGGAAGGGGACGGCCGATCCGGTGCAGGCCGGCTGGTTCTCCTTCAACGGTAACGGCGAAATGACGGGCACGACCTTGATCGAGGAGACAGGATTCCTCTCCACCCCCATCCTGATCACCAACACCCACTCGGTGGGTGCCGCGCACTCGGGGGCGATCCGTTGGCTGACCGCTAAGCACCCCAGTCTCGCCAAACTCTGGGCCCTGCCCGTTGTCGCCGAGACGTGGGACGGCTATCTGAACGACACCAACGGGCTTCACGTCACGCCCGAACACGCGTACGAGGCTCTGGAAGGGGCGCACGGCGGCCCCATAGAGGAAGGCTCGGTGGGGGGTGGCACGGGGATGATCTGCTACGGGTTCAAGGGAGGCTCGGGCACCGCCTCCCGGCGGATCCGTTTCGGCGACAGCGAGTACACGGTCGGCGTCTTCATGCAGGCCAACTTCGGCTGGCGTCCCGAGCTGACCATCGCGGGGGTCCCAATCGGCATCCACCTGCGCGAAAACGACCCGCTCGACGACGTGTCGTGGCTCGCCCCGCCGGGCGCGGGCTCGTGCATCACCATCGTCGCTACCGACGCTCCCCTCCTCCCAGGCCAGTGCAAGGCCCTCGCGCGGCGGGTGCCGCTCGGTCTCGCAAGGACCGGCACCACCAGCTCCCACTTCTCGGGGGACATATTCCTGGCCTTCTCCACGGGCAATCCCGGCAGCGTGACCTCCGGCCCAGCCACGCTGCTCGGACAGCCCGCGGCGCGTGAGTCGCAGCAGTGGATCCCATGGGGAGAATGCGACTCGCTGTATGCGGCGGTGGTCTTCGCCGTGGAAGAAGCCGTGCTCAATGTTCTGGTGGCCAACACCGACATGGTCGGCTGCGGCGGGCGTAGAGTTCCCGCGCTCCCTCACGAGCGCGTCTGCGGGCTGATGTCCGCGCATAGAGTGACCTTAGCGTAGGTCGATGCTGGGTTGCGAGTCGGGCAACGAACGCCGGGGGTGCTTATGACGGGGCCAGAGACGTAGGGGACGCGTCGCGTACGTTCGAACCTTGAGGAGGTCTGACAGAGTGGATAGGGACAGTCAGCAGCATCGAGGGCACTACAGGCAGGAACTCGACCGGGGTCTCCACGTCCTCGGCAACGTAATGATGACCATATCGGGCGTGGCTCCGACCGCGTCTGTCTTCATCGTCGCTCCCATCGCTTTCATCTTCGCGGGCACCGGCGCTTTCTGGGCGTTCATCATAGCCGGGGTGATAGGCGTGGGGATGGCCTTCGCCTACGCCGAAGCGGGCACGGCATTTCCGGTGACGGGAGGGGAATGGGCGCTCGTCTCACGATCTCTCGGGCGCCCTCTCGGCTTCATATCACTC
>MELN01000025.1:26808-28047 GCA_001768675.1 Actinobacteria bacterium RBG_16_64_13 | reverse complement strand
TGATCTCGGTCATCGTCATCCCGAGTTCCATCGCCCTGGGCGCGAGCCAGTACCTGTCGGTCATCTGGGAGGGGGCGAACCAGAATCTGGTCGCGGCCGTCATGATGTTGGTGGTCGGCGGCTTGGCGGTCCTGCAGATAAAGACGAACTCCGTCATCCAAGGCGTCCTTCTCGGGATCGAGCTCATCGCCGTTCTCTCGATCACCATCTTGGGCTTCGCGCACGTCCACCAGTCTGGGTCTGTGCTGATCGACCCGGTGGCGTTCGACGAGGCCGGCACCCAGGTGGGAATCGGCTTCGGCTTGGTAATGACCGCCGTGGTCTTCGCCATATTCTCGTACAACGGCTATGGCGGCGCGATCGTCTTCTCTGAGGAGACCAAAGGCGCCAGGAAGAACATCGCGCGCGCGATCCTGTGGACGTTGCTCATCACGGTGCTGGTGGAACTGATCCCGGTCACGGCCGCGATCGTGGGGGCGCCGTCCCTGTCGGAGTTCATGGCGGCCCCGTCGCCCATGCAGTACATATTGACGACCCTGGGCAACGACACCTTCAACACCATCATAAGCCTGTTGGTGTTCGTGGCCATATTCAACGCCTGTCTGGCCATCGTGGTGCTGATGAGCCGCATCGTCTTCGGCTCAGGACGGGACAAAGTCTGGCCCGAGCCCATCAGCGCCTGGCTGGCTCAGGTACATCCGAAGTTCAAGTCGCCCTGGGTGGCCGCGATCGTCATGGCCGTCATCGGGGCGATACTGTGCGCGACGACCGACAAGACCTATGTGGTCACCTTCACGGGGGTCGTGCTTGGTTTCACCTACATCCTGATAGCTTCGTCGTCCATCGCGGTCCGGCTTCGATTCAAGGATCTTCCCCCGCACTACAAGATGCCCATGTGGCCGGTGTGGCCGTGCATCTCCATCGTCGGCGTGGTCTACATGCTGGTGAAGCTGACTCAGCTGCAATGGAAGGACCTCGTGATCGTGGTGGGCTCGGCTATAGGCGCGCTCATCTACTACTACGCCTATCTCCATCCGAGACGGGGCAAGAAGTGGATCATGCTCGACGCGGTAGAGGAGGGCGCGGTCGTGCCTAGCGATCCTCCGTCTCCCGGGACCCCAAGCGACGCGACAGGGGGGACCGCTTAGGGTCAGTACGCAGGCGGAGGCCGCCCGCTGGTGTTCCCCGCCCGCCACGCGGGCGACCTCGACCCCGGTCCGGTCGCGCGAGACTCCCCAC
>MELN01000025.1:26529-26782 GCA_001768675.1 Actinobacteria bacterium RBG_16_64_13 | reverse complement strand
AGACTCATCTGGGTAATCCCATGGGGAGATAGGTGAGTCCAATGGCTACAGGCATGCAGGGTAAGGTCGCAATAGTGACCGGCGGCGCTTCGGGTATCGGCAAGGCGACGGCTTTGGCGTTCGCGCGCGAGGGCGCACGGGTGGTGGTCGTCACGGCGCGCAGCCTGGCGGCGGCCGAGGAAACCGCGAAGCAGATCCAGGACCTCGGCGGTGAGGCGATCTGGGTACAGTGCGACGTGTCCGACGAGGCCCA
>MELN01000025.1:26150-26498 GCA_001768675.1 Actinobacteria bacterium RBG_16_64_13 | reverse complement strand
TGGCGGAGTTCGGGAGCCTCGATTTCGCTTTCAACAATGCCGGTGTGGGCCCGGACGGCGTGACCATACCTTTCAACCCGTTGACCGAACTGGCCGAATCCGATTGGGACTGTGTGGTCGACACCAACCTCAAAGGTGTGTTCCTCTGTCTGAAACACGAACTGAGGCAGATGCGGGAACAGGGCTCAGGGGTGATCGTCAACACTTCCTCCACCGCCGGTCTCCACGTGATCCCGAACTTCGGCGCCTACGGTCCGAGCAAAGCCGGCATCGTGTATCTCACCAAGTTGGCAGCGAGCGAGAACAAGACTTTCGGCATACGGGTGAACGCGGTGTGCCCGGGGCCTA
>MELN01000025.1:25936-26117 GCA_001768675.1 Actinobacteria bacterium RBG_16_64_13 | reverse complement strand
GCGCCGTGGAAGACGGGCCTCCCCTTGCGGTGATGGGCGTGCCGGACGACGTGGCCAGGGTCGTGATCTGGCTCTGCTGCGAAGAAGCCTCGTTCGTCAACGGCAACGTGCTTTCTGTCGACGGCGGCCTGGACATATGAGCGAATCGAAGTACGCCAGGTTCATCGTTACCCGGCCCACG
>MELN01000025.1:18443-25910 GCA_001768675.1 Actinobacteria bacterium RBG_16_64_13 | reverse complement strand
ACTCGTGGGCGCCCGCCCTGTGGAGCACAAGAAAGGTGCCGACCGGGGCATCGACGGCCGCCTCTACTTCCACGACGAGGCCAAAGGCAAGACCAAACAAGTGATCATTTCCGTCAAGGCCGGAGAAGCGGTGAACGTAGCGCACGTGCGCGATCTCGCGGGTGTGCTCACCCGCGAGCAGGCCGAGATCGGGGTGCTCATCTCCATGAAGGAACCCACTCAGCCTATGCGGACCGAAGCCGCATCTGCCGGCTTCTACAGCTCCCCCGGCTGGAACACCAAGCACCCGCGCCTGCAGATTCTCACCGTGGCCGAGCTGTTGGGCGGCGCCGGCATCGACTACCCGTCGCGCCACGCGAATGTCACCTTCCGCAGGGCCCCGCGGCTTCAACGCGGCGGCGATGTGCAGGAGCAGATGGAGCTTGGCGCCCTTGGCCTCTCCGACGACCCGCCGGACGTAGACGGCTAGCAGCTCGTGTCTTGCCGGCGCCGCTCCGCGTCAGGACTGCAGCTGGGCCGCCTCGTTTCTCTTCGTCGCTTCCAGGGAACGTGACCCATAAAGGTGGCGTCACGACAACGTGATGCTTCAACGTCGCTCTTACGGCACAAGAGGTGATTCCCGTGCGAAAGCTCTGTCTGGCGGTCCTGATGATCATGGGGGCTCTCGGCTTCCTTTTCCTGTCTTCCCAACCAGCTGAAGCGAGCACCTGGACGGCGGTTCAGGGGGCCAAGAACATCAACTACTTCGCCGCGGATCTCGTCGGCGCTACGCACGGCTGGGTGGGCGGCGCCACCTTTGTCCCCCCCGGACAGGTGGGGTTTGAAGACACGGCCATAATCGGTCGCACCACATCGGCCGGCGCCAACTGGCAGTACTCCACCAGCCACGAGACGGGCAACGTCTCCGTGGGCTGGAACTTCCGCACCGCGACCACGGTGGACTTCATCGACACGCTTCGCGGCTGGGCGGCGCTCAGCGACGGGACCATCATCTCCACCAGCGATGGTGGCGTGACATGGAAGCTCCAGGCCGAGGGCTCCTTCGAATTCCGCGACAACAACTGGGGCTATTCCTCCCTGGCCATGGCTGACGCGGCACACGGCTGCGCGGTGGGCGGCTGGGTAGGATTCATCGGGATCACCTACCCGCGCATCGTCTACACGGAGAACGGGAGCGACTGGAAAGAAGCGGACTATCCCAAGCCTGAGAACTCCTCGCTGGAGTCGGTGTTCATGGTCGACGCGGAGTATGGCTGGGCGGTCGGCTTTGCGGGGCCCTCCGATCAGACGCCTCTGATCCTGGTCACGCACGATGGGGGCGCGACTTGGACCCGCCAGGTTCACGGTCTTCCCTCGACCGGCATCGACCTTCACGGCGTGTGGTTCGCCGATCGGCAGCATGGTTGGGCGGTCGGTGACTTTGGCGCCATCTTCGTGACGGTGGACGGCGGCGCCACCTGGTGGAGCCAGCCTTCGGGTACTACCGCCGCTCTTCTCGACGTGAACTTCGCTCCCTCGGGCGTCGGCTGGGGTGTGGGTGAGAAAGGCGTCATCCTCGAGACCACGCGTCGCGGACTGCCATGGGTCCTCCAGACTACCGGGACCAGCGCGACGCTCCGGTCGGTGACGAGCGCGGGTGCTGCCGCGTGGGCCGTCGGCGATGAGGGCGTGATCCTGACGGCAGCAGTACCGGCGACCGATCCATCCGGACCGGGCTTCAGCGACATCGGCTCCTCTCCGTATGAGACCGCCATCGAGAGCTTGGCCGTGGCCGGTATCGCCGGCGGTTTCCTGGACGGCACCTACCGGCCTGACGCCACTTTGAATCGGGCGCAGTTCGCCAAACTGATCGTCGGCGCGCTGGGCATCGTTCCGGGCGCCGCTACGCCGACGCAGTTCACCGACTTGGGCAGCCCCAACGCCAACGGCTATCCCCACAAGTACGTGCAGACGGCCTTCGACAACGGAATCACCCTGGGAATCAACGCAGCCGGGACCCTGTTCGCACCCTGGAACCCCATCCGGCGCGATCAGGCGGTGAGCATGATCGTCCGCGGCGCGAAAAGCCTGCTAACGGGCACGCTGGAGGGCCCCCCGCCCGGCACACCGTCGTTGTTCACGGGAGTGGGCGAGCCCCACGGGGAGAATCTTCGCATAGCCGATTACAACGGCCTACTGAGCGGCCTGATCGGGATGGGCGCGGCCTGGAGCGTCACGGCAACCGCCACCCGTGGCGAGGTCGCCCAGATGCTGTACAACCTTAGACTGAAGTAGGGGGTCTACCCCGACCGAGCCGAAGCCTCGCGCCCGTTGTTACGCATGGCGCGGGGCGGTATGTTGGAATCGGTAAGTGTCCGGCACACGGGTGATATGGAGGGGCCATGGCATTCTGCAAGATGTGCGGCGCTCAGAACATCGACGGGATACGCTTCTGCGCGAACTGCGGGGCCGACATGGTCGTGGGAGCACGCCAACCAGGGTACGGCCCGATGGCTCAGCAGAGGGGAGTCGGCCAACCGGCCGGAGGAGTCGCACGCGCGGCACAGGGGCTGGGCGTCGCCGGTGGGATCTTGGGCGTCATATGGGGAGGGCTGGCCCCGTATCTCACCTACAAGATGCCGAACGATATCAATTGGTCGGCCTTAGGGACCGATCTCGGCAGGCCGGAGGTGGGGCTGATCATCGGGGTCGTTCTCGGGCTGCTCGGGATAATAGGCGGCATCGTGGCGACCCGCTCGCGTGGAGCCGCGGCGTTTCTGCTGCTGTTCTGTGGCGTCGTGGGGTTCATTCTCGGCCCTACCTGGCTCTTCCCCGGGGCGATGCTCCTGGCTGCCGGCGGTCTGGCCATGGGGGCGAACCGGGCGTAGGAAGACCGTCCACCCGGATCCGCGGCTTCACCGCCTGTCTACGCCGGTCGCCGTCGGGTCTTGAGCAGGGCGTTCAGCCGGTAGTAGAAACCGGCTAAGAACACCGCGGCGTAGACCCCGAAGATCACCTTCAGAAAGACCTGTGTTTGCAGGTTGTACCCGTTGACCAAGCTGTGGACGAGAACGATCGCGAAGAGCAGGTAGTTCGCGCGGTGCACCCAGCGCCAGGACCGCCGGAGCCGGCGGCGTGTCAATGCCGTGAGGATGGCCGCGAAGAGCAGGAATACGACCACCGGTCCCAGCCACACGGCGGCTTGCACATACGTGGATACCCCCTGGATCAACGCGATGGTCCCGTGGGCGATGGCCAAGGAGAAGCCGGTCAGGGCGACTACCGTGTGGAATCGCTGCACCTTGCGGGCTTTGAACACGCGATTGAGCCAAGGGCGGAAGGCGCCGGTGACCAGGTCGGCGACCACGAGCGTGAACGCCTCGAGTGCGGCCATGCGGAGAACGGTCAATGAAGCGGGCGTTTTGGCAAAGCCCTGCAACGCCATGGCCAGCGGGGGGATGGCGATCATCACGAGGCCAAGGACCATCAGGCCGGCCTGCAATGCAACCCGGGTCCTACCGGCAAGTGGTTTCTCCACCCTTCCTGGTATCTCCTCGTGTGCGCCTAGTCGCCGAACTTTCGGCCAGGCTTGTTGTGAGCATGAGACAAGCCTACCACCACCGCGCCGGCGGTGGCGGCGGGGGTGGCGCGGTTCCGGGTCGTTTCTGCCGGAGCAGCAGGAAGGTGCCTACGGTGATCAGCGTCCAAAAACCGAGCAAGGCAAGCACGACTTGGGTGTTGGTCTGTTCGAAGGCCGCGCCGTACTTGCTGTTCTTGTTGAGGAGCACGTGCCAGAACAGGAAGGTGGCGACCCCGAAGAGGCTCGCCCAGAGGACCTTGTTCCAATGGAAGAGGGCTCCCCCGTCGAGGAAGGTCAGTGGAACCAGGCCGAACAGCACCCCTTCGAGCCCGGCCACGAAGGTGGCGGCGCACATACTCTGGATCACCGCGGCCCACCCGGAACCGGCCTCGGCAGCCCTGGCGACGGGAATGGCCAGGAACCATGCCGCCATGCTCACGGCCAGAAGGCACGTGGCTCCCACCAACACGATCCGCCCGTGCCTTCGTTTGTCGGGCTGCTGCGCTCCCAAGAAGGCCAGCCCTCCCACAAAGCCGTACAGATAGCCCGGCGTGAACCCGGAGAGACGCGAGAGGAGAACACAAAGGATGGCGATGGCGATGGCGGCTGGGAACAGCTTGAGGGCGGCCGGGATGCGGAAGCCCCTGGAGCTGGTGACGGCCTGGGTGCCCTCGTAGGCTGCAGTCACGATTGTCACCGAAATCAGCAGCGAGAAGAATATGTTGACACCGTGGCCCGAGAAGCCGAACGTGGGGTCGAGGAAGGCGTAGATCAGCGCCGCGACGAGCACGATGGCGGCCCGCTCTCGCCACCTCCTGCTCAGACGTGGCATGCGCGCCGTCGCGCGCCTCATCGCGGCGGAACGGAAGGTGAACGCCCTCAGCCAGTTCCCGAAGCGGCGCAGGTGAGGCCCGGCCGTTACTCCGACCGCTCTCCCTGCGCGACCGAGTGGTGAGAAAGCCCTTGCTATCCGATCGCCGTTGGATTTGAGAGTGCTGTTGAAGAGGGTGGAGGTGAAGCCGAACACCAAGGCGAAGAGCAAAGCCAGCCCGAAGTTGGTTCCGATCACCGCGGGATCCTTGGAGATCTGCGTAGGCAGGGGAACCGACTCCACGAAGCTGGCCTCCGTTGTCAGGGTGGCTCCGTCGCCAGTGGTGCCCGTGCCGCCCGTCCCGTCGCTCGCCCTCGAGCCGACCAGCAGTTCGTCGCCCACTGCCTGGGCCGTGTTACCCAGCGGGGCCCAAGCGGTCCCTGACACTCGGACTCCCTGGCGCCACGACTGAGATGTGGGAGCGAAGACGTCAAACAGAGCACCATCCTCGGCCAGACCCGCGGGGAAGTAGAACTCCCCGTCCCGGGCGAAGCAATTCACCTCGGAATTGAGGTAATACCAGACCGGCTGCTCCGACGGCAGAGAGACGGTCGTCCATGTGCCGGCCCGCTCGTCGAAAAGGAAGAGCCTGCTTGTGAGGGCTTCGCTTGGAGCCGAGATCTCGGCGAGCACGTACCCGTCCATGACCGCCACGCCCCATACTCCCCACTCCAAGCCGCCGGTCCCTCGCTCGGATCCGAAGTCGGTCCCCAGCGGCATGACCTTGAGCCCGGTGTCCTCCCAGGTGGCGCTACCCCGTGCCAGCCGATACACCCCGACCCCCCCGAAGGTCGGGTCCGACGCCACTTCGTCGGTCACGGTGAACCCGACGTAAAGGTAGTCCCCGTTGCCTCTCGGAGCCCAGAAGTCCTTTGTGTTGTCCAGGTTGTCGCCCACCATCGGCAGGCCGGCGTTGACGGCCTCGGTCTGCTCCGTAGCCGGATCCAGCCGGACCACTCCCAGATACCCGCTCCCCCCCCACAAATAGCCGTCCCATTCGCTGATATCGTAGAACGGAAGCGAGGAGCCGATGGGGTGCCACACCGTGTCTCCGGCGGAGCGGGCGTAGCAAGCGCCTCCCGTTACCACCAGGAACAGCTTGTCACCCATGCTTATGAGGCCGTGGTCCCATTGGAAAGCACTCCAATCCAGCCCGTCGCAGGCGTCCTGCCATTCCGCCGCTCCGTTCCACAGAACCAGCACGTGGCCCAACGTCCCCGCGTCTTCGAGGGTGGTGACCCACACGTTGCCTGCCGTGTCCTGGGCGACGTCCCAGACCGTCTGTGCCGGTGGGAAGGGAACCTCCGTCCAGTCCGCCGCGCGCGCGGTTCCAGCTGAGACCAAGACGAGAGCCACCGCCAGCGTGGCGGTCAGCACGGCGGCGCAGGCAAGGCGCTGCGCCCGCAGACGGGCCCCGGGTCGGGCCGGCCGGTGCGCCGGCCGCCCGGCCAAAAGTCCGCGGCGCTGCGACCATCTCTCTACTCTCATCCGGCACTCCTCGGATCGCGAAGATCGGGCGGATCATCCTCACCGCACCTGGCTACAGCATAGTCGGGCAGGCGGCGGTGTCAATCGCCGCCTTGCTATAGTGGGCCGATGGTCGGTCACGAAGCATCGGAACTGCAGCGCCGCCGTTGGTACGCGCTGCTCGTGGTGTCCATCGGGACCTTCATGACTCCTTTCGACGCCAGCATAGTGTCTGTGGCGTTGCCCTCCGTCGGCGGCGAGCTCCATTTGAGCTACTCGCAGGGCCTGTGGGTCCAGGCCGCCTATCTTCTGGTCACGAGCGTGCTGCTGATTCCCGCCGGGCGGGTGGCCGACTCCAGGGGACCGGTGCGGTACTACCTTCTGGGGACCGTCGTCTTCGGACTCGGGTCGATCCTCGCGGCCTTCGCACCCAGCGGTCTGATCCTCATCGTGGCCCGCTGCATTCAGGGGGTGGGGGGAGCGTTCATGTTCGCCACCGCCTCGGGGATCGTGACCGCCGCGTTTCCACCGGGCGAACGCGGGCGCGCTCTGGGTCTGAACCTGACCTCGGTGTACGTGGGCTTGACCGCCGGACCTGTGCTGGGAGGTCTTATCGTGGCCCATGCGAGTTGGCGGTGGATCTTTCTCATCAATGCCCCGATCGCCGCGCTGACGGTCATCGCCTGTTGGAGGCTCATCGGCATCGAGAGACGCGATCGCATGGCCGCGGGGGTGGTTCCCGCACCGGCGGCCTCCGCCGGGTCTCTTGATTGGCCGGGCTCCCTGCTGCTGGCCGGTGGACTTGCCTCGCTCTTCATCCCGCTGACCTTCTCGCCGCTCTGGGGCTGGGGCAGCACAAGGTCTATCGGGCTGCTTGCGCTCGCGGTTCTTCTCTTCGTGGCTTTCGCGCTGGTGGAGGACCGGCGCAGAGACCCCATGCTCGATCTCGACCTGCTCCGGAAGAACCGTGTGTTCGCCCTTGGCAACTCCGCGGCCCTTCTCAATTACACAGCGGTGTTCGGGGTGACCACACTTACGGCGGTCTTTCTTGAGATAGCTCAAGGGCGCTCCCCCCAGGAGACCGGCCTGATGCTGCTCGTTCAGCCGGTGCTGATGGCCGCGCTCTCCCCCGTCTCGGGCCGGCTGTCCGACAGCAGGGTAGGGTCGCGCGTTCCCGCGACCGCGGGGATGGTGCTGATCGCCGCCGGGATGGTGCAGCTCGCGTTCGCTTCGTCGTCGGTATGGCGCGTGCTGCTCGCCCTGGGGACCATCGGAGTGGGCATGTCCGGTTTCAGTTCCCCCAACATGTCGGCGGTCATGGGCTCCGTCGACCGGTCGCAGCTGAGTCTTGCCGCGGGGTTTCTGTCGACCATGCGTTTCACCGGGCAGGGGATCTCCATCGCGGTGCTGGGCGCCATCGCCGCGAGCAGTCTTGGTGCTGAGGGGGGCCGGATCATATTCCTGGGAGAATCGGCTGGGTCAAGTAGCGGCGCGGCTTTTGCGGACGGGTTCCAGATCGCCATGCTGGTCGGCGCGGGTATGGCTCTTCTCGGAGCTGGGCTCTCGTCGC
>MELN01000025.1:224-18428 GCA_001768675.1 Actinobacteria bacterium RBG_16_64_13 | reverse complement strand
CGAGCCAGGGCGGCTCGGCTCGCCAAAAAAGGCTACTGCAAGAATTTGACCAGATTCCAGAGGAGTTGAGCAACCTCGCCACGAGTCATGGCGCCGGCAGGGTTCAACTGGGACAGCGGCAGCTCGGCCAACAACCCGTTGAACTCAGCAAGGCGTGCGTTCTGACCGTGAGTGGCGCTGAGGCTCGGGTCCCAGGTCGCTTGGTAACCGGGGTGCGGGGTCTTGAGGAGACCCCTGTCGATGTTGTCGATGGCCCTTATCACCATGGTGATGGCCTGATAGCGCGTGACGTTGTCGTTAGGAGCAAACAGGGTGGCCGTCTTGCCCTGGATGATTCCTCGGATAGCGCCCACTGCCACGTACTTCGAGGGATACAGCGGATCGGTGCCCACCTGATCGACCACGTCGGTGAACGGGCAGACTTCGGAACCCGAGACGGGGACCCCGAGAGCCTTGATGATCATCTTGGCGAACTGCTGCCGGGTCACCAGGCTAGACGGACGGAAGGTGCCGTTGCTGAAACCGCTGATGATCCCGCGCTTCTCCAACTGGTAGATGGCGGCGAAGTACCGATAACTCGTGGAAACGTCGGAATACGGCGAAGTAATGGCCTTGGTCTTGAACGTCCAGGTGATCGGGGCCCCGATCACGCTTTCGCCCTTGACGCTCTTCGCGTCGGCGGTCAGCGTGACCTGATAGGTCGTGCTGGGATCGAGGTCGATCTTGGGAGTGAGCGTGGCTCCGCGCTCGTTCGCGGTCATGATGGTGTCCACGCGAGCCCCGCCCACTTTCTGGAGGTAGAAGCTGTCGGCGGTGATGGTGCTCTTGTTCATGTCGCGGTCGAACGTGATCATGGACACGATATCGAGGGGCTGATCTTGGGCGCCGTCGGCCGGGGTCTTAGTGATCACTGAGGGCGGCTGGACCAGGACCGTGTTGAAGCTCCATGTAATGGGCGCGCCGTACACGAACATGCCGTTGATCCCCGTGGCGGTACCGATGAGGGTCACGTCATACGTGGAGGCCTCATCGAGGATCTGCACCGGCTTCAAGATGGCGGTCATGGTGGGGGCGTCGTAGGTGATGGTGGCCGGGAGTACCGGACCGCCGCGTTTTGCGAAGTAGAAGGAGAAGGGGGTGAACTTGGTGCCGTCCATCTGGGAGTCGAAGGTGATGGATATCACCTGGCTGACCGGGCAGTTCACCGCGCCATCCACGGGAGATTTGCCGAGGACGCGAGGCGGGATGGCAGGGAGCGTGTGGAAATACCAGGTGAGCGGCGCACCCTGCACGCTTAGCCCAGCGCTGCTCTTGACGTTCACGCTCAGCCGGACGAAGTACGTGCTGCCTGCCGTCAGCTTGGCGAGTGGGACGAGCGTGGCCGTCTTGGTGGCTACGTCGTAGGTGACGGTCGCGGGCAAGGGGAATCCGCTCGCGACATATATGTACAGAGTGGTGCCGGTCAGGGTGGCCGGATCCATGTCCTGGTCGAAGGTCACCTTGAAGGTCTGGAAGATGGGGCAATCAGGCTGGTTGTCGACAGGATCGGTCGACACCACTTGCGGCGCCGACACAGCTCCAGCAGCGGTCTCTGCTCCGGAGCCGGGCAGTACCTGGAATACACCGGTCAAGAGGACAAAGGCCGTTATGATCGCGATTGCCGCGAACAGGCCGATCCAACGCTTCATGTTCCGCCCGCTCATCTTCCGCCCCTTCTGCTCGTGTGACGCGTGATTCCGTATCCTTTCTAATACTGTTTGAGAGGCGTTCTTCCTGCCTTGGAGCCCGGTGGCGGAGTGCTACGAGCGGTCGGCGCGCAACTCCTTGGCCACCCGCCAGAAGTAGTAGCTCCACACCAACACGACGACCAACGCCACTGCCAGGTATGTGTTCGGCGTGTCCACGTAGTACCTGTCCCCCAGGGAGTAGCGGGCGCCGGTCACCAGGGCGAGCGGCATCGACACAAGGCCACTGATGCTGGATAGTGCCAGCATCGAGAACAGGTAGACCCGTTTCACCGTGCGCGTGCCCGTATCGTGGCGATCCTCCATCACCTTTCTGCCCCACCAGTGGAGGAGAAGGAGCAGCGCCCCGATAGCGAGCAGAGCGAATCCGGTGGTCGTGTTACCGAGGAGTTCGACGCCGTCATAGAACTCGGCGAAGGCGACGTTCAAGAGATAGGCCAGCCCGACAGCACCGATGAAGATGCTTGCGGCCGTGACCGCGTAGAAGTAGGCGATCAGGGCATGATAGGCGGTGATTCCCCCCTGACCGTTGCGGCGGCGGAAGATCAGGTAGACGATGGCCCCGACGACCACCACAGGGACGAGAAAAGCCAACACACTGTAGAGCGCCACGAATGTACCCACGATCCCCCCTTTGCTTTACAGGTTTAACCTTCGCTGCTCCGAGCATCGTCTCAGAGATGACCTACATGTTCGAGAGCTCTCCAACGGCTACCTGCCCTTCGGGGCTGAAGTGGTTGAGTCATCGCTCCGCGTCATCGCTCGATCATCTCCAGGAAGGCCTCCACCCGAGTGGAAAGCTGGCCGACGTCGCCCATGGAGTAGTCGGTGTCGATGCGCAGGGTCGGGATGCCGGCAGCCTGAGCGGCGCGTTCCACGGCCGTTGCTTCTATTTGGTAGGGCGTGCAGAACTGTAGGTTGTACTGTACGATGCCGTCGACCTTGTACTCTTCGGCCAAACGGATCACGTCGTCCATCCTGCCCGGGTTGGGTGTGAAGCAGGCGCAGTTGATGTCCAGGTACTTGTCGCGGAGGGCGTCGATCATGCCCGGAAGGTCTGTGGGGGCCTCGTCCACCAGCGTCGAGTAGTAGCGCGAGCCGGTGCACATCTCTTCCGCGACCACCACCGCGCCCGCCTTCTCGATCAGGTCGTAGGTCTTCCAGTTGGGGATAGACATGGGCGTTCCGGTCACCAGCAGGCGGGGAGCATCCGCGGGGGCCACGCGTTCACCGACGGCCACCCGGGCTTCGAGCTCGCCGGCGATCTGATTCACCATGGCGGTGAAGCGCGGCACGTCGTCGTAGAACGCCACCTGGACGGCGAGCAAGGCGTCCTTGCCGGAGATGGGAGCGGGGGAGGCTTTGCGCGTCGCATTCAGGCGCTGCAGGGCCCGGCGCTTGTCGTTGACCTCTTTGATGGCAGCCGCAAGGTTCTCCGCCGTCAGCCTGCGTCCGCTCACGTCCTCGAGCCTGGCGACCAGGCGCTCGATCTCCGAGCGCCAAAGGATTCGGTCATGCCGTTGTTTCATCTGCGGGAGCTCCATGACGTGCAGCGGAGCCAGATCGTTGAGAAGCTCGTAGGCCTTCTTCTTGCCGTCGCACGTGGTCTCGCCTATCACCAGGTCGCATGCTTCAGCATACGGACAGACTTTGCCCAGCTTGAAGCCCATGAAGGACTTGATGAGAGCGCAGGTGTTCTGGGGCAGGATACGTTCCACTTTATCGTAGGCCCATTCGGCGCCCGCGCACAAGCCGACACATTGCCCGCCCAGGGCGCGGATGATCTCCTCGGGCACGTAGAGGCAGAAGGTCCCGATCACGGTGCCCCCGGCCGCCTTGTGATCCATGAGCTCCTTGACCCGCAGTCCGTGGATCTCGCTCATCACGAAATCGAAGTAGGACATGCCTTCGGGTCGGTTCGTCTGGTTCTGATAGGCATTGCCGTAGAGGACGGGGAGGGCGGCGAGTAGGGCGTCGTGTGCCGGTAGGTCCAGTCCCAGTGATTCCCACATGGGACGGTAGTCGGTGGGTGCTTGACTCATTTGTCTTCTCCTAGTCGGTCGAGCGCCGATGAGCGGGTCAGCCTGCGCAAGCAGCCCGGGGAGAAGGGATGGATCTATCCGCTAGACCGAGGAGCCCACAGCGCGCTCGCCGGCGACGTGTCTAGTCGCTGGTCGATGGTCACTGATCGATGGCTTCGTGCAACCCGTGCACGTTCTGGCGCTCGGTCAGGTCTTCGTCCGGACGATCATGCTGTGGCACCTCCTTTCTGTGGGTCGTGTACGCCGGTGTCTCGAGGGCGCGCGGTCCGCGTGGTCAGGTTATCGTTACAGGCGAAGGCGTGCAACCCCGGTACACGCACTGTTGCGCCGACACGCCGCCGGTACTACCCTCATAGCAGGAAAGGCTCGGGCCTCACCGGCCCAGCGCAAAGAGGTGGTCTCCTTGATCCGTCGCAGAGGTCCGAGGGTACGTTGTGTCCGCCCCGCCAGGCCGTGACGAACTGAGGCGCCGTCTGGAGGGCTCGTGCCCACCGGACGAGCTTGCTGGGTCCTGCTCGGCTTCGGGAGTCCCGGCAGCCGTTCTCGTGGGTCTGTTGGCTCATCCCGAGGGCCCGAGCGTGATTCTCACTCAACGGACCGCTCACCTCAAGAACCACGCCTCCCAGATCAGCTTCCCCGGAGGCCGTGTCGAGCCCGGTGACGAGGGGCCCGAGGCGGCTGCCATGCGCGAGGCCCTCGAGGAGATAGGGTTGCCGTCAGACAAGGTGGAACTGCTGGGTTGTTTGCCTCTGCACGAGACCGTGACCGGGTTTCTCGTACATCCTTTCGTCGGTTGGATCGAACCCCCGGTGGAGCTCGCGCTCGACTCTCGCGAGGTGGCCGAGGTCTTTCAAATGCCGCTCAGCTTCGTGCTGGATGCGGGGAATCACCGCTGGGAGACCGTCGTGATCGACGGGCAGAGACATAGCTTCTGGGTCTTGTACTATGCAGAGCATCGAATCTGGGGCGCCACCGCCGCGATCCTGGTCAGCCTGGCGAGAGTTCTTGCCCCGTGACGGTGGCTGCTAGAAACAAAAGGTGCAGTAAGAGGGGCAGCGAGCGGGAGGAGGAGATCATGGAGCAGGGAGTGGATCAAGGGTCGGGTCCGGCGCCGGTTGCCGGCGAGCCACGCAAGCGTTATCGGTATCGATCGCCCTTCTGGGCCATCGTGCTGATCGGCCTTGGAGTCGTGTGGCTTCTTTTCAATGCCGATGCCATCTCGGCGGAGAGCCTCGGCATGCTGAGCGTTCTGTGGCCGGTACTGCTCATCGGCATCGGGGCGGATCTGTTGATCGGGCATAGATCGCTCGCGCTCGGGGGAGCGGTGGGGGTCGTCACCGTCGGTCTGATCATAGTGCTTATGGTGCTCGGTCCGACCTTCGGTTGGGCTGGGGATACCAGTGTCAAGACCCAGACCTTCAGCGCCTCCGTCGGTCAGGCGACGAGCGCCCGAGTGTCACTCGAAACGGGTGGCTACTCGGCCGCCATCCATGCGCTCCAGCCTTCGACCTCGCCGGACCGTCCGCTGCTGTCCGCGGCCGTCACCTACCGTGGCTCGGTGGACTTCCAGTCGTCCGGGGACGCGGCCAAAGACGTCAGCATCAAGGCCACGGGCCAATCCTGGTGGTGGCAGTGGCTGGACGATCTGGGCGCGACGCCATGGGACATCGGTCTAGACCCCGGGGTGCCTCTGGATCTGAAAGTGGATAGCGTTTCGGGCTCGAGCGATCTCGATCTCGCCGGCATGCGGCTCGCGGATCTCGAGGTGGACATGAGCTCGGGCAGCACGCGGCTGATCCTGCCCGCGGCCGAGCAGAGCTTCGGGGTGAAGCTGCACCTCAGCTCGGGAGACCTGAACGTAGAAGCGCCCGCCGGGGCGCGCGCCGACATGAGCATCGACATGAGTTCTGGAGATGCGAGCGTGGTCCTCGGGGCGGAGTCGGACGCCACCATAAGCTTTGATGGGTCGAGTGGCGAGTTCGCGATCGATCTTCCGGCCGGCCAGGCTCTCCGGGTAGAGGTCAAGCAGGTCTCGTCGGGCGACGTCAACCTGCCTTCCGGGCTGGTGCAGGTGGAGAAGGGGGACGGCGAGGAGGGGATCTGGGAAACGCAGGGGTACGCCGCCGCTCTTCACAAGGTCCACTTGATCGTCGAATTGAGTTCGGGAAGCGTGCGTGTGCGCCTGGGCGGTTAAGAACGAGTCGCGCTCCCGCCGGCAGTAGTATGCTGGTCGGGGTCGATATTGGGTCGATGTTGATGTTGGGTCGGGAGAAAGGTGGAACGCATGACCGATACGGTCGGAGGACCAGGCCGTCTTGAGGGCAAAGTGGCAGTCGTCACCGGTGGCGGTGGGACAAACAGCATAGGCCGGGCCATTTGTCTGCGCTACGGCAAGGAAGGGGCCCGGGTCGCGGTACTGGACATCAACTTCCCAGGGGCGTCCCGGGTGGCCGCCGAGATCGTGGAAGCCGGGGGCACGGCTATCCCCGTGGCCTGTGACATTACTGACCTCGGGCAGTGCAAGGCCGCGGCCGAGAGCGTAGCCAAGACCTGGAACGGCCGCATCGAGATCCTGGTCAACAACGCGGCCTTCTTTGGGGGCATGGGAGTGTGGCGACCCTTCGACGAGTGGACCGCGGACGAATGGGACAAGATGCAGAACGTGAACGTCCGGGGGATGTGGTTCGTCACTCAGGCGATCTTCCCGTACATGAAGGCCCAGGGCTACGGGAAGATCATCAACTTGAGCTCGTCAAGCTTCTTCGAGGGCGTGCCCGGGTTCATCCACTACACGACCAGCAAAGGAGCGATCATCGGCTACACGCGCTCCTTGGGCAAGGAACTCGGTCAGTACGGGATCCGGGTGAACGCGATCGCTCCAGGATTCACCATGTCCGATGCGCAGCTCGAGCTCACCAAGGACTACCAGGACTGGTACGCGCACAACCGAGAAAGACAGGCGTTTCACGAGCGGAATGAAGTACCGGAGGACCTGGCGGGCCCCGCTTTCTTCCTCGCCTCGCCCGATAGTGACTTTATGACCTGTCAGACTCTGTTGGTGGACGGAGGCGCGACTCCGCACTAGGGCTGCCTGCCAGATCGGTGATGACGGTGCTGCTGAAGAGGTCGTCGAGAAGCTGAGCTGCTTTCTCCCAGACCGGCCTTGTGGGACATGCCGCCGCACGTTCGCAATGGCCTGGGCTTCGGCAGGGCGCCGGCATGATGTCGCCCTCGACTGCCTGGAGGATCTCGGCGACGGTGATCGTTTCCGGCGGCCGGTTCAGGCTGAACCCGCCTTCCCTGCCGCGGTGGCTCTTGACCAGACCGGCCAACCTTAAAGCCATCATGAGTTGCTGCACGTAGGCGGCTGAGATGGCCTCAGCGTCCGCGATCTGGTACTTCGTCATCGGGCCCTGTCCGAGTTCAGAAGCCAGCAACACGACGATCCTCGTTGCGTAACGTCCCCTGGTCGAGATGGTCATCATCTCGCGGCGTCCCTAAAGACTATTGTGATGCTCATCTTCGTAATGTATGCAATGCATCAAGCGAATGCAAGGCCTCTCGAAGACGGGCGGGGCCATTGTGTGTGTTTTGGAGTAGAGTCGGCTTGACGCCACAGAACACCGCGGTTTCTTGAGGCCAGCCGACAAGAAGGGATCTAGATGTCTGACTATCAAGGACCTGTCTGCGCGCTCTGCAGAGTAGCGGCCTGTGACGCCGAGCCGGGGGCGAAGACCCCGCCGCGGTTCTGCCCCACCTTCGCAGAGCCGGGGGTGCTGGAAGAGGCAGGGAAGGCCTATCTTGCCGATCCGCTGCTGCATCGGATCGCACAGGAGTCGGCTCGGACTGAGGCGGCGGGCTACTGCAAAGCCACTCGCGTGGAAGAGATCATGGACTTCGCGCGGCGCATGGGCTGGCGCCACCTCGGTATCGCTCACTGCATAGGTCTGCTGCAGGAGGCCAAAGTGGCTCGGGAGATCTTCCTCGCGGGCGGGTTCGAGGTTTCCACGGTGTGCTGCAAGGTGGGCTCCATAGACAAAGAGGGCGTGGGCATCGCTGACCACGAGAAAGTGCACCCGGGAGAGTACGAGGTGCTCTGCAACCCGGTAGCGCAGGCTGCGCTTCTGGCACAGGCCGGCACAGAGTTCAACGTAGTCATCGGCTTGTGTGTCGGGCATGACAGCATGTTCTTCATGCATTCCAAGGCGCCGGCCTCTGTGCTCGTGGTGAAGGACCGGGTGCTCGGACACAATCCCGTGGCTGCGCTCTACACCACCCACAGCTACTACCGGCGGCTGACAGAGAAGAGTACCTAGCATGCACTGCTGATATCCTGTAGGCCACAAGGGGACGAGTCCTCTCGATGGGTCTGCCGCGTGGTGCGAAGCGGCGTATTCGCGGAGCAAAGGAGTGACATGTACAAGGGTGGCTACACCGGCAAAGTACTGCGGGTCAACCTTACGGAGAAGACTTTCAGCGAAGAGGCACTGCCGGTAGAGGTGGCGCAGGACTTCATCGGCGGCTCGGGCTTCACCGTGAAGTATCTCTACGACGAAGTCCCGGCGGACTGCGACCCACTGGGCCCCGAGAACAAGCTCATCTACGCCCCCGGACCTTTCACCGGGACCACCATTCCCTGCGCGAGCCGCATGGCCATCAATGCCAAGTCGCCGCAGACAGGCGCCGTGGGGGTCGCTACCACGGGCGGGCACTTCCCCGTGGAAATGAAGCGGGCCGGCTACGACGTCATGATCATCGAGGGCAAGGCCGAAGAGCCCACCTACCTCTGGATCAAGAACGGCGAGGTCAAGTTCCGCTCGGCCAAAGAATTGTGGGGGCTCACCAGCTCCGATTGCCAGCAGGTGATCAAGGACGAGCTGCACGACCAGAACATCCGCATCAGCTGCATCGGGCCGGCGGGCGAGAAGCTCTCCAAGATGGCCTGCATCGTCAACGAGCGCCGTGTGGCCGGGCGCAAGGGTTTGGGCGCGGTCATGGGGAGCAAGAACCTCAAGGCCATCGCTCTGCGCGGCGACATGAAAATGGAGATCGCCGACCACGAGAAGTACGACGTGGCTCGCAAGCGGATGATGGCGGGCATGCGCAAGAGCCCCATCCTGTACCCCGAGTTCTCGCGGTACGGCACTTCTACCACCCTGGACATGACCCAGAGCCTGGGCATCTATCCGGCCAAGAACTGGACCGCAACCGGGGTGTTCACCCCCGCCGACAAGATCGGGGGTTTCGCCATCGAATCCCGTGGCCAAGGCAAGACGGCCTGTGCCGGCTGCCCCGTGGGCTGCAGCCAGCTCCGTCTGGCTCAGGAAGGCCCGTATGCCGGCTGGTTCACCGAGGGTCCCGAGTACGAGACCCTGTATTCTTTCGGTGGAGTGACGGGGGTGGACAACCCTGACGCTATCATCGTCTGCGACCGGCTCTCGGACGAGTTGGGCGTGGACACCATGTCTGCCGGAGTCACCATCGCCTTCGCCATGGAGCTCTTCGAGCGGGGCATCCTGACCCTGGAAGATACGGGCGGGATGGATCTGCATTTTGGCAACGACCAGTCGATGGTCAAGCTCCTGCACCTGATCGGGGAGCGTCAGGGTCTTGGCGATCTCCTGGCCGACGGCACCAAGGCAGCCGCGGAGAAGATAGGACGAGGCAGCGAGAAGTACGCCATGCACGTGAAAGGCCTCGAGTTGCCGGCCTACGACGTCCGCGGGGCCAAAGCCCACGGCCTCAACTACGCCACCGCGTTCACCGGCGCGGACCACAACAAGGGCTACGCATTCCAGGAGATCTTCGGGATTCCCATCCCCTATGCGGTGGACCGCTTCGCAATAGAAGGCAAAGGCAGGCTGTGCAAATGGGATCAGGACGCCCGCACCGCTCTGGCCGACTCCCCCACCATGTGTGTCTTCTTGATGGACATGGCCGTGGCCGACTTCATGTTCGAGAACACAGCCGACCTGATGGAGGCCACCACGGGACTCATGTACACGCCCGAGGAAGTACACGAGGTCGGAGACCGCATCAACACGCTGGCCCGGTGTTTCAACATAGGGGCCGGGTTTACGCGGGCCGACGACGATCTTCCCGAGCGTCTCAAGACCGAACCCATCCCCGAAGGGCCATCCAAGGGCCAGATGATCAGCCAGGCCGATCTCGACGTGATGTTGGACGAGTACTACGACGCCCGGGGCTGGACGCGGGAAGGGGTCCCGACCAGAGCCAAGCTCGAAGAATTGCGCCTGGGCTACGCAGCCGACAAGCTGGGAGTCTGATCATTTCGGGGCTGCGGCCGCCAGGAGTGCCTGCATCATGAAAGTCACGGTCCGTAGCATATCCCTGATCAAGGCCCTGCTGGGTCGGGACGACCTCGGGGTGGACGTGCCCGCAGGGACCACGGTCGATGGTCTTCTGACGCGCTTGATAGATATCGGCGGGCAAGAGCTTGCCTCCTACTTCGCCCTGCCAAAGGAGGAGAGCGCGTACGCGCCGCTCCGAGTCATGGTCAACGGCCGCGACATCGCCGCGCTCGCGGGCCGCGGGACGGTTCTAGGAGAGGGCGACGACGTGCTCATCTTCATCCCCATCGCGGGCGGGTAGCGCGACACGGACAGAAAGGTGACACGTTGAAGACCATCGATCTCGAGACTCACTTCGCTACTCAAGAGTGGGTGGACGCGATGTACACGAGGCCTGGCCACCCCCGCTTCATGGATGACCCAGCCACCGGCAAGCGCCGCATGTACTACCGCGAAGGCGTCTTCGAGCCTCATGGTGACTTTCTCCTCAACCGTCTGCTCGACCTGGGCGAGGGCAGGATCAAGGGAATGGACGCCGCCGGAGTCGACGTGGCCGTGGTCTCGCTCACCTCGCCGGGGATGGATCATTTCGACGCGGCTACAGGCACGGGGCTGGCCAAGCGGATCAACGACGAGCTCGCCGCGGCCATAGACAAGTATCCGTCCCGGCTTCAGGGCTTTGCCGCGCTTGCCCCGAAAGACCCCGCGGCCGCCGCCGCGGAGTTGGAGCGGACGGTCAAGGAACTGGGCTTCAAGGGCTGGAAGTGCCACTCGAATTTCGGCGACTCCTATATAGATGACAGGCGCTATTGGCCGATCCTGGCCAAGGCGGAGGAGTTGGGAGTGCCCATCTACCTGCACCCGGTGGCGCCGATGATCCCAGAACTGCACACCTATGGCCTCGCTTTGGCCGGGGCGGCCTTCGGGTTCGGGATCGAGACGTCTATCGCCATGATGCGGCTGGTGCTGAGCGGAGCCTTCGATGCTTTTCCCAAGCTGAAGGTGGTGCTGGGTCACTACGGCGAAGGCTTGCCCTTCTTGATGCAGCGTATCGACCACCCGTTCATCCGGCCTCACATCAAGGCTTCGGACCCGGACGCTGTGCCCGACCTCAAACGGGTGCCGAGCGACTACCTGCGCGACAACATGCTCGTGACCACGAGCGGCAACTACCTGCCTGCGGCGTTCAAGTGCACCCGCGAGGCGCTCGGCATGGACAAGATCCTCCTCGGCACCGACTACCCGTACGAGGAGATGCACGAGAGCATGGAATACCTAAGGGGGCTGGGCCTCAGCGCTGAGGAGCAGACCCAGCTCTTCTACGGCAACGCGGCCGTGCTTGGGTTCGCCTGAGATCTAGCCGGCCAGGCGCTACTTGGGCGCTATTCGGCCGGTGTTTCAGAAGTGCGTACTTTGACCCCTGCCATTGCCTCCAAAGGCAGGATGACCGCATCGACGCCTTTCTCGCCCAGACCTCCGGCGAGTGCGGCGGCCAGGTCGTCCTTCACGGCCTGGGCCACCGGCAAGGGGACTCCGTACTCCTCACCCAGACTAAGGGCGAGACCCATGTCCTTGTGTGCGAGGCTTACCTTGAACCCCGGAGCGAAATCGCCCCTGAAGACCGTGCGTGTGTACTGCTGCAGGCTCCAGTTGTTGGCCGTGCTGATGGTCATAAGGTCGTAGAGGACCCGCGGATCGATGCCGGCCCTGACCCCGAGCACCAGTCCTTCGGCGCAGATGGAGTTGCAGGCGAGGCCGATCATGTTGTTGACGAGCTTCGCCACGTTTCCACAGCCCACGACGCCTACGTGGAAGATCTTGGCCGACATCGGCTCGAGCATCGGACGGACTTTCTCCAAAGCGGCGGCGTCGCCCCCGACCATGATGGTAAGGGTCCCAAGCTCGGCGCCTTTTGTGCCTCCGCTCACGGGCGCATCCAGCACAGCGACGCCCCGCGAGGCGGCCTCCTTGGCCATGCGCCG
Organism: Actinobacteria bacterium RBG_16_64_13; assembly: GCA_001768675.1. Lineage (GTDB taxonomy): Bacteria > Actinomycetota > Thermoleophilia > RBG-16-64-13 > RBG-16-64-13 > RBG-16-64-13. The sequence continues at coordinate 6,348 of MELN01000025.1, read as the reverse complement.
GACGGTGGACGGGGAGTTCGTGCTCATGTCGACGTAGATGTCACCGTCTCTCCAGGCTTCCTTGAGCCCTCCAGGGCCGAGGACCACATCTTCCACGATCTGAGGGGTGGGAAGACAGGTGATGACGATCCGGCAGGATTCGGCCACCGCGGCCGGCGTGTCGGCCCACGCGGCGCCCAGGGCAAGCAGGGGAACGGCGGCTTCTCTCCGCGCGTCGTTGACGACCAGACCGAACCCAGCCGCCTGGACTCTCCGGGCCATATGGATCCCCATCTGGCCGATCCCGATGAAGCCGATCGTCGTCCCCACACCTTGGTCCTTTCGCTCGGGCGGCAGCATCACGCGATGGCGAGGTCCCGCAGTGTCTGGGCGGTCGGCGCGCCGGTCTGTGGATCCCAACCCATGGCTTTGAAGTAGTCCTTGCGCATCTCGGCAAAAGGCACACTCGTTCCCACAGCGGGACCGGCGCTTATGGGTTCCTCTAATCTCTTCGGAAACTGGAAGTCGTCCGGCCCCAGACCCTCCCTGACGTTGAACGCCTGGCGCAGCGCCAGGATCCGCCGGCCTACTGTGAGGCCTTCAGCCCAGTCCATATCCCATCCGGTGACCGGTCGCAAGAGCTCCACCACCGGGGGGGCGTCGAACTGGGCATAGAGAGAGCAGAGCCCGGCAGAACTGAGAAGCTGCCAGTGAGCGGCACCCTTCACGTACAGATCGCCCTTCTTGTCGTAATCGCCGAAGGGGCCGGCCGAGTTCGACTGAAGCAGCGGATCGGACCCCAAGGGGGCTCCCTGGTCGAGTATGCCCATGCCCTGAGGTCCGCAGTGCTGGGAGGGCGTGGCGTCGGCGATATAGAAGACGCCCATCGCGGGGTTCATCCGAGGGTCGTGCAGGGGTAGCTCGCGGCCGCCCACATGCATGGCGAATTTCTCGCTCCCCCGCCCGATCTGCTCCGCTGCGCGTTTGGACCCGTCGGCCAGGACCGCTCCAAACCCTTCTCTTTTGGCCATCTGCTCGGTCAGGGCGACGACGGCCGCCGAGTTCCCCCAGTTCAGTTCGAGCCCACCGGTGTCGGCGCGCGTGATGAGTCCGCTCTCGTAGCATTCGGTAGCAAAGGCGATGGTCCCGCCGACGCTGATGGTGTCGATGCCGTAACGGTTGCAGATCTCGTTGGCCCGGACGACGGCCTCGGCGCTGTCGTTGCGGCACAGGGACCCGAGGGCGGCCAACGTCTCGTACTCGGGCCGGTGCGTCTCGTCCTGGCTGGCGTACGGACCATCGGGGATGCGCACCAGAGCGCCGCACCGCACCGGGCAGGCGTGACAGCCGTACGGCTTCAGTTTGTAGATGTCCATATTGGGGGTGTCGAGATTGCCGCCGGTGGGCAGCGCGTCTGTGCCGGTTGCCGCCCAGTTGCTGGTGGGGCAGTCGCCGATGGAGATGAGAAAGCTCACTCCTCCGCCGGTGCCGGCGGCGGTGAGCCCGCTCAGGAAGTTGCTCCCCTTGATGAGCGCCAGGTAGTCCTTCTGGACGGCCTTCAGGCCTTCCTTGTCGGCAACGGGGATGCGGGCGCCCTTCTCTGGCCGCAAGGCGATTGCCTTGAGCTTCTTGGAACCCATGACCGCACCCACGCCCGAGCGCGCCGCGATCCGCCCCTTTTCGTTGACGATCCCTGCCAGACGCGAGCACGCCTCGCCCGCGGGTCCTATGCACGAGATGACCCAGCTGCCTGGGTCGCCCAGCTCAGCCTGCAGCATGTCGTCGGTCTCGTAGGTGTCCTTACCCCACAGCTTGGACGCGTCGATGAGCCGGGCCCGACCGGCATCGACGACCAGCGCCACGGGCCGTTCGGACGCGCCGGAGAAGAAGACGCCGTCGTATCCGGCCATCTTGAGAGTCGGGCCCCAGGTGCCCCCGGAGTTGGAGTCGGCCCAGCCACCGGTGAGGGGCGATTTCGTCGTCACCATGAACCTTCCCCCGCCGTATACTCCCGTGGCGGTGAGGGGCCCTGTCGCGAAGCCCAGCATGTTGTCCGGGCCCAAAGCATCGGCGCCGGGCTTCATGCGATCCACAAGCACCTTCGCGCCCATCCCCGTTCCGCCGATGACGCTGCGGTAGAAGCCCCCATCGGGCGTCTCCTCGGTGATCGTGCCGGAGGTCAGGTCTACGAAGAGCAGCTTTCCGGCGTAACCATTAGTCATGGTCGATACGCTCCTTCCTATTCTCGCGGCGGATCGCCGTCGTAATGACCGAAGGGGTTCAAGAAGATCTTTCCCGGCTCGCCGGGGAGCGGGGTGAACCAATCGGGGCAACTCTGAGGGAACAATAGCTGGGCCAGCCAGTCGATGGTGAAGTCGTTGCCCTTCACATCCGGGTAACGGGCTCTTATGCGCGCGGCCAGCTCCGTGCCGGTGGTAGCCGAGGCGTACACATCCTCGTAGAAGTCGATGTACTCCCGCGTCCAATCGACGCACGAAGTGTACTCGAGAGAAGGCTCCTCCGCCACTCGCTCCAGGATCTCGATGGTCATCTCGCTCCCGTGTCCGGGGATCACTACTCGGGCATCGTACTCCTTCAGCCTGTCCAGCGCCGTCCGCCACTTGACCCGCCGCTCGACGTTGCTCTCGATGAACCAGACGTTCCAATCGTCAAAAGCAATGTCGGTGGCGCAAAGAGTCCGTAGCGACGGCACCCAGACCGCGGAGTTGTTGACGCTATCCCCCTCCCAGTCGTCGGAGACGAGGATCTCGGCTCCTTCGAGTTCCAAGCGGGGCTCGGCCATGGGCATCGGTATGGTCGTCTTGAGCGGCGTGTCGGGCCCGAAGCGGTCGATCGACCACGTGTCCAGTTTGTCGCTCGAAGTGAACACGATGTCGCTGACCACGCTCGGGAGCGCGACGATCTTGGCGCGGGGGAAAGCCTGCGCCAGCACGCCAAGGCCGAAATGGTGATCGGGGTGGAAGTGGGAGACGTAGATGTGGGTGAGATTCCTCCGCATGGGGATGAGCTCAGCCACCAGGCTGTGCGCGTCGCTCAGAAGCTGGGAAGCGTCGATCAGGATAGCGTCCCGCTCGCCGTAGAACAGCGTGGAAGTGCTGTAGAAGCCGAGGTAACTATGGAGAAAGACCCTGTAGCGCAGGGACACTCGACATCCTTTCGCGAGACTGGCGTTCGCCATACCTTAGTGACCGCTCATCAACGTGTCAACATGTGGCGAGGCGCCCCTCGGACGAGCCGCCTTGCGCTACGGCGCTTCAGGCGGGAACATGCCGTTGAGGAGGACGATGCGCCATGAAGGCAGTGGTATTCCAGAAGTTCGGCGGACCGGAAGTGCTGCAGTACGTCGACCTGCCCATGCCGACCGCCGGTGAAGGCCAGGTGTTGGTCAAGATGGCCACTGCCGGCGTCTGCAAGGCCGACTGGCGGGTACGCACCGGGCGATGTCAGTGGCTGACCTGTCCGTTCCCGGTGACCTTGGGATATGAGGGGGCCGGCCGCATCTTGGCCTTGGGACCCGGGGTCGGCGGGTTCACCATCGGCCAGCCGGTCCACGTCTTGCATATGGCCTGCTACGGCACCTATACCGAGTATATGGCCGTCAGCGCCGATGACGTCGTGGAGATGCCGGAAGGGATCGATTTCGACATCGCCGCCACGGCTTTCAACTACTTCGTGGCCTGGGGTCTCCTCAACCAGATCGTCGACGCCAGAGAGGGCCAGACCCTGTATATCGGTGGAGCAGCGGGTGGCGTGGGCACCGCGGTCATCCAACTGGCGCGACTCAAGAACATGAGCGTCATCGCCAGCGCCAGCACCGACGAGAAATGCGACTACCTGCGCGGCCTCGGAGTAAGAGACGCCTTCAACTACAAGAGGCAGAACGACGTGGAGGCGGTAAAGGGTTTGACAGGCGGCCGAGGCGTGGACTACGTGTACGACCAGGTGGCCGGTCCTGAGTTCTGCCGGCAGTTCGACATGCTGTCCACCTACGGTCAGATCATCCTCTACAATTACCTGGGCGGCTATCCGGAAGACAGGGAGATCGTCCACATCCTGCAGAGCCGGTGCGAATATTGCTACGGGATCAGATACTTCTCTATACACGTGCACGACACCGATCCCGAAGGGTTCAGGGAGGTTAAGCGCCAAGTCCTGGCTCTGATGGCGGACGGCAGGTTGAAGCCGCCCATCTTCAAGGTGCTGCCGTTGAGCCAAGCGGCACGGGCTCACGAGATGATCGAGTCCGGCGAAGTGCTGGGCAAGTTGATACTGCGCACGGAGGGTTGACCTCCGCGTTTAACCGCTGAGCCGGTCGGGGAACACGGGCTGGGACGGCGATCTAGCCAAGGAGGAGTCCAGTGAGCAAGGTGCCTGATACGCCTGAGAACGCGTCTCGCTGTATCTGCGGCGGGTGTCCGTCCTTCCCGGCCGAAGGTAACGTGTTCTGTGCAAGAGGCAAGAGCGCGAAAGGGATCGCCAAGAGGGGGTGCATCTGCGAAAGCTGCTCTCTCTTCGGGAAGTACGGCCTCACAGACGGCTACTACTGCGCTGCCGGGGCCGCCGAAGAAGGGCCCAGATAGAAGTCCAGCGATGCTAAGGTGCGAGCAACCCCCTATCAAGGAGCGACCCCATGGCTGATGGATCATTTCGACTGATCATCCGACAAGGCATCAACGTCGGCAAGATCTATGACTTCAGGAAGCTTGCCGAGGAGTTCACCTCTTGCACGCAAGCGGAGGAGCCCGGGACGCTGGGGTACGAGTGGTTCGTGAACGAGGACGGCTCCGAGTGCTATCTGAACGAGTACTATCGTGACTCGGAGGCTTTCCTCACCCACTTTGCGAGTATCGGCCCGAAGATCGGGCAGATGTTGACTATCTCGCCCCTACTGGAGGCGATCGTTCTTGGCGACCCGAGCGCCGAAGTCAAAAGGGCGCTCTCGATGCTGGAGCCGAAATACTACATGCCTGTCGTGGGTTTCTGCCGCTAGGCGCGGTTGTCATTGCACTGTGATAGTCCCAGACATGAAGGCGTGTAAGCCGCAGTGATATGGGAACGTCCCTGCGCTGTTGAAAGTGTGGCTGAAGGTAGCTCCGGGAGCAAGGATGCCGCTCGAGAAGGAGCCGCCATCGGCCGTCACGGTGTGCGTGAAGCCGTCGTCGTTTCTCCAGGTCACGGAGGCGCCAACGGGCACGGTGAGTGTGGCGGGCGCGAAAGCGAAGTCCTTGATTATCACCCGGTTGGCGGAATCATCGGTGGTGGTCGTGGTCGATGACGACGTCGTGGTCGTGGAAGAAGACGTCGTGGTCGACGTGGACGTCGTCGTGGTCGAACCCGAAGTGGTGGTGGTTGACCCAGGCGAGGGCATAAGGGCCAGCAGGCTCGAGAGCATCTGGGCGACCTCGCCCCGAGAAGCGGGTTGGAGCGGGTCCCAAGAAGCGCCGAACCCCTGCAGGCCGGCGGTAAGCCCATTGAATTCAGCCACACGCAAGTTTGGCGCATGGACGCCGCCGAAGTTGGGCAGCGAACCTGTGTAGCCGGCCGGAGGCGTGGCCAACGTTCCCGCCGGTAGCGTGTTCTGGGCCCCGCGGACGATCATCGTCACCACCTGGGCGCGGGTTATGTTCGCACTCGGCGAGAACGTGCTTGGGCTCGTCCCGTTCGTGATGCCGTTCGCGGCAGCGACCGCTATGTAGTTGTCCGGGTAGAATGGGTCGGCAAAACCGTCAATCTGCACGTCGGTGAACGGCACCACGTTGCTCTCGCTAACGGGCAGGCCGAGGGTCAGCACGATCATTTTCGCGAACTGCTGCCGGGTGACCGGGTTGTCGGGCTTGAACGAGCCGTCGGGGAACCCGTTGATGATGCCACGATTCGATAGGTCTTCGATCGCCTGACTGTAGGGGTGGCCGGCCGGCACGTCGGCGAAGGCGGCCAGCGCGACCGCGACCATGATGAGCACCAATGCGAATGCCAGTAGCACCACGACAGGGACGCGCTTCCATGGGCCGACCCGGCGCGACCGCAAACTCCTGCTCTTGACGTGTGAACGGTCCATCCTTGAGCTTCCTCCTCGAAATGGCGGAGAACTTCCGCGTTTCTCAAGGAGTACCCGGACTGACGG
>MELN01000025.1:0-128 GCA_001768675.1 Actinobacteria bacterium RBG_16_64_13 | reverse complement strand
CCTCGTCCAGCCGACCTGCATGCGTGATGGTGTCACGCGTGTAGCCCGACATGTAGAGGACGGGCAGATCGGGCTGGGAGGACGACAGGACCCGGGCCAGATCGTTTCCCTGCGCACCCCCGGGTAAG
>MELN01000024.1:18485-18615 GCA_001768675.1 Actinobacteria bacterium RBG_16_64_13 | reverse complement strand
GCCCACCTCGAGATGCTCCACCATCTCGCTTATGCCTACACCTTCACCAAGTGGGGCGAGAAGCCGCGGGCCCGTCTGCTGAACAGCCTCGGCCGGGCCACCAACTGGCTCTTCAATGAGGGCCACCGGC
>MELN01000024.1:0-18436 GCA_001768675.1 Actinobacteria bacterium RBG_16_64_13 | reverse complement strand
CACGTTCCCGTGCGAGACGGTGCGCCAAGGCCATCTCGGCTACCTGATGGCATGGCTGGAGACGAAGGGCGACCGTGCCGCGCGCATGAAGGCGGCTACCACGGCCGAACTCAAGCCGGTTTCAACGAACCTCGAGCCCACATTCGAGCGAGACGCCATGGCCCCATTTGTTGAGGCCTGGAACGAGGCAGCAAAGTCGAACAACAAGCGCCGGATGGATGCCATCGCACAGCAGATCAAGGGCGAGTTGGAGCCCGAGATGCTGCGCCGCTTGCGACTGGTGGAGAAGGCGATTCAGGTACTCCGGAGAGACGAACGCGACGTGAACCCGGGTGTTGTGGACCTACGGCGAGCGAGTGCATCCGAGCACTGGTTCCAGTACCTCCGGCTGGAGCAGGACCTGAACGACGAGAAAGACGGGCCTGCGTTCACCCCTTCGCCCGAGACCGACCGCTATCCCGCTGCTGCTGCCTCTCGCTTCTTCGTGCACGAGGATTCGGAGGAGCTTCGCATCGGGATGCTCATCCACCACGACGCCGACATCCGCGCCGAGGCGGTGGCAGACGGCGAAGCGATTGTCGGAACGATTGCGGACGTCCGCGACGAGAGCACCGGCCGAAGGACGACCCCGGTCTGGACAATTGAGGGGGATGGAAGTGGCCCGCTCCGTCTTCGAGAAGGAAATAGAGTGTGCGTTGCTGACACTCCAAAGCGGGTTGGCACCATCAGGTCACTGGACCCCCTCCCCGATGGTCGGCGCCGCTACGAGGTTGAGATTACGGAGTGGAAGACCGAGCAGCGACTTCCCGGTCGCCGCCGCATCCCTCATGCAGCATCGGAGACGCTCCAGGACACCCGAGTCATTCTCCTCAAACACGTCGCCAGTGGCCTTGCGCGGGTGAAGAGCCAGCGTGTGTGGAACCGGACTGGCCCCGGCGCGTGGCTGACTCATCAGGCTCCTCGTGGCCCGAAGTCGGACCTGCCGACCGAGATCGGGGAAGACATGAAGGCGATCGAGAAGGCGCTGGAGGGGGATTCATGAGCGCCTACGAATCCACACGCCGGGAGATCGAACAGAAGAGCGCCAAGGTTCGCGAGGCGCTTTTCGAGCACATCTCGGAAGGTGGGCGCCTCGTCGTCGTGAAGGCACCTCCCGGCTCTGGCAAGACGCATCTGCTGCTGGAATCGGTCGCACATGCCCGCAGCAAGCGGAAGCTACGTGCAGCCATTGCCTGCCAGACCAACACGCAGGCCGACGACATCTGCAAGCGTCTCGCACGCGACTATCCGGACGTCGAAGTCGTTCGCTTTGCGGCCGGTGGCTCGTCACCGGTCGATTTCGGGTCCAACATCATCTGGGAAACGAAGACTGACGACCTGCCGCTCGGTCCCTGTGTTGTTGTCTCGACCTCCGCGAAGTGGGGGCTGGTCAACATCCGGACGCCGTTCGACGTCCTGTTCGTGGACGAAGCTTGGCAGATGGCATGGAAGGACTTCATGCTGCTGGGCCAGGTAGCGGGCCGATTCGTCCTGATCGGTGATCCCGGCCAGATCCCTCCCGTCGTGACCATCGAGGTGAAGCGCTGGGAGACGTCACCGAGGCCGCCGCATCGCCCTACGCCAGAAGTCATTCTCGCCAGCCCGGAACTCGAGCCCCTGTTGCTGGAGCTGCCGGCCACGCGGCGTCTACCCCACGACTCCGCCCAGCTCATCCAGACGTTCTACGACTTCCCCTTCGGGTCATTCTCTGGCCCCGGGGAGCGCGCTGTGCTGACTGATCGCAAAGGCAGCGCTGGCATCGACCGGGCGCTGAACCTGCTCGCCGAGACGTCCGCCGTAGGGCTCACGCTTCCAACGCCCGACGGTGGCCCCCCGATGGAGAAGGACGACGCGCTCGCCAAGGTCGCGGTGGACGTCGTGAAGCGACTGCTGGACGCGGCACCGCGACTACAGTGCTCGGGCAAGTCCGAACCCATCGCCCCGGAGCACGTGGGGATTTCTGCTACCCACCGAGTCATGAACACGGCCATCGACTTGGCCCTGCCACGGCGGCTGCGCGGCGTTGTCCAGGTGGACACGCCGGAGCGCTGGCAGGGTCTTGAGCGCCCGGTGATGATCGCGATCCACCCGCTTTCCGGCGTCATCAGCCCAAGCGAGTTCAGCTTGGAGACTGGGCGCATGTGCGTGATGGTCTCGCGCCATCAGGGTGGACTCATCGTGCTGTCGCGAGATCACGTCGCTGACACCCTCGAGGAGTTCATACCGAGCGCTACGCAGGCGGTCGGACGCGCGGATCTGACGGGGCGCGGGCACGTCGTGCACCGGGAGTTCTGGGGCTCCCTAGGGGCTACAGACCGAATCATCCCCGTCTAAGCCTTACTGCCGGCCCTCTGAGGGGCGCGGGCCCGTGGTCAAGCCGTAGCGCCGAACTGCTTTGCTGTCTGCGCCTGCAGGGCTAGAATGCGAAGGGACCAACCCTCCAGACGCGCGGAGCCCCATTAGCGACATACTCTTACGGCAGGAACAGGTCGCCCTCGATGCCCCCGTTCAAGCTCACGGCTGAGCAAGATGCGGTAGTCGCCCACCGCGGCGGCGACCTCCAGGTCATCGCGTGCGCCGGCTCGGGAAAGACCGAGTCCATCTCCCGACGGATCGCCGCGCTCATCAACGAGGGTGCCGACCCGGCTTCGATCGTCGCCTTCACGTTTACGGAACGGGCGGCGGCGGAGCTGAATGAGCGCATCACCCGCCGCGTCGCCGAGGTCAAGGGGCGCGACTTCCTGGATCGCCTCGGACCAATGTTCGTTGGGACGATCCACTCCTACTGCTTCCGGGTCCTCCAGGAGCATGTCCCCAAGTACGGGAACTACGACGTCCTGGACGAGCACCGGCACGTCGGGCTCTTGAGCCGCGAGTACTTCAATCTCGGCCTGTCCAAGCTCGGGAAGCTTCGCTCGACCGACCGCTGGATCGAGACCGTGGACATCATCGGCAATGAACTGATCGATGCCAGCGACCTCAAAGGCGACGTGGCCGAGATCTACACCGCCTACCGGGAGATGCTCGACCGCTATCACTGCCTGACCTTCAGCCTGGTCATCCAATGCGCGGTCGAGTCGCTCCAAGAGAAGGCGATCTTCAAGAGCGTGCATGGCCCCTTGAGGCACCTTGTCGTCGACGAGTACCAGGACATCAACCCGGCACAGGAGAAGCTCATCGAGCTTTTGTCGAAGCCCCCGGTGCAACTTTGCGTGGTGGGTGACGACGACCAGTGCATCTACGAGTGGCGTGGCTCGCAGGTGAGCAACATCCTGAACTTCGCCAAGCGGCGGAAGGGCTCGACGACGTTGCCCCTTACGGACAACCGTCGCAGCCGGCCTGACATCGTCGAGACCGCCAACCGGTTCGCCAAGCTGATCCCCGAGCGACTTCCGAAGACCATGCGGGCCAAGCGCGACAAGGGATCGCACGAGGTTGTGGCCTGGAAGGCCCCCACACCGGACGAAGAGGCCAAACGGATCGCCGAGACGATCGAGCGCCTCCACGCGCTGGGCTATCGCTACCGGGACATCGCCATCCTCTGCCGGTCCGTTCGCACCTCCGCTCCACCGATCATCGACGCGCTCAAGGGACGGGGCATCCCTGTGAGCTGCGGTGGCCGCACAGGGCTCTTCCTTCAGCCCGAGATCAACCTGTTCGGCGAAATCTTCGCCTGGTTCGTGGACGGTGAGTGGAAGGACGAGCGTTGGGCCGAGCGCCGTCAGGCTGATCTGGATCACATCGTGGCCGGCCTCGACGCGCTCTTCGGAGGCGGCCGCAAGATCCCGGGCCTGAGGAAGTACCTAGAAGACTGGAAGGCCTACCGCCTGCGCGGCATCGAGCCCGTGAGCCTTGTCGGTGACTACTACAAGCTTCTTTTCAAGTTGGGTGCTCAGAAGCTGGACGTCGACACGGCGATGGGCTCGACCCGGTTTGGCTCATTCGCGCGATTCTCGACCATTCTCGCCGACTTCGAGCACACGTACCGGCGGGGGCGCTACGTCAACGAGGAGAAGGGCATCCGGTGGCGGGGCGGGCGCGACCGTGGCAAAGAGTACTTTCAATCGCTCCAGCGGTACCTGATCTACTACGCGCGGGATGCGTACGACGACTTCGAAGGTGAGATGCTGGTCGACACGGACGCCGTGGATGTCCTCACCGTGCATCAGGCCAAGGGCCTCGAGTGGCCGATCGTCTTCATGCCGGCGCTCGTCAACCGGCGCTTTCCCACCTCGCGCACCGGGGAGGCTCGGGACTGGCTTCTGCCTGACGATGTGCTCACGGAGGCCATCAAGAAGCGCTACCAGGGCAGCATCGACGAAGAGCGCCGGCTCTTCTATGTGGCCATGACTCGCGCGCGTGACTGCGCTTACTTGTCTTGCTTCGAGCGGATCCACAACCGAACGAAGCCGTCGCCGTTCTTCGAGGATGTCGCCGGCAAGAAGGTGATCGAGACCGAGCTGCTCCCGCTTCCCGGCCCGCCCGAGGCCGCGAAGGACGAGGAGGCCCCTCCCCTCCAGGTCTCGTTCTCGGACATTGCTGTGTTTGAGGAGTGCGGCTACCGCTATCGCCTGGCGAACCAACTGGGATTCGAGCAGGAGATCGCAGTGGAACTCGGCTACGGCAAGGCGCTCCATCACGTCTTGCGTCGTGTGGCCGACACCGCACGCGACACGGGCAAGATTCCAAGCTCGGCACAGCTTCAGAAGCTCGTCGAAGACGAGTTCTACCTGCCGCTGGCTGACAAGCCGGCCTTTGACCGGATGTTCAACGCTGGACACAGGCTCGTCCGACGATACGTCACGGACTATTCTGATGACCTTCGCCGCGTGTGGGCCACGGAACGACCCTTCGCGCTGCATCTCGAGGACGGCCTCATCGCCGGGCGAGCGGATGTCATCCTCGACGAGGAGAACGGTCGTCCCGGGTCGCTCGCGCTAGTGGACTACAAGGTCGCCACGGCAGAAGAGCGTGATGAACGCTACCAGCACCAGTTGCAGATCTACGCGGTCGCAGGCCGGGGCGAGGGTCTGAACGTGGAGGCCGCCTACCTGCACGAACTGCGCACTGGCAAGCGCTCAGCCGTGGCGATCGCGCCTAATGCCACGCAGAAGGCTGTTGCTCAGGCAGCCAGCTCAGTGAAGCAGATTCGCCGCGGCGCGTTCAAGGCATCGCCGTCGAAACACAAGTGCCGCGCCTGCGACTACAACCGTGTGTGCCGCCACACTGCACATGACCCTGAGTGATCTGAGTTTGTCGAGCCACGTCTTTCGCGTTTCTCGTGGCCGGTAATTGCCAAAGGTGGATTGGAGCTAACGGATGGCGACTCGCAAGAGGACTACCTTGGCCAAAAAGACCAAGTCGGCTGACTACCGCCACACTGGCTCGACCAGGAAGAACATTCCCCCTGCGCAGATCGCCGCGGAGGGTAAGCTGCCGCGAGCGCCTAGGGTGCGCTACCAATACGACCCACACCTTCCCCCCGTCCTTCGATTCGACCCTACCGGCAACGCTGATCGATTCCCGGACCTCGTAGCTACGGCAGGCCACAGACCCCTCACCGAAGGCGAGCAGACTCTTCTCTCCAATGCGCTTCGCACTCAACAACCGTGGCTCGAATGGTCTGGCAAGCGCGAACAGCATCAGCGCGGGGGGGTCGGTGTTGACCCGGTGGCCCTGCACATACATGAACGCGTGAGCGCGCAAGCGTGCATTCGTGCAGCTACGCGCGAGGATGTTCAACGCGACCTCTTTGCGGACCCCGAGCAGCCATACCAGCAGGCGGTTCAGTTCTACAAGCACGACGTTGACTGGGCCAACCGACTGATCCTTGGCGACTCACTTCAAGTGATGGCCAGTCTCTCGCGCAGAGAAGATCTCGCAGGGAAGGTCCAGATGATCTACTTGGACCCACCCTACGGGATCAAGTTCTCGTCCAACTTTCAGCCCACGGTCAAACAGAAGGCCGTGAAGGACCGAGACAATGATGTGACGCGCGAGCCTGAGATGGTCAGAGCCTACCGCGACACGTGGACGCTGGGAATTCACTCCTATCTGGCCTATCTTCGGGATCGACTTATCATTGCTCGCGAGCTGCTCGCCGATACGGGTAGCATCTTCGTCCAAATCAGCGACGCGAATCTCCATCGCGTTCGAGCGCTACTCGACGAGCTCTTTGGTACCGCACAGTACTGCGGACTTATCGCATACAGCGCGACCACCGGCCAGACAAGCGCACGCCTCGCGCAAATCACTGACTATCTAGTGTGGTATGCCAAGGACCGTGCGCAGGTAACCTATCGCGATCTCTACGAAGAGCTCCCGGCTATCGACGATCCACACGAGCGATACGTGTGCGTCGAAACGGATGCAGGCGAAATCATTGACCTGAGTGTGGCTCAGAAGCTTGGGAAGGCACCGTATCCGCCCGGTCGGATTCTCAAGCTAGACAACTTGACCTCCCAGACGGGAAGCGAATCCTCAAGGCAGCCTTTCGTGGCGTTCGGCCACTCGTTTGTGCCTGGGGGCTCTCGCGGCTGGTCTTCGAGCGTAGAGGATGGGCTGCCCCGTCTACTTCGCGCGGGCTTCTTGCACCGCCAGGGTGACACGTTGTGGTGGAAGTCTTACCGCGATCGAGGTCGCCTGCAGGCTCGCACTGCGCTTTGGCTCGACACCCGCACCAACGCGTTTTCCGACCCAAAGGTCTACGTTGTCCAGACGTCGCCTCGTGCGATTGAGCGTTGCCTTCTCATGACGACGGCTCCAGGTGACCTCGTTCTTGATCCCACCTGCGGTAGCGGAACCACAGCGTTTGTAGCGGAGCAGTGGGGCCGGCGCTGGATTACCACGGACACTAGTCGCGTTGCCTTGTCCCTCGCGCGCCAGCGCATCTTGACTGCGCGTTACCCATACTATGAGTTGCGACCGGTCGCTGTTGAGGAGTCTCGAGCAAACCCCGGCACCGACTGGCTTACGGACCCGAGTGGCGATCATCAGGGTAAGTGCACATTCAAGTGTAAGACGGTTCCCCGCGTTGGTCTCAAGAGCGTCGCGAAGAACACCGCACTCGATCCCATAATCGCATCGCACGAGTCAATCCTCGCTACTGCACTTGGAGCATTGAACGCCGCGCTAAGGCCGGTCCCACGAGAACTTCGCGCCACATTGACCTCGAAGTTGGCTGCGAAGGAAGCCAAGGAAGGTAAGAAGTCTCTGACTGAGGCTGACGTTCGCCGCTGGCAGCTGCCGGCGGCGGAGTGGAGAGAATGGGAAGTGCCTTTTGACTCCGATCCCGCTTGGCCAAAGCCACTTCAGGCGGCCCTGCTGGCGTACCGGACGGCTTGGCGCGCAATGAGTGACGAGATTGCCAACTGCGTGTCAGAGAACGCCGAAATGGTCGAGCTTGCCGATCAGCCAAACGTACTTAAGAACGTTGTGCGGGTCAGCGGTCCATTCACGGTCGAGGGCGTGCGTCCGGAGGAACTGAGTCTCTCAGATGGAGGGGTCTTCGATCCGACGCCCAACGAGAGCGAGGAAGGACCGTCCTCGTCAGGACCCGACAACCTTGCGGCCTACCTCACCCAGATGGTCCAGCACTTGCGTCGCGACGGCCTCACGTTCATCGGCAATAGGCGCAAGCACTTTGCTCGGCTTGAGCCACTAACCGAGCATGGAGCTGCTTCGCTGATCCATGCTGAGGGCGCCTGGGAGGAGGGCGACAACACCGGCAATCCGGTCGCTGTCGGGTTCGGTCCGCAGTATGGACCCGTAACTGCCGAGCAGGTTGAAGAGCTTATTCGAGCAAGTAAGCGCTACGACGAGCTGGTCGTAGCAGGCTTCTCGTTCGACGCCGAGGCAACCGCTGCGATTCAGCAGGCGCAACACCCCAAGCTTCGGATTCATGAGGCCCACGTCCGTCCAGACATCAACCCGGGGATGGCAGGACTTCTCAAGGACACACCAAACAGCGAGCTGTTCACCGTCTTTGGCCAACCTGAGGTGAAAGTAGTGCGCCGCGGGAATGGCGATTGGACAGTTGCGCTGAAGGGGGTGGACATCTACGACCCAATCGAGAACACAGTTCGCTCGACTGGTGCTGAGAAGGTCGCTGCGTGGTTCCTTGACTCCGACTTTGACGGACGCTGCTTCTGTGTTTCGCAGGCGTTCTTTCCCGACCAGAACGCTTGGGAGAAGATCTCCAAGGCTCTTGGCTCAGCGGCTGATGCCGATGCTTTCGAGGCCTTCAAGGGGACAGAGTCATTGCCCTTCCCAGCCGGTAAGCACAACCGCATTGCTGTAAAGGTGGTCGACCCGCGCGGAAACGAAGTCATGGCCATTCGCAAGCTAGAGGCCTGACATGGCGCCGAAGCCGAAGGTTGAGCCGCTCTCCACGGATTGGACTCCGACGCAGGCGGTTGACAACCCAATCATCAACAACCCTTACGACGAGCCAGCGTCTCACTGGTTGTACCGCGGAGGCGTGCCCTTTAGAAACAGTGGGCGACGCCCAGCCAGCTACTGGTTCAAGACGAAGCGAACGGGCGCGTCCCAGCTGGAACTCCTGGCGGAAGAGGAGTCCGACACACTCCCCCTAGTGAACCGCTTGCGTTCCGATGTCGGCCGATGGCGCGGGTCAGGCTATCGTGGTGCATCTGCCGTCACCCGAGATCTTCTCGCTCACTGGACTCGTCGTGACCGACCACGTCCGCTGTTCTTCTGTCAGCGCGAGGCCGTTGAGACCCTGGTCTATCTGCTCGAGATGGCTATCCCTGGGCGGTTGCAGGCCACAGGGTTCAAGAACTTCGAAGTCGATGCGGCCGAGCTTGAGAGGCTACTCAAGGGCGAAAGACCGACTTTCGAGGAGTTGAGCGGCGAGTTCTTCCCACGCCTTGCGGACTTTCCTGCCAACGACTCGCTGCTACTTCGGCGACTTGGCTGCAAGATGGCCACCGGAAGCGGCAAGACCGTGGTCATGGCGATGCTGATTGCCTGGGCCTTCTGCAACCGCGGTCGAAATCCGGCTAGCGTGGTCTTCCCCAACGCCGTGCTCATCTGCGCGCCGAATCTGACAGTCAAGCAGCGCCTTCAAGTCCTGCGCCCCGAGCACCCTGAGAACTACTTCAAGGAGTTTGAGCTCGTCCCCGCCAAATACATGGACGCGCTCAATGCCGGCCGCGTGCTTGTCACCAACTGGCACGCACTGGCCCTGAAGAGCGAGCACCGCGAGGGCGACTCGAGCTACCGCGTGGTGGATAAGGGAGAAGAGAGCAACGAGGCTTTCGCACGCGATCGTCTGGGCGAACTGGCGGCACGGCTGCCTATCCTCGTGTTCAACGATGAAGGCCACCACTGCTGGCGGCCGAAGGCGGGCGCCAAGGCCGGGGCTGAGAAAGGGCTCACGAAGGAAGAGCGCGATCAGGAGAAGGAGGACTTCGAGGAGGCCACCGTGTGGCTGGATGGCCTCGACAGGATCAACAACGCTGGCCTGCTTGGAGAGAGTAAGCCCTGCATCAGTGCCTGTGTCGACCTGTCCGCTACCCCCTTCTACCTGTCGAACAGCGGGGAGATCCCTGGCAGCCCCTTCCCGTGGCTCGTGAGTGATTTCGGCCTCGTGGACGCGATTGAGTGCGGCATTGTCAAGATCCCCCGCCTACCGGTGAAGGACGACAGCGGCAGCAAGGACGAGGCTGGTCGGCCAGACCCAAAGTACTTCCGCCTGTGGGCCAACATCACGGACGAACTCCCGGCGAAGGACAAGCTGACCAATGGGCGACCCAAGGCCGAGGCCGTTTACCGGGAGGCAGAACCAGCTCTGCACACTCTCGCCGGCCAATGGAAGGACCGGTTCGAGAGGATCCGCGCGGCCAGCGCCGAGCCAAACCCGATCCCTCCCGTCATGATCGTGGTTTGCGACAACACGGAGATTGCCGAGTACTTCTTCCAGCGGATTAGCGGCGAGCGCCGAATCGAGGCCTTGGGCGAAGACGGTAAGAAGCTCGAGAAGACCGTCTACAGCGAGAGCGTCATCCTCCCCGAGTTCGCCAACGCTGAAGGTGCTCCCAAGCACACGTTCCGAATCGACACGAAGCTGCTGGCGCAGATCGAAACCGAGGAAGAGCAGTCCAAGGACGAAGCGGCCCAGGAACTCCGGGAGTTGTTGGCGACTGTCGGCCGGAGAGGCAAGCCTGGGGAGCAGGTCCGGTGTGTCGTGTCAGTCTCCATGCTCACCGAAGGCTGGGACGCTACCAACGTTACCCACATCCTGGGCATCCGCGCCTTCGACAGTCAGCTCCTGTGCGAGCAGGTGGTCGGCCGCGGGTTGCGCCGCATGAGCTATACCCCTGACAAGGAAACGGGGCTGCTGCCGGCCGAGGCGGTGGACATCTACGGCATCCCGTTCTCCCTCATCCCCTTCAAGGGTCGCCCAAGCACCGACGAGCCGACGGACGATCCCGTCTACCACCATGTCTACGCGGTCCCCGAGCGGGAGTCGCTCGAGATCCGCATCCCGGTGGTTGAGAGCTATACGTACGACCTGCTGGGCAGCGGCATCCACTGCGACGTTGATTCGCTGGAAGGGTTCGTCGTCCAGCATGAACCGACCGCTGTCTTCGTGGCGCCGATGCGCGGCTACCGGGACGAGTCGACCCCCGTGGCCGAGATCGAGCTCATCAAGCACGACCGGACCCGGTTCTACGAAAGTGTTCGCTTCCAGCAGGTCCTGTTCTGGCTGGCACAGAGCATTGTGGACAAGCTGATCCTCGGTGCCGAGGGTGAAGGGGTTGAGAAGCTCAAGAACGACTTGCTTGCCCGGCACCAGGTCTTCCCTGAGGTCCTGCGGCTGGTGCAGCAGTACGTCCAGAAGAAGGTCCGGTTCGATCCACCCGACCTGGACCCGCGTGAGCTGGCGTTGGAGAAGTACGCCCAGCGCCTCTGTGAACGGATTCTGGAGGGAATCACTCCAGCAGCCGCGCCGAAAGAAGCGCCCCTCGTCCCCATCGTCAACTCGTTCCACCCGTGGCATTCCACGGGCGACGTTAACTACCGCACGACACGCAGGGTCGTCACGCTGACCAAGAGCCACCTCAACTTGGCCGCCGTTCGAAGCGACATGGAAGCCGAGGCCATCGACATCCTCGAGGAAGCTGACGTTGTCGAGTGCTACTCCCCCAACGACCGCGGCCTCGGCGTCCGACTCCCCTACGAGTACGGCGGTGGCACCCATACGTACGAGCCTGACTTCATCGTGCAGTTGCGCGGAGGCACGCACCTGCTGCTCGAGATCAAGGGTCTGGGCGGCGAGCTTTGGGCCGAGGACCAGGTCCTCGCCAAGTCTGCGGCTGCGAAGAAGTGGGTGGCGGCCGTAAACAACGCACGGCGATTCGGAACTTGGGCCTTCGAGATCTGTCGGGATCTTGCTGAGCTTCGGGCGATGCTCGTTCGCCACTCAGGTGGCGCCGAGATCCTGCCCTTCCGGGTCGTCGAGCCCAAGAAGGGCGACCACTTCAAGAACTGCGTGCCCCTGACGACGCTGCGAGCTGCCGCCGGGCGGTGGAGCGACGACCAGACTTCTCTCACTGAAATGGGCGAATGGGCGGAGCAATGGATCACCTACGACACGGCGACGAAGTTCGAGCCAGGGATGTTCGTGGCGCGCGTGCAGGGCGATTCGATGTCGCCCGCCATCCCTGATGGGGCCTACTGCTTGTTCCGCCAGCCCCGGGCCGGCTCACGGCAGGGTCGTCGACTTCTTGTCTGGCACTCCGGCGTCAGCGACCCGTACACGGGCGGCCAGTACACGCTGAAGGTCTACTCGAGCAAGAAGGCCGAGGATCCTGATGGCGGCTGGAAGCACGTGGCCGTGACTCTGTCGCCCCTCAACCCGGCCCACGATCCCATCGAGCTCACGCCGAAGGACGAGGGCGAGGTCCGGGTGATTGCGGAGTTCGTGGAGGTGCTGAAGGTCAGTTGAGAATGGTTGTTCCCAGCTTCGAATCGCGGAGTTGACCCGAGCATGCCCAAGAAAGCCAAACCTCATGAAGACTCGCCAGAGTGCCCGCTCTGCGGTGAGCCCATGATCCGCCGCATGGCGAGGAAGGGTCCCAACGCCGGGAACTACTTCTGGGGTTGCTCGGCTTACCCCGGGTGCAAGGGAACTGTTTCTCTCGACGCACCGATTGAACCGGACGCATCAAATGGCTCCGCAACAGGGACTCCTGACCGCCCGATTGGCATCTCTTGGCCCGATCCGGCTGGATTCACGGACGCAGTTCGCTATTTCATTCCAGTTGCGGCATCAGCCCCCACGGCGGATCGGGACGCCATCCGATTCAACCATCTAGCGATCGCCCTGCCGCGCTCGGCGAGCGCAGCCCCGCTCGATGACGCCTGCCGCACGGCTTTGCACGTTGCGAAGCGCATCCTGATGCGCGGGGAATCGCCACCGCCTCCTCGATATCTCGCACTCGCTCCCGAGCTAAAGGGGTCCAGCCCTCCCCGCACGCCCGGGGCACCGCTCTGGACCTCGCCCGACTCCTCGAAGCACGAGGAGCTCTTCTTCCACGAGATCGCCCCACGACTACTTCCCGCAGATACCCTGCGCTGGCTTCATTGCCAAGTCGCCATCTCCACCTTGGCGCAAGTGCCTGTCGCAGGGCTAGCGCGCGTAGACTTCGCGCTGCTCCATCCCGCGCTCAAGGGCAAGGCACTCATCATCGAAATCGACGGCGCACAGCATTCACGCTCATCCCAGCGCGCTATCGATGAAGAACGCGACGACATGCTGGCGGCAGCCGGGCACCGCGTCTTTCGCCTGACCCCCGGGGATCTCGAAGACGGCCCAAGTCCTACGCTGGCAGCGCTCACACGGGGCGTCACTGAGATTGTGGACTCGCCGGTTGGGGATTCCCAAACGCTTGCTGCGGTGCAGACGATGGCATGCATGGTGGAATTGGTTGAGCATGGCATTCTCTCACCTGGTGCGGAATCTTGGGCAATCGCGGTTCGCGGCACACATACGCGGGCAATGGGCGCTGGGATCCTGGCTGCTCAGCAACTGTTGACTGCGGTCGGGGACCTGTACGGCGCAACCTTGGCTCCGGCCTCAATTGACCTGCTCGGGGAGGCTGAAGAGCAGCTGGCGGATGTGGTCATCGAGTGGCGCGATGACACGCCTTGGTTCACCAGGCCAGCAAATTCCGATGCCCAGACCGTCCCCGTCGTGGGGCTACGCCCCACCTGGCTTCCCATACTCCCACCGCTCCCACTCCCACCACCCACTTGGGTCGCACCAAGACACGAGGTCTCGAGCTCCTCACTCCGATCCCTCCTCCAGTCGATCTTCCCGGACAAGGAGTCGTTCTGGGATGGGCAGGAGGTCAGCCTGAGACGATGCCTTGAGGGACGTGACACCCTCGTGCTTCTTCCGACGGGCGCCGGCAAGTCCCTGATCTACCAGCTAGCCTCAATCCTCCTTCCAGGCCTGACGCTTGTTGTGGCTCCGCTGGTCGCCCTGATGAACGATCAGCTCGACAATCTCTTCCGTGCCGGCATTTCCCGAGTCACCGCAATCAGCAGCCAGACTACCCAAGCCGGCGACACAACCAAGATCCAGGACCTTCTTCGCGGCGGGGTGTACCTGATGTGCTACGTCTCGCCGGAGCGGCTGCAGATCGTTTCTTTTCGTGACTCACTGCGCACCGTGGCCTCCGAGATGCCTATCCCGCTTGTCGTGATCGATGAGGCGCACTGCGTTTCCGAGTGGGGCCACGACTTCCGACCGGCCTACTTGAGCGTTGCGAGGACCGCCCGGCGCATCGGCCGCCGTGACAACGACACGCCGCCAGCGCTAGTCGGGTTAACGGGCACCGCCTCGCGCTCGGTTCTCCATGACCTCATGCACGAACTCGACATCTCGGAACTCGAAGCCGTGATCACACCTAAGGACTTTGATCGCCCTGAGCTTACCTTCGCCGTCCACCACTGCCGTTCCGACGCGAAAGCTCGCGTCCTTGAGGGTGTCGTCCGTTCGATTCCAACTCACATCGGCATTCGCGACGCAGCACAGTTTGCTGACCTTGGTCCCAAGCGTGCCTGCGGCATTATCTTTTGCCCCCATGTACGCGGACAATTTGGGGTGGTAGCGGTGGCGCGCGCCTTAGGGAACACCCTGGGCTTTCGCGTGCCGTACTATTCCGGCAGCGACCCCGCCGCAGTGCGCAGCCGCATTGCTTCGGATTTCAAGGACAACGAATTCCCCCTGCTCGTGGCGACAAAGGCATTCGGCATGGGCATTGATAAACCGAACATTCGCTACACGGTGCATTACAGTTTGACAGAATCACTTGAAGCATTCTACCAAGAAGCTGGCCGTGCTGGCCGCACGAAGCAACGCTCCCACTGCGCCATGATAGCTAGCGTTGACGACCATGACCGCGTTGACCAGTACCTCGCGCCAAGCACCCCGATCGAAGAGCTTCACCAGCTTGCTGAGGACTCGCTTCGCGCGGCCCACGATGACGTAGATCGCGCACTCTGGTTTCACCTTCAGGGCTTTCGAGGCATCCCGAGCGATCTCGAGGACTTGAAGGGCGTTCTTGACCAATTGGCTCCATTATCGAGCCGAGGCGAACGCATCATCCCATTTGGCGAGGAGGACGAGCCTACCGCGCTTCGTCGCCGCGAACGAGCCATCCACCGACTTCTCATCCTGAAGGCGGTAGACGACTACACCGTCGACTATTCGAAGCACCGCATTACCGTCCAGTTGGGGCGGCTCACCCGGGGGAGCAGTTGGGCAAGCGCCTACGAGTATGTCTCCATGTACAGCCGCGGAAGAGCTGACGCTTTGTTTGGCTCACGCGCGAGTCCCAGCTTCTCGGATTTGAAGACCGAGCTTGTTGAGACGGCGCGTGTACTTCTTGGGTTCGTCTACGAAACGATCGAGCTTGGACGACGCGCGGCCATTCGGGAGGTCTGGCGCTGGAGCCGGGGCAAAGGCGGTGACCGCACCTTGAGGAGACGGCTTCTAGACTATCTGCAAGAGACTGTTTTCAGCCGCGAGGTGGAGCGCATCCTCCGCGAGTCTGAAAACGACATTGCAAGGTGGCGGGCATTGCAGGGCTCAGTAGCCAGCAAGCGTGATGTTGAGGAACTCGACGGCGCATTGTCACGAGCCTTCGCGGACTATCCCGACCACCCAGCAATTCTCGCAATGCGTTCTGTCCTCTTCCTCAGGCAGCGTCAGTGCAAGGACGCTCTTGAGTTCGCTATTGCTTGCGTGCGTAGTCTCCACACGAGCTTTAGGACCAACGCGCAGACCACACGTGACTACATGACGTGGCTTGTCGCCGAGGCGGCAAGGTGGGAGCTCGGAACTATCGACGTACTTGTGCTTGAGGCAACACGTAGTGCGGATCTCCAACTGTGCCGAGAACTCGCCAAGCTTGATCTCCCTATCGCCGCCAGACTAGGACTTCTGCCCCGTCTTGCCACACTTGCTTCGCAGTCGACAGCACGCGTGAGTGCAATGCTGGAGGTGATGCCCAATGGCTGAACTGAACCCAGATGTTGTTGAGGCCGTAGGCAAGGCGGCCGAGGGAATGCAGGAAGAATTGCAGAAGCTCAAGGTGGGAGCTGAAGGATTGGCAGCGGACAGGCAGTCACTTCTGGCCGCGACGGGTGCCATGACTGTCGCGGGTGAACGGCTGCTCGGGCTTTCTGAGCAATTGGGTCGACTGGCGACAGAGATTGCCAAGCTCGATCCCGTCGTCATCGGGCGTTCGCTTGACGCTGCGAACGCGGTGCTGACCCAGATTTGCGAAGATCTGCGCCGGCTGGCGGAGCAGGTATCGGTTGTTGATTCGCATGTTTCTGGTTCGGGCGCTCGCCTGGAGTCCAAGCTCGGGGAGGCGATGACGCGAATTGCCGGGTTGGACGAACGGCTAGCCGTCCTGACAACCGACTCAGAACACGCCAGGGCCCAAGTTGAGGAATCATCCCGTTGGACGAGGCAGTCCCTGACGCGGCTCACTGTTCTATCAGTGATTGTCTTGGTAGTTGCGCTTGTAGCCGTGCTTCTGCGCCTTCTTCCCGGTCGGTAGCTAAGAGTCTTGGAAGTTGAGGGACGGTTGTGACCCCTGCGGAGTTTTCGGTGAGTTCGGTCCGTCCTCGCACGAAGTGCGGCAAGGCGTCGGTAGCACGCATGGTCATTGCCCCCCAATCCAGCCCATGCCCTACCGAGTTCACACCGAAGGATGAGGGTGCAATCCGGGTGATCGCGGAATTCGTGGAGATCACCTGGAAGGCCGGACGCCGACAGGCCTGACCAGAGGGTGTCAATGCTCCAACACACTTTTGTTCACGTTCCGGGAGTTGGCCGATCTACGGAGAGCGCCCTCTGGGAGTCTGGGGCCCGTCATTGGGATGAGTTCGGGGCCCTCAGGACCAAGGGGCAACTCCAGGGCGGGCGCTACGAGTCCGTGGCGGCAGCCATCGACGAGTCGCGGGCGGCGCTCAAGCGCAAGGACCCGGGCCCGGGCTACTTCTGGCGCAGCCTCCCCAACAGCGAGCATTGGCGCCTGTTCGAAGAGTTCGTTGACCTTGCCGCCTTCGTGGACATTGAGACGACGGGGCTCTCCTCGGATGCGGATGAGATCACTGTCGTGGCCATGTGCGCCAACAACACGACTCACACGTTTGTCCTTGGAAAGGACCTGGATCGCTTCCCGGAGGCCGTCGCCAAGTACCCGCTGGTCGTGACCTTCAACGGCGCCTGCTTCGACCTCCCCTTCTTGGCGCGGAAGTTTCGGGGGTATCGCCCGCCGGCTCATGTCGACCTTCGGTATCCGCTGAAGCGTTTGGGCTATTCCGGCGGCCTCAAGAGCGTCGAGCGGCAGGCTGGCGTCAAGCGCCCGACCCGCCTCCAGGAGGTGGACGGCTGGGAAGCTGTCAGGCTATGGCATGCTTACAAGCGCGGGGACAAGGGCGCGCTGGACCTGCTCCTCGAGTACGCGCGAGCCGACGTCGAGAACCTGGCGCCACTCGCGCGGCTAGTTGCAACTCGACTGGCAAGCGAGCTCGGGTTTCCGCGGCGCACCTGTATGTGGGGCGGGCTGTCAGCTCGGTAGGGAGCTGATCGCAACGCTGCGTGAGAGAGGAACGTGCCGCGTCGAATCGAAACCCTGATCGAGGAAAGTCGCTGGGAGCTCCCGCGCGACTGCTTCTCGGAGACCTCGCGCCTTCCCTGGTCGGAGCAAGGAAGGGTCCTCTTGGGAGGTCCGCTCAGCCAACCTGGCGGGCCACTCGGCTCCTCACCTACTCCGGAAGACACCGATGAGGGTCCCAGCATCTACGAGGGGCTGCCTGAAGGCGCCATTGCTGAGACATGGCCTGGTGACGAGGGGAGTCTCGACCAGGCAATCCGGACTCATGGCTTCGAGGCATTGGCCATCTACATCTCGTTTCATTCGCCGCTGCCTGACCGCACCTGGGGTGTGTTCTTCCTCGAGGCCCCGATGCGTGAGTTCGTCCGGAAGATCATCCGTGACGTCCGCGTATCTGTTGCTCTGGCCAACTCCTTGGCTCATAACATCGTTCTCGCCCACGAGCTCGTCCACTTTCGATTTGATGTCTATGCGTTGGGCGAGGAACTGACCCTGTCGCGCCCCCTGTACTTGCTATACCAGCAGAACGTGTACGACCGTGTGCTCTACACGGACGATTGCTGGGAGGAGGCACTGGCGAACGCCGGCGCTTTGCAGCGCGCACGGTTCGTGGACAATCGCGTCGCGCGCGCAGCCTCCGCACAGATGCAATGGTCGGACTTCGTCTACCGAGCCTGCAAAGCCTCACCGCCGGGCTACTCCAACGTGGACGTTCCGAAGGAGGAGATGCAATCGCATCTCGGCGGACAGCTCCGCTTCATGGACCCAAAGGCAACGGTGCCCCCTGCCTCGGCCACGTGGGTGGCGTCGAGCCAAGGGTTTGCCCCCGACGACTCTTGCCCGCTGTTCGTTGTTCAGAACAATGGCGTGGTCCGCAGCAAGACCAGACTCACGATCCCGACGCGAAACGGACCTTGGATCGTCCACAAGTACGACAAGGACCCGTGGCCGAGCACGCCCCACGCGCACCATTGTGATTCTGGAGAAAAGCTCGACCTAGGAACGGGCGACGTGTGGGACCGGAATCAACAACGCGCTCGCAGACTGCCGCGACGCGAGTTGGAGAGAATCCGGGACTACGTTGAGGCTCACTGGCCCGACGTAATCATGCCAGGGCTAAGCTCACGAGGTGTGTAAGAGGCTAAAGGCGACGTACCTTCTGGTTCGACCAAGAACCCGGGCAATAGCCCGACAGGAAGGAGACGCCGCCGTGCCGAAGAAGACACCCGCAGTGC
>MELN01000023.1:1556-7922 GCA_001768675.1 Actinobacteria bacterium RBG_16_64_13 | reverse complement strand
TGCGACTTGACGCGGCCGCCTGGAGAGCGGATAAATGGGGCCGTTCCGGAAACTCAGTGTGAGGTGGGGTAGTTGGGCGCAGCATCGATGATCAAGCGTGCCTTGTTGGGCCATCCCGTGGCTACGGCCGAGGAGATGCAGGAACGGCTGCCGAAGAAGTTCGCCCTGCCTGTGTTCGCCTCCGACGCCATCTCCTCCACCGCGTATGCCACTGAGGAGATACTTCTGGCCTTGGTTCTGGCCGGCGCGGCCGCGGCTGCTTTTTCGATCTACATCGCGATCGCCGTAGTAGTCCTGCTCGTTTTCGTCGCACTCTCATACCAGCAGACTGTTCATGCCTACCCCAACGGCGGCGGCTCGTACGTGGTCAGCCGCGAGAACCTAGGCTTGCTGCCAGGCGCGGCGGCTGCGGGGTCGCTGATGGTCGACTACGTCATGACTGTCGCTGTGAGCGTGGCCTCAGGTGCAGCGGCCATCCTGGCCGCTTTTCCGTCGCTGGCGGGCGACACGGCCGCGCATCCTGACCGGAATCGGATCCTCATCTGCATCGGCCTCATCATTCTCGTCACCCTCGCCAACCTGCGCGGGGTACGAGAGTCCGGGCGCTTTTTCGCCCTTCCCACCTTTGCCTTCATTCTCTTGTGCGGCGGCCTGGTGCTCGTGGGACTCGTGCGCTGGATCGCGGGAGATCTCGAGGCGCATCCTGCGGCGACCGGCGGCGCTACGTTGCAGGGCATGGCGCTGTTATGGATCGTGTTGCGGGCCTTCTCGGGGGGCTGCTCGGCCATGACCGGGACCGAGGCCATCTCCAACGCGGTGCCGGCCTTCAAGCCGCCCGAGAGCAAGAATGCCTCTATCACCTTGGGTATCATGGCGGCCGTTCTGGGCTTCCTGCTGCTGGGCGTCACCGCCCTGGGCCAGGTGCTGCATGTCACACCTCAGGAAGAGAACACGGTCCTGGGGCAGATAGGGCACGCAGTGTATGGCGGGGGCTTCTTCTACTACGCGCTGCAGATCTCCACCATGGCCATCCTTGTCCTGGCGGCCAATACCAGCTTCACCGGCTTCCCCCGCCTTGCGTCGGTACTGGCCCGAGATGGGCTGATGCCTCGCCAGTTCATGAACCGGGGCGATAAGCTCGTCTTCTCCAACGGCATTATCGGCCTCATGGTCGCGGCCATCGCGATCCTGGTGATCTTCAGGGCCAAGACGCACAGTCTTATCCCGCTCTACGCCGTGGGTGTGTTCAGCAGCTTCACCCTTTCGCAGTCGGGGATGGTGGTCCGTTGGTTCAGGCTGCGGACACCCGGCTGGCGGCGGCGGGCCGTCATGAACGGCGTTGGCGCTCTTCTTACCGGTGTGGTCACCGCGGTCGTTCTCGTGACTAAGTTCACCCACGGCGCGTATATAGTACTGATCGCGGTTGTCGTGCTGATAGGCGCTTTCTATACGGTGCGGCGGCACTACCAGCGGGTGGCGCGCTACCTGGAACCCCAGAACGAAGACCAACTCGAGCGCCTGGGGCAGTTGGCCGTCTCGCGGCTCAGAACAACGGTGGTGCTCTTCGTCTCCCAGGTCAACGAGTTGACGGCAAGGTCTCTGGCCTTGGGTCGAGGGCTGTCCCCCGACGACTTCCATGCCACCACCATCGCCAGCGATCCGGAAAGGGTCAAGGCGCTGCAGCGCACGTGGGCGGAGATGGAGATCGACGTGCCACTCCTCGTAGTGGATTCACCCTACCGGGAGTTCACCCGGCCAGCGGTGGAATACGTCCGCTCCCTGCGCCCGGGACCGAAGCACACGGTCACAGTCATCATCCCCGAGTTCGTCGTCGAGCACTGGTGGGAGAACTTCCTCCACAACCAGAACGCGCTCCGGCTCAAGGCGGCGCTTCTCGGGGTACCCTGGGTAGTGGTTGTCAGCATCCCCTTCCATATCGGCGTGCAGACAGAATCGCAGGATGAGTAGGTACGGTACTCTGAAGCGGGTCCTGCTCGGGCGCCAGCTCGCGACCTCAGAGGAGCAGCACGAGCGTCTCTCGAAGAAGTTCGCCCTGCCTGTCTTCTCGGCGGACGCCATCTCGTCCACCGCCTATGCCACCGAGGAGATACTGCTCGCGCTGATCGCGGCCGGCACGGCAGCGCTCGTTTGGTCACCTGCGGTAGCTCTCGCCGTCGCCGGCCTGCTGGCGATCGTCGCTCTCTCCTACCAGCAGACGGTGCGGGCCTATCCGAACGGGGGCGGTTCGTACATCGTCAGCCGTGTCAACCTTGGACTGACGCCAGGGCTGGTCGCGGCGGCCTCCCTCATGGTCGGCTATGTGGCCACCGTGGCTGTGAGCGTGTCCTCGGGCGTAGCCGCCATCACCTCGGCTTTCCCCAGCTTGTACCCCGATCGCCTGCTCATATGCATCGGCTTGGTGATACTCATCGCGCTGGCGAATCTGCGGGGAGTGAGAGAATCGGGACGCATCTTCGCTGCTCCCACCTACCTGTTCGTGCTGCTCTGCGGCGGTTTGGTGCTGGTGGGATTCGTCCGCTGGTTGATGGGGGACCTGCACGCCGTCCAGGGGGAAGGGGTGGCGGGGGCTCAGGCACTGACAGCATTCCTCGTACTGCGAGCGTTCGCGGGGGGGTGCGCTGCCATGACGGGCACCGAAGCCATCGCCAACGCAGTGCCCGATTTCAGACCGCCTGAAAGCAAGAACGCGTCCCGGACTCTGGCCATCATGGCGGGTCTGCTTGGCTTCCTCCTCCTGGGAGTCACCCTGCTCGCCCAGGTCACCGGGGTGATCGCAAAGCCCGAGGATACCGTGCTGAGTCAGGTGGCTCGGTTGGTCTACGGCGACGGCGGTTTCTTCTACTACGCCCTACAAATAGCCACCATGGCCATTCTGGTCCTGGGCGCCAACACGTGTTACGCGGGCTTCCCACGTCTCTCCTCCGTCATGGCCCGGGACGGCCTGATGCCGCGGCAGTTCATGAACCGCGGCGACCGGCTGGTGTTTTCGAACGGCATCATCGGACTCACCATCGCGGCCGTGATCATCATCGTGATCTTCAATGCCGACACGCACAGGATGATCCCCTTCTACGCGTTGGGTGTCTTCATCGGCTTCACCTTGTCGCAGCTGGGGATGGTGGTCCACTGGCGCAAGCTTCGCACGCGGGGCTGGCGGCTCCGGGCGACAATGAACGCCTTCGGGGCGGTGTTGACGGGCGTCGTCGCGGTGGTCCTGCTTGTCACCAAGTTCTTGGACGGCGCGTACATCGTCGTCGGTGCGGTTCCCGTCCTGGTGGCCCTGTTCTACTGGGTGCGGAACCACTACCGGCGGGTGGCCCAGGTCCTCGAGCCCCAAAGCGGCGAGGATTTGGACGAGTTGGGTGAGGCGGCCATGGCGGTCCCAAGCACCACGGTCGTGATCTTCGTCGCCCAGGTGAACGCCATGACCGCCAGGGCTCTAGCGATCGCCCGAGCTTTGACGCCCACCGACCTCAATGTCGTCACCATCAGCAGCAATCCCGAGAGGCTTCTGCGTCTTCAGTCGACATGGGAGCAGTTGGATCTGGCTATCCCTCTCCAGGTGGTCGACTCGCCCTATCGCGAGTTCGTGAGGCCGGCGGTCGCCTACGTCAAGGCTCTGAAGCCCAGCCCCAAGCATTCGGTGACTGTGGTCATACCGGAGTTCGTCGTAGAACATTGGTGGGAAGGACTACTGCACAACCAGGACGCCCTTCGCTTCAAGGCGGCACTGCTTCGGGTGCCCTGGGTCAGCGTGATGAGCGTGCCTCTGCACCTCGGAGCGGTGTCCACTCCGCGGAAGACGCCAAGAAAGGGGTAGGTAGCGCGTGGCCACCCTGGCCATCGAAGGCGATTCCCTCCGGCTCGAAGATGTGGTGGCGGTCGCGCGGCGTGACCACCGGCGTGAGCATGGGGGTGTTTGCCGCGCTCAAGGCCCGGGAAGTGGTGGGGAATGTGCTACGCGTGATCGCGATCGGGCTACGATACCGCCGCTCGAGCAGGGTCGTCCTCAGTCCCCGGATATCGAGGCATCGGGCGAGATGTTGAGGGATGGTTCGCTTATTATGAGATTAGAGGATGCCGTGGGCCCGTTGGAGCCGGGCCACGCGAGACAGGAGGCGGAACGTGAGTGAGTCGACGCAAGCCTGGGTGGAGGCCGATCTGATCATCAGCGGCGCGGGGGAACTGCTCACCTGTGCGCGGGTCAGTTCCGCCCTCGGAGCGCGCTCCACCCTGGGCGCCATCCCCGGGGGGGCCGTGGCTGCGTACGACGGACGCGTCGTGTGGACAGGCTCGGCTGAGGCTTTGCCGGAAGAAGTCCGCCTGGTTCGGGGCGGTCAGAACGTGGACGCCGACGGGCGGGTGGTCATGCCCGGCCTGGTGGAGTGCCACGCCCATCTCGCCTTCGCGGGCGACCGCGCTGACGAGTTCCAGCTAAGGGTCGCGGGGGCCACCTACCAGGAGATCGCCGCGGCTGGGGGCGGGATCATGAGCACGGTCCACGCCACGCGCGCCGCGTCGGACGAGATGCTGCGCGCCTTGACCCGCCGCCGGCTCGATCATTTCCTCCGGTACGGCGTGACCACGGTCGAGGCCAAGAGCGGATATGGCCTGTCTCAAGAGCAAGAGCTGCGCCTTCTGGAGGTATACCGGGATGTCGCCGCGGCGCATGCCGTGGATGTGGTCCCGACACTCCTCGCGGCTCATGCCGTGCCTGTGGAGTACTCCGACCGACCCGACGACTACGTGAAGATGATCGTCAAGAAGATGATCCCGGCGGCCGCCAAACACAAACTGGCCAAGTTTTGCGACGCCTTCTGCGAGAAGGGGGCGTTCACTCCGGAGCAGTGCCGGCAGGTGTTAGAGGCCGGAAGCGAGCACGGGCTGCTGCCCAAGCTGCACGCCGACCAATTGAGTTACACGGGGGGCGCCGAGTTGGCGGCAGAACTGGGGGCCGTGTCGGCGGACCACCTGGACCACGTCAGCGAAGCCGGCGTCGCCGCGTTGGCTGCCTCGGGCGCAAACAAGCGCCTCCCCGTGGCGGTGCTGCTGCCGGGCGCGACTTTCTTCTTGGGGGAGGGTGGTCATGCCCCTGCCCGCCGGCTGCTCGACGCGGGCGCGCGGGTCGCCCTGAGCACCGACCTCAATCCCGGCTCCAGCCCCACCCAGAACCTCTGGCTGATGGCCACCATGGGCGGCTCCCAACTCAGGATGACGGCTGAAGAAGTGATCCGGGCCATCACTATCGAGGCAGCGGCAGCGCTGGCCGTGGACGATGAAGTGGGGAGTCTCGAGGTCGGGAAGAAGGCGGACATTCTTATCCTCGAAGAGACCCGTACCTCTGAGATCCCGTATCGCTACGGGATGAACCCGGTATGGCGCGTCTACAAGGATGGCAGGCTTGTGGTCAAGCGCGATCTCGCGGGGGAGATGTAGCCGTGCGCGTGATCGAGTGCGTGCCCAACGTCAGTGAGGGCCGGGATCAAGCGATCATCCGGCAGATCGTCTTGGCGGTCAAGGTGGCCCACGGAGTGGAGCTTCTCGACTGGAGCGCCGACGCCGATCACAACCGGACCGTGCTTACCTACGTGGGCGAGCCCGAGGCCGTGCTGACCGCGACGGAGGCCCTGTGCAAAGCGGCCTTCCGGCTCATCGACATGCAGAAGCACCATGGGGCGCATCCTCGCCTGGGAGCGGTAGACGTGATCCCGTTCGTGCCGCTCCGGGGGGTGACGAACGAGGAGGCTGTGAGTCTGGCGCGGCGTCTTGGAGAGTGGATCGGGGAGCAGGGCGTTCCCGTCTACTATTACCAAGAGGCGGCCACCCGGCCGGAGCGTGAATCCCTGCCCGACGTGCGCCGGGGAGAGTACGAGGGTCTGGCCGCCCGCATCTGCAGCCCTGAGGGTGAGCCCGACGCCGGCCCGGCGGTCTTCAACGCACGTTCGGGGGCGTCGATCGTGGGGGTGCGCTTCCCGCTCATCGCGTTCAACGTGAATCTCGCGACCGATGACCTGGCTATCGCTAAGCGCATCGCAGAGGCTGTGCGCTTCTCCGGCGGCGGCTACCGTTACGTCCGGGCCATGGGGGTGGCGCTCGAGGGCAAGGGCCAGGTGCAGGTCTCCACCGACATCCTGCAATACGAGAAGACGCCCATCCACCGGGTGCTCGAGACCATCCGTTCCGAGGCCGCGAGCCACGGCGTGGCCGTGGCCGGCTGTGAGTTGGTCGGTCTTGCCCCCATGGCGGCGTTCGAGGAAGTCATCCGCCACTATCTTCAGCTGCACGATTTCTCCGTAGACCAGGTCATCGAAAGCCGGCTTCTGAAGAAGTGAACGCGGGCGGCCG
>MELN01000023.1:0-1510 GCA_001768675.1 Actinobacteria bacterium RBG_16_64_13 | reverse complement strand
GGCGTCGCCGCGCCCGGCGACAGCGCCGCGGCGGCGCCGGGAGGCCACATCACTCCGCCCCATCGGGTGTAAGAGGGGCTGGTGGAGCGGCTCGTCATTGTGTAGCCTTGATGGTGGCCACTCCCTAGGAACGGGCGAAGAGACATGATCAAGACCATCATCCTTCACCATCTCCTCGACATGAACGACCTGCCGGCTGCCGAGCGCTGGTTCTACCGGTATCACATCCCGGAAGTGCTGCGGAATCGTCCTGTGAGCTACCTGAGCTACCGGGCCGTGCCCGCGCCTCCGGGGGCCGAGGACTACGGGGCGTTCAACTACAAGATCCACGAGAACGTGAGCATGGGCGAAGGGGAGACGCCGCTGGGGCTCATCTCCATGACGCCAGAGGTGGTTCCGCTACGGGTCATCATGGTGAACGTTCCCGCTACGCCCACCGAGGATTTCAAGGGGCGCGAGCTCTCCCTGGACGACAAGACCATACTGCGCTGGGTGACGGTCTTCAGGTACCCGGAAGGCGTGAGCGTGGACAGGGGCGACAACTGGTACGTCAACGTCCATGCCCCCGAGGTGATGCGCCAGCCCGGGCTGACCCGTTTCTTCAGCTACCGGGTGCTTCCCTCCGCGGCGGCCGTTCGCAAGGGGGTCTCCAGGTTCCTGCATCCGGAGTCGCAGATATCGTCAGACTGGCATCGGGTGTCCGAGCAATGGTACGAGAACAGCAACGGCTGGGTGGAGTCGATCATCAAGTCGCCCCCGGCCTACTCGAAGCCTTCCTGGGCCAAGCACGACAAGTACCCGTTCTTCGAGCCCGGGGTCGACTTCGCCGGCATGTTCATATTGGAGAGGCCCACCGACGACTGGCTCAAGACGGTGCCGCGGGCTTACCTCTAGCCCTCCGCCTTGGGGCCCGGTCCCCGCCGCGGCCACCAGCTCCATCTGCCAAGGAGCACCACGATCGCCGGCACCAGTGTGGTCCGTACCACGAAGGTGTCGAGGAGCACGCCGAAGGCTACCGCGAACCCGATCTGCAACAGACCCAGGATGCTGCCGCTCATCATGCTGGCAAAGGTGCCGGCCATGATGATCCCGGCCGAAGTGATGATGCCGCCCGTGCGCGCCAGCGCATGCCGCGTGCCGGCGCGGGTGCCGCTCGCGCCCACCTCTTCTTTGACCCGTCCGATGAGGAAGATGTTGTAGTCCATCCCCAATGCCACCAGCATCACGAACATGAACATGGGCACCCACCAGGTGACTCCCCCTGTGCCCATGATGTCTACGAAGAGCAGCCGCATGACTCCCAGCGTTCCGCCGTAGGAGAGCAAGATGGTCAGGATCAAGTAGATGGGCGCCACGAGCGCTCGCAACAGTAGGAGCAACACCACGAAGATCCCGCCCAGCACGAAGAGGATGACCCGGGTCATGTCCCGGTCGGAGGCGTTGCGCAGGTCGAGGAGCACGGCGGAGTTGCCTTCGACCACTCCCTCGAACCCGTTTTCGCTCAAAGTCT
>MELN01000022.1:104140-111543 GCA_001768675.1 Actinobacteria bacterium RBG_16_64_13 | reverse complement strand
TTGCCGGAGAAGAGTCGGGCCAGGTTCACCCGGCCGGAGAACTGATCGTAGATGGTCTTGAAGACGAAGAGGGCGGCCGGTGCCTTGGCGTCCGTCGCCAGTTTCGCCTCAGTGGCCCCGCTGGTGCCCGCAAGAGCCACGCGCTCCGACCTGTCAAGCGGGGAAGGAGCCACCAGAAGGAGGTCCAGCAGACGGTCGAAGCCGATGTTCTTCGTGGCGGAAACGGGAACTACCGGCGAGACGGCTCCACTCGCCAAAGCCGCTCGCAGGGCGCTGGTTATCTCTGCGGAAGTAAGTTCGGTACCTTCAAGATACTTCTCAAGGAGAGCGTCGTCGGACTCGGCAACCCTATCGACCAGTCTCTCCCGAGCCTCGTCCACGGCCTCCTGCAGATCGGCCGGGATCGGACCCTCGGTACTCTTGCCCGTTCCACCCGAGTAGGTGTAGGCCTTCATCCCCACGAGGTCCACGACCCCTTTGAATCCAGCCTCTGAACCGATGGGCAGCGCGACCGCCACGGCCTCGTCCCCGAACCGGGTCCGCAAAGCCGCCAGAGCTTCACCGAAATCGGCGCGTTCACGGTCCATCATGTTCACCGCGACCACACGCGAGACACCCATCTCTCTGGCGCGCTTCCACATCCTCTCCGTCTGGACTTCCACCTTCGTCACGGCGTTCACCGCGACAAGGACGTTCTCGACCACCGGCAGACTACCGAGCGCTTCGCTGATGAAGGAGGCTTCTCCAGGGGTATCGATGAGATTGACCTTGTGCTGCAACCAGTCGACGTGCGCCAGGCCCGCGGAGATAGTCATCTGCCGCTTGATCTCGTCCTCGTCGTGGTCCATGGTCGTCGTGCCGTCCATGACCGCGCCCAGGCGGTTCTTCGCACCGGCGGTGAAGAGCAGCGCCTCGATGAGTGAGGTCTTCCCCGCTCCGCGGTGACCAACCACCGCGACGTTTCTGATCTTGGCCGGGTCTACCAGCGCCATCGGTCCTCCTCGCGTCAGCCTTGCTCGGTAGTGGTCTTCATGCCCGTCTCATAGGCGGTGCAGCCCGCATAGCAGAGGACGCCGCCCAAGGGCAGCGTCCTTCAACACGAAACACGGATGTCGGCAAATCCAATGCCGCTCTTCACACGATCCTCATCGATGCGCATCGGCGGTCTGTACCAATCAGTCGTTGCCGACTTTGAGCTGGTAGCGCCGGTCTTTCTTCACCCAAGTCAGGGCGCCGATGGAACCGGGCAGTATCTCCAGGTTGCCGTCCCTGGCTTCGACCCGGATCAGCTCGTGATCACGATAATAGACCTTAGCGGCCCCGGACACGCTGTGAATGGTGGTGGTGCGCAGGCTTTCGTCAGGCGCCTGGATAGGCGAGACCAAGCTCACCAAGACCTCACCCTCTTGCACTATGATCTGCATGTCGTCCCAACCCCTCGCGAAAACGCTTGTGTTAGACCTTGACGCTACTCTTCGACCTTGACCACCTGGCGGCCGTTGTACATACCGCAATTGGGGCATACCCGGTGGGGAGTCCTCGGGCTATGGCAATGGGGGCACTCCACGATGCTCGGAGCGACACCGGCATGAGTCGCGCGTCGCGTGTCTCTGCGCTGCCGGGAAGTCTTTCTCTTGGGGACGGCCATTCTTCGCCTCTCTCTTCACAATGGGGAAACCCGAAGTTTTTACCGCATCGGCTCGGATATTTCAAGGGGCGACGTCGTCGCCGAGACGAAGATCCTTGAGCACGCCCCACCGCTCATCTATTCCTTCGGGGCCGCAAGCGCAGCATCCCACGTTGAGATCGTGTCCACAACGCGGGCACAGACCCTTGCACTCGGGGGCACAAACGATCTGGGCCGGCAGCGCGAGGACAAGGGCTTCTCGGGTGATCGCGGAGATATCCGCGACCAGCTCCTCGATGAACTCGCTCAGCTCGGTCCCTTCCCAGCCGCCTTTGGCGGTGGCCGCGAATTCCTGCTGCTCTGCGTGCACTTCGAGAACGGCTTCCTGCAGGCATCGAGCGCAAGGTCCGTAGACCCGGGCGTCCAGCGACACATCCAGGAGAAAGCCCCCGGCCACACGGTTCACCGCAACCTTCACGCCGTCGGGCACGAGAACCTGGTAGCCGGCTCCGCCGAGCACCACGGGCGCGACATCCAGGGAGTAGACACGCTGGTGCCGTTCTCCCCCGCGCAGGGCAAGATCATTCAGATCGATAAACACAGACGGCCGGGGTGACGGGGTGGTTGGCCCGAGGCGGCTAGCCGATCCCAGCCTGTCCGCTTTGTAGACGTTCCCGGCCCCGCTGTACCGCGGACAGGAACTTGTCCAGGTTGGTCTCGAGCGTCTTCAATATCTCGTCGGCATAGTCCTCGGCCCCCAGACGGATCTCCCGCTCGCGGGCCTCGGCCTCTCTGATGATGTCCTCCGACTGCCGCTGGGCGCGTTTGACCACTTCTTGCTCGCTCGCGAGTCTTTGCGCTTCATCACGCCCTTCGGTGAGGATGCGGTCGGCCTCTTCCTTGGCCTCCTGGAGCATCTCCTGGCGTTCTTTCACTATCCACCGCGCCTGCTTGATCTCCTCGGGGATGGTCGCTCGCATCTGATCGAGCAGGTCATAGATCTCATCCCGATCGATCATTACTTTGTCGGTCATCGGGAAGGTGCTCGCACCGTGGACAAGGTCATCCAGTTTGTCGATCAGAACGAGAACGTCCATTCCTTACTCCTCCGCGACTCCGTACATTTCGGCGAAACGACGCTCGACCACCTCCGGGACGAGATCGCTCACGCAGCCGCCGTACTTGGCAATCTCCTTCACCCCACTCGAACTGAGAAATACATGCTCGGGTGAAGCCATAAGGTACATCGTCTCAAGGTCGGGGTCCAGTTTGCGGTTGAGCTGTGCCATCTGGAACTCGTACTCGAAATCAGCAAAGGCGCGCAGGCCCTTGACGAGGACGCTCGCCCCAACCTCCCGGGCCAACTTGACAACCAGCCCCCGCATGACGACGACCCTAACATTCGGCAGGTGCCTGGCCGACTCCTCCACAAAATAGACACGGTCCGCACAGCGAAAAAGGACCGACTTGCGGAAGGAATCGTCAACGACGGCCACCACTACTTCGTCGAAGATCGTGCTGCAGCGCGTGATCACATCGACGTGCCCGGCTGTCACAGGGTCGTAAGTGCCGGGCAGCAGGGCGACCTTCACCGGATACTCCTCCTCATCCTGACCATGGTGATCTTCGTCTCACCGTAGGTCCGATCGAACACGGGGGTCTGGCCGAACGACACCTGCGACGACCTGTCGCCCTCTGTGACCACTACACCATACTCAGACAAGAGCTGCGATAGCAGTGGCGACAGCGTTACTTCCACTTCCGCAAGCATTCTATAGGGAGGGTCCACAAAGAGCAAATCAAAGCCTTGTCCCGCCCGGACCAGACCGTCCACGGCCCGGCGAAAGTCCGTCATGATGACCCGCGAGACCGGCTCGTACTCGAGAGCCGCGATGTTCTCCCTCAACACGTGCGTCACCGCCGGGTCGTCCTCCACGAAGACGCACTTCGAAGCGCCGCGCGAAAGGGCTTCCAATCCCAGCGCTCCACTTCCGGCGAACAGATCGAGCACAGCCAGGCCACCGACCGGCCCAAGGACGTTGAAGACCGCTTCCCTGACCATTTCGCTCGTCGGCCGCACTCCCCCACCCGCCGGCA
The DNA here is from genome assembly GCA_001768675.1 of Actinobacteria bacterium RBG_16_64_13. Classification (GTDB taxonomy): domain Bacteria; phylum Actinomycetota; class Thermoleophilia; order RBG-16-64-13; family RBG-16-64-13; genus RBG-16-64-13. The sequence goes on along the minus strand of MELN01000022.1, from coordinate 107,819 downwards.
CCTTGAGTCTGCGACCCCGGCGGCCCCCTGCGACGATCCGCACTGTGCCGGGCGGGCGCCCGCTCACGCGCGCTCCATCCAGGCGATCTTCTGCGCGAAACGCGCCCGGGCGGCTTCCACGACCTCACGCAGCGGCGGGGACAGAACGCCCGTCCCCGCTTCGCGCAGCAAAGTGCCCGCTTCGGCGCGGGCCTCCTCCAGCAGCTTGCGGTCACGCAGTAGAGACGCCACCTCGAGATCGCCCAAACCCGACTGACGCTCGCCGAACAACTGGCCCTCGCCGCGCGCCAGCAGGTCGGCCTCCGCCAGCTCGAAGCCGTCGTTTGTGCGGGCGAACAAAGCCAGCCGCTCCAGAACCGCGTCGTCTTCACCTTCGGCGAGCAGGAAGCAGTGCGACTCCGCGGCTCCCCGACCGACCCTGCCTCGTAACTGATGCAATTGGGAGAGACCGAAACGGCGCGCGCCCATGATGACCATTACAGTGGCGTTAGGGACGTCGATGCCCACTTCGATCACAGAGGTGCTGACAAGCACGTCTGCGTCGCCCGCCGCGTAGGCCGCCATCGCGGCGGCTTTCTCGGCCGACGGAAGCTGCCCGTGGAGCAGCCGCAGACGAAACCCGTTCAAGTCGCCGGCCGCGAGTTCTTCGTAGGCGCGGCGCGCCGAAGCCGTCTGCAGGACCTCGCTCTCTTCGATAAGCGGGCAGACCACGTAGGCCTGCCGGCCCTTGGCTAACTCGCTTCTCACGAACGCCCACATGCGCGGTCGCGAATCGGCGAACACAAGTCTCGTGCGCACGGGCCGCCGACCAGGCGGCATCTCATCGAGGACGCTGATATCGAGGTCGCCGTACAGGGTCAGGCCCAGAGTCCTCGGGATCGGCGTGGCGGACATGTGCAGAGTGTGCGGCCATAAGCCCTCTGCTTCGTCCACCGCGACGATGGCGTCCCTCTGGCGCACCCCGAACCGGTGCTGCTCGTCGACCACGGCCAGCCGCAGATCGTGGAAACGCACGCCCTCCTGAATGAGAGCATGGGTCCCTATGACCACATCGACCTCGCCGGCTTCCAGGGCCCCGCGGATGGCTCGTCTCTCCCGGGCTGGCTGACTGCCCTTGAGAAGTCTCACCCGTACCTCTTGCCGCCCCAACTCCTCGGAGAGCCCCAAGAAGTGCTGGTCGGCGAGCACCTCCGTCGGAGCCATCAGAGCCGCTTGGGCACCTTGCTCGACGGCACGGAGAAGGCAATACGCGGCGACCATGGTCTTTCCGGACCCCACGTCGCCGTGGAGCAGCCTGCGCATCGGCACGTCGCGGCCAAGGTCTTGGTCGATCTCGGCTATCACCCGGTACTGAGCGTCGGTGGGGGTGTACGAAAGGCCGCGAAGGAACGTCCCGGCGAGCGTCGCCGGTGAGGCCAACGCGCGGGCGCGGCGCCTGGCGCCTTGGCTCTGGCGCTTCTCCAGCACCGCGACCTGGAGCATCAGGAGTTCTTCGAAGGCCAGACGCTCGCGGGCCTTCCCCGCTTCCCAAAGGCTGGCGGGGAAGTGGCTCGAAAGCACGGCGTCCGGCTTCGCCGGATACCTCCTCCGCGCCAGCATCTCCGCGGGAAGCGGATCGACGATATGACGCGCCTCCCGGGCGGCGCTGTGAAGCACGGTGCGAATGATCCGGACGCTCAAGTCGGCCGTGCTCGGATAGACCGGGACAAGGCCCAGGATATGAACGCTCTCCTGCGCCTCGGTCAGGATCTCGTGTCGCTTGACGAGAAAGGTGGACGCGCCCCGTCGTCTCATCAGCACGCCCTTGAGTAGCACCTCCGGTCTCTCGCGGAAGGCGGCCTCCAAATACGGCTGGTTGTACCAGATGGCGATCACACTACCGGTGTCATCCGAAACCAGCGCCTCCAGAACCTTGACCCTCCGGCGGCTCGTCTCTCTCAGAGCGCACGACTGGATGCGTACGCGAAGGGTGGCCTCCTCCCCCGAGCACACGGCCCCGACGCAGGCGATCCGGCTGGGCGGCTCGTGCCGAAAGGGCAGGTGGAGAAGCAACTCGCCGACCGTGTCGATGCCCAACCCATGCAGCTTACGCTCCGTGGTCCGCCCGACTCCGCGCAAAGAGGACACAGGCCGGGTCAGGCGACCTGGGTCAACTGTCTCCTTTGACGTTTGGACGCATCTGAGCTCTCGAGGGTCGAGAGCAGACAGCGAGCCCAAGGGGTAGTAGGCGCCGTCCCTTGCGGGAGCGCTCATTCTTGGATGCAACAAAGGGCGATCGCGCCCGGCCCCACGTACGTGCCGATCACGGCGCCGACCACACTGGTCAACCTGACCCGGATCTCCCGATCTGGAACACCCTCGATCAGTTCGCGCAGCTGCATCAGAACCGGTTCGTTCAAGCCGTGCGAGAGGCTCGCGTGGATGGTCGACCCAGGCTCGGTGCGCTCGAGCACCCCGTCGCGCATGGCCTCCAAGGCTTGGCGTAGCCCCCGGACCTTCTTGTAGACCTCAATGACGCCGTCTTCGATGGTCAGCACCGGCTTGATGTTGAGGAGCGTGCCCATCAGATGCGCCGCCCCGCCGATGCGACCACCCTTGTGAAGCTGGTCGAGGGTCGTGGGCAAGAAGTAGAAGACCTTCTCCTTGACAAAATGCTCGATGTAGTCCTCGAACTCTTGCTCGGGAGTGCCCCGGTCCATACGCTCGAGCAACCGGTCTACCAGCAACCCGATGCCGCCGGTGGCGAGCGAGGAATCCACTACTTTGACCCCGTCGATCTGGCTCCTGGCCACCTCGGCGCTCGCGATCGTACCACTGAACTTGCCGCTCAAATGCACCGAATACACACGGTCGTAGCGTTCCCTCAGCCTCTTGTACTCCTCGAGAAAGGCCCCAGCGGAAGGCTGAGACGTACGTGGCAGTTGAGGCGCCGTGGCAAGTCTCTGGTAGAACTCCGGGGGTTTCATCTCGACCCAATCGAGGAACGCCTCTTCACCGAAATAGACGGTGAGCGGCACCATGGTTATGTTCGGGTCGGCCGCCAGATAGTCGGGCAGGTCGGCAGTTGAATCCACCACGATCGCAGTCGTTTGCCTGTTAACGATCATGTCCTGCTTCCTCCTCTCGCGCCGTGAACTTCTGCATGCCCTACTCAGCTGCGAGCAGGACAGGATAGAACGGCTGCCCGCCCTCATGACTGTCTATCTCCACCGACGGGTAGCGCTCGCGCAGCCGGTCGATAGCGGCTGCGGCCCGATGCGCGTCGTCCCCCTGGCCGAGAAGGGCGGTGAGCATCTCCCGGTCCCCCTGAAGCAACCGGCCCACCACGTGTTCGAGCACGACCTCGATCTCTCCCGACGCGACGACGACATGGTCGTCCACCAGCCCTATGAAATCCCCCGCTTTTATCGTTACTCCATCTACCTGCGAGTCCCGGACCGCCCGAGTGACCTCGCCGGTGACCACACCCTCGATGGCCTCGCGCATCCGGGAAGCGTTCTCTTCACCCGCGCTCCGCTTCTCGTAAGCGACTGCGGCGCTCAATCCTTCTTGGAGAGACCGGGTCGGGACAACATAGACCGTTCTCCCGGTCAATCCCAGCGTCTGTTCAGCGGTCATGATCACGTTGCTGTTGTTGGGAAGGATGATCACCGAAGGCGAGACGGCCTGGTCCACCGCG
>MELN01000022.1:83428-104114 GCA_001768675.1 Actinobacteria bacterium RBG_16_64_13 | reverse complement strand
CATCGATTGCCCACCCTCGACGATGAGACCGACTCCCAAGCTGCGGAACAGAGCCTTGTTCCCCTCGCCGGATACAACTGCCACGACCTGCGTCAGCCCCGCGTCGGCCACGGACTGGGCCGCCGCCCGCGCCAGGCGCTCCGTGCGCTGCGCGGTCTGCTGCTTCATGTTGTCGATCTCGATCTCGCTCAAGATCCCGCGCGCCGAAGCGAGGGTCAGGACCTTCCCGGGGTCGTCGGTGTGCACGTGCACCTTGAGCTGGTCCTTGTCACCGACCACCAAGAGGCTGTCGCCCAGACGCCCAAGGGCTTCCTCAAAGTAGGCCTGGTCGAGCGCTTGCCCGGTGAGCAGGAAGCTCGTGCAGTACGTGAACTCGCTCTCCTCTTCGGGGGAGTCTTCGTATGCTGCTCCGTCCACCAGGAGGGGCCGCGTCACCCTGGTGGCGATGGGAGTCTCCCAACCGCTGCGGCCGTTCGCGGCGCCCTCGATGAGCACAACGAGGCCGTAGCCGCCCGCATCGACCACACCCGCATCTGCGAGGACACGCAGGAGCGACGGTGTCTTCTCCACGCTCTTCCAGCCTGCTGCGATGACGCGCTCCATCAACGGCCTCCGGGCCCACCCCTCCGGAGCCTCTGCTGCGGCCTCCGCCATCTCACGAAGGACAGTCAACATCGTCCCTTCGACCGGCTTCCGAACGGCCCTATACGCCGTCTCGGTGGCATTCTGGAACGCTGACTTGAGAACATCCCCAGTGACCGTTCCTTCTTGCCCCAGGACTTCCATCGCACCACGGATGATCTGAGAGAGGATCACCCCGCTGTTGCCTCTGGCCCCCATAAGGGCCGCCTGTGAGATCGCGGCGCACAGCTCGCGCTCCGAGACCTCTTCGGAAAGCCTGGCGGTGGCCTCCAAGAGACTCCGCATCGTCAGGGCTAGGTTGGTGCCCGTATCGCCATCCGGGACCGGGTACACGTTGAGGTCGTTGATCTCTTGCTTCCGCTCCTCCAGCGCGTGGAAGCCGGAGGCCAGAAGAGCCCGAGCTACGGAGACCGTCAGCTGCGCTCCGTCGTCACTCGCCAACCCGGACCCCTTGCACATAGATCTGAAGGGCGGTTATGGATCTACCGAGCATCTGCTCCACGTTGTAGGCCACCTGCGAACGGACGTTTCCGGCGACCTCGGCCACGTTCAGACCGTATTCGACGATGATGTAGAGCTTGACCCGCAGCTGCTCCGAGTCCTGCTCCACCTTGATGCCCTGATGCAGCCGGGCCCGCGAGAGCAGCGACGCCACTCCTCTCCGCAGGTTGGGGGACGCCATCCCCACGATCCCGTAGCACTCGAGGGCCGTCCAACCCACTATGTCCGCGATGGCTCGGTCGGTAACGACCATGCGCCCCTCGACGGCACCGTCATTCCCAGTCCGGCTCACCTGTACACCGCCCCGCCGTCTCCCGTCACTTGCCCGCTGGCTCGCGCAACGCGCTGAGCTTGTTCAACTCAGCCAGGATGGCCTCAGTATCGATGCCGTGCATCTTGGCGCCATCCTCGATGGACTCCATGCTCACACCCATGCAGCCGATGCACCCCATCCCGTAGGCGACGAATACGTCGCGGGCGCGCGGATCGGCCTGCAGCGCCTCCATTATCGACATATCCTTGGTGAAGATGGCCGTCTCCTTTCCCTGGCAGCCTGTCTACCATGGCTTGTATTCTATCGTACCGAATGGACGCACGAGTCCTCGTTGCAGCCAGGCACTTGTCAGAGCACCGCCCACTGCGGCATACTATGCCACTCCCCAGTGTGGGCAATTCGACGAAGGATGACCGGGAATGTCCAAGGTGTGCGTGATCTGCGGCAAGAAACCTAGCTTCGGCAACAACAGGAGCCACTCCATGCGCGCCACTCCGCGCCGCTGGGACCCCAACGTCCAGAAGGTGCGCATCCAAGTCGACGGCAAGCCAGCCAAGGCTTACGTGTGCGCCAAGTGCCTCAAGGCCCACAAGGTAGAGAAGGTAGCCTGACCTTCGCGCCGGTCGCGAGCGCCTAGCCGGCGCTCGTTTCCAGTCCGCGAATAAGGGTCGCCATCTCGATCGCCGACATGGCGGCATCCCAGCCTCTGTTGCCGGCCTTCGTCCCCGCCCGTTCCACCGCCTGCTCGATGGTTTCCGTGGTGAGCACGCCAAAAACGACGGGCACTCCGGCGTCCAACTGCACTTGGGCGATGCCTTTCGCCACCTGACCGGCTACATAGTCGAAATGGGGCGTTCCGCCCCGGATCACTGCGCCAAGGCAGATGACAGCGTCGTACCTCTTGCTCCCGGCCATCCTCTGGGCGATCAGGGGGATCTCCAGCGCTCCCGGGACCCAGGCGACGTCCACGTCGGTCTCGCTTACTCCATGCCGGGTGAGGCAGTCGCGCGCGCCGGCCAGCAGCTTGCTGCCGATGAATTCGTTGAACCGGCTCACCACGATGGCGAACCGAAGACCTTCTCCCTGCAAAAACCCCTCGAACACGCGCCCCTTGTCACTCATCTCCGCCGTCCTTTCCGTCTTCTTCAGCATATTGCAGTCCCTGATGATGGAGGATATGCCCCAGCTTCTCCTTCTTGACCTGCAGATAGCGGAGGTTGTCCTCGGTCGGCTTGACCTCCAGCGGGACCCGCTCCGCGACCGTGAGGCCATACCCCTCAAGCCCGACGAGCTTCCGGGGGTTGTTGGTCATGATGCGGATAGACGTCAGCCCCAAGTCGACCAGGATCTGCGCGCCGATGCCATAGTCGCGGAGATCCGGCGCGAACCCCAGCTCAACATTGGCTTCGACAGTGTCGCGACCCTGCTCCTGCAGTTCGTAGGCGCGCAACTTGTTGAGCAGCCCGATCCCACGCCCTTCTTGAGCCATGTACAGAAGCACTCCTTGGCCTTCCTCCTCGATGAGATCCAACGCGGCCTGCAGCTGCTCGCCGCAATCGCACCGCAGCGAGTGGAACACGTCGCCGGTGAGGCACTCAGAGTGGACCCGTACCAGCACGTTCTCCTTGCCTGCCACGTCGCCCTTCACAAGCGCCAGGTGCTGCTCACCGTCGAGGACGCTCTCATAGCCATAGGCCACGAAGTCCCCGGAACTCGTGGGCATCCGCACGGCAGCCACCTGGCGTACAAGCTTCTCCGTACGCCGGCGATACCGGATTAGATCGGCGACGGTGACCATCTTCAGTCCGTGCCGTTCGCAGTAGCGCACCAGATCGGGCACCCGCGCCATCGTCCCGTCATCGTTCATGACCTCGCAGATCACTCCGGCCGGGATCAGCCCCGCCAAGCGCGCCAGGTCCACCGCCGCTTCCGTCTGCCCTGCTCGCGCCAGGACCCCGCCCGGCCGAGCCACCAGCGGAAAGACGTGTCCCGGCTGAACCAGATCCTCCGCCCGGCTACGCGGGTCGATAGCCACCTGAATGGTGTGGGCGCGATCAGCCGCCGAGATGCCGGTGGTCACCCCCTGACGGGCCTCGATGGACACGGTGAAAGCAGTCCCGAAACGGGATTGATTCTCCCGAGCCATCGCGTGGAGACGCAGAGTCTGGGCGCGCTCTTCGGTTATGGCGAGACAAATGAGCCCCCGCCCATGTACGGCCATGAAGTTGATCGCCTCGGCAGAGACGAACTGTCCCGCCATGGTCAGATCGCCCTCGTTCTCCCTATCCTCGTCATCGACGACAACCACCATGCGCCCGCTCTTCATCTCCTCCAGAGCCTCTTCGATGGTGGCGAAGTCCGTCCGGTCTCTCATACGAATCCCTGTTCCCTTAGTAGCTCCTCGGTCAGACCAGAAGGAGCCTTTGTTCGATGCTCGCCGTCTTCTCGGCGGACATCCAGCGCCCGCTGCACATACCGAGCGAGGACGTCGGCTTCCACGTTCACACGAAGGCCTGCTTGCACCCAGCCAAGTGTGGTTTCTTTGAGAGTGTGCGGAATGATCCCCACTTCGAAACCATCCTCGTCCACCCCGATGACCGTGAGTGATATGCCGTCTATCGCGACCGATCCCTTGGGGGCGATGCATGCCCTGATCTCTGCCGGGAGGGAGAACCTCACTCCCCACGCCGCCCCGGCCCGCTCGACCGCCAACACCTCGGCCACGGCGTCGACATGCCCCAGCACCAAATGACCACCCATGCGCCCACCGACCGCCAAAGACCGCTCGAGATTCACACGATCTCCCCCCGCCGCCGATCCCAGCGTCGTCTGCCGTAGGGTCTCGGGCATGCAGTCCACGGTGAAGCCGCCCTGGCGAAGATCCACCACGGTCAGGCAGGCGCCGCTCACGGCGATCGAATCACCCAGCTTCGCCCCTTCCAGGACCACTTGCGCCTGGACGCTCAATCGACCCCCTTCTCCTCGGCGCTCCATGCGGCGCACCACGCCGACCTCTTCCACCAGACCCGTGAACATCAGAAGGGCCCTCCGGTGTATCCGGTCACGAGCGCATCCGACCCGATCTGCTCCACGGTCACCTCTCGCAACTCGGTGCCATCCTCGACAAGACGGGCGCCCACTCCGTGCAGGGGGCTCCGATCGTCCTCCCCGGAGAACAGACGCGGGCACACGAACGCGGTGATCTTGTCGACGAGTCCTGCGGCCCACCAGGCGCCGGCCAAGCGCGGCCCACCCTCGAGAAGAACGGCCAAGACGTCGCGGGACACGAGATACCGGCCGACGGCCAATGGATCGAGAGTCCCGTCGTCCCCTGAGCCCACGACTGCCGTCTCTACCCCCCATGAGTCGACTTCTGCGCGCCGCGCGGCCGCCACCTCGGATCCACAGATGGCCAGCACTGGCCCCTCGCCCGCGGTCTCCACCAAGGCGCTTTCTCGGCGGAGCCGTAATTCCCGGTCGATCACGACCCGTAGCGGTTGCCGCTCGCACCCCGCGTCCCGGGCGGTCAGCCTCGGATCATCGGCGAGTTGCGTGCCCACTCCCACCATAACGGCGTCTGACCACGCTCTCCACTGGTGCACCCGGCTGCGGCTTTCGGCACTCGATATCCAGCGAGAGTCGCCCGAATCGGTCGCGACACGGCCGTCCAGGCTCATTGCGTATTTGTAAGTGACGAACGGCAGGCCAGTCGTCACGACCTTTCGCAGCGCATCGTTCTGCCGCCTCGCGGCATGCGCCACCTCTCCGTCGGCGAGTTCCACCTGGATCCCGGCGCCTTTCAGGAGATCGGCTCCGGTGCCGTTCACTTCCAAAGAAGGGTCGATCGCGCCCACCACCACCCTGCCGAAACCTCCGGCGATGAGCGCATCGGTGCAGGGCGGAGTCCGGCCATATGTGCAACAAGGTTCGAGGCTGACGTACATGGTGGCTCCGCCCAGAACGGCCCTGACAGACTCATCGGCGCGCGTCAGGTCGGTGCCGGCCGCCACGCCGGCGCCGCGAAGAGCGTCCCGCATGGCTGCCACCTCCGCGTGATCGTGCCCCGGACCGATGTGGTACCCCTCACCGAGAACATCCGCGCCACGCACGATGACGGCGCCTACCAGCGGATTCGGGCTCGTGCGACCCCGGCTCAGCTCGGCCAGGTCCATCGCCCGCTTCAGATAGCTCGTGTCCCTCTCACTCAACGGCACGCACGTACCCCTTTTGCTCAACGGCCCAGGGGTCAAGGGAGTACGGACGGCAACGTGCCGTTTCGGCCTTCTCCCTTCCAGACTGTCACTGTCGGCCCAGGAATCACACCTGGTCTGCCCCTTGGGGCTCGCGGGCTGTCACCGCCGGTAGGGAATCTCACCCAACCCTGAAGACCTTGTATTACTTGCACCTCTGCGGTGCACAGCAGAATCTACCACACGGGGGCGGACCCTGCCATCAGACCCCGCAGGACCCTCACTTCGGCCGCGGGGTCTTCCGCCCCGAACACCGCCGATCCCGCAACGAGCCAATTGGCGCCCGCCTCGACCACTTGGCGGATATTGCCCCGGTGGACCCCGCCGTCAACTTCGATGGCCACTCCCTCCGGCAGAATCTGCCTGAGAACCGTCACCTTCTCCAAAGCAGCGGCGATAAGCTTCTGCCCCCCGAAGCCAGGATTCACCGTCATCACGAGCACGTAATCCACGATGTCGGCGACCTCTCGCACGCCGGCCAGGTCGGTTCCTGGGTTGACGGCGACCCCCGCGCCCGCCCCCAAGGCCCTGATGGCCGCGACCGAATGGTAGAGGTGCGGACAAGCCTCCACGTGCACGCTGAGCGCGTCGGCCCCGGCCTGCACGAAGTCCACCAGGTAGTCCTCGGGCCGCTCGATCATCAAGTGCACCGAACACAACCCACCTCGTTCACGTACGCGAGGCGACAGCGACCTGAGCACGGGTGGACCGACGGTGATATTCGGCACGAAGTGACCGTCCATGACATCGACGTGGATCATCCGCGCCCCTGCGTCCATGACGGCGTCGATCTGCTCCCCCAGGCGTGCGAAGTCCGCCGAAAGAAGCGATGGAAGAAGCTGCAATTCGCGATAGACGGCCGATGGGATCATGAGTGAGGGTCCTCTTCCAAACTCCGGCATTCGCTGGGGAGGTCATTGCTCTCCAAACGCGCACCAAGACGGCCGCCGTACCCGCGGAGGAAGGCCGCGGCGGTCATCCTTCCCTTGCCCGCCGGTTGAACGGCCAGGATCTCGAGCACCCCCCGGGCGCAACCGACGAAAAGCCGGTTCTGGACCACAGCCAGGCTGCCCGCCGAACCCGCGACTCTCTCGGCCCCGCCGGGCGCCGAGTCCAGGTCGGCCTCGCCGAAGGGCCACGTTCTCCACACCTTGAACCCGACTCCACCGCTGGCTGCCCGCGCACCGACGTGCGGGCTGAGCGACCGCACCTGGTCATGCGCGGCCTTCGCGCCAACCGCCACGTTGAGTGCGCAGTCGACGGCGCAGAGCTTCTCAGCGTAGACGCTCATCCCCTCCTGCGCGGTCCACTTGACCGTGCCATCGCCGAGTCCTCTCATCACCTGGTCCACCCCCACAGCGCCCATCATCGCAAAGATCCGGCCCACGGCGCCAGCGTCGTCATGAAGCCCCAGAGTCACCGACTTCTGCCAAGCCCAGGGGCCTTGATCCAGGCCCTCCGTGACCCGCATGATGCTCACGCCCGAGCACGCCTCTCCGGCAGCCAAGACCCGCTCGATCGGAGCGGCGCCCCGGTAGGCGGGCAACAGTGACGCGTGGATGTTCAGGCAAAGCACAGAATCCAACAGCGGCTTTCGGAGTATCTGGCCAAAGGCGGCGATGACCAACGTCGACAATCCCCTGCTCCTCAGGTGATCGAGCACCCGGGCGGAATTGATGTCGTCGGTCTGCAGGCATTCGATGCCCAGTCCCTCCGCCTCCGCCGCAGCCGGGGGAGGTGACGCCTTGCGACCGCGGCCTCGCGGACGGTCTGGCTGGGAAACGACCAACGACGGCCGCCTGCCTAGGCTCACCAGGTCTCTGAGGACCCAGGCCGCGAATTCTGGCGTGCCTGCGAACGCGAAGTTCACGTATCTGTCGCTAGGGTCCGCTCGCGGAGTTCCTTCAACACACGGCGCCGTTCCTCGGGCGAGGTCCGGTCCAGTATCAAGCGACCGTCCAGGTGGTCGATCTCATGCTGCGCGATCCGGGCCAACAGACCGCTCAGATGCACCCGGAACTGCTCGGCATTCAGGTCCTGGGCCTCTACCACGACCTCCTCCGCGCGCTCGACCTCCATCGTGGCCCAGGGGACGGACAGGCAGCCCTCCACCTCTGTACAGCAGGTCTCCGACTTCTCGACGATCTCCGGGTTGACGAAGACATAGCGCTCCCCCTCGTTCTCCGGGTGGCGCCAGACCATGACCCGACTGAGCACCCCGATCTGGTTGGCGGCAAGGCCTACGCCCTCCCCCCTATCCATCACTTCCATCATGACCTGGGCGAGTTTCTCCAGTCGGGCGTCGAACTCCGTCACCGGTTTCGTCTGCTGTCGCAGAACGGGATCGCCCAGCATACGCAACTGTTCTAACACGTTTGCTGGGCCTCAGAGTTTTCAAGGGCTTTCTTCATGCTCACGCTGATCTCGCTTCAGTCCCCGCCGCCACTAGCTGAAAGACTGCGGGTCGACATCTACTAGGAGTGTCACTCCTCGCCGCCTGTAGGGCTCCTGCAGTTGGGTCATCGCCTGCTTCACTATCGCCCGGGCGCGCTCACCGTCGCCCGCGGCGATCACCAGATGCCACCTGGCGCGACCGCGAAGGGTCGGCAGCCTGGCCGGCCCATGCAGTTCCTGGCCGGAGAAGTGGGCGCTTAATCGCTCTACCAAGTACTGAGCCCCCACCTGCGCACGCTCACCATTCTCAGCCACCGTCATCAGGCGGACCAAGTCCGCGAACGGAGGATAGCCAAGACGTCTTCGACTCTCGAGTTCCTGCTCGTAGAAAGCCTTCTCCTCCCGCAGCAGCGCCATTCTAATACAGGGGACGCCGGGATTCCAAGTTTGCACCAAGACCCTCCCGGGCCTCTCGGCCCGCCCAGCCCGGCCGGCGACCTGTGTGAGGAGCTGGAAGGTCCTCTCCGCCGCCCGGAAATCAGGGACATACAGACCGGTGTCGGCGTCGGCCACCAGCACGAGCGTCACGTCGGCGAAGTCGTGGCCTTTTGCCACCATCTGCGTGCCGACCAGTACCGCCGGTCGCGAGGATTCGAACGCACGGAGGAGCGCCTGCACCCGTGTTCCACTGGTGAGGGTGTCTGAATCCATGCGAAAGACCTGTTCGTGAGGGACGAGGGTGCGGAGCTCCCGGTCGAGGCGTTCCGTGCCGGGTGCCGCCCGTGTCAGCGGCGCCCCCGCGCATGCAGGGCATAAGGCCGGCTGAGCGTAAGTCCTGCCGCAATGGTGGCAAAGGAGGCGTCCGACGCGGCTGTGGTAAGTGACGGAAAGCTCGCAGTCGCTGCACATCATGACGTGACCGCAGAGGTCGCAATGCACGTATCCCGCGTACCCACGCCGATTGAGTAACACGATGGCCTGCTCGCCCCGGCGAAGTGTTTCCGCCAAGGCCTCCCTGCAACGAGGCGCCAATAGCTGGCCACCACCCTGGGTGCGCATGTCCACGACCTCACACTCGGGCACGGCCCCTGCCGCCCGACGGGTCAACCGAACGCACTCCTCCGGTTGGCCGACACTTTCGGCCCGGGGAGTAGCACTCCCCTCCAGCAGGAGACCCCCGCTCGGCCCAAGCCGCAGTTGGGCCACCGTGAGGGCGTGGTACCGAGGCTCCTCTTCTTGCTTGTAAGAGGTATCGTGGCTCTCGTCCACGACGATCAGCTTCACGTTGGCTAGAGGAGCGAAGACTGCCGAACGCGCGCCCACGACAACCGGCGCATCGCCCCGGGCGATGCGCCGGTATTCCCGTACGCGTTCCCCCGGCGCAAGCCCGCTGTGGAGGACTCCCACCTTGTCGCCGAAGCGTGCGCGGACCCGCGCGATCATCTGCGGCGTAAGAGCGATCTCGGGCACGAGCAGGATGGCTCCGGCGCCGTCCTCGAGGACACGCGAGACAAGCCGCAGATATACCTCGGTCTTGCCACTTCCCGTCACGCCCCAGAGAAGCCGTTGCGCTGAGCCCGGTTGCTCATAAGCGGCGACTAGTTGCTCGACGGCCTGCTCTTGCTCCGGCCAGAGCCTTGGCATCGCCGCGCCTGAGACACAAGGGAGCGCCTCCGCAATGGGCCTCTCCGGCCTCATGCTGCTGCCCTCAGGAGCCACGCCCAGCTCGACGACGCCCTTGGCCGCCAGGGCGCGCAGCACCCCTCTTCCCACGTCCACGCACGCGCAAAGAGCGCCGATACCCGACCCACCAGGCGGGATCGCGTCCAAGACCGCCGCCTGCTTGGTGGTGAGCTTCGCGACGGTAGCCTCGGCCGTGGAGGCCGGGACACGCGTCACCCACGTGTTTCGGGCAGGCTTGCCGCCCAACCGGCGCCGCGCCGCCAAAGGGGGGGCCACCAACCTTAGACACGACTCGTATGAGGAGAGGTACCTCTCCGACACCGCCCGCGCCAGAGCCAGCAGTTCCTGGGGAATGGCGTCATCGGTGGTCGACTCGATGGCGCGCAGCTCCGCGAGCTCGCGCGACACAGAGTCCGCCATCGCGACGACTACGGCTCGTGCCGACCGGCGTCCGAAAGGAGCCCAGACGACCGAACCCACGTGGATGCGGTCCGTCAGCTCTGGGGGCACGAGATAATCGAAAACCCGGTCGCCAAGATGCCGCAGGCGGAGAAGCGGGACAAGCTGCACCATGCGCCCCTCTGTTCCTCCCAAAGCCGCCGTCACGCTTGCCTCCAGCGACCCCGGCCCGGCCAGCTACGCGGGACTAGACCTAGCCTCCTAGCTCAGCCCCGCGTCTCGCCGCAACGTAGCGGCCTTGTCGGTGCTTTCCCAGGTGAAGTCGGCGTCTTCGCGGCCGAAATGACCGTACGCCGCCGTCTTCTTGTAGATGGGCCGCAGCAATCTGAGGTCGCGGATGATGGCGGCTGGCCGCAGGTCGAAATGCGTCGCCACTAGCTCCTCGATCAGGGCCGGGTCCACCTTCTCCGTCCCGAAGCACTCCACCATGACGCTCACCGGGTGCGCCACGCCGATGGCGTAGGCTATCTCTATCTCGCAGCGATCCGCCAAACCAGCAGCCACGACGTTCTTGGCCACGTACCGCGCCGCGTATGCCCCGGAACGGTCGACCTTGGAAGGGTCCTTTCCGGAGAAAGCTCCCCCGCCGTGACGCCCGAAGCCGCCGTAGGTGTCGACGATGATCTTGCGGCCGGTCAGGCCCGTGTCGCCCATGGGGCCGCCCACCACGAACTTCCCGGTGGGGTTCACATACAGCTTCGTCTTCTTGAACTCGGGGTCGTAGAGACCTTCAGGCAGGATGGGCTTGATGACATGATCGATGAGATCGGGCCGCATCAACGTGTCGATGTCGATGCCGTCCTTGTGTTGAGTGGAAACGACCACGGCGGTGACGAACTCCGGCTTGCCGTTGACGTATTTGACCGTGACCTGACTCTTGCCGTCGGGCCGAAGGTAAGGGATGACCCCACCTTTACGGACCTCGCTCATGCGGTGGACCAGCCTGTGCGCCAGGAGGATGGGCATCGGCATGAGCTCGTCGGTGTCGCGGCAGGCGTAGCCGAACATCATCCCCTGATCCCCGGCCCCCTGAGTATCGAGCGGATCCGTGTCTTGCGGATCGACGCGGTGCTCGTAGGCTTCGTTGACGCCCTGCGCGATGTCGGGCGACTGCGCGTGGATCGAAGTGATCACGCCGCAGGTCGAGGCATCGAAACCATACTTGGCCCGCGTGTAGCCGATGTGCTCTATCGTCTCCCGAACCAGCGACGCTACGTCGACATAGGTCGACGTAGTGATCTCTCCCGACACGACCACAAGACCGGTGGTGATCAAGGTCTCGCAGGCGACGTGGCCCCGCGGGTCTTCCGCGAGCACCGCATCCAACACGGCATCCGAGATCTGGTCGGCTATCTTGTCGGGATGGCCTTCGCTCACCGATTCCGACGTGAACAAGAAATCACGGTACTCCACAGCGACCTCCAAGGCAGACGTTCACGAAAGCCGGGTGCAGCCCGGCCGATAATTACCGTTGCGGCAGTGTATCAGACCCCCCGGTTGTCGATAAGCCGAGGGGAGTTCTCTGCGTGTCTTGGTATGCTTTTTGGCTCGACAAGGCGCACCCGGGGACGGATCCCCAGCTCCTGGCGAAGCCGTTCTTCGACGTGGTGTTGAAAAGCCTGCAGCTTGCGCACCGCGTCGGTGAAGAAAGACGGTGTGACCTCGATCTGTATCTCGATCTGGTCCAGCGATCCTTCCCGGTA
This sequence comes from Actinobacteria bacterium RBG_16_64_13, assembly GCA_001768675.1. Lineage (GTDB taxonomy): Bacteria > Actinomycetota > Thermoleophilia > RBG-16-64-13 > RBG-16-64-13 > RBG-16-64-13. Next base: position 92,208 of record MELN01000022.1, on the reverse strand, counting down.
GAGGATTATCTGATAGTGCGGCTCCACCTTCTCGATGTCGAGGAGCACCGCCTCGATAGAGGCGGGATAGACGTTCACCCCCCTGATGACGATCATGTCGTCGGTGCGGGCGTACACCTTGCTATGCCGGGCGAAGATCCTGCCACACGCGCACGCGCGGTAGCTGACGCTCGCGAGGTCGCCACTGCGGTAGCGGATGACCGGAACGGCCTCCTTCGTAAGCGACGTGAAGACCAGCTCGCCCTCCTTGCCCTCGGGCACCGGCTCGCCCGTCTGCGGATCGACGACCTCAACCAGGAAATGATCCTCGCTGATATGCAGGCCGTCCTTGTTCCAACATTCGTACGACACACCGGGGCCGATGACCTCGGAGAGCCCGTAGATGTCGCTCGCGGACATGCCGGTACGCCGTTCCAGCTCGGCCCGCACCTGGTTGGTCCACGGCTCCGACCCGAGCAGCCCCACGCGCAGCTGCAGGTCTTTGAAGTCGTACCCCGATTCGAGAGCCACGTCGGTGAGGTGCATCACATACGATGGCGTACCCACCAGCACCGTGGTCTTGAAATCGCGCATGATCTGCAGTTGGCGCACGGTATTCCCCGTGGAGGCCGGGATCACGGTCACGCCCACGCGCTCCAGTCCCGCGTGCATCCCGAAGGCGCCTGTCGTCAGACCGTACTCGAACGCGATCTGCGCGACGTCGTGGAAGCGAGCGCCGCCCGCGACCGCGACCCGCGCGCACAATTCCGACCAAGTACTAAGGTCGCCCCGACTGTAGCCCACAACCGTGGGATTAGACATCGTGCCCGAAGACGCATGGATGCGGATGACCTTATCCAGGGGGAGAGCGAATAGTCCGTAAGGGTAGGCGGCCTTGAAGTCGGCCTTCACCGTGAACGGCAGCTTCCGTACGTCTTCCAGTGAGCGGATATCGGCAGGCTTGAGCTTCATAGCCGACCATCGCTCATGATGGAAGGGAACGTTCTCGTACACCCAACGCAGAGTCATCTGCAGCCGCTTGAACTGCAACTCACGCAGTTCGTCCCTGCTCATGCTCTCGTACTCGGGGTTCCAGATCTCGTTCATGTGTTCTCCATCCCGCTTCTGTGCCGGGCGCTGCGGCGGCCGAAGTAGATCGCCCGCACTTCGGGGTTGTCCAGCAGGGCTTGAGCCGCATCCGCGAGCACGATCCTCCCCCGCTCCATGACGAGACCTCGATGCGCGAGGCTCAGAGCGATGCGGGCATCCTGCTCGACAAGGACCATGGTCAGACCTTCCTCGTTGAGACTCCGCAGACTCGTGAAGATGTCCCGCACCACGATGGGTGCCAAACCCATGGAGGGTTCGTCAAGCAACAGCAGCCGTGGCTCGGCCATAAGGGCCCGAGCCACGGCCAGCATCTGCTGTTCCCCTCCCGACAGCGTGCCCGCCTGCTGGCCGAGCCGCTCCTCCAGCCTCGGGAATAGCGCGAACACCCTTTCCAACCGGGCGGTCATCGAACTCCCGCGCCGTCTCTGCGAATAAGCACCGAGTTGCAGATTCTCCTCGACGGTCAGAGGTCCGAACAACTGCCGGCCTTCCGGGATCTGAACGAGCCGCCGCTTGACGATGGTCTCCACTCCGAGGGTGTCGATCCGCTCTCCCCCGAAAGAGATGGAGCCACCGGAGATCCGCACCACCCCGGAGATCGCCCGCAGCAGCGTGCTCTTGCCCGCTCCGTTGGCGCCGATGATGGTGACTATCTCGCCTTCGGCTACGGTCAGATCGAGACCGTGAAGGACCTCGATCCTCCCGTAGCCGGCGCGGACGCCGTGCAGTTCAAGCACCGATCGCCTCAGATCCTACTCGACCAGCACCCACGTACCGCCCTGAATCTTCACGATGATCATGTCTTCGGCGGTCAGGCCGTCGTGGTTGGTCGGGGAGTAGTTGTACACACCGTCAGGCCCGACGAAGCCCGTCGTAGCGTTGAGCGCCGTCTGGATGGCCGCCGGCTCGGTGCTGCCTGCCTTGCTTATGGCGTTGACAAGCAGGGTGATGGCCTCGAAAGCGTAACCGGCGAAGGTGTTCGGCGACGAACCAAAGTCAACGGTGTACTGCTTGATGAACAAGTCGGTTATGGCCTTCTGATCGGGGTTGGTGATCGACGAAGGCACCAGCAGCCTACCCGCCGGGAAGACCACACCCTCGGCCGCTTCTCCGGCGAGGTCGATGAAGGTCTTGTTGGCGATGCCGTGGCTACCGATGTACGGGATCTCCATGCCGAGCTGCTTCATGTTCTTGGCGGCCAAGGCAGGTCCCGGGTTCGTTCCCCAGACCACCAGGACTTCGGGATTCGCGCCCCGGATCTTGGTGAGCTGAGCGGTGAGATCGGTCTCGTCGGTCTTGTACGATTCTTTGGCCACGATCTCCAGACCGGCGCTGGCCACGGTCTTCTCGATCTCAGCGGCGCCCGAGGAACCGAACGCGTTCTCGTCGTGCAAGACTGCGATCTTCTTCAACTTCAGCGTGCCGGAGATGTACGTGAGCGCCCGAGCCACGGCCATCGCGTCTTTCTGCGGGGTCCGCCAGATCCATTCCATCGGAGCTGTGTCGGTGATGGCATTGGCAGCCGCCATCGCCATCTGAGGCAGGCCCTTGGCCGCGGTGATCTCCTTAACCGCCAACGTCGACGACGAGGTCGTCGCGGCGATGATGGCCACCACTTTCTCCTGATCGATCAGGCGGTTGGCAGCCGTGACGGCTTCCTTGGGGTCGCTCTTGTCGTCTTCGATCACGATCTTCACCGGCCGTCCCAAGACCCCGCCCGCGTTGTTGATCTGGGTTTCCATCATCTGCAGCACGTTACGCTCTTGCTCGCCCAGAGCCGCACCCGGGCCCGTCGCCGCCACGATCGCACCGATGACCACCGGTTCCCCGGTAGGTTGAGCAACGCTCGTGGACGTGACTTCTCCCGCGGTCGTAGTGGTGGTCTCCCCTCCGCAGCCCAAAGCCAATACGGCCAAGAGCCCGATCAACAACACAAGCACCAGCAGCGACACTCTCGACACTTTCTTCATCACCCCAGCTCCTCTCCTAGATACGCCTTGATCACTTCCTCGTTGTCCTGGATCATCAGCGGAGGCCCCTCGGCGATCTTCCGCCCGTAGTCCAGTACGACTACCTCGTCCGATATGTCCATGACGAAGGTCATGTCGTGCTCGACCAGGAGCACCGTCATCCCCTCGTCCCTGATTTTCCTTACCGTTTCGGCCAAACGCGCCGACTCTTGGTCGTTCAGCCCGGCCGCGGGCTCATCCAAGAGCAGGAGCCTCGGCTCGGCGGCCAACGCCCGCGCGATCTCTAGAAGGTGCCGCTCGCCCATGGGGAGGTTCTCGGCCGCCTCCTCTCCGCGTTCATCCAGTCCAACGCGGCGCAAGGCATCGTGGGCCGCCTTGAGCGTCTCCCGCTCTTCCCTGCGATGCAGCGGAAGACTCAGCGTCGCCGAGATCACGCCCGCTTTGGTACGAGAGTAGCGCCCTACCGCCACGTTCTCGAGGAGGCTCATGTCGTCGAACACCAGACTGCGCTGGAAGGTCCTGCCCAGACCCATGCGGCAGATCCGGTGGGGAGCCTGGCCGGTGACGTCTACCCCGGCGAACAGCACGCGCCCTTCGGTCGGCCGATACGAGCCCGAGGCTACGTTGAAGAGAGTCGTCTTCCCGGCCCCGTTCGGTCCGATCAAGGCCTTTATCTGCCCCTGATGGACGGCGAAGCTGACCTCGCGCAGGGCGTCGAGGCCGCCAAAGCGCTTGGACACACCCTCTATGTTGAGAAGCGCCATACTGCCTGCTACTCCTCAGCTCCGGGCGGGGCCGCCTGTTGTTCGAGCCCTTTCGATCGCCGCGCCTTCACGCCCGCGAGCAGCCCACGGCCGCGGCCCTGCCACAACACCATGATGGCGATGAGCAGCACGCCGAACACCAGATTGGTGACGTCACCGTTGAAGCGCTCCAGCACTTCGGGAAGGATCACGATGGCCAAGGTGCCCCACAACGCTCCCCATAGGGTCCCCAGCCCGCCGATGATGACCCCAGTGATGAGAATGATCGAGAACGTGATCGTATAGCTCTCAGGACTTACGTAGTGCACGTAGTAGGCATCGAAGCTGCCCGCGATGCTGGCAAAGATGGCCGCCAGAACGAAGACCTGTACCTTGCGGTAGGAGGTGTCCACCCCCAGTGACTCAGCCGCCGGCTCCGAGCGGTGCAGGGCGCGCAGAGAACGGCCGACCCGCGATCTCGACAGGTTGAGAGCAAAGCGAAGCATCAACACGGCCACTCCCCACACCACAAGGTGGTACGCCTTGGGACCCCCGAGGTCGAGCCCGCCGATCGCAAGGGCCGGAACGCCGGTGATCCCGTCCGTGCCGTTTGTAAGAGGCTTCAGTTGTACCAGAAGGATGTAGATGATCTCGTTCACCCCAAGGGTAGCCATGGCCAGGTAGTAACCCTTCAACCGTAGGGTAGGCACCCCCACCAGTCCGGCGATGGTCGCTGAAAGCGCCGCAGCCGCAAGAATAGCCAACCACGGATTCAGGCCCAGGCGCGTCGTCAGGATGGCCGCCCCGTACGCCCCGATCCCCACGAAGCCCGCTTGCCCGAGCGAGATCTGGCCGGCTTGGCCGAGCAGAAGGCTGAGCCCGAGGGCCATCATGAATCGTGTCCCCATGAAGGCGAGCACGGACAGGTAGTAGCCGTCGCTGAGATACGCCGGAATGGTCATGACCACCACGGCGAAGATCAGAAAACCGGCGTGTTTCCGGAGATAGCCTGACAATAAGGTCCCCGCCTTCACTGCCGGACCACCACTTTCGCGCCCAGTAGTCCTACAGGCCTGAGGAAGAGCACCAGCAGCAGGATGACAAAAGCGATGGCGTCCTTATAGCCTGCTGAGACAACCCCTACGCCCAGCGCCTCCACTATGCCGAGAGCGAACCCCCCGACCACAGCGCCCACGGGGTTCCCCAGTCCACCGAGCGTAGCGGCGGCGAATCCTTTTAGTCCCAGAAGCGACCCCGAGTGATAGCTCATGAAGCTGATGGGCGTGATCATAACCCCGGCCGCGGCGGAAATGGCGCCGGTCAGCGCGAAGCTGAAGATGACGACGCGGCTGTAGGAGATCCCCTGGAGCCGGGCGGCGACGGGGTCTACCGCGCACGCCCGGACGGCTTTGCCGAACATGCTCCGCCGATAGAAGAACTGGAGCGCCACCACGATCACGAGGGTAAGTCCGACGATCCACAGCGTCTGGGGTACTATCGTCGCACCGCCGACCTTAAGCGGCTCTTCTCCGGAGAACGCCGGCAGGCCCACCGCGTCCCTTCCCCAGATCAGCATGACGGCGGTCTCGAACACAAACGACGCGCCCACCGTAGCGATGATCTGAGCCAGCACGCCCTTGCGCAACAGGGGCCGGATGGCCACCCGCTCGAAGCCGACCGCCAGCAGGGCCACGATCGCCACCGCGGCGAAGAAACACCCCCACAGGGGTACTCCGGCACCGTGCAGGGCCACGGCCGTCATGCCTCCAAGCATCACCAGCTGGCCTTGCGAGAAATTGATGATCTGCGTGGCGTTGAACACCAGCGTGAACCCGATCGCTGTCAAGGCGTAGATCGCCCCGCTGGTGATCCCGCTGAAGATGTACTGGAGGAACTGGTCGAAACTCACGGTTTCATCGCCGGCTACCCACCCCGCTAGCGAAGATCACCGGGCCCCAGCACCCGGAAACCGTTTTCGATCAACAGAATCTCCAGCCGCTCGAACTCCTCGGTCTTGAGCAGGAGCGAATCCCGGGCCCCAAGATAGATATATTCGATGTCCAGGCCGGAATCCGAGACCAGTCGAGCCACAGCAGCCAATACGCCCGGCTCATTCGGCAAGACGGCGCATACCACCTGGTGATCGACCACGGTGTAGCCGGTGGAACTCAAGATGGCTTCGGCCCTCTCCACCTGATCGACGACCAGCCGGAGAATCCCATAGTCGGTCGTATCCGCGATGGTGAACGAGAGAACGTTCACTCCACCCGCGGCGAGGGTACCTAGAGCATCAGCGAGATGCCCTGGCTTGTTCTCAACAAATACGGACAACTGAGTAATACTCATGAGGCCCCCGAGTATCATGGACAGCGGCGTTGTCGGCGAGTCAACTCCCCAGAACCACACGAACGGACGCTATTCTAGTACAGACGATGCATGAGCGCGAACAATGCCGCCGCGTGGCCTTGGGCCTCGATCCTCCGAGTCTGCTGCTCAAGAGGGGCAAAGTCTATTCGCCCTTCACCGGAGAGTTCTTCACGGCCGACGTGGTTCTCTGCGGATCGCTGATCGCGGGGGTCGGTGATTATCCCGGCCAAGCCGCTCAGACAATCGATGCGCGGGGAGCCTACCTCCTGCCGGGATTCATCGACGCCCACGTGCATCCCGAGACGTCCCTCCTCTCTCCCCCTAGGTTCGCGGAAGCCCTGGCCGTTCACGGCATAACCACTACCATTTCAGAGCCGCACGAGTTGGTCAACGTAGTGGGGCGCGCAGGAATGGACTTCTACTTGCAGGCGCGAACCGGCCTCCCGATCGATCTGCGTTTGATGGTCCCGACCACCGTGCCTGCTTCGCCTTTCGAACAGGCCACAGGCCGGCTGACCGGTGACGACGTCGCCGACCTTCTTGCCCGGGAAGGAGTGACGGGCCTGGGCGAGGCCATGGACTACATGGGACTGGTGGGTGGGCAGCCTTCCGCCGCTCTCGCGCAGGATCCCTTCCGCAATGTGATCGATGGTCACGCCCCCGACATCACCGGCAGGGATCTTGCCGCCTATCTCATCGCCGGACCCATCAGCGACCACGAGACGAGCGACCCGGAACTCCTCCTCGAGCGGCGCAGGCTTGGAATGTGGATACTCGTTCGTGAAGGCTCGGCCGCGCGCGACCTCTCGCGAGCGACGCCCTTCCTCGTCCAGCACGGCACCGAGCGCACAGCCCTCTGTACCGATGACCGCAACGCTGCGGCCCTGGCCGAGCACCACCACATCGACGGCGTCGTGGGCGCCTTGGTGCGAGCCGGTGTGGCACTCAGTGATGCCCTTAGGGCCGCGACCCTGAACCCCGCCACCCTCTACCGCCTGCACGACCGGGGCAGCATCACCCCTGGCCTGCGTGCCGACCTCCTGGTGGTCGACGATCCCTCTTTCCCCCACCCGCGCTTGGTGGTCCAGGCAGGGACCCTCGTCGCCAAAGACGGCACGGTCACGGTCCCGCTCCCGGCGACGCCGGCACTTGTTTCCACGCCGTTCCACCTCAGCGTCGCTCGCCCCGAGGACCTCGCTCCCGCGGCCGCGGACGGCTCGCATCGGGCGCGGGCGATCCACCTCGCCCCGCGCACTATCGTGACCGACGAACGCATCGTCGAGATCCGAGCCCGCCATGGCCGGGTGCTGGCCGATCCTGACAAGGATGTAGCCTTGGCAGCCCTACTGGAACGCAGCGGGCAGATCACCGCCGCAGGCCCCTCTCCCAACCAGATGGGGCACGGTCTGGTGAGCGGGCTCGGGCTTGGCCGTGGAGCCATAGCTACCACGATCGCTCACGACGCTCACCACCTGCTCGTGACAGGGATAGACCCTGAGGACATGCTACTTGCCGCTCAGGCGGTCGCCTCGGGCGGAGGAGGACTGGCTGTGGTCGACAGGGGAGTCGTCCAGACCCTTCCCTTGCCCCTGGCCGGTCTCATGACCGACCTTCCGGTGGACGTTGTCGGGCGGAGGCTGCGCTCCCTGGAGGCCGCCGTCGCGGACCTCGGCGTGGACTTTGAAGAGCCGTTCATGGTGCTCAGTTTCGTGACCCTGAGCGTCATTCCCCGGCTGAGACTGACCCTGGGCGGCATCCTGGACGTTCAGGCGCAAGAATTGGTCCCGCTCCTGGTCTAGCTCCCCTCGCTCCGCAGCGCACCCTCGGTGTAGTTGTTGCTCGCGTTCCAGAGGATCCACTCGCTGAATCCCTGCTCTTCGGCGGCTTTGATCTCGAGCTTGACCCTCTCCACCCCGTATTTCACTCCGTATAGCGAAAAGTCCTGGAGCCAGGGCCGGCCCATGGCGCCCGTGCCGGCTAACCGGCTTGCGGTCTCCTTCATCGCGGCGCTCACAAGTTCGTAGGGCTGCGAGTTCGGGTCGTCCACGTTGTAGGAGCCATCGTTGTAGTGCGACGGGTAGACCATGGGGCAGATTATGTCAACGTTCGCGCTCATCTTCCCGACCTTCTGCCCGATGGTGAGGGTATCTGCCGTATCCTGGATGACGATCCCGAAGACGTCGGCCGAGACCCACACGCCCAGTCTCTCCAGGCGAGCCTTCGCATAGGAGAGAAAGCCGGCGATAGCGTCCGGCTTGCTGGAATATTGTCCAGGATACTTCGCATCGGAGATGCGGCCGTCGCTCGGGAAACGGACGTAGTCGAACTGGATCTCGCGAAAACCATGCCTGGCAGCGTCTTCCGCCACCTGCACGATGTACTCCCACACCTCATGGTTATACGGATTCGTGTAGTTGAGGCCCTTGAAGTCCTCCCACAAACCGCCGTCCTTGTCCATCACCGCCAGGTCCGGCCGCTTCTTGGCCAGGGCGCTGTCTTTGAAGCACACGACCCGCGCGATGGGAATGATGTTGTGTTCCGATAGCTGCGCAATGAAGGCGTCGATGTCGTCGATACGCTCCTCGATCAGCCCCAGCTCTTTCGCCAGCGG
>MELN01000022.1:81111-83420 GCA_001768675.1 Actinobacteria bacterium RBG_16_64_13 | reverse complement strand
CCGAGTAGGTGACTAGGCCAGCGTCCTCCTTGACGTCGACGACAAATGCGTTGATCTCTGTATTGTCGGCGAGCGCGAGTAGTTTCGTCATCTTCTCCGGATAACCCGCCGAGTAACTCGTCACATACACACCCTTCACCGGTACGTACGAGAGGTCCCTCAGAGCGACAAGATCGACGAGGGGCTCGGCGGTGTAGTCGGCTACAGCCGGGAGCTCGACGCGGGTGACGGCGGCGCTGGCCGTGGACCCTCCGGGGAAGCCCCCTCCACCCACGAGCCAACTGCCCAAGGACCACAAGAGTACAAAGCCGGCCGCAAAAGCCGCCGCTCCCATGATGGCTATAAACGCCATCCGTGCCCTTACACCCCTACGCCGGCGGGCCGACCTGGAGTGACGGGGATTCCTCGTGGAATAAGCCTGGGCCATCGTGCGGATAGTTTACCAGAGCCGCCTACCGGGGCCATCTGCTAAACTTGCCGAGTGATGCGGCGAGATAAGGTCTTTCGCTTCGTAACGGTCGCTTTCGCGGTCGGAGCCTTCATCGGCCTGGTCTGCGGTCTCGCTTTCGGCGGGGCTGGGTCGGGTACTCCCAAGGCCGACGCGCTCACCACTGATACCTCACCCGACGCTTCCACTGTTTCCTCGGAAGTGGCCTCAGAGCCTGCCGAACCAATGACCGCCGACCGGGCTCGCGCCATCGGCGCCAACGAACTGGGCCAAGTTCTGGTGGTCATGTACCATCTCATCGACACGGAGGAGGGCGAGTGGACCCGTACTCCTGAGAACTTCCGCAGCGATATAGCCCTACTCAAGGCCGAGGGCTACTACCCGATAAACATCCGCGATCTCGCGTCGGGCAACATCGACCTCCCCGCGGGCAAGTCTCCCGTGGTCATAACCTTCGACGACTCCAGTCCCGGGCAATACCGCATACTCGACGACGGGACCCTCGATCCCGATTCAGCGGTCGGCATCCTCCAGGCGGCCGTCCAGGGCGGCGGCTGGGCGCCGCGAGCCACCTTCTTCTGCCTTCTCGATGTGACACCCAAGGAGCGGGAGCTTTTCGGGCAACCGGACCTGCAGCGCGAGAAACTCAACAACCTCGTCGACTGGGGCTACGAAGTGGGTAGCCACACGATCAGCCATTTGGATCTCGCAAAAGCGGCCACCGAGGACGTCGTCTGGCAATTGGCCGAATCCCAAATGACTCTCCAGGAACTCATCGGCGGCGGCTACAAGGTCAGCAGCATCTCAGTCCCGTTCGGGAACTACCCGGATGACGATTCCATCCTCGCGAGCGGCGAGTACAAGGGAAGCCCCTACGGATACTCGGCCGCGGTCTCGATCGCCACTCGGGCTTCCGCCTCCCCGTTCTCGACCAAGTTCAACGCCCTCCATATCCCGCGCATCAGAGGGAGCGCCAACTACCTCACGGACGCCATCCAGAATTTCAAGGATCATCCGGAACTGCGCTACATCTCCGATGGGGATCCCACTACGGTGTCGGCTCCGGCGGATCTTGCCGACGACCTGGGCGAGCTCAACTCGGACCTGGGCCGCCCGGTGGTGCAGTACTAGCTAGCCTACCGGCTTGAGACCCGCGCCCGCGGACGCAGGCAGTACTTCCGAGACGCCTCCACACAGCCCGCAGGCGAAGCGCTCGCCAGCCTTCACTGCAGAGCCGAGGTGAACCGTCACGTTACAGTGGGGGCAGGGAACGTCGACGTCTGGTTCCGCGCCCTGAAGGGCGACTTTCTCGTCCACGATCTCCCAAAGTGGGTCGAACTTCTTCTTTGCCACGACACCTCCCGGTCCGTCACACTCCGCCGCACCGCGGGCGCGGTGCTGTATCTTAGCGGCGAACGGAGTCTCTCACACGGAGGCGGGTAGACTCAAGAGGCCTTGCGGCCGGAACGCGATGACCACCCTCGCACAGGAGCGCGCTACGCACCCATTCGCACCCACACTCGCCGTCTTCGATCTCGGCGTCGCGCCATATGAACCAGTCCAGAACCTGCAGGCCCGGTTGCGGCTCGCGGTCGCCGGCGGAGGGCTCCCGGGGGTCTTGCTCCTTCTCGAACACCACCCGGTCATCACTCTGGGCAGCAGACGAAGCCCGGGCGACCTTGAGAACCCCGCTCTCATACAGGCCCGCGGGATACAAGTCGTCCCATCTGAGCGGGGCGGACAGGCCACCCTCCACGCGCCGGGTCAGCTGGTGAGCTATCCCATCGTCCCTATTCCGCAGCGAGACCTGACCGCCTATGTACGCGATCTCGAAGAGGTGCTTCGCCTGCTTCTCGAAGCC
>MELN01000022.1:79951-81103 GCA_001768675.1 Actinobacteria bacterium RBG_16_64_13 | reverse complement strand
TTTCCGCGCGCAGGCGGGAAGGCCACCCGGGGTTGTACGTCGGGAAAGACAAGATCGCCTCCGTCGGCCTCCGCTGCTCCCGCTGGGTGGCGAGCCACGGCACCTCCCTCAACGTGAACGTCGACCTTTCGCTCTTCGACCTCATCGTCTCGTGCGGAGAACCGGGAATGCGGCAGACGAGCGTCCAGAGAGTTGCCGGCCGGGAAGTCCCCATGGACCAGATCAAGGCTTCATACCTGGAGACCTTTGCCCAGATCTTCGCATGGGATCTCTCCCCCATACGTAGCCTAGATCACACTGAAGTCGCTACGGCCTTGAGCCTGGACTTGGCAGCGTCGGCGACGAACGAGGCTTGCTCATACGAAGTGCCCACGGCAGGATTCGAACCTGCGACACCTGGCTCCGGAGGCCAGTGCTCTATCCCCTGAGCTACGTGGGCGCGATTGGGGCGCGCGGCTGCGAGGGGCGCCCGGCGAGGGGCCATTATACCCGTTCGAGCCAGGCGCCGCCTTTCTCGGGATTGGGCACCACCAGGGTATCGAAGTCACGAGGTAGCAGGGCGCCGGGAAACACTGCCCGGGCCTCGTCCCGTAATTCACGCCACGTATGCCGCGAGCTGACATGCGTGAGGACCAGGGTGCCCACCTCGGCGGCGCAAGCGACCTCAGCCGCCTCTCTCGCCGTGGAGTGGCCAGTCTCCAGCGCGCGCTCAAGCTCCGACATGCCGAACGTGGAGTCGTGAACCAGCACCGACGCGTGTCTAGCGAGTTCCACCACCGCCGGGGTCGGCCGCGTGTCCCCGGTGACCACTATCTTGCGGCCCTGGCGCGACTCCTCCATGACCGCGTCGGGCCCGACCTCCCGGCCGCCGGCCGTGATCACTGTCTCGCCGCGCTGCAGCCGGCCGAAATCCGGTCCCGCCGCGACTCCAAGCTCCAGAGCTCTCTCGGGGTGGAACAGCCCGGGTCGCGATTTCTCTTCCAGACACCAGGCCAAGCCGGGCAAGCCGTGTTCGGTCCGAGCCGTCCTCAGCCAGTATTCCTCGGTCTCGAGGACTGTGCCCTCCCCTACTTCTTCGACCAGGAAGGGGAAACGAGGCCTGCCGACCAGGCTCTCAGCATCGCGGAGCATCTCGTAGAGACCGGCGGGTCC
>MELN01000022.1:79216-79940 GCA_001768675.1 Actinobacteria bacterium RBG_16_64_13 | reverse complement strand
GGAGCAGCTGTTCCTCGCGCGCCAAGAGGCTGTAGGTCTTGAGCAGACCGGGAAGACCCAGGTAGTGATCGCCGTGAAGATGGGTCAGCAAGATCATCCCGATGCGCGCCAGGCCGACCGAGCGCATGAGCTGCCGCTGGGTCCCCTCGCCGCAGTCCACAAGGATTCGCTCACCGCCACGGATGATGAGGACGGCCGGAGACCCGCGTTCGACGGTGGGAGTGGCACCCGCGGTCCCAAGAAAGACAAGCTGGAGATCCAAAGTAACCTCAGCTCAACCAGAGACACCGGGATCGGCGTCAAGGGGCTTGGACGTCAGTCGCATCCTGTCGTCACCGTCACCCAGGGGGTGATGGAAGAACGTGGGATTACAGCAGGCACCCCCGACCGAGGCCGGGTCGTACGCCTGCTCTACGGTCACCCGGCACTGAGATCTGGGAGATCTGTTCAACCGTATCGGGCCGTAGGGATCGGCCATGGCCCTCGGGCGACCCGGTCCCACTGCCGAGAACGCCGCCAAATCGAGCTCCGGCGCGAATACCTTGTGGACGCAGCCGAAGTAGGTGGTCTCGCCGTCGTCATACGCATAGATGCAGCCGCACCTGGACTTGAGGCAGCGCCACGGAGACACCACTCGCTCGCAGATGACCTCGCACTCACGGCATTCAAGGCGCAGGCGTTGGCGTCTCGTTCTCCAGAGAACGGCCTCATCGGCTCCCTTGTT
>MELN01000022.1:70642-79209 GCA_001768675.1 Actinobacteria bacterium RBG_16_64_13 | reverse complement strand
TGGAGTATACCGTCGCCCGCCTATTCCGTGCCTTCCCAACGCGTGCCCGGGACGAGCCGGACGCGCGTGAGTGAGCGATCTGTTGCCCAGCGCAAGAGCGCTCGGGAGAACACGATTTTGCCGGTCACCCCAAAGTCGGCGGTTCGTGTGACGAAGACCGCGCCATGCACGATGGTCCCTTCAAGCCGCACGCTGCCCTCATCGACCACCATGACACCGTAGAAGTCGCCCCGACCCCGGGCGTCAAGGTCGGCACCCCCGGTCACCACAACGAGGGCCGGTGAATCGAGGGCGGTCACGCTGGCGCCCTCCGTGAGACGCATCGTCTGCCCACGGCCGCCGCCCATGAATGTCACTCCCGGTCCTGCCGCGACCGTCGAGCCCTCGTCCGCGACTCCCAACTCCCGCCAGCCCGGATCGAGCCTCCAGCGTTCCGACATCGCGTTGAGCACACAGCCCGATCCGAGGGTCGGTTCGGCGGGAAGCGTGTGGAGGTAGCCGACAGCCGCCGCTTCCTCGCGGGGTTCCCCGCCGCCCGCGGCTTGGCCGGTCTCCGCTTCCAGCCAAGGAAGGTCTCTCCCTTCTGCCGCCGCGACGTCCCAGGCCACCAGAGCCGCGGAAGGCACCTCTATGCCGTCGCGGCCTCTTTCAAGCCACGCGGAGGTCGACAGCCTCGATATTCTCGGATCCTGCCGCACGATGGCCCTGAGAACCCATCCATTCCCCTCCGGCAGCTCAAAGAGCGCACCCTCGACCATGGCTGGTTCCCTTCCGACGGGCGCCCACGGCATGGCTACCCACTCCCCGAGCGCCCGTTGCCGCAGCTCGGCGAGGCCTTGGTCTTTCTCCTCCATGCGTTCGCGGCCGGCCCTCTCGTCAGACATGGCCCGTTCGGCGCAGACGACCACAACGAAAAGCGACTGCACGACCACGGCCACGCCCATGCACATGAAGAGAACGAGCAGGAGGATCGACCCTTCCTGGCGGAGCCCGCGGAAATGGCGCTCGCGCAATTCACCAGGGCCTGTCATCGGCCCACACGACCGGTGGTCACCATGCTGTCGTTCACGTGCGCAGGACCTCTGCCGATCTGTAGTGTGAGAACAACGGCGTCAATGGCCGCTAGATCCGTCCCCGCCACGGGAGGCGAGACGAGCATGCCATTGACAACGTACTCGAGTGAACTGCCGTTCCCGAGATTCTCGAGCATGGTCTTGTTGTCGGAGAAGTTGCTGTGAGGGTACGTTGAAGGCGTTTCGTCGGGGCACGGGCCCCACCGCCTCATCAGAGACCCCCCCACCACCTCCCACTCGACGAGTATCGGTTTGGAGCCCGTGGCTGCCCGCCTCAAGAAGACGACCTGAGAGGCAGAAGCCTCCAGCACCGGCCCTGCCGCCGCAAACGGACACCCGCCCGCGCTCGCGAGCCTGAGATCCCGCTCGAGCCGGGAAACGGCCACCCTGCCCTGCACCGCGCCCACAGTGCGGTCGGCCGCACGCACCCCACTGCTTTGCAACGACCCCCACAACGGCGCGACCGAGGCGGCCACTAACACCGCGAGCGCCAGGCCGACGAGTAGTTCGATCAGCGAGAACCCCCCCGAACGATAGCGAACCCCCCGCTCAGAAGTACACATCGAGGACCCGCTCACTTTCCATCCACCATGATTGAGTCCCTCCACAAAGTGACAGTTCGCATCTGCCGGTGGTGGCGGGCGCCAAGAAAAGCGGCACGCCGAGCGCGAGGCTCGCTACCGGGGCCTCTGTCCAGGAAGCAACAAGAGCCGGGCTTGCTAGACCGGGCGCGTGTGCGAGGGAGATCACCGCGCCAGGTGCTCCCTCCCCAGATTCCGCGCCCTCCGCAGCCATCGCGCCGGGCACTGAGCCATCAGCGTCCGGGACGGTCGATCTCCACGCAGGTCCCCACGGCTCGCCGGGCATGCGCTCTCGCACCACGAGCTCTTGGCCAGCGCGGTCTGAGAGGAGATCGGAGTCCACACTGAGCAGACCGTCGGGTTCGGGGCTTTGCTCTCCCGTGAACCACCCGTTGATCCAAATGCCCACTACAGGGACTGCTCCGTCGACGGGCTGGACCTTGATCTGGAGAACAGGCCCAAGCCGCCACGTCGCGTCGGCTATCCGCGGACCCCACCCCCAGGCACGCCCGCTAGACGACTCACTTGGGACGTGCCGAGCCCCGCTCATCTGCAGCCGAGCGGCTGCCGCTCCGCTCACCGCTGAATGGACAGCGGTGACCATGGGCCCCACCAAGACCCCCAGGACCACCAAGGCCACCAGGACCTCGAGCAGAATCGAACCCTCAGTGCTCAGCGCCCTTTGCGCGGCATGAGCCTTCCTCACTGCGGCACCTCGACCAGGCTTCTGACCGTAAGGCCGGTTTCGGGCCGCACGATCACACGGTCAGCGGTGTTGAAGGCATGGAAGTACAGAGAGCCGCCGCCATCAGGCGACGCCAGAGTGCCGGTAAGAAGCAGCGTGGCTCCCTCTGCCCGGGCCCACCGAGGCACATTCGTCGTCACAGGTACCGCTGGGGCCGATCGACCGAGACTGCCCCCGCAAAGCCCGTACTCGTGTGAAACCCTCAGATCGCCCGATGAGTACTCCAGCCGCGCGGCCCCGCCTTGCCACAGGACCCCGATCTGCGCCCACGCCGTGGCGGCCTGCCAGCTTTGAGCCGCGCCGCGCGCCTCGCCTCTGCGCAACCCGCCCCCAAATGAGACCGTCCCCGCCGCGAGACAGATGCCTAGCACGGCAAGGACGAACAGAAGTTCCATCAGGCTGAACCCGCCCGATGAAGATATGTCAATGCGCCTTCCCATGGTCCGGAAGGCTACAGGCCCTTGCGGTCCGAGAAGAGCAACCTTGGTTGCAGCCTGGCCCGGTCGCCCCGGGCACCAGCCTACCAGCCCAGATCGGCGCTACCGTCAATGACTTTGACCTTCACGTACCCGGTCTCGCTCAAGTTCATGCTGTCGACCTGGATGCCGAACCAGTTTCCACTCTCGCTCCTGCTCGCGATGTCAAAGACCGTCTCGGACTCGGGATAGAAGATAACTTCATTGTCTGTCGCCTCGGCCACCACGGCGCCATTAATACTCGGCGGGTCGGTGCTCACCAAGTCGTCGGCGCTTTCGACGAAGGTCATGGTAACTTCAATGTTGCTTAGCATGACTGCTGTGATCTCATCGTATGCGCCAGTGTCGACGAAGGCCGTCTGAACCACAGTCAGCGCGTTACGGACTAGGGAATAAGCCACGCTGTCTTGTGCCTGCTGTCGCTGCCCCAGATACACGGGGATGGCGATGGCCGCTAAGACGGCGATGATGATGATCACGACCAGCAGCTCGATCAGTGTGAAGCCGGCGTTCTTCCGTACTCCCCGGACGATCCGCCTCCGTATCTTTTCCACGCCACACCTCGATTCTTCTGCGGCCTAGTTCGCTGCTGTTACTGCAGGTCCTCGATTGTGACACCCTGCAGCGAAGCTTCCTGCACCACTTGCTGCGCTTCATTCGTGCGGCCGTTTTGCTGAAGCAGCCGCACAAGGACATTGTAGGAGTTTGCATATGACGGATCGAGGCCGATAGCCGCGCGTAGAGTCTCCTCGGCTTCCGCGACCTCGCCCGCGGCTAACTGGGCCTGTGCAAGATAGGTCAGGTGTTTCGCGCTCGGCTCCAGTACCGCTGCCTCCGCGAACACCCGCACAGCGTCCGAGGGCCGGTCCTGATGATTAAGATAGTTGAAGCCAAGTTCGGTCCTTATCTGCGCGTCCTCGGCGTCAACCGCGGCAAGACGCTCCTGGAAGACCAGTGCCTCGTCGAATCGGCCCAGGAATGAGAGGTCAAGAGCCGCTCCCAGCAGCGCCTCAGCGTTGTCTGGCTCATCCTGCAAGACCTCTTGATACAAGGCCACCGCGGCGCCCAGATCGCCTTGGTCCTCCAAGTCCCTTGCTTGAGCCATGGGGTCCCCGCAGCCAGACATGACGATCGAGACAGCGAGGGACAGCATCGCAAGAGAGAGCACAGCGATTAGGGTGAGCAATCTTCGCCGTTCCTCGCGGACCCAACACCTGACCCAACTGTTGTTGTGTTTGAATGTCACCAGTCGGCCTCAGCGTCTCCTGCTTTCTCAGCCTCACTGTGAACTGGACAGATTCACTGTCTTGATAATCGAAAAGGGGGCAGGCCTTCATGGGCCGCTGCCCCCTTTTTCGATACCACCGGCTGACGTCCAGCCGCTAGCCCGTTACAAGAGAACGCGTGACAGAAGGTCTACCAATTAGCAGCAGCTCCGTTGATGTAGAAGGTGTTCCCCGGCGCGATGCCACCGATGGCAGCAGAGGTTTTGTTGGTTTCGACTCCGAAGTCCTTACCGGACTGGGACTGGCTCCCAACCCCGTACGCGGCCGCGTCGATCGTGTTGTCGTATTGGACGGCGTTGGCCTGAGCATCCGCGGTCGGTGCGGTTGCAGCGTCCGCGAGGATGGTGAAGACGATGGACGGTTCGATGGCTATAAGCATGGCCGCGGTGATAGTGAGAAAGCTCCGTGTGTCGACGTAGGCGGATTCTACGGCGGTCATGGCGTTGCGGACGAGGGACTTAGCAGCTGCATCCTGGGCTTTCTGGCGCTGCCCCAGGAAGGTCGGGATGGCGATCGCCGCCAAGATGGCGATGATGATGATCACCACCAACAGTTCGATGAGAGTGAAGCCCTTCTCACCCTTCATCCTCTTGTGGATAAGACTGAACATGCTCGTTCCTCCTTGGTCGTGGACCTTATTCTTGCCAAATGGCAATTTCCAGAGCACCGCTTCCGATATCGGCATTCTTGGCCAAGACTTTAGCCTCAGCGATAGGACCTTTGGCGCAGAGTGGCGGCCGGTCTTCGGGTCTTCCGGCGCGCCAAATCCTGGACACCTCCAATGACTCCTCCAATACGTTCGGCTTTCTCGCGGCAAATCTATAGCGATTCCTGGTAAAACGCGCTAAAGAGAAAGCCCTCAATCGCCGATAAGTTGAAGCGATGAATATAGAGTCACAACCGCTTGGAGGAATTATGTCTCTGCGGCTCGGGGGACTCAGACAAAGAGCCGGTCGGCTGGGGGCGATTGCCGCCCGGATCTCAAGAGAACGTGGTTTCACGCTAATCGAGCTCATGGTTGCGGTCTTGCTGTTGCTCATCGTAATGGCGGGGATCGTGCCCTTCTATCTGTCGACGCTTGCTCAAGCCTCGACCCTCCGCTACAAGAGCCTCGCTACCAATATTGCCCGCGAGCGCATGGAAGAGATCCGTCAGCTTGACTACCGTGAGATAGAGAGCGCCGGCCAACTGACCGCGCGTTTTGGCTCCACAGCCACACAGCGCGACATTACCTTCGCCGTGACCTACGACGTGCAGGAATCATCCTACGACGAGGGTGTACTGAAACAGGTGACGGTGAACGTGAGCTGGACGGGTCCGCCAGAGCCTTCCGAAGCCTTAATCAGCACAATGATCCATCAGCAATACCTCGGGCCGCGGGGAGGATACCTCACCGTCCGGGATCAGTCTGGAGCACCTTATGACACCGTTCCCGGGACCCCATTCTGGCTTGTGAAAGCCAACGCGAGAATCAAATACCACATTGCCGAGGCCGACTGGGGATTGATCTTCTCGGACCTTGGCAGTCCCGGCGGTTCTGAGCGGGATGTGTATGCCCGCTTCGTGCTTGTTGACGACGGGGGCAATTCAATCCCCCTAGGGCCGTCTGCGAATGACTACAAGCTCGGCACTCGATTCCCCTACGATCATCTCGATTACACGACCGCCGCCGACGGAACACTTACTGACGTCTGGTTCGTATGGCAGGGCGACTCCCGCGCCATTCCGGACGGCTACTGGGAGGTGCGAGCTGTTGCATACAACATATACGAGCAGCCGGGGAACACCTGGCGCGTGCGCCTCCGCGTGGAGAACGGCGCCCCGAAGGCCCCCACCGGCTTCGTGGCTCAGGTGCCCAATTACTACACTGTGAATCTTTTCTGGGTGCCCGGACCCGAACGAGACCGTGACTACTTCGTACTCGAGCGCTCCATCGACGGCGTCACATGGGCGACGCTAGAGAGCGCGCTAGACCCCGATGCGACCAGTTACGTCAACCAAGGCAGTGTCGATGATCCACCTGTTGACCCTTGGGGAAGCGAAACGCAGCCGAATAGCTACTTCTACCGCTTGCACGCCGTGGACGACGACTGGTGGGATCCGAGCGCGCCCAACGTCGGGACCGCGGAGACTGTTCTGGCATACATTGGGGGCTCGACAACCACAACGATCACATCGTCCTCCTCCACGACCACGACTTCTTCGTCGACCACCACGACCACGTCAGGACAAGCCACTTACTCGGTCCTGATCCAAAACCAAACGAACAAGAACTACTCGATCACCATAAAGGACTCGGAGAATGTGACAGTGTTCTCTGATACGGCGCCCAAGAACTCGACCCTGACCGTGCCGGACCTCGCGGCAGGCGAGTTCCAGATCATCGCCACGTGCAGTGGTAGGCCGACCCTCACGCAATCCTTCTCGCTTCCGGCGCAGGCGGGGATGATCGTAATGACGATCCTATGAGGCCAGAAGTGTCAGCACGCGTCAATCAAGTCATGAGGACCCTGAGTGCAAGGCTCGGCTCCGAAAAGGGCTTCAGCATTACCGAACTCCTGGTCGCGCTCGTGGTGGTCGGCATCATCCTGGCCGCCATATACTCCGTCTGGTTCGGCATGCAGCGCACCTACGCATTCACCGAAAACGATATCAAGGCCCAGAACGAGGCTCGGTCGGCACTCGCGGAGATTGTGGAGCTCGTCCGCACCTCTCGCCAGCCGGACACTGTGTCTAGCGAGGACTTGCGCTATGTGATCGTCACGGCCGACGACAACGCGTTGACCTTCTGGGCCGACGAGGACCGAGATGCCAGCCACGACCTGGAACTGGTGCGATTCAGGGTGGATGAGACCACCAGGACCCTATACAGAGACACGAGCCAGACGGGGGACCTCACATTCGACTCGTCGGTGCGGCTCGTCGGCGACTGGCTGTCCAACGGCACTTCCTATCCCCTGTTCAGCTACTTCGACGCGGGCGGCACGGAACTATCGACGCCCGTGACTGACTTGCTGGCCATCCGCACTGTCGGGGTCAACCTCCGGGTCGACATCGACACTGGCGAGGCTCCGATCACCCACGAGTTGAGCTCGGTAATTCAACCGCGGAACCTCCGCACCTACTGAGCGACTGCCGAGGAGGACGCAACCGTGATAACCCCCATCACCCTGCATGAGAGGAACCACCTCTTCCGCAACCTCACCGGTGAGCGGGGCTCCCTCGTGGTCATCGTTATGGTTTTTGCTTCACTACTCCTCGTTCTGGGCCTGAGCCTCTACTGGCTGATAGCTGGACAGACCCGGTCAACGGAGCTGGAACGCACCGACGTGAAGGCCTTCAACGTAGCCGAAGCCGGCATCGACGCGGGAATGCTCGGCCTCAAGCTGGGTTGGCCCGACTCAAGCGAGGATAACGCCACGCCGACAAGTACGCAGATAGCCAATCTGAAGACCACCCTTCAAACGCAGAATCCCGGGTTGTGGGACCCCAGCCGGTCGGACGCAAGCCAGTTTCTGCAGGTCACGGTCTATGACAACGTTGATAGCGGCGGGGCAACGACGACGGTCGCCTATCCAGACGCCCCCAGCTGGGACTCCAACAGCGACGGCAAGATGTTCGTTGATGCGTCGAGTAACGTCGACGACGACCGCCACCGAATAATCATCTTGGCAGAGAGGCAGCAATGGCCCATCAACCTGCCGGGATACGCCTGCGTCTCCAACGTGATCAGCAGCAACGGCCAAGGTCTCTACGTAGGCGTCGAGGACGGCCCGCTGCCTGCACTCGTCGGAACCACTGTCGACCCGCAGGGAAAAGGAATCGAGCCCGACGACCCCGCTTTGCTCCAGTTGAACAAGGGCCCTACCTACGGATTCGATAGCATCGTCACGGATGCGCTGGTCGCCGCCCTTCTCGGCATTGCAAAGTCGCAGGGCTTCTATTACGAGGGCGATAGCGGTGCGAGCACAGCTGGAGACGACTTGGGCAATGGCGCGGCGAACGGCAAGGTCGTCTACGTGAAGAGCACCACCGGGGGGATCCTGATCGACGTTGGTGGGATGAGCCAGCCCGGCACTGTGGAGGAGCCCGTGGTGTTGGTCATCGACACCCCTCCGGGGTCGGAGAATACGTTGAAACTCCACGGCACTGCCGACTTCCGTGGTGTCGTGATAGTCCTGGGTTCAGCGACACTCACGGGGACCTCCGGCGTCCACGGCGCCGTCTACGTCGGGGGAACTCTGGAGAACAAGGGCACCGGCGCAGCTGGCGAGATCTACTACAACGAGAGCATCATCTGGAACATCAACCACATGTACGTGATCAGCGTAAACATCGTCCCCAACACATGGGAGGAGTACACGCTCCCCCAAACTGCAACGACGGTCGCCGGCGGGTAGAGCCGC
>MELN01000022.1:70154-70550 GCA_001768675.1 Actinobacteria bacterium RBG_16_64_13 | reverse complement strand
AGGACGAAGTATTGCGCCGCTCAGTGCGTTCTGGTGGCCGAGACTCCGTTTCTCAGCAGCCTCCTAACGCCCTGTACTGCCGAAGCCCCCTTCTGCCCGCTCACTGTCGGGCAATCGCTCCACTTCGGCAAAGACCGGCTCCTCGACCCGCTGGATCACCAACTGGGCTATCCGCTCCCCCACTACGATCCGGAAGGGCGACTCGCCTGAATTGTAGAGCGATACCCGCACCTCTCCCCTGTACCCGGAATCGATGAGACCAGGGGAATTGACGACCATGATGCCGTGCTTGAAGGCGAGCCCCGAGCGCGGCTGGACGAACCCGGCATAGCCGGCAGGTATCGCAAGGCTCAGGCCTGTACCCACGTCCCTTCGTTCACCCGCGGGGATGACCAC
>MELN01000022.1:68170-70128 GCA_001768675.1 Actinobacteria bacterium RBG_16_64_13 | reverse complement strand
CGTCTCCCAGATGAGCGCAGCGCGGAAGCCGCGCATCCGGATGAAGCAGCTTGACGGCGATCTCCACGCTAGAGACGGAGAGAGCGCTCTATCCGCCCGACGGCCTCAGCGATGCGATCGTCGGGGGTCGTAAGCGACAAGCGTACAAACCCTTCACCCGCCGGACCGTAGCCGCGTCCCGGCGTGACCACGACCCCCGCCTGCTCGAGCACATGCTCGCTGAAGCTCGCGGAAGTGTAGCCGGCGGGGACTGGGATCCACATGTAGATCGTCCCCTTGGGCTTCGGAACCTGCATGCCCGCCGACACGAGGGCCTCGGCAAGCAAGTCGCGCCGGCGCCGGTACACCTCACACATCTCGTGCACGAAGTCCCAAGGTCCGTTGAGGATGAAGGCCGCCGTGCGCTGCAGCGCGTCGAACATACCGGAGTCCAGATTGGTCTTCAGCCGCCAGAGATGGCTCAAGATCTCGTGATTGCCCACCGCGAAGCCGATACGCCAACCCGTCATATTGAAAGGCTTCGAGAAGCTGAAGAATTCCACCCCTACGTCCTTGGCCCCGGGAACGCCAAGGAAGCTGGGGGCCACGTACCCGTCGTACGTCAGCTCTGAGTAGGCGTTGTCGTGGATCACGGCGATGTCGTACTTCTTCGCAAAGGCCACCACACGCTCGAAGAAGTCGTCTTCGACCACGGCGGCTGTGGGGTTGTTGGGATAGCCGATGAACAGCACTTTGGCGCGCCGGGCTTCGTCCTCGCTGATCGCTTCGAGGTCGGGCAGAAAGCCTGTCTCCGGACGCAGGTTCAGGTATTTGACCTCCGCCCCCAGCATGATCGACCCGCCTGAATAGACCGGGTAGCCCGGATCGGGCACCAGCGCCAGATCTCCGGCGTCGAGGAGCGCCATGCAGACGTGAGCCAGACCCTCCTTCGCACCAAGCAGGGGAAAGAACTCCTTCGCCGGGTCCAGGTCGACGCCAAACCGCCGCTTGTAGAACGACGCCACGGCCTCGCCGAACTCCGGCAGACCCCAGTTACTTGGATACCTGTGGTTGCCGGCGTCGGCCACCTGGCGTCGCATCTCCTCCACGATGTAGGCGGGCGTGGGCAGATCAGGATCGCCTATGCCCAGGCTGATGACATCCACCCCGCTCTTTCGTTTGTCGGAGATCCTGCGTTCCATCTCCGCGAAGAGATAGGGAGCCAGATTGTCCATGCGCCTGGAGAACCGCACGTTCGCCTCCTTGTCGGCCCGGTCGATTGGTCAGTTGCCGCCGGACGCCGGCCACCCCAGCCGGCGCAGCAGGTCGTCAGAGAGCCGGCATTTGCAGACCTCTTCAGCCGGTCCGGTCATGAACGCCCGCATGCCGCTCTCGGCGTGGTCGACTTCTATGACAAGGTCCCCCCCAAGAAGCCTGATCACCACGGGACTGCTGGCGATTCCCAGCCGTAAGCACGCGGCTGCGACCGCCGTGGCGCCGGTACCGCAGGCCTGCGTCTCTCCCACTCCGCGTTCCCATACCCGCATGCGCACAGAACCGTCTGCTTCGATCTTGACGAACTCTACGTTGACCCGATTTGGAAACAGAGGTAGCCGCTCGATGACCGAGCCGACCCCGGCCACGTCGAAGGTCGCCGGATCGTCGACCAGGATCACGCAGTGCGGATTGCCCACGTCCACGAACGTGAACCGGTACTCCTTGCCCAGGGCTTGAAGCACAGAGTCGACGACATCCGTGGCCGCGCCGGCGCGCGCTCCGGGGAGGGCGCCCCCGCCCGCGGCCCGCTCCTGACCGCCAGCCGGGACACTCGTCGCGATGTTGGCGCTATTGAACCGCGCTCTGCCCATGTCCACCCGCACCGAGCCGTCGGTAAGCACACGAGGCTTGATGGCGCCGGCCAGGGTCTCCACGACGAACTCGGACTCTGTCACCTGGCCAGAGCGCAGGAGATAGCGGGC
>MELN01000022.1:67626-68145 GCA_001768675.1 Actinobacteria bacterium RBG_16_64_13 | reverse complement strand
ATCTCGGGCTCTCCGCCATCGGGGTTGAAGATGCGCATACGTGCGGCGGCGCCAGGCACCGCCCCCGTGGGCTGGGTGCGAAGGAGGATGCCATCGGAACCGATGCCGAGGTGACGGTCGCACAGGAGGCCCACAGCCTCAGAAGTGAGAGTCCCAGGAAGGGCCGCCTCTTCGACAACGAGGTAGTCGTTACCCAGTCCCTGCCACTTGGCCAGCATCATGGATGTAGAGGCTCCTTCATGAGTCTCCCGCCCGGCGCGCCCTCTCTACGATCGCCTGGGCGACGTCGCGCGGCTGTCTGTCACGGACGTCAATGATAACAGCGTCCCCTACCTTCCGCAGCCAGGTGAGCTGCCGCCGCGCGTACCTGCGCGTGGCGGCAGCTACCAGTTCTATCGTTTCGACCCGCGTCTGCACACCCTCCAGGTAGCGGCATACCTCGGCGTACCCGATGGCGCTGCAGACCCCCGGCCTCCCTGGCACGGTGGCCTCGCTGCCCCTCTCGGCCCGGAAGCGCCG
>MELN01000022.1:67377-67605 GCA_001768675.1 Actinobacteria bacterium RBG_16_64_13 | reverse complement strand
ATCCACAAGGAATGCAGACCGGGCGTCGATCCGGCGATAAAGGTCGGTTCTGTCGAGTACCAGGCCCACCACCACAGTAGGGTGGTCGTAGACCGGCGCCCAGAGATCGTCCCGCCCTGACCACGCCTGGCCGGTGCCCGCAAGCGTTTGTAGGGCGCGTATCACGCGCCTCACGTTCCGCACATCGATGGACCGAGCCGCCGCCGGGTCAAGGCGGGCCAGCTCCGC
>MELN01000022.1:67249-67359 GCA_001768675.1 Actinobacteria bacterium RBG_16_64_13 | reverse complement strand
GGCGCGCCCCTCCAGTTGCTCCCGCAGGGCCGGATCGCCGGCCTGCGTCACCGCCAGCGGCGCGAGCGCCGCTCTCATGTACAGGCCGGTTCCGCCGACCACCAGCGCCC
>MELN01000022.1:63903-67241 GCA_001768675.1 Actinobacteria bacterium RBG_16_64_13 | reverse complement strand
CGCTCAAGCTCCTCCTGTATGAGCCGTCGCGCACGAGCCGAGTACTCCGCGACCGAGAAAGCCTCCCCCGGCTCGATGCAGCCGACCAGTTCGTGCCCCACGGTCGTGGCTTCTTCCGCCGAGGGTTGGTTGGTGAGCACGGCAAAGCCTTTATAGACCTGCATCGAATCACACGAGATCACCCGCGTCCCCATCCGGAGGGCCAGCTCGAGAGCTACGGCGGTCTTTCCGACCCCGGTGGGGCCTAGAAGCCCGACGACGGGTCCAGGGCCGGGAGCCGTCCCCTCACCGTCCCCGGAGCCACCGGGGCTCACGACACCTGCCGCCCGCGGAAGCTCGTGGAAGTCGCCTCGAGCAGTTCCACCAAGACAAAGTCGCCAGGCCCGGCCGTCGACACGAAGTTCACTGGTTTGTGGGTCCGCGTTCGCCCCATCACCTCTCCCCGCTCGTGGCGGCTCGCCCGCTCGACCATCACTTCGCTGATCTGCCCCACAAGAGCCTCATTGCGCTCCCTGCCGATCCGCTGCACGACTTCCACGAGGCGCTCCATCCGCGACTGGGCGGCCTCGGGGGCGACCCGTCCCGGAAGCTCGGCGGCCGCGGTCCGGCGCCGAGGCGAGTAGACGAAGGTGAACGCCCCGTCGAAGCGGCATTCTTCCACAAGCGACAGCGTCTCCGCGAAATCAGCCTCTGTCTCCCCGGGAAAAGCCACGATGAGATCGGTGGTCAAGGCCAGTCCGGGCACCGCCTCGCGAAGCCGGCGTGCAAGGCCGAGGTAGGCAGCGCGGTCGTAACCCCGGCGCATAGCGTGCAAGATGCCATCGCTCCCGGACTGCACAGGGAGGTGCAGGTGCTCGCATACCTGGTTGTGCCCGCCGAGCAGGTGGACCAACGCGTCCGACACATCCTTGGGGTGGGAAGTCATGAACCGGACGCGCTCAATGCCGCGCACCTGGCAAGCTTGCCCCAAGAGACCGGCGAAGGTCTCTTTCCCGGCGAAATCTGGTTCGTTGCCATACGCGTTGACGTTCTGCCCCAGGAGGGTCACCTCACGAATGCCCGACCCGGCAAGGCGGGTGACCTCCTCCAGCACCTCCGCCGCCGGCCGCGAGGCCTCCGGCCCACGCACGTACGGGACGATGCAGTAGGAGCAGTAGTTGCTGCACCCCGCGGTTATCTGCACCCACGCCGACGGTCCAGTCACACGAGTCCTGGGCAGGTCGGCGCTCCACCTGGTGGTTTGCTCCTGGAACGCCCCTACGGGCCCTCCCTCATTCGCCCGTCGCCGGACCAGTCCCGGCAGCTCGTGCAGGCTCTGCGGCCCCACCAACACGTCGACGAAAGGGAAGTCGCCGAAGAACTCATCCCGCCGGCTCTGAGCAAGGCAACCGGCCACAACTACCACCCGTGAAGGGTCCTCCTTCTTGAGACGCGAAGCCGCCCCCAGATGTCCGGCCAACCGAGAGTCAGCCTTTTCGCGGATGGAACAGGTGTTGTAGACCAGCAGCCCGGCTTCCTCGGGCGACTTCCGCCTGCTCAGGCCCATCTCTTCGAGAAGCCCCGCGATCCTTTCGGAATCGTGATCGTTCATCTGGCATCCGAACGAACGCAGATAGTACGTCTCGAGGTCCACGTGGCTCACCACCTCGCGCGGTGCTGACATGCGGCTCCAGACCTGCGCGCCTCAGCGGCAGGTCGTCGCTCGCCAGCCAGATCGCGACTGTCCTACTTGGCGTACTCCACTGCGCGGCTCTCCCTGATCACAGTGACCCGTATGGTCCCCGGATAGTCCAGCTCCTGCTCGATCTCTTTGGCTATCTCGCGACAGAGGAGAGCGGCAGCGGAGTCGTCGATCTCGTCAGGCTTCACCAATACTCTGATCTCACGGCCCGCCTGGATGGCATAGCACTTCTCCACCCCGGGTTTGCTCTCCGCGATACGCTCCAGAGACTCCAGCCGCTTGATGTAGGTCTCGAGAGTCTCCCGGCGCGCGCCCGGACGTGCCCCGCTGACCGCGTCTCCGGCCGCAACCAACACGGCTTCGACCGTCGTGGGCTCCACTTCGTTGTGATGCGCCTCGATGATATGGGCGACAGCCTCGGACTCGCCATAGCGGCGGGCAAGGTTGCCGCCGATGGCGGCGTGTGAACCTTCAACCTCGTGGTCCACGGCCTTGCCGAGGTCGTGCAACAGTCCGGCCCGTTTCGCGAGCTTGGCGTTGACTCCCAGCTCGTTCGCCATGAGGCCGGCCAGGTGGGCCACCTCCAGCGAGTGCATGAGCACGTTCTGCCCGTAGCTAGTACGAAACTTGAGTCTCCCCAGAAGCCTTAGCAGTTCCGGAGCCACGCCGTGGACATTGGCATCCAAGACGGCCTGCTCGCCGGCGTCCTGTATCTGCTTCTCCACCTCTTCACGCGCCTTCGAATACATCTCTTCGATCTTCGCGGGGTGGATGCGGCCGTCGGCCACCAATTTCGAGAGAGTCAGCCTGGCGATCTCACGGCGGACGGTGTCGAAGCCTGAAAGCACCACGGCTTCCGGAGTGTCGTCGATGATGAAGTCCACGCCTGTCAGATTCTCCAGGGTCCGCACGTTACGGCCTTCGCGACCGATGATGCGGCCTTTCATGTCGTCCGAGGGCAAGGGCACCACAGACACCGTGGTGTCGGCCACGTGGCTGGCGGCATTCCGCTGAATGCAGATGGACAAGATGTCCTTGGCCCGACGCTCTCCTTCGTGCCGAGCCTCGTCCTCGATGGACCTCACCAACTTCGCCATGTCATGACGGACTTCGTCTTCGGTGCGCTTCAGCAGGATCTCAGCCGCCTGGTCCTTGCTCATCCCGGAGATCTCCTCGAGCTGGCGCTGCTCCTCCACCTGCATCGCCCCTACTTCTTCGAGCGCTTTCTTATAGTGGGCCTCGCGGTCGCTCACCGACTGCTCCCGGCGAGCCATGTCCTTCTGCAGCTCGTCGAGGCCCTCCTCTCGGTTCAGCAACCGGTTCTCGAGTTGGGTCAGCTCCTGGCGGCGCTCCTTGACCTCGGCCTCAGTCTGCGTCCGAAGCTGATGCATCTCATCCTTGAGTTCCACCCTCGCTTCGCGCTGGATGGACTCAGCCTCGCGCTGCGCATCCAGACGGATCTTCAGAGCCGCCTGTTCGGCGGACGAGATCTTCGCTTCCCCCAGGTATTTCCGAGCAAGAAAGCCGGCGGCTGCGCATATGATCGCAACCACCAGCACTACCACGATCCATAACACGGTCATCATATTTCCACCACTCCATTCGCGCGCGTCGCCGGCGCCTGGTTGGGTCATTCGTGAAGATCGTTCGTCCGACA
>MELN01000022.1:62003-63882 GCA_001768675.1 Actinobacteria bacterium RBG_16_64_13 | reverse complement strand
CCGCCCGGCCGATGACTGCCTCTCTCGTACCTTGCCCTAACTCGGGACAGACCGTGCCAGTGAAACCTTCGCCATCCACCCGGCAGGTCCCTGTACGGGTGTTTCCCCCAGTAACCAAGTCCTCGGCACCTGCATCCCATGCGAGGAAGCCGACTGACAGAATCCAATAGTCGCAAGCAAGGTCGCGCAATACCGTCGTCGACCGACCATCACGTGGATTCGAGTTTACAGTCGCCCGAAGCGGAGTGTCAAGGAAGCAGAGCAGCGCCTTGACCGGCCGCCTCGTCGCTCAGGGTCCCAGCTACCCGACGAATCGTGTCCCAGTCGTACCCGCGTCGTCCCAGAAACCCGGCCAGCCGCCGCGCGGCGCCTTCTGGGTCGCTCTCGAATTGCCTGCCGAAGCGCCGCCGTGCGAGAGCAATCACAGCCTCCAGCGACGCCACACGGTCGGCATCGTCTGGCTCTACGGCCGCCGCCATGGCGGCCTCGATGGCCGGGCGGCCCACTCCTTTCCGCAGGAGTTCCGAGCGCACCCTCCGTTCTCCCCAGCCGCTATGCGATTTCTCCCCCGCGTAGCGGGCGGCGAACCTCTCGTCGTCAATGTAGCCCAGACCGCGCAGCCAAAGCACCGTCTCGCTGATCACTTCCCCACTGAACCCGGCCTCGCGCAGCCGGGCCTCCACTTCATGACACGAGCGGTCACGAAGGGCGATGAATCTGAGGCTCCGCTCCCGAGCCCGGTGTGGAGCGTCTTGCTCGAGCAGTTGCTCTTGCGCCTCTACGGCGAGAAGGTCCCCGACCCGCAGCCCTGCCCGGTCGGCCACGACCGCCGCCAGGTCAAAAGCACGGGAGCCATCCAGGTACACTACGACCCGGTCTGAGCCGCCGGACTTCGCCGCCAGCGACGTGACCACGCCGGCCCGCCTGGGCTCAAGCGCAGTGTCCTTGGCGGCCCGCATGCCGGTGACTATTATTCCTGAGCCGCGTTCCCGGTTTCCGGCGCGCCGGCATCGGCTTTCGCAGCCGCACCCGTGGAAGAACCGTTCCGCTGGGGCTTCTCGACGGGGACCGCCGCGCTGGGCGCGCCCCCCTGAGCCCCTGAGTCATCCCACTCCGGGTTCACCGCTTGAATGACCTCCCGCCGCAGCTTCTGTACGAGCTCCGGGTTGTCACGCAGGAACTGCCGCACGTTCTCCCGCCCCTGCCCGAGGCGCTGATCGCCGTACGAGAACCACGCTCCACTCTTCTGAACGATCTTGTTCTCCACAGCCAGATCGAGAACGTCGCCCTCGGTGGAGATGCCCACTCCGTACATGATGTCGAATTCGGCCTCCCTGAACGGCGGCGCCACTTTGTTCTTCACCACACGGACGCGCACCCGGTTGCCCACAGCCTCCGTGCCTTCCTTGAGCGTCTCGATACGCCGGATGTCCAGCCGCACCGACGCGTAGAACTTGAGGGCCCGTCCGCCCGGCGTCACCTCGGGGTTGCCGAACATTACCCCGACCTTCTCCCGCAACTGGTTGATGAACACAGCGCTCGTCTGAGTCTTGCTGATGGTACCCGCCAGCTTGCGCAGGGCCTGGCTCATGAGGCGAGCCTGCAGCCCGACATGAGAATCGCCCATCTCGCCCTCAAGTTCCGCTCGAGGCGTGAGCGCCGCTACCGAGTCGATGACGACGATGTCCAAGGCGCCGCTACGGATGAGCAGCTCGGTGATCTCGAGAGCCTGCTCCCCGTTGTCGGGTTGCGACACGAGAAGCTCATCGATGTTTACCCCGATCTTGCGCGCGTATGCCGAGTCCATGGCGTGTTCGGCATCGATGAAGGCTGCTTTGCCCCCAGCCTTCTGGGCTTCGGCGATCATATGCAATGCCAG
>MELN01000022.1:61179-61950 GCA_001768675.1 Actinobacteria bacterium RBG_16_64_13 | reverse complement strand
GGACTCCGCCCACCCCCAGCGCGAGGTCGAGCGCAAGCGAGCCGGTGGAGATGGCAGGGACCCGCAACGTGGCCGAGTCGTCCCCCAACCTCATGATAGAGCCCTTGCCATACTGCCGCTCTATCTGTAATACGGCCATCTCCAGGGCCTTATCCTTTTCCACCGCTCCTCCTATGCTCACTCTTGTGCCTCTTTCCGCTCCAACATCTTGCGTGCGAGTACGGTGTACACCGCGCCCTCACGCCTCAGCTCGCTCCTATACAAGCACACCGACTCTATCGCAAACGGAGCCCGTCCGCAGTCCGACCTTGGTTGCACAGGGCCGGCATCTCGCAGTCTGGCCACTGTCAGATGCGCCCGGAAAGGCCGTTTGTCTCTCTTCATCGCGCCCGCTTTCTCCAAACCGCCCATGACGCTCTCGAACAGCGCGGCGAAGGCGCCGGCGTCATCGCTGATGTCCAGTGCAACGACCCTCGCCCGTTTTGGAGAGGGCAGAAACAGGAACCGCTCGATGGTCCCCTGCCCACCCATTTCGCCAGCCACGGACTCGATCACCGCCTGCGCGGACGCCGCCTCGCATTGCCCCACCTCTCCCAGGAACGCCAAGGTGACGTGCAGCTGATCGGGCCGCATGAGCCTGAGGCCGCCGCCTTTGGGTAGCAACTCCTGGGCCTCACGCACGAATTCCAGCAAGTTCTCAGGAAGCGGCACCGCGACGAACAGCCTCTGCCGCGCCCCCGCCCCCTCGTTCATCTCGCTCAGCCCTTCCTT
>MELN01000022.1:49543-61161 GCA_001768675.1 Actinobacteria bacterium RBG_16_64_13 | reverse complement strand
TAGTCCTCGGTAGTCAGCGGCCCGCGCAGTTTTTGCCACGCTCGAATGAAGTACTCAGCTCCGCTGCCTACCGTAACCACCAGCATCAACACCACGAAGTACCACGTCACCTTGTGGCCCCCCAGGGTCCACTCCGGCTTGAACAGCCGGGGTTCCATGATCAGCGCGGAGAGCGTGAACATCTGCCAGACCGTCTTCACTTTGCCCCAACGGCTTGCGGAGATCACCACGTTCTGGGCCGCAGACACCATCCGCAGCCCGGATATCGCGAGCTCGCGCGCTATGACAACCATAGCAACCCAGGCGGACAGCTTGTCGAGCGCGATCAGAGACACCATCGCCGCTATCACCATCAGCTTGTCGGCCAGGGGATCGAGAAAGGCGCCCAGCACGGTCGTCTGATGAGTGAGCCGGGCGAGGTAGCCGTCGAGGATGTCGCTTGCGGCGGCCACGAGAAACACGACCAGGGCAACAAGGTCGCCTGCGGGGACCTCGACCAACAAGAACGCCATCAGGGCCGGCACCAGCAGCACCCTGAAGATACTTATGGAGTTAGGCAGATTAGGGCGCATTCACCGTTCCCATCAGGTCGTAGCCCACAACCGCATCAACCGTCACCGTTAGTACATCGCCAGGCATGGTCCCCTCCGGTAGTCCGCCCTCAACATACGTGACCCCGTCCACGTCGGGGGCCTGGCCTGCGGTCCGCCCGACCGCGGAAATGCCCTCACCGGCCTCTTCCGCGTCCAACGAATCGATCATTACCTCCATGTGTGCGCCGACAAGGGCGTGATGGCGGCTCTCGGCGGACAGTTCCAGCAACTCGTTCAGCCGGTTCAGACGTTCCTGCGCGATCGACTGACGGACGCGCGGCTTGAGCTTCGCCGCCGCGGTCTCTTCCTCAGGACTGTATACGAAGCCTCCCGCGTAATCAAATCCCACATCCCGCACGAAGCTCAGGAGGTGCTCGAAGTGCTCCTCGGTCTCCCCGGGAAAACCTACGATGAAGGATGACCTGATGGCGACCTCCGGCATCAAGCGACGAGCTCTTTCCACCAGGCCGAGATACGCGTCGCCATCGCCCCAGCGTCCCATCCTCCGCAGGATATCGGGATGCGAGTGCTGGAATGGCACGTCGAGATACCGGCACAGTTTCGGCTGTCGCGCCATATGGCGGAGAAAGGCGTCGGTCACCCGTTCGGGTTGGAGATACATGACCCGCAGCCGGCGGACCCTCTCATCTTGGGCCAGCAGATCGATCAATCCGAACAGGTCGAGGTCGTGATCTCTCCACAGCGTGGTGTCCTGGCCCACCAGCACCAGCTCGCGGGCTCCGTCGGCAAGGCAAGCCCGCGCCTCCTCGACTATCCCGGCAGCGTCGACCGAGTGATAAGGTCCCTTGATACCCGGGATGGCGCAGAACGTGCAGGGTTCGTCGCAACCATCGGAGATCTTCAGGTACGCATACCCGGCACGAGAGCGATCGAGTGTTTCTGCTGCTTCCTCGCGGGCTAGGCTTCCGACGTGCGACGCTTCGGTGCCGAGCTCCCGAAGCAGCGCTCGCTCGTCATCCCCGCCCGCGAGCCCGAACCAAGCCGACACCTCGGGTATGCCGCCGCGTAGCTCGTCCCGATATCGCTCGACCAGGCAACCCATTACCAGCACCCGCTTGTCCGCGTAGGAGGCGCAGGCATCCAGGATCGCCCCGATCGACTCCTCCTTGGCTTCCTTGATGAAGCCGCAGGTGTTGAGGAGAATGTGGGTCGCCTGCTCCGGCGTGGGCACCAGAACCGCCCCGGACGCCGCCAGCGACCGGCTCAGAGACCGGCTGTCGGCCTCGTTCTTCGGGCAGCCCAGAGTGTGAACATAAACGCGTGACGGAGAAGCAGGCCGTGACGGCATGCTACTCGGAGGACTCCACGCCGGTCTCCGTCACGACGAACGCCCCGGCCTCCCCTTCCAGCGAAAGCGGCCTGCCGTTCACCGTGAGTGCGAGGACCTCGGGCTCCCCCACAATCATCCAGTAGCGCTTGGAACTGTCGAAGGTCTTCTGCCCCCCGGCCGAGAGCGTCCCCGCGTAGAGTTCGGCGCCCTGGTTGCTGTCTTCGCGCACAACGAGCCAGCAGCTGCCCTCAGTGACCGTGAGGACCAGCGATACGTTCTGCCCCGTGGTGACCACCACCGATGCGGTGGTCGAGGAGACCGCGGTCGGGTCCGACACGGTGGTGGTGCTGCTCACGCCGGCCACGCTGGTGACCGAGCCCGTGCTGGAGATGCTGTCACTACTGAGGGTAGCTCCATCCTGGCGCCCCCAACTCGAACCCAACCAGGCGAGGAGAACCACCACCACAATCGCCAGGGCCCCGATGAGCGCATGTCCGCGCTGACCCCGGCGCGCCTTGCGTTTCCTCTTCTCGGCAACGGTCCTCGAACGTGGCGGTTGCGCCACATCGACACGCGTGACGCCGGGTTCTTCTCTGCGCAGCTCATGAGTGCGCCTGTACTCCTCCACCAGAGCGTCCCCGTCGACCTTGAGAAAGGTCGCGTAGCTGCGCAAGAAGGCCTTGACGTACGTTGAGCCGGGAAGGATCTCGTAGTCGCCCTGTTCCAGGGCCTCCAGATACTTCGTGCGAATCTTGGTGACGGCTTCGACGTCTTTGATACTGAGACCCTTACGGATACGGGCCTCACGCAGGCTGTTACCTATGTCCGGCACGGGGTGTGGGCGATACCTCTCGGATCAGGCGCTTGGCGGCAGTGACAAACCGGCGCGCCGCTTGGACTGGGTCGGGACCGGTGTCGAATCGAAGGACGAAATCTCTCCCCTCCACTGACGATCTCTGATACAGAGGGTCGTAATACTCGACCAAGAGCCCCTTCACGACGTCGGTAAATCTACCATCATCAAAGGCCGTTTCCAAGGAAACCACCGTCTCCCGCGGGAGTCGCTCGGCGATTAATCCCAGACTATGACGGAACCTCTCAACGTCAGCACGGTCCCAGCCTTCCGGCCCATATTCGCTCAGGATCCGCTGAGCGCGGTCGTCGACTGACGCGGTGACCAGCACCGGCATCCCTCCCCGGATCGTTTCGGCGACGCTCGTGGGCAGGAACACCTTGCCTATCTTGCCGCCTTCGCCCTCCAACACAAGATAGTCGCCCCTCGGATGGCGGAGTTCGTCACACACAAGGGCGTCAAAATCCTTCTGGCGCCTTTCCCCCGGTTGATTCAAACCCCCCAGTAGCGAGCCGCGGTGAAGCGCCAGCTCCTCGAGGTCGACTGGCCAGGGTCGCGGCCCGCGCACGCCGGGCGCCATGGACGCCAAGGCCCGCAGAAGGGCGCTCTTCCCCGCGCCGGTGGGCCCATAAAGCGTGATGACCGGGACCGAGGGCCGCCATTGGGCGAGAGCGGCCACTACCTCCCGTCGGTAGGCGCGGTAGCCCCCGGCGACCGCCACCGCATGGATGCCTATCAGAGCAAGGAGCAGGACTACGTTGCGGCTCCGCTCTCCTCCCCGCCAGCACATGATGGCCAGCCGGCGCCCGCGCGGCTGTGCGCGTGCGATCTCCGCGAGACCGTTCAGATACTGAGCCAGGCCGGGGCTCACCAGTTCCATGGCCGCAAGCCGGGCACGCGGGGCTCCTTCGCGCCTGTACGCTGTACCCACCGCCACCCGCTGAGCGTCGTCGAGCAGTGGGCGGTTGAGAGCGCCCGGCATGCGACCATCGGCGAACTCCGTCGGAGAGCGGACATCCACTACCTGGAACCCGCCCTCCATCGCTTCGGCCGCGCTGACCGAGGGCACCGGCAGGTCAGTCAAGGTCCTCCCCATCCCCGAAGTGCTCCTCAGCTCTCAGAGCACCGAGCACGTGCTCGAACTCGTCTGGGTCGATGAGGATCTGGCGGGGCTTGCTTCCCTCCCACGGGCCGACGATGCCTCGACGCTCCAGCATGTCGATCAAGCGGCCGGCCCGGGTGTAGCCCACGCGCAGACGCCGTTGCAGCATCGACACCGAGGCGCTCCCGGTCTCGATGACCAGTTGGGCGGCGTCGGCCAGAAGCTCGTCGGAATCAGGATCGAAGTGGTCGTCTTCGCTCTTCTTGACCTCCGCGGGCCGCCGGAGGAGCTCTTCCCGGAATTCCGGCTCTGCCTGGTGCCGCCAGTGGCTGACCAGAAGCGCGATCTCGTCCTCGGTTATGTAGGCGCCTTGCACGCGTTGCAGATGGCTCGACCCCAAGGGTTTGAAGAGCATATCGCCCATGCCGAGCAGGGTCTCGGCTCCGTTGATGTCGAGAATGACCCGCGAATCGGTCTGGCTGGACACCGCGAAGGCGATGCGCGAGGGAATGTTGGCCTTGATCATGCCGGTAATGACGTCGGCGGAGGGGCGTTGAGTAGCGACCACCAAATGGATGCCCACCGCCCGCGCTTTCTGCGCGATACGGATGACGTAGTCCTCCACCTCTTGCGGCGAGGTCATCATGAGGTCGGCAAGCTCGTCTATGACGATGAGGATGTAGGGAATAGGCCGTTCCCCCCGGCGGGCGCGGGTCTTGTTCATCTCGCCCAGACTGCGGGCGTGGTCCAGCTCCATAAGCTCGTAGCGGTCTTCCATCTCCTTGACCACGTTGTGCAGCACGCCGGCGGCATCCTTCATGTTGGTCACCACGGGCACCAGCAGATGAGGGATGCGGTCGTAGTGCGAGAGCTCGACCTTCTTCGGGTCGATCATGATCATCCGCACCTGTTCAGGATTGCTCCGCAAAAGCACCGAAGAAACCAGGCAATTGACGCAGCCGCTCTTTCCCGAGCCGGTAGTGCCGGCGATGAGAAGGTGCGGCAGCCGGGTGAGATCGGCGTACACGGCCTTGCCCGAGATGTCCTTTCCGAGCCACACCATGAGCGGCCCGGCCGACTTGGGGAACTCCCGGTAGATGTCGCCGAGCGTCACGAAGTCGGGGCGCTGGTTGGGTACCTCCACTCCCACAGCCGACTTGCCCGGGATGGGCGCGAGGATGCGGATCTCCGTGCTGGCCAGGGCGTAGGCCAGGTCATCTTTCAACTGGGAGACCTTGGCGACCTTCGTGCCCGGGGCCAGATGCAGCTCATAGCGAGTGACTCGTGGGCCCACCACCATGCCGATGACTCGAGCCTGCACGCCGAACTGAGACAGCGCCTGAAGCAGAACGGCGGCGGTATCCCGCTCCCCACTCGCCGGCCCGGACACCGCCGGGCTGCTCTTTCGCAGCACGTCCGGCAAGGGCAACACGTAGCTGGGCTCGCTGACGGCCAACTCGATCTGACGCGGCGTCCTTGCCAGGCCAGGAAGCGGTTCTTGTTCCATGTCCATGGCTTCGTGTTCCGCCGTCGCGTGCTGCCCATCCGGCGCCGCGAGAGCCGCGGGCTCTGGAGCTCCGCTCTCTCCGGCCTGTCTCTGGCCCGCCGCAGGGGCTGCCACTCCGGCCGCCTGCCCGCCGCCGGCATGTCCATACAGGTCGGCGAAAGCCTCCGCTCCGTCCAGTACCGCTTTCCCTCCGGAGTGCTGGGCAAGGCCTACACCCATCGGGGCGACCGGGCTGTGCGTGGCTGGGCGGCCACTCGTCCACTCGTCGAAAGCGTCCCCAAAGGCACTCCCTGCGCCCTGACCAGCCGCGCCCATGTGCGCGTCGCCGGAGCCGGCGACCAAGTCGATCGGTCCGACGCGCACTCCTGGGGCAGTCGGGCGCTCGTCGTGGAGCCCGCCGCCCAAGGTGGCGCTCCTCGCCGGGAAATCGAATTCCCCCAGGATCTCTCCGGAGTCGTCTTCGCGCCGCCTCGTCATCAGCGTGCTTCGCTCGGCTGTGGTCTTCACGACCCGGGCCGCGTGCGTGGTCCGTTTACCCAGCCAGCGGGCGGTGACGCCCGTGACCAGGCTGAAGCCGGCAAGCTCGAGCACCCATCCGATGATGCCCACCCCGACGACGCCGACCAAGGCATGGAAAGCCCCGTAGAAGGCTTCGCCGAGGCCCCCCGCGTGGGTCTCGAACTCGTTGCGCACGAAAAGGTCCGCGCTATGACCGCCGAACGGAGGGAATCCCCCTGCCATTAGCAAGAACAGCCCGAACAGGAACAACCCTACGCCCAGGAAACGCAACGACCGGCGCAGCTTGAACTCGAACACCGTGGTGACGCCCACGGCGATAAAGATCACGGGCACCAGGAAGGCCAGCCTGCCGAAGGCATAGACGAGGGCGGTCTCTATCCCCCGCCCCATCACCCCGGCTTTCTCGGTGGCGCCGAGACAGAAGATGAGGAAGACTGCAACCGCGAACAAGACCAGGGCCACGATCTCCCGGACGCGGTCCGGGCCCGAGCCCGAGGGAGCCTGTTTGCGCGGGGGCGAAGTCCGGCCCCCACCGGCGGACCCGCGTGATCTGCTACCGCCGTTGGCGGGCGCCGGCTGCCGACGTGGCTTGGCCACCGTCGAGCCCATCGCCTACACCTCGACGATCACCGGCAGGACCATGGGCCGTCTGCCGGCTTCTTTGCGCAAGAACTTCTGCAGCACGTCGTGCACGTGATTTTTCACCAGCCCGATGTCGGTCACCAGCCGCATCTCCCGGGTGTTAAGCGAATCCAGCACCAGTCGGCGCGCTTGCTCGGTGAGCTCGTCAAGTTCTCCCGAGTGCGCCAGACCTCGAAAGACCACTTCTGGCTCCCCAAGTATCTTGCCGTCCTGGGCGCTGCGGACCACGACCACCATCACCAAGCCGTCGGTCGCAAGGTGCTGCCTGTCGCGCAACACAAGATCGTGGAAGTCGCCCATGGCGAACCCGTCCACCAGGATCATTCCGGCCTGCACCTTCCCGGTGATCTCGGCCCGCTTCGAGGTCAGCTCGAGGACGTCGCCGTTCTCTAGCAAGAAGACGTTCTCGTCGGGTATCCCGGTGGATTTCGCCAACTCCGCGTGGAAATACAAATGACGATGCTCCCCATGGATGGGCATGAAGTATTTCGGACGCACCAAGTTCAACATCACTTTGAGTTCCTCAGCGGCAGCATGGCCCGACACGTGCACTCCGGCCGAGGCCTCGTAGATGACTCTGGCGCCACTCGCGAAGAGGCGATCGATGGTGCGGTACACGCTCGTCTCGTTCCCCGGCACCGGACGCGCGGAGATGATCACCGTGTCGCCTTTCATTATTTCCACCGACTGATGATCGTGCGCCGCCATCCGCGCGAGAGCTGACAGGGGTTCCCCCTGGCTGCCGGTAGACAACACCGTCACGGTTTCGGGCGGCAGCAGGGCGATGTCTTGAGGCTTGACGACAAGTCCCTCGGGTACCGTCAGGTAGCCCAGGTTCTGGGCGATGTTGACGTTCTTCACCATGCTCCGGCCGACGATGGCCAGCGAGCGGCCGTGCCGGGAGGCCGCGTCCATGACCTGTTGTATACGATGGATGTGGCTGGCGAACGAGGCCACAATGATCCGCCCCCGGGCCAACGCGAAGATGCTCTCAAGGCGCTGACCCACGCTGCGCTCGGGGATGGTGAATCCGGGAACATCGGCGTTAGTGCTGTCGGAGAGAAGAAGGAGCACTCCCTTTCGCCCGAGTTCAGCGAAACGTTGCATTTCCGTGGGCCGTGAATCGATGGGTGTCTGGTCGAGCTTGAAATCGCCCGTGTGGATGATCGTGCCCACGGGCGTGTGGATGCCGAGGCCCACTCCGTCGGGAATGCTGTGAGACACCTCGAGGAACTCGATCTCGAATGGCCCCAGCTTGAGACTCCTGGCGGAAGATATCTCGTTCAGCGATCTCTTTCCCTGCAACCCATGCTCGCCCAGCTTGGCGTTGATGAGTGCGAGAGTCAGCCGAGTCCCGTACACCGGCAGGTCGGCTTCTTTGAGAATGTACGGTAGCGCCCCCACGTGGTCCTCATGCCCGTGGGTGACCACAATGCCAAGGACGCGGTCCTTGTTCTCGAGCACGTAAGAATAGTCGGGAAGCACCAGGTCGATGCCAAGCATCTCGTCATCGGGAAACATGAGGCCGGTGTCGATCACGACGATGGCGTCGCCGTATTCCAGGACCATCATGTTCTTGCCGATGGCCCCCAGACCCCCCAGGGGTATGACCTTAAGCGATCGTGTCGTCACGGGTGGTTGTCAGAACCTCCAAACTCGATCCGGACCCGCGGAGCGCCAGTCCTGTTGCAGGCGAGAGAGAGAACTCGCGCAGGTCTTATAGGATGTTCTCCAGACCTACAACGAGTCCTTGCAGCCCGCTGATGCGCCGGACGGCCAGCACGACTCCCGGCATGAACGACTCCCTCGAAAGCGAGTCGTGCCTTATGGTGAGAGTCTCCCCCAGACCGCCAAAGATGACCTCCTGATGGGCGACGAGTCCCGGCAGGCGAACGCTGTGGATGGGGATCTCCTTGTCGAAGCCGGCCTCGCGCCACGTCTCCTCCACGCGCAGGCGAGTGAGCCGCGAAGTGCCCGAGGGTGCGTCCAGCTTGGCCTCGTGGTGTAGTTCCACGATCTCACATGCCCGAAAGTGCTCCGCGGCCTGCCGGGCGAACTGCATCATGAGCACGGCGCCCATGGCGAAATTGGGGGCCACCAGCACCGGAATGTCCCGAGCCTCGACTTCGCGCTCGATCTCGGCCAGATCACCCGCACTCAGCCCGGTGGTGCCCACCACGACCGGCACGCGCAGGCGCACGCAGCCGAGGACGTTGTCCCGCACTACGGCCGGTGTTGTAAAATCGACCACCACATCCGGCCTGACCGCGGCGATGGCCTCTTCTAGACCCGCGAAACAATGCCTTCGGTCGGAGTCGGTCAGCTCTTGCACAGAGAAGGCCGGGTCGATCTCAGCCACCAGCAGGAGGTCTCCCTCGGCCTGGATCGCCGCGCAGGTCATGCTGCCCATGCGGCCCCGGGCACCCGAAACGGCCACCTTGATGCGGCGATCTCCTTGCGCGTCACTGCCACTCATGCTCTGCGCCCCTAGATGAGCCCCGCGAGACAGTTCTCCGGGACCGCCTTGTTGAACTGGTCATCGTCGGCGCCGATGCCGACCACCGACAGTGCCCCCGGGCGGTATACCTGCGCGGCGAGCTCCAGCACCTGCTCGCTGGTGACGGCGTCGATCCGCTGCGCGAGTTCGTCCAGGGAGAGTATCTCGGTCTCTGTGAGAACCCCCTTGCCAAGCCGGGTCATGCGACTCGACGTGCTTTCCAGGCCGAGGATCATGCGGCCCTTGAGGTGCTCCTTGGCACGCTGTAGCTCGTCGGCGGGAACCGGTTCTTTGACCAAGCGCAGCAGCTCGCGACCCACCGTCTCCATCACGGACTCCAGGCGCTCGGGACGGCAGCCGAAGTAGATGCCGGAAAGTCCGGTCTCCTGGTAGAGGCTCGAGAACGAGTACACGCTGTAGACGAGGCCTCGTTTCTCCCTGACCTCCTGAAAGAGCCGCGAACTCAGTGACCCGCCGAATAGGCTGTCCAGAACCGAGAGCTGGAAGCGCCGGTCGTCGTCGCGAGCCATGCCGATACCGCCGAGGCACACGTGCATCTGTTCAGTCTCCTTGCTCAGGAAGTGCCGCCGAGGCGACATCTGAGGCGCAGACGTGGAGCGTTGCGGGTTTGAGCCGTCGGCTGACGAGTGCCGCTCCAGTAGCAGCCGCCCCAACTCCTCGTGATCGATGTTACCCGCGGCCGCCACCACCATGTCGTCAAACTGGAAGCGCTCACGATGATAGGCGCGGATGTCCTCTTCGGAGGCGCTCGAGATGCTCTCCCGGGTCCCCAGGATGGGGTGAGCCAGCCGATGTCCATCGAGCACGACCTCGGCCAGCACGTCGTGGATGAGATCCTGAGGCGAGTCCTCCACCATCGCGATCTCTTCCAGCACCACCTCGCGCTCCCTGTCGAGGTCGGTAAAGGCCGGGGTGAGCAGCATGTCGGTCATCACGTCCATGGCCAGCGGAAGCTGATCGTCGAGGAAGCGTCCGTAGACGACCACGTACTCCCGAGACGTGCTTGCGTTCAACTCCCCTCCAAGGGTGTCGAAAATCTGGGCGATCTCTTCCGCCGTGTACTTCGACGACCCCTTGAAGAGCAGGTGCTCTATGAAATGCGTCGTTCCGACGAGCGGCGTGGGCTCATCTCGCGAACCGGCGGGGATCCAGAAGCCCATGCAGACCGATCTCAGACGGTCGAGCTTCTCGGTTACCAGCCGCTGTCCGTTAGAGAGCCTTTCCAGCCGGTACTCGTCAGTCGGCACTGCCTTCCTTTTCTGAGAGGTTCGCGAGCAGACGGAGGCTGATCTTTTCCTTGCCGCCCTGCTGCTGCACGTCGAGGACCTCCACCCGCACCAGGTCGCCGCGATTGACCACTTCTTCCACGGTCGCCACCCGGCGGTCGGCGAGGCGAGAGATGTGGACGAGTCCGTCAGTGCCCGGCTTGAGCGTGACGAACGCGCCGAACGAGGTGGTCGAAGCCACTCGTCCCTCGATGATGTCGCCCACCTGGGTGTCACGGGTCAGAAGGCCGATGCGCTCGATACAAGCGTCGCCAAGTTTCCCATCGGTGGCGAAGACCTTTACCAGACCGTCCTCAGCCACGTCGATGGTGCACTCGAACTCCGCCTCCATGCCGCGGATGGTCTCCCCGCCTTTGCCGATGACCGCGCCGATCTTGTCTGGATCGATGCGGATGGTGCCTATGCGGGGCGCAAACTCGGAAAGCTCGGACCGCGGAGCGCTGATGGCGGTCGTGATCTTGTCGAGGATGAACAGCCGAGCTTGGCGGGCGCGCTCGAGGGCGTCTTTCATGATCTCGAAGGTGACACCCTTGATCTTGATGTCCATCTGCAGCGCCGTGATGCCTCGCTCGGTGCCGGCCACTTTGAAGTCCATGTCGCCCAGGTGGTCTTCCACCCCGGCGATGTCGGTGAGAACGACATAATCGTCCTTCTCTTTGACGAGACCCATGGCGATGCCGGCGACCGGGCGGGCTATGGGCACACCGGCGTCCATCAAGGCCAGAGTCGACGCACATACGCTCGCCATGGAACTGGAACCGTTAGACTCCAGGGTTTCCGACACCAACCGGATGGTGTACGGGAAGGCTTCCTCATCGGGGATCAGAGGAGACAACGCTCTCTCCGCCAGGGCCCCGTGCCCGATCTCGCGCCGGCCGGGGCCGCGCATGAAGCCGGCCTCGCCCACGCTGAAGGGCGGGAACTTGTAGTGGTGCATGAAGCGCTTGGATTCTTCGAGGTCGAGCCCGTCGATACGTTGCTCGTCACGAGCGGCACCGAGAGTAAGGAGGGTGAGCACCTGGGTCTGACCTCGCGTGAAGAGCCCCGAGCCGTGAGTCCGCGGGGCCACCCTGATGTCACAGTCGATCGCCCTGATCTCGTCCGCGCTACGGCCGTCCGGCCGTTTCTTATCCACGGCGATGACCCTGCGGACAGTCTCCTTCTCCACCGCGTCGAAAGCCTTTGCCAGCGCGGCGGCTTCAGAGGCCGGGTCTGCGGCGCCCTCGGCGGGCGGCCAGGCCGCCAGAACTTCCTGCTTGACGGCGGCCACGGTGTTGGCCCGCTCGTGCTTGTCGAGCACGTTGCTG
>MELN01000022.1:40477-49520 GCA_001768675.1 Actinobacteria bacterium RBG_16_64_13 | reverse complement strand
TCGAGCCCTGACCTTGTCCATCAGAACTGGGTCGGGGGGCTTCTCAACGAACTGCATCTTGGGCGCGCCGATCTCCGCCGCCCAGACACGGATGGCTTCTACCTGTTTCTTGACGGCCTCATGGGCGACTTCCAACCCGGCCACGATGTCACCCTCGTCGACCTCTTCGCAGCCGGCCTCGACCATCCCGATGGCCTCCGCGGTGCCGGCGACCACCAGATTCACCGGGCTCCTGTCGATCTCGTCGTAGGTGGGGTTGACTACCCAGGAGCCATCGACCTTGGCGACCCGCACCGCCCCCACCGGACCGGCGAACGGGGCCTCAGAGATGCTCAGAGCCGCCGACGCACCCGCTATAGCCAACACATCGTAGGGGTTGGTCTTGTCCACGGAGAGCACCGTGGCCACGATGTGCGTCTCTTTGTTGAAGCCCTTGGGCCAGAGAGGCCGGATGGGCCTATCGATGAGCCGTGCGTTCAGGATCGCCTGATCGCTGGCGCGTCCCTCTCGTTTGATGAACCCCCCGGGGATCTTGCCGGCGGCGTACATGCCCGCCTCCACATCCACGGTGAGGGGAAAGAAATCCACATTCCGTTCGTTGCTCGCCACGACTGCGGTGACAAGTACCATGGTGTCGCCCGAGCGAACCACAACGGCTCCGCTCGCCTGCTTCGCCAACCTACCGGTCTCAAAGCTGATCTTCTTGTCGCCTAACGTTACTTCTGTCTTGCTCACTCCGCTAGCCACTGTCTTGTCTCCCGTCCGAGGACCTCTCCTGGGCCCTCCCTTTCCGTCTATTGCCTACTTCGCTGCCACTTCTTTCCGCCGATTCCCGCTTGCCTACCTGCGCAGACCCAGATCCTTCACCACAGTCCGATACCGTTCGACGTCTTGCTTCTGCAGGTAGTTGAGAAGCCTACGCCGGTGTCCC
The DNA here is from genome assembly GCA_001768675.1 of Actinobacteria bacterium RBG_16_64_13. Classification (GTDB taxonomy): domain Bacteria; phylum Actinomycetota; class Thermoleophilia; order RBG-16-64-13; family RBG-16-64-13; genus RBG-16-64-13. Next base: position 48,589 of record MELN01000022.1, on the reverse strand, counting down.
ACCATCTTGAGCAGGCCCCGGCGCGAGTGGTGATCTTTGGAGTGGGTCTTGAGATGCTCCGTGAGCACGTTGATCCGCTCGGTCAGGATGCCTATCTGCACCTCCGGCGATCCGGTGTCCACGTCGTGCTTCTTGAAACGGTCGATGATCTCGGTCTTGCGATCTTTGCTCAGCATGCATGGCCTCCTTGGGCTCCTTGCTCCCAGCCGGGACACTGCGGTCCGAGCCGAGATGCAGGTTTCAATGCCGGCACCCGTCACACGGGCGCCTTCCCCGGGCAAACACCGCCCGGAGCGGTGATGTAGGTTACCACAGGCACAGCTTCGGGGTCGGGCACGGCGGCGGGCTTGCTCTGGACCGGTCTCGGGGTTCAAGGCTCGTTCGCGAAATGCCGAAAAGGGTGGCATACGACCGACCGCATCGTTGGGGGCAGCCGTGCACGTGCCACCGTTCATACTTGGCATCCTCGGCGGACTCGCAGGGGTCACGGTGCACGCCGTCCTCCTTGTCCAGTTCTTCTCGCGGTCGTACGGCCTGTTCGCCACCTTCCTGCACCTTGTGCTCGCATTGCTGCTGGGGATTGCAGCCCTTGCCCTGGCCGCTGTCTGCCGCTACTCGCCCAAGACGCTCGCAGTCTTCCTCCCTTTCATCGGGGCCCTCGGCTTCTTCCCGCGGCTCCTGAGCTGGGCGCCGGCAGGAGCCCTGTTGATCGCCGCAGGCGTGACCGCATCCCTCTCGCTCCGGTCGGGATACCGCCGTCCGGTATCCGCCGCGACTGCGCCGCCGCCCGGCGGGGCACCTCTTCACTGGTCGGAAGCTGCGCGCCTCGGTGCACCCATGCACGCCGTTCCCCTGGTCCGCGCGAGGGAAAGACAGGGCTGGTCCGCGCAAAAGAAGGTCGCTTCGATCGCGGCACCTCTCGTGTCGGCTGCGGTGGTCCTGACGCTCACGATCTGGTCTCCCGGGGGCCCAGCAGACAGCAGCGCGTCAGCCGAACCGACGGCTGTGACCACAACGTCCACGCCGGGGGGCGCCACGTCCGCCAACGGTACCTCGTCCCCCGATTCCGCGACACCGGGCGCACGTGTGACTGAGGCGCCCCACTCCACGACCACCACCGTGCCGGCTGAGACCGGCGCGCTCGATACCTATTCGGACCACGAGCACGGCTTCTCCATCGGCTTTCCGACCACCTGGAGAAACACCGACCCTTCCGAAGTGGGACAGCGCATCTACGGCGGCCGAGCGCAGGCCGAAGACCGCGAGTATCAAGACGCCTACGTGGTGGCAGCCTTCGCCGACTGGCACGGCCCCACGTACGACGGCTGCTTCCTTGACTACATCTGGGTCGAGGTCCACGACGATATCGCCGCGGACGAGACGGCGCTCGCCGAGATCAGGGACGCGTTCGAACAAGACATGGCAGCGTTGCAGTACGACTACCCGGAGGAAGTCCGGCTCCTCCAGCCGTTCCACAGTATCCAGGTCGGGACGGCCGCCGGCTTCGAGTACGTGTGGTCCGTGCCGGTCGACGACGGCCGGGTAGTCATGAAAGAGTGCGTCCTGGTCGTCAACGAATGTGTCTACTATCTGCAGTTCGCCGCCACTGAAGCAGACTGGAAGACTTGCCAGCTACTCTTCCAGGAAATCCTCCACAGTCTGACAGTGCGCGGCTCCTCCCCGCTGATCTAGCGACCGGCCTGTCCACCCCGCGTGGCGTTCACTCGACGAGAGTCGCGAATCCCCCCAGCGGCAGAAACGCGCGCACTCTTGCCCGAGTGATCTCGAAGACCGCGCCCGGGCTGAGCGATGCTCCCCCGTCCGTGGTCACCGCCATCACGTACCCCGCAGATCTTGCGGCCTCGATGACCCTGTCGTCGTAGGCCCCGCTTGGGTAGCACAGCACGTATCCCGGCTCACCCACCGCCTCGGCTATCGCACTCCGGGAATCGGCCAGCTCAGATTCGAGCCGGGCGTCGGACACTCCGGTGAGGCCGGGGTGAGAGAAGGTGTGCGACTGTATAGACATCCCGGCGGCGGCCATCTCTCGCAACTGGTCCCACGTCATCTGCCCTTCGGCTCCAACGGTCTTCGTGATCACGAAGAAGGTGCCGGTGAGCCGGCGTTGCTTAAGGATAGGAAAGGCGACCTCGTAGTTGTCCAAGCCGCCATCGTCGAAAGTGAGCGCCACCGCCTTGTCCGGCAGCGGCTGAAGACCGGCCATAGCGAGGTAGGCGTCGGCCAGAGTCACCGTGTGATAGCCCTGCTCCACGAGGTAGTCCATCTCCTCGATGAAGTCGGGGGTGCGGACCGTGAGCCCGTCAGCATAGGGGCCGGCCGGCGGAGGAGCCGCATCGACGTAGTGATACATGAGCACCGGAACGTCTACCGATACGGCATCGCCCGGCAGCGGGCTCGCCAGGGCCGCCATTTCCGCCCTGGAATAGCGGGCCGGTCCGCCGCCCGCGTACCCTACCGCGCGAACTCCCAGATCCAAGTCCGTCGGGGCCTCGGTCGTGCCGGGAGAGAGACCGAAGGCCAACCCCACGGCCATGATGACCACGAGCACCAGCAGCAGTACTGCGACCGCGGGGATACGCGACACTCTTGGTAGGCCGCCTCGCCCAGCGGAACCGGGGGGCGTCACGAGCCCTCCTCGGCAGCAGACCGAGCGTGCGCACGTCGCGCGAACTCCAAGTCCTCTCGGATCTGCCGGCTCAACGACGCTGCGTCAGGAAAGGCGCGCTGACCACGGATGCGCTCAAGAAAGTCCACGGCCAGGTGACTCCCGTACAGGTCGCCGCGATAGTCGAGAAGAACGGTCTCGATACGCACCCTGCCATCGGATTCGAAAGTGGGATTCGTGCCCACACTCGTGACCGAGGAGAATGCTTCGCGGCCGTTCACGAGTGACTTAGTGACGTAGATGCCCAGCCGGGGCAATGCCAGGCCTCGGACGGGCGCCAGGTTCGCCGTCGGCGCCTCGAGAGTCTTGCCCCGCCCCGCACCGCTCAGCACCGTGCCTTCGAGACGATGCGGACGGCCGAGAAGTCTGGCTGCCTCACCCACGTGCCCTCCCGCAAGCAACTCGCGGATACGCGTGCTTGAAACGGTCTCCCCGCCCTCCTCCACCAACGCTACAGGCCGTACCTCGAAGCCGTGCGTCTCGCCGTAGTGCGAAAGATGCGTCGCGGTACCGGCGCCTCCATGCCCGAACCGGAAGTTCTCGCCCACGTACACGACGCGGGCCCCCAAGCGGGCGGACAGCACCGCACGGCAGAAGGCTTCGGGGCTAAGCCCGGCGAATTGGCGATCGAACCTGACCACCACGAGCTCTTCGATGCCGAGCGCTTCCAGCAATTCCGCCTTCCGTTCCGGTGAGGTGAGCATCCTTGGAGCGGAGTGAGGACGAAGTACCGCTTCCGGATGAGGAAAGAACGTGACCACCGCCGCCCGCGTTCCCACGGATCCTGCTTGGTCGATCGCCTGGCTCAAGATGCGCTGATGGCCTCTATGGACGCCATCGAAGACCCCGATGGCCAGGGTGCGCCCCTGCGCCGACGCCTCCTGCACCTGGTCGAGCGAGGGGTAAACGAGCATGTCTACACCGACCTCGGAAACACAACAATCGGCCTTGCGACATCGCCAAGACGCTCGTAGATGCCGAGCAACTCATCACCGCCATACACCCGAAACCGGCCGAGGGGCACGTCCGGTAGTTCATTTCCGTTAGCAGCGAGCCGGGCTTCAGCGGCGCTCAACTCGTATCGGGGAAGAAACGACAGGGCCTCTCCGAGGCCCAGAATCCCCGCGCCGTCTTTCGCATACCGCTCGGGCGACAGCTCGTCCGGTCCAAGCGCGTCGTCTACGGAAAACCCACCGATGCCCGTGCGCCTGAGCGAGGCCGCGTAGGCGCCGGCCCCCAGCGCAGCGCCCAAGTCCTCGGCCAAGGCGCGCATGTACGTGCCGCTCGCCGTCCTGGCGAGGAGCCGGGCCGTCTGCGCTTTTTCGTCAAAGTCGGCCAGGGCAAGGTCGTATACAACGACCTCGCGCTCGGGAGTCTCCGCTGTTTCGCCCCGATGCGCCTTCTTGTAGAGCGCTTCTCCGTCCACCTTGACCGCCGAGGTCAACGGCACCCGTTGGTGGATACGGCCTCGGAACCTTTCGAGAGCCCCGGCGACCTGCCTCAGTTCCACGGAGCCGCCGGTGGTCGTGATGGTGCCTGTGGGATCGGCCGTGGAAGAGATCGCTCCGAACTGCACCGTGAGGTCGTACTCCTTGGGGAGCCCCATCAACACGTTCGAGATCCGAGTGGCTTGGCCTAACAAGATCAGCAATAGACCGCTGGCGAAGGGGTCGAGAGTCCCAGCGTGACCTACGCGCGCACCCACGCCGCGGCGTGCGGTGCGCACCATGTCGAAGCTGGTGGGGCCGACCGGCTTGTCCACCAGCACCACGCATGATATCGCCGTCACCGACCCGCCTCCGTCATCAGCCCGTCCCGATCACAGCTCCGCCTCGACCTGGCTTTCGATCCAAGCCAGAACGGCCGGAACATCCTCGTCGCTGGTGAAACCGGCCGCGCGAGCATGCCCGCCGCCTCCACGCCGGCTGGCGAGCACCGCCACGTCTACCGCGCCGTCCGTTGAGCGCAGGCTGACCTTGGTCAGCACCCGCCCCTCCCGGATCATCTCCCGCGCCAAGGCTGCCACCCGCGCACCCTGAATGCGGCGCAGAGAATCGATGATCCCCTCTGCATCGCCCTCGCCTGCGCCGGCGCGCGCAAAATCGTCGTTGGATAGCCACGAGACCGCCAGCATCCCGCCCATGCGTACCTCCAGGTGAGAGAGGGCGCGCTCCAGCAATCGCAGCTTGGGCAGCGGAGTGCTCTCGTACACCTGCCGATACACCGCGGAGACATCCACCCCGGCTTCTTGCAGTGCGGCCGCCAGCCGGTGAGCACCTGGGGTCGTGTTGGAATATTGAAATCGGCCGGTATCGGTGACCAGACCCACGTAGAGCCCGGTAGCCACGGCGGCATCCACGGGAAGACCGCCACTCTTGAACACTTCGTAGAGGATCGCGCTGGTGGACGGCGCGGACGGGTCGAGGAGGTTCAAATCGCCAAAGCCAGGGTTGTCCTGGTGGTGGTCGATGTTGACCCTCGTGACACCCGCGGGAAATCCATGGGAATTGGAGCGGAAGAGCGACGCGCAGTCGAAGAAGTACACCGTGGTGCCGGCTTCGACGCGCGGGACCGCGCCCCTTACAATGCTTTCCACTCGCGGCAGGAACCGATACTCCGGGGGAATGCTGCTCTCCCCTGGGATGTATGCCCGGCACCCTATGCCCAGGTGCTCGCACATCACCAAGAACGCCGAAAGACATCCGAGGGCGTCACCGTCCGGCGCCTCATGTGAAACGGCCACCACGTCGGTCTCGCGCCGAAGCCGCTCGGCTACCTCAGACACCGTGACGGCACCGAACACCGGGGAGGTCGTCATTCTTCGTCCCAGGGATCAGACGCGTCGGCCGGCCCGCCGGCAGGTTGGCCCGGGGCCTCGTCAACAGGCTCGTCCTCGGGAGGCAGATCCTCGACCCCGCTCGACTTGAGCAACGCGTGGATGCGCATGCCCTGGTCGACCGTGGCGTCATAGACGAACTCCAACATGGGCACGCGCCTGATGGACAATTCGTCGCCTATGAGGCGTTGCAGGTAGGGCCGCGCGGCCCGCAGCCCCTCGAGAGTAGCGTCCTTCTCCGCCTGCTTCCCATACACGGAGACAAAGACTTTCGCATGAGAAAGATCCTGGGCGGTCTCGACTCCAGTCAACGTGACAAACCCTATTCGCGGGTCTTTCAGATCTTGCGAAAGGGCGTTCCCGATGATCTCTTTGAGCGCCTCGTTCACACGGCGCATGCGGTACGAAGCCGCGTTACCCATCAACATCCACCACCTCGGTCACGCAAGAAGTGAGTACCCACTCCTGCGAGTCAAGATACGCCCTCAGCCGGTCGAAAGCCTGCTCCAACACCTGTAGATCCGACGCCGCCACGGCGAGGACCACCCGCGACCGCTGCCACAGATCCTGATGGCCCACCTCCGCGAATGACGCGCCGTGATGCCGCGTGACCTGATCCCGGATACGGCGTAAGTACATCCGCTTGCCCTTGAGGGAGCCATTCTCGGGGAAAAACAGCTCAGCCGTGAGGATGCCGACGAAACCCTTGCTGCTCCTATTGAGTACGGGCGACTTCCTTGATCTCGTATGCCTCGATGATGTCACCTTCGTGGACATCGTCAAAACCGTCCAGATGGAGGCCACACTCGTAGCCGGAGGCGACCTCCCGAGCATCGTCGTTGAACCGCTTCAGGGAGCCGATCGTACCCTCATGAACGATCTTGCCGTCACGAAGCAAGCGCATTTTGGCGGAGCGCACGAGCTTGCCGGTCAGCACGTAGCACCCGGCGATGGTACCGATGCGCGAGGCGTGGAAGACCTGGCGCACTTCGGCCGTCCCCAGCTCTTCTTCCACCTTTTCGGGCTCCAGCAGCCCGACCAAAGCGGCCTCCACGTCCTCGATGGCCTTGTAGATGACTCGGTAGGTGCGCACGTCGACACCCTCTTGCTCCGCCAAAGCCTTCGCGTTCGTGGATGGCCGGACGTTGAAGCCGATCACCACCGCTTTGGATGCGGCAGCCAGCATGATGTCGGACTCGTTGATGCCTCCAACCCCGGCGAACACCACTTCGACCTTGACCTCGGGGTGGGAGACATTGCGCAGCGCTTCTTCCAAAGCCTCGACCGACCCACCGACGTCGCCCTTGATGACCAGCGGCAGTTCTTTGACCCGCCCCTCTTTGATGCGCCGGTAGAACTCGTCCAAGCTGCTTGCGCCGGCCCGGCCCTTGGCCAACTGCTCCTGCCGCAAACGAGCGGTGCGTTGTTCGGACTTCTGCCGGGCCTCACGTTCATCGCCGGCGACCATCACGAAGTCCCCAGCCGACGGCAATGTATTGAAACCCAGGATCTGGACGGGCATGGAAGGCGTGGCTTTGGTCAGAGGCGCCCCTATGAAGTTAAACATGGCCTTGACCTTGCCGTAGGACTCGCCGCTGACAAGCGCGTCCCCCACCCTCAGTGTGCCGCGTTGCACGAGGACGGTCGCCACCGGACCTCTGCCCACGTCCAATTGCGCCTCGATCACGACCCCAGTCGCGGACACCTTGGCATTGGCTTTCAATTCTTGCACTTCGGCCACCAGAAGGATCATGTCCATCAAGTCGTCGAGGTTGAGCCGCTGCTTGGCGGAGACTTCCACCACGACCGTATCGCCGCCCCAGGCCTCGGGGACCAGTCCCTCATCGGCAAGCTGCTTCTTGACGAGATCAGGGTTGGCGTCGGGCAGGTCCATCTTGTTGATGGCTACCACCATGGGCACTTCGGCGGCCTTGGCGTGACTGATGGCCTCCAGTGTCTGCGGCATGACCCCGTCGTTCGCCGCCACGACTATCACGGCGATATCGGTCGATTTAGCGCCGCGGGCACGCATGGCCGTGAAGGCTTCATGGCCCGGGGTATCCAGGAAGGTGACCTTCCTGTCGTTGTGCGTCACCTGATATGCACCGATGTGCTGGGTGATGCCGCCCGCCTCGCCCTTCACCACTTCGGTCTCGCGGATGGCGTCAAGGAGCGACGTCTTCCCGTGGTCGACGTGGCCCATGATGGTGACCACGGGTGCGCGCGGACTGAGATCAGCGGGATCGTCGACGAAGGCCTCGCTGCCTTCCTTCTCTTCCTCCGCGTGCTCGATCTCCACCTTGCGTTCGTATTCTTCCGCCAGTATCACGATTGCGTCGTCGGAAAGCGATTGGGTGATGGTGACCATCTCTCCCAACTTCAGAAGGGTCTTGATCAACTCACCCGCGCCCAGCTCGAGCGCCTCGCTCAAGTCTTTCACGCTGGCGCCACTCTTGACCTTCGCAGGCGTCTCAGTACCCGGGATAACCTTCTTCTTCGGTAGCGGCTTGTCTACCTCGGCCCCCGGCAAGCCTCGGCGATCATGGAACCCGCCCCTGGCGCCCTTGCGGCCGGCCTGCGAATCGATGAT
>MELN01000022.1:36660-40434 GCA_001768675.1 Actinobacteria bacterium RBG_16_64_13 | reverse complement strand
CGCGACGGTGTCCCGGGCCGCGTGGGTCCCACCAACCCGGTCGCCTCCGCCGCCTCGGCCCATACGTCGGGGATGGGTGCGGAGGCTCCCCGGGTCACGCGCTCCCGTCGTTCGCCGCCCTCACGCGCGGGTCCAGGGGTCCGTGGACGTCCGCCCACAGCCGGGGCCGCTGGACGGGCCGGCAGAGGCGGTCTTGGCCCCCGGTCGGCTCCCACCTCAGGAGCCGCAGGTTTGGGAGGTGCAGCAGCAGCCGCCTTGCGCGCGGCTTCGGCGCGTGCCGCCTTTTCTGCCTGGATGCGGGCCAATTCCTCTTTGCTGACCACATTTCCGGAGGGCTTGACTCCCTTGCGGAGCGGTACTCCGGGGCCTACGACAGTAGGCATATCTTCGAGTCGCGGGCCACGTGGCCGCGGCTTCAAGGGCTTCCGCATGAGAGGTCGCTGGCCTTCGGGGCGGGGACCTTCGGCACGCGGACCCTCAGGCCGCACACCTTCAGGACGCGGGCCCTCCGCGCGTTGCGCTTCCTGGCGCGACTCCTCGCGCCGAGGACCGCTGGGATGCACCGGTCGCGCCGGCGGCGTCCCCTCGGTCGACGCACCCGCGGCACTTCGCGGTGGCTCCGCTACGACAGTCTCGGCCTTGGGCGGCCGAGCGGCGACCTCGTCGGCCGGCTTTGCCGCTGGTTCGGCGGCGGGCGCCGCTACGGGCTTCGCCTCAGTCTCGGCGACAGCCTGAGCCACGGACGCTCTTGGCGCCTTCTCCTCTTTCGCCGTGGTGCGTTTCTTCGCGGCGGATGGCGTCGCCGGAGCCGTCACGGCCTCGACGGGGCTTTGCCCCGCTGTCGGCGTCGCCTTGACCGAAGGCGATTTTGCGCCGGCTGTCTTGACAGTCGCCTTCGCCGCGGCAGGCTTACGCGCCGGGGCTTCCACCGGATCGGCCTTGGGCGCCACGGGCTTCGCTTTGGCCTCTTTCACCTGGGGAGTCTTGGCCGCAGCCGTCTTCGCCGCAGAAGAAGCCTTGGCGGGCTTACTTTCGGCGGGCCGAGCTTTGCCGGCGAGCAATCGCTCGACATCGGCCTCTTCGACGCTGGAGACGCTGCTCTTGGCGTCCAGGCCGGCCGCGTGGAGTCGATCCAGCAACTCCTGGCTGGTCAGCCCCTTCTCCTTCGCGATGTCATAGACCCGTCTCTTCGCCACTACTCACCCATCTCGTTCGCTTGCCCACCGGCGGGGGCACATTCGAGCGCCGCCGCCAATTCTTCCTCAGCCACCATCACGGACGCGCGGAAAGCCCGTTGAAAGGCCCTCCGATGGAGCGCCCTGTCCAGGCATGCACGCCGCCTGCAAAGATACGCCCCTCTTCCCCTCCGTACCGCCTCGCCTGCCACAACTACCCGCGGCGGCTCTGTATCCAGGTCGACCGTCAGACGCAAGAACCCGCTCTGCGCACCGCGGTATCCGCACCCGATGCACTGCCTCTCAGGCTCGTTAGCCGCCAAGATCCTGATGCGAAGATATGCCGCAGTATAGACTGCCCGGCAGCGCCGCGTTAGGGCATCGCTTGCCACCTACCCCCAGGTAGTGGCAACGGCCGTCCACCACCTGCGGCTCCGCCTCGGCCGTCGTGTACACGGTATCGTCCTCGTTCATCTCGGTCTCCGACTTGATATCGATCTTCCAGCCGGTGAGCCTGTTGGCCAAGCGGGCGTTCTGCCCGTCCTTGCCTATGGCCAGCGACAGTTGATCGTCGGGCACCACGACGGTCGCCTCGCGGTTCTCGTCGTCGAGGATGACCTCGCGCACCCGCGCCGGCGAAAGCGATTTTGCCACGAAACGCGCCGGTTCTTGGTCGAACGGTATGATGTCGATCTTTTCGCCACGAAGCTCCGATACCACCATCCGCACGCGCGAGCCTCGAGGGCCTACGCACGCCCCCACGGGATCGACGCCGTCGCTATGAGAGACCACCGAGATCTTCGAGCGGTAGCCCGGTTCGCGGGCCACCCCGACGATCTCCACCAAGCCATCGGCTATCTCCGGCACTTCGAGCTCGAACAACCGCCGGACCAACTCCTCGCTACGGCGAGAGAGGATGATGGGGGGCTCTTTGGGGTTCTGAGAGACCTCCTTGATCACCGCCTTCAGCCGCATGCCGTGCTCGTAGCGCTCGGTGGGCACCTGTTCGCTCTTGGGCAGCCGCGCTTCGACCCGGCCAAGATCGACGAGTGTATACCGGCTATCGGACTGCTGCACGATGCCGGTCACGATCTCCCCGATACGGTTGGAGTACTCGTGAAACACAATGCCCTGTTCAGCTTCACGGATCCGCTGATAGATGACCTGTTTGGCTGTTTGCGCCGCGATCCGGCCAAAGTCTTCGGGCGTGATCTCTTGCCTCTCGGCCATGGAGGTATCGATCTCGGTCTCCTCATCCTCCAATTGGGGCTCCTGCCCAGGCGGGAAGATCAGTTCAAAGACCCTGATCTCACCAGTCTCCCGATCGAGCGTGACCTCCGAAAAGGGCACAGCGTGCGGCGTTTTCTGGTAAGCGGAATGGAGAGCGTCCTCCAGAGCCTCGATGAGCAGGTCAAAGGGAATGCTCTTCTCCTTCTCTATCTGGCGGAGAGCCTCTATCGTCTCCTTATTCATCCCCTTCCCCCTATTTGAATTCGTATATCAGATGAGCGTTACCGATCTCACCCAGCGGGATCACCGCTTGGCGCCCAGCGTCTTCGACCACGATCCCGTCCGTCTCGACCCTGAGCAGGGTTCCCTGCCACACCTTCGCGCCCTCTATGGGCACGCGGGCCTTCACGTACACCTTCTTCCCGACCTGCGCCTCGAAATGGCTGCGCTTGCGCAAAGGCCGCTCCAGTCCGGGCGAGCTGACCTCCAGCGCGTACGCTCCCTCGAAGACATCCTCTTCGTCCAGAGCCCTGCCCACAGCGCCGGACACCCGGCTGCACAGATCGTGTGTGACGCCACCCATGTGGTCGATGAAGAGGCGAAGCGTCTTCTGCCGCTTGCCACCGACTTCCTCCAGGACCACCAGCTCGACGCCCTCGACCTCCCGATCGATGATCTGCTGGACCCAAGCCTCCGACAGTGCCACGACCACTTCCTCAGGTAAAACAAAAGTGGGCCCATCCGCACCCACTTGGTAAACCAGCTTGGCTTTCGTTTGCGGTCGAATTATACCACGACGGCGAGGAAGCTCACAAGGGAAGCGACTTTCCAATGAGTAACCATGCTGACCCGCGAGCGGCCATGAAGCGGACGATCAGTCGGCCGCCTCCCAGAGCCCACGGACCCTCGCCGGGCACTCGTCCACGGCCACTTCTTCCCGGGCCCCGCCCGAGCGAGGCTCCACTTCCACGAGACCCTCGGTCGCCTTCTTCCCCACTGTGATCCGGATGGGGCAGCCGATAAGCTCGGCATCCGCGAATTTGAAGCCGGGACGCTCATCGCGGTCGTCCCACAGGACCTCCCAACCGTCGTTGCTAAGACGATCGTGCAGTGCCGAGGCCAGCCCTGTCTGCACCGGGTCTTTCGCCTGCACCTGAACGAGGTGGACGTCGAAGGGCGCGATGGCTTTCGGCCAGAGGATGCCGCGGTCGTCGTGACGCTGCTCGACGGCCGCGGCCGCGATCCGCGCCACGCCGATGCCGTACGAACCCATCACGATGGACCGCTCCTGTCCCGCTTCGTCGAGGACGGTCGCTCCCAAGGGCCGGGAATACTTGGTGCCCAGCTTGAAGATGTTGCCCACCTCGAT
>MELN01000022.1:25664-36587 GCA_001768675.1 Actinobacteria bacterium RBG_16_64_13 | reverse complement strand
AACTCGGGCTGGAAGTCACGACCGACCACGACGCCCACAAGGTGCGTATGGGCCTTGTTGGCGCCCGCCGCGTACTCGCGTGGGCCGCCGCTGTGGCCCGCGGCGCCTGATCCGGCCTGCCCTTCGGGACGCAGGCTCTCGTCGGCAACGATGCGCAGGGTGCTCCCGCCGGTCAATCCCACGGGCCCGACAAAGCCTACCTCTGCGCCGGTGGCCGCCTTGACCTCCTCGGGATGGGCCGCTCGGATCTCACCCTTCAGATACCGGGCGAGCTTGCTCTCGTGCAGGTTGTGGTCGCCACGCACCAGCGCCATGACCGGCTTGTCGCCTTGCATGTACACCAAAGCCTTGATGATCGACGTCTTCGCAACGCCCAGAAACTCCGAGACCTCTTCGATAGTGCGCTTCTCGGGTGTCGTCACCTCACGAGGCGCCCCGCCGCCCGCCGCTGCCACCGCGGTCGCCGTGTCACTCTCCGGAGGCCGGGCGACCGACCTTGCCAGCTCGACGTTGGCGGAATAGCCACAAGCCCCGCACAGAGCTATGCGGTCCTCGCCCGCGGCCGCCGGCGCCGTGTACTCGTGCGCCTGCGCCCCGCCCATGAAGCCGCTGTCGCTCTCGACTCGGTAGAACTCGATCCCACACCGGCTGAAGATACGGTCATAAGCACCTATGTGCTTCTCATAGCTTTCGTCCAGCCCGGCTTCGTCGACGTCGAACGAGTATGAGTCTTTCATCAGGAACTCCCGCACCCGCAGGACCCCGCCTTTGGGCCTCGGTTCGTCTCGGAACTTGAGCTGCACCTGGTACCAGATCTGCGGGAGATCGCGATAGGAGCGCAGCTCCCTGGAGGCGAGCCAGGTGAACACTTCCTCGTGGGTCATGGCCAGCACCATGTCCCGCCCGCCACGGTCCTCCAGCCGGAACATCTCCTGACCGATCGACGTGTACCTTCCCGAGGCCTGCCATACGTCCGCCGGATGCAACGTCGGCATCGACAGTTCGATCGCCCCGATGCCGTTCATCTCTTCGCGAATGATCGAGCGGATACGCTCCATGACCCGCCAGCCCAGCGGCAGCATGATGTAGATGCCGGAGGCGAACTGGCGGACGAACCCACCTCGCACCATGAGCTTGTGACTTATGGCCTCGGCATCTGCCGGGTCTTCTTTGACCGTGGGCATGAAAAGAGCGGTCGCCCGCATCGGGTCCTCCTCCGACGAACGTCTTGGAAATCGGCGCGGCGCGAAGCGTGCGCACGAGAGACAGTCTAGCAGCCACGCGGCCTGGATTGGCCTTGGAGGCTTGGAGGCTTGGGGCTGCTGAAGAACGAGGCCTTGCCGCCACTCTTCAGCAGCCTGCTAGCGGCTGGGAGGCGTTCCCTTCCGGGAAGCGATCTCCGCGAACAATGCATCTACCAGTCCGGCCTGCGCCACTTTGCGCACGGGCCGTCCCTGGGCGAACACGACTCCCTCACCATCACCCCCGGCGATCCCAAAGTCTGCTTTGCGTGCTTCTCCGGGGCCGTTCACCACGCATCCCATCACGGCCACTTCCAGGTCCAGCCCGAGTTCCTCCAGTCGTCTCTCCACCTCCAAGGCGAGCGGCTCCAGATCGATCCGGGTCCGCCCGCAGGTAGGGCACGCGATGACGCGAGCTCCCCGTGGCGCCAAGTCGAGGGTCCTCAAGATCTCCAGGGCCACGCGTACCTCTTCCACCGGGTCCCCGGTGAGCGACACCCTGATGGTGTCGCCGATTCCTTCGGCTAGAAGCACGCCCAGGGCGACGGCGCTTCGGATGGAACCGGCCCATCTGGTCCCGGCTTCGGTCACCCCCAGGTGGAGCGCGTATGGGATACGATCGGCAAGCAGCCTATTTGCGGCGATAGTGACTAGTGGTGAAGATGATTTCGCCGAGACCTTGATATCGGTGAAGCCCATGCCTTCGAGAAGCGTGCAGTACCTTACCGCCGATTCGACGAGGGCCCCAGCGGGATCAGTCTCTTCTCTTACGCGGAGGTCCCGCTGCAGCGAGCCGCTGTTGACCCCTACCCTGATGACGGCTCCGAGCTCGCGGGCCGCGTCCACGACCTCCCGCACTTCACGCTCGCTCCCGATGTTGCCCGGGTTGATGCGAACTCCGGCGGCCCCAGCCCCGATAGCAGCAACCGCGAGCGAATGATCGAAGTGCACGTCGGCGATCAGGGGCACCGGGGACTCGGCCACAAGCGCCGCCACCGCGCCGGCGGCCGCCCTGTCAGGCACGGCGACGCGAACAAGCGCCGCGCCGGCCGTCGCCAGCGCCCGGATCTGGCTGAGAGTGGCCTCGACGTCGTCGGTGCGGGTGTTGGTCATCGACTGCACGACCACCGCGGCTCCGCCGCCCACAGGCACCCCGCCCACGTTGACTTGCAGCCGGCTGGCCACGCTGGACTGCAGCCTACCCGCTCGAGAAAAGGCGGCCGATGTCGTTCGAGGTGGCCACTATGAACAAAAGCACGAATATGGCCAGCCCGACGAGCGAGATCCGCTCGAAGACCCGTAGCGAGACGTTCCGTCCACGGATGCGCTCGATGATGCTGAAGAGCACGTGGCCGCCATCGAGTGGCAGTAGCGGGAGCATGTTGAGGATAGCCAGGTTGATGCTGATGAGCGCCAGCAGCATCAGGTAGTAGCCGCCCTGGTAGGCCTCGCTGGAGAGCTGGATGATCCCCACCGGCCCGGCCAAGCCCTGGGAGCCGGTCACCGGCGCAGCGCCCGTGAACATCATGCCGATGCCCTTGAAGATCAGGGCCACCATGCTCCCGGTCTTCTTGCCCGCGTATCCAAAGGCGTCGATCACCCCCAGCTCTCGGACCTCGGTCGTTGACATGATGCCGAGACGACCCGTGCCGTCATCCTGCCTTCCGATCGTCGCGGTCAACTCCCGTTCCGCGCCGTCGCGTTCCACGACGATAGCGACGGTCTCGCCGGGCTTGGTGAGGATCTCCGTGTGCACGTCCTGCCAGGTGTCGGTCTTCTTGCCGTCGATGCTCACTATCCGGTCGCCCGCCTTGATCCCAGCCGCGGCGGCGGGAGTCCCCGCCTCCACCTCCGAGATCAACGTGCTGCTGATGACCTCCCCCTGGCTGGCGCCGACCGCCCAGATGAGCAAGAAGGCGACGATCATGTTCATCGTCACGCCGGCGATGATGAACACCAGCTTGTGCCAGAAGGGGTGGGCGTAGTAACGCTTGGCCAGCGGAGTCGCGGCGATCTCGTCGGCGCTGAGGGCCCGCTTGCCCGCCAAACGGTCTTCGGGATCCTGCGGACGCCGCTTGGCCTTTTCCACCTGCTCCTCGGCCTCCAATTCCCGCGCTTCGGCCACCCGGGCGTCAAACTCCTCTTTGTGCATGCCCGTCACGCGCACGTAGCCACCCAGCGGCACGGCGGAGACGCCGTATACGGTCTCACCGATCCGGCGACTCACCAGGAAGGGACCAAAGCCGAGGCTGAACTCCTCGACCCTCATCCCGGTTGCCTTTGCCACGATGAAGTGGCCGAACTCGTGCGCCAGGATGAGAAACCCCAGTCCCACGATCGCCACGACTATTCCAACAAAGCTAATCACTACAGTCCATCCTCGCGTTCGCTACCTCAACGCAGACAGCAACTGCCGCGCCTCTTGCCTGTTCATCGACGGCCACGGCTTCGGCATACGTTCCGAAAGAGCCAGCCTCGCTCGCCTCCACGATCTTTCTTACCACCTGACTTATACCCAGAAACGGCAAGTCTCCCTTCAAGAAGGAGCGGACCGCGACCTCGTTCGCCGCGTTCAGGGCACAGGTGGCTGCATCGCCCTTTGCGCCCGCGGCCCGAGCCAGCCCGATAGCCGGGAAGGTCTCCTCGTCAGGCGCCGCGAAGTCCAGCGATATGCCCCCGGACAGATCAAGGCGCTCCACGGCCACCGTCGCACGCTCCGGATGATGCAGCGCATATGCGATGGGAACGCGCATATCGGCGACGCCCAGGTGTGCGAGCAAGGCCCCATCCACCATCCGCACAAGAGCGTGCACCAGCGACTGGGGATGCACGACCACCTCGATGCGATCATAGGCGAGGCCGAAGAGGTGGTGGGCTTCGATGACCTCCAGGCCCTTGTTCATGAGGGTCGCGGAATCGATGGTTATCTTCTCACCCATGGACCACGTGGGATGAGCGAGGGCCTGCTCTCTGGTGACCGCGGTCAGCCTCGCGGGGTCCCAGCCGCGGAAAGGTCCTCCCGACGCGGTGATGACGAGCGAATCGACGGCCCGCGGTCCGGCGGCCCCGACCAACTGATACAGAGCCGAGTGCTCGGAATCCACCGGCAGGATCTCGACGCCCTGGCGCGCCGCCAGCTCCGTGACCAGCGAGCCGGCGCAGACAAGGCTTTCTTTGTTGGCCAAGGCCAGGGCCCGACCGCATTCCAGAGCCGCCAACGTGGATTCAAGTCCGGCGAACCCGACGATGGCGTTCAGCACCAGGTCGGCATCGACCTCACGGACAAGCCTGGCCGCCGCTCCAGACCCTGCCCGGACGCTCAGCTCCGGGTAGAGCGCACCCGGGATGGTCGCCGCGGCCCGCTCGTCGGCGACAGCGACATCGTTCACCCGAAGCGAAATGGCCTGCTCGAGAAGCAAGGCTACGCTCCGGTCGCACGACAGGCCGGCCACGTACAGATCGGGACTCGCGGCGATCACCTTGAGCGCCTGCACCCCTATGGAGCCGGTGGCCCCCAGTACGATCACGCGTTTCATCGCACGACGTCCCCCAGGAGCGCGACTGCTCCCCAGTAGGCCACGAACCCGGCGAACAGCATGGAATCAAAACGGTCCAGGATGCCGCCGTGGCCAGGCAGGAGTCTGCCTGAGTCCTTGACCCGGAAGTCCCGCTTGAAGGTTGACTCGAACAGATCGCCCCATTGACCGACGACCCCGACTGCCAAGCCCAGGATGATGGCGTCTCGGGTAGGCAACCATGGCGAATAGATACGCACTATCAGGGCTGCGACCACCGCTCCCACGAGTCCTCCGACCGCTCCTTCCACCGATTTGTTAGGCGAGATGCGGGGGGCCATCTTGTGGCGGCCTATAGCCCGCCCTACGAAAAAGGCGAAGGTGTCGCTGACGATTGTGCAGGCCAACATCATGATGGTGAGCGCCATACCGTGGTTCAGCCCGCGGATAAGAGGAATGTAGGCGAAACCCAAGGCTACCCACAGGACGCCGAACCCGGTCATCGCCATCCTTCCCACAAGATGGGCGCCCAACTCACCAAACAGCGACCAGAAGAACGTCAGGATGACCAGCGCGGCCAGGCCGACGAGGAGCCCTTCTGACCCCAGGAAGAACGAGGCAACCACGACGCTGACTCCTGCCACGTAGCCCACGAGCAGGTTGGGCCTGTATGGCCGAAGCAGGGTGTAGTACTCGTGAAGACCAAGAACGGTGAGGACGATGGCCAGGCCAAACAGGAAGTAACCGCCGAGAATGACCGCCGCGAACCCGAGGGGAAGCCCAACGGCGGCTACCAGCAGGCGGTTTCTAAGCATGCCCGTTCCTGTCGCGCGCACCGAAACGACGCTCCCGGCCGGCGTAATCGGCGAGGGCCCGCTCGAACTCTTCGCTGCCAAAGTCGGGCCACAGGCAATCGGAGAAGTAGAGCTCCGAGTACGCCGATTGCCACAGCAAGAAATTCGACATCCGCCTTTCCCCCGAAGTGCGGATGCACAGATCGGGAAAGCGCATCAGTGGTGAGTACAGATGCCGGGCGATATCTTCCTCCGTGATGGCGGCGCCGTCCGCCCCGTCGACGACGGCTTTTCGCATCGCGTCGACGATCTCGCGTCTCCCGCCGTAATTGAAAGCTATGAAGAGGACCATCCGGCCATTGCCGGCCGTCAAAGCCTCGGCCCACTCCATCTTCTCCAGAAGTTGTGAGCTCAGGCCCTCTCTGCTGCCGACGAAGACCACCCGGCAGTCGTTCTTGTGGAGAGTAGGCACTTCCGCGTCGATCATCTCGGCGTGGAGCCTCATAAGACCTTCGACCTCCTCGGTCGGACGGCTCCAGTTCTCCACCGAGAAGGAATAGAGGGTCAGTTGCCCGATGCCCATGTCGCGGGCCATCTCGATGACTCTGCGGACGGCCTGTGTACCCGCCCTGTGTCCGGCACTGACGGGCAGACCGCGGCGACGAGCCCAACGACCGTTGCCGTCCATGATGATGGCCACGTGGAAAGGAACGGCACCCCTCGCCCTGGCAGTCGCCTGGTCGAAGGCACCCTTTCTTCCGCGGCCCCAATGAGCACTCAGCCAAGCGGATAGGCCCACGTCAGATCTCGAGGATCTCCTGTTCTTTGTGGTGGAGTATTTCGTTGATCTTCTCGATGAAGCCGTCGGTCAGCTTCTGGACCTCTTCTTCGGCGCGATGCTCGTCGTCTTCGGAGATCTCGCCTTCCTTCTTGAGGTCCTTGAGATCTTGGATGACGTCCCTGCGGACGTTGCGGATCGCGACCCGGCTTTCTTCGGCCATGTTCTTGATCATCTTGACCAGGTCTTTGCGACGGTCGGCGGTGAGCGTCGGGATATTGAGGCGTATCACGGTGCCGTCGGTGTTGGGGGTAAGGGCAAGGTCGGACTCCTGGATCGCCCTGACCACCGAGCTGACGGCCCCTTTGTCGTAGACGGTGACGGAGATCGTGCGCGGGTCGGGCGTCGCCAGATTGGCGAGCTGCTTCAGCGGCGTCTTCGCCCCGTAGTAGTCCACGTGGAGCCGGTCGAGCAGCCCGGTGGAGGCGCGGCCGGTCCTCACAGTGTTGAACTCACTCCGCAGGGCTTCGACCGCGCTTTCCATGCGGCGCTTGCCGTCGGCGACCAACTCCCGGATCATGACTCCTCCTTCTCAATCTCCTCGACCGTCACTATGGTGCCGATCCGCTCACCGCGGAGAACGCGCCGGATGTTCTCCGGCTGGCTCATGTTGAACACCATGATGGGAAGACCGTTGTCCATGCACAGCGAAAGAGCCGTCGAATCCATGACCCGGAGACCCCGCTCGAGGGCCTCACGGTGGGTGATACGCTCGATGAGCCTGGCGCAGGGCTCCGTCTCCGGATCGGCATCATAGACGCCGTCGTACTTCTTCTTTGCCATGAGAAGGCACTCCGCCCCTATCTCCAGGGCACGCAAAGCCGCAGCCGTATCGGTGCTGAAGAACGGGTTGCCGGTCCCGGCTGCGAAGATCACAATCCGCCCCTTCTCGAGATGCCGAATAGCCCGGCCTCGTATGTAGGGCTCACAGATCTCTTGCATATCGATGGCTGACTGCACCCGAGAGTCGACAGCCAGCTTGCGGAGGGCATCCTGCAACGCCATGGAGTTCATCACGGTCGCCAGCATGCCCATATAGTCCGCGGTTGCACGGTCGATTCCCTGGGAAGCTCCGGACACACCCCTGAAGATGTTCCCGCCCCCGACGACGATGGCCATCTCGATCCCCCCCGCGACCACCTGGCTGATCTCGTTCGCCATGGCGCCTAGGCGCACCGGGTCGATCCCGTACTTGAGATCCCCCATGAGGGCTTCACCGCTGAGCTTGAGCAGAACCCTCTTCCATACCGGTCGCTGGGTCATATCGCCTCGTCTCGGCCATCCCTCGCGGCACGGATCTCCGTCCCGAGGATCGTTGAACTTGGAACCGCGCCCCTAGGCCACCTCGTCGCCCACGCGGAAACGCGCGAACCGCCTGATCTCGATGTTCTCACCGATCTTGCCGATGATCTCACGCCGAAGATCCTCGATGGTCTTCTCCGGATCCTTGACGAACTCCTGCTCGAGGAGAACCACCGTCGAATACCATTTGGCCAGTTTGCCCTCCGCGATCTTCTGGATTACCGCTTCAGGCTTGCCGGATTGTTTGGCTTGAGCCGAGTAGATCTCCAGCTCGCCCGCCTTGAGCTCTTCGGGAATGTCGTCACGAGAGACCCAGGCTGGGCTCGCGGCGGCGATGTGCATGGCCACGTCGTGAACGAAGACCTTGAAGTCCTCGTTGCGTGCGACGAAATCGGTCTCGCAGTTGACCTCTATCAGGACCCCGACTTTGGCGCCGGGGTGGATGTAGTAGTCGACGATGCCTTCGTTCGTGGCTCGCGACGACTTCTTGTCGGCGCTAGCCATGCCCTTCTTGCGCAGTATCTTGATGGCTTCTTCCATGTCGCCTTGCGCTTCGTTCAAAGCCATCTTGCAGTCCATGATGCCCGCACCGCAGGCTTCACGCAGTTTCTTTACCAGACCGGCATCAATATCCATCAAGAGCCTCCATCGAGACGTCGATAATCCTTCGCGAATCTTCGGTACTCAGCGACCCGCCGGCTGCCACGTGCAGCACTAAGCCCACAGCGGCCGTCTAGGCCTCGGCGTCGGCCTCCGGAGCCGCCTCGGCCACAGCACTCTCAGCGGACGCCTCAACGGGGGCCGTCTCCACGGGAGCAGCCTCAGGTGCTTCCTGAGGGGCAGCCGCTGAAAGCGTAGCTTCTTCCGGGATAGCCGTGTCGCTCACTGGCGCCTTCTCGACCTCCGTAGCCGCGGTGGCCTCCGGAGCCGCTTCCTTCTTTCTCGGCGCCGCAGCAGCCCTCGCGGCAGGCACCCGCCTGGCCGGCGCCGGCTGCTCCGCTCCCGCCGGCCGCGCAGCACCCTCGCGCGAGCCCTGCCAGCCGCCCTGGCGGTCACCGCCACCCGGCCTGCCACCGGCGGTGGGGCGGCCTCCCGAAGACGGCCTGCCACCCGGGCCCGGACGCCCCTGACCACGAGACTGGCCGTCGGGGGTGCGGACACCGCGCGGTCCCCGCGACCTGGGATCGGATCCGCCTGCTTCCCCGGGCTCACCCGAGGAGTAGGGCATGGCCTGCGACTGCATGGCGGAGGCGCGTGCCGCTTCGGCCGCGAGGAACTCCGACACTTGCACCTTCTGGCGTCCCTCTTCGACGGCGCGCGCCAGCGTCCTCACGATGAGTCCGCAAGAGCGGATGGCGTCGTCGTTGCCGGGGATGACGTAGTCGACTTCATCGGGGTCGCAATTGGTGTCGCACAGGCCTATCAAGGGTAGGCCGAGCTTGGTCACTTCCTTGGTCGCGATGGCTTCACGCTTCGGATCGGCCACGAAGACGGCATCCGGCAGGCGGGTCATGATGCTGACGCCGCCCAAGTTGATCTCGAGCTTCTCCAACTCGCGTTCCATGGCCATGCGTTCCTTGGTCGGCAGCAGAGTGAGCTGACCCTCTTCCTTGAGCTTCCGCAGGTCGTGCATGCGCTTGATGCGGTTCTCAATCGTGGAGAAGTTGGTCAGCAGGCCACCGAGCCAGCGGTGGGACACGTAGGGCATCCCCACGCGGCCGGCCTCGTCCCTGACTATGTCCTGGCACTGCTTCTTGGTGCCTACAAAGAGCACCGTACCGCCTCGGCTGGCGATGTTGCGCACGAAATCGTATGCGCGGTCGAGAAGGTCAGTGGTCTGCTGAAGATCGATGATGTGGATGCCGCCCCGCTCCGTGAAGATGTAGGGCTTCATCTTGGGGTTCCACCGGCGGGTCTGGTGGCCGAAGTGAACTCCCGATTCCAGGAGTTGCTTCATTGATGCTGCGGGCATGCGTACCTCACTCTGGTTTTGTTCATCGGACACTCTGGGGGCCGCTCCGGAACCGGTCACCCGGCACCACCGGGACGGGAATCCCCAGGTTTGGTTGTATAGCCCGAGCAGTTTACCACGGACGGGAGCCGGAAGCCCCCGGGAAGAGCCCGGCTAGGTGGCAAGCGCGTCCAGATCGAGGTCCTCTTTGATGCGCCCGCGGAGGCGCAGGATGGCCTTGGTGTGGAGTTGAGACACACGGGACTCCGTCACACCCAGCACTTCCCCGATCTCTTTCAGGGTCAGGCCCTCGTAGTAGTAGAGCCCGATGACGATGCGCTCCCTCTCCGGCAGCCGTTCGATAGCTGCGGTCAAGGTCTCTTTGATGACCTGGATGCGGTACGCCCGGGAGGGATCCGGGGCGTCGGCGTCCTCGATGGTGTCGATGAGGTTCACCTTGTCTTGGCTGGGACCACTCGAATCCCAGAACTCATCCAAGGCCACGATCGACGCGCAACTGATCTGGTTGATGATGTCCTGGAACTCGTCCACGCTGACTTCGAGCTCCCTCGCCACCTCTTCGTCGCTGGGAGCCCGGGTGAGCTGGTTCTCTAGCCTTGTCACGGCCGCCTCCACCTTGCGAGCCCAGCTTCTCACCGACCGCGGCACCCAATCGAGGGCGCGCAACTCGTCGATGATCGATCCCTTGATCCTCGACACCGCGTACGTCTCGAACTTGATGTTGCGCGACGGGTCGAATCTCTCAAGGGCGCCGATGAGTCCCAGAAGACCGTACGAGACCAGGTCTCCCTCTTCGATGTGGGCTGGCAGGCCGCTGCTCATGCGACCCGCCACGTACTTCACCAGCGGAGAATAGGCGAGTATCAGCTGATCTCGCGCCTTCGAGTCGCCCTGCTCCTTGTAGCGCCGCCACGCCTCGTTGAGGTCGTACTGGCTTGCCGAGTCGATGATCACAGCCATGTTCGCTACGCCCGGGGATGCGCTCTGCGATAGGTCTTGCGCAGGTGCGCGGCTGAGACGTGCGCGTACACTTGCGTAGTGCGCAACGACGAGTGCCCCAGAAGCTCCTGGATGACACGCAGGTCCGCCCCTCCCTCGAGCAGATGGGTCGCGAACGAATGCCGCAGCGTATGCGGTGATGTCCCCTGTGGCGCACCCGCCGAAGCCAAATACCGGGCAAGGCGCCTCTGCACGTCGGAAGACGACAGCGGCCGTCCCGTCCGGCTCAAGAAGACGTGGTCCTCGGCGGCATTGGTCGCCA
>MELN01000022.1:21419-25656 GCA_001768675.1 Actinobacteria bacterium RBG_16_64_13 | reverse complement strand
CGTCCCTCTCCCAGATAGCGTTCGAGCGCGTTCAACGCGGGTGCCCCGACCGGCACGACCCTCACCTTGCGCCCCTTCCCCTTTGCCCGGATCTCGCACGAATCAAAACTGACATCCCTCAGCTTCAGGTCCAATGCTTCCTGGCAGCGTAGTCCCGATGCGTATATTAGCTCGAAAAGCGCCCGGTCTCGCATTTCTAGCGGGCTTGACCCTTCGATCGCATCGAGCAGTCCACCTACCTGGCCAGGCGTGAGCACCTGCGGCAGGCGCCGTGGCAACTTGGGCGAGCCGACACCCGCGGCTGGGCTGGCCTTGAGAAGGTCGTTGTCTGCGCAGAAGCGCAGGAAACTGCGCACCACAGAGAGCTTGCGTCCGATGGTGCTGCGGGCATACGCGCCGGTTCGGGAGCGAGCCTCGCGAGACGCGCCCGGGCCGGACGATACGGCTTCTCCGAGAGGTATGTTCCTGTCTGGATCGGCCAGGGCCTCGGCAAAGGCGGCTATGTCCGCGCGCACGATCTTCTCCACGCGGTCTACCCCTCTGGCCGTGATGAAAGCGGCGAATTGGTGGAGATCGCTCACGGAGGCGTCGATGGTGCAGGCGCTGTAGTCAGCCGCGATCAGCCCGCGGACGAACGCGGCGACCACCTGCTCGAGCTCCGTCGCCACGAGAACCGGCTTCGCTTGATCCTCTGGGTGCATCATCCTCCTGATCCGTCTGCTGGCCGCTCAGGGCGCCCGGATGTACATTCCCGGTCCAGCCCGGGTGGCCAGTCCCGCCAGCTCGAGCTCGGCAAGCGTGGCGCTCAGTTCTCGTGGAGGAAGCCCCGTTCTCCGACAGAGCCCATCCACCGAGAGCGGTCCGGATGCAAGCGCTTCCAAGACCAGCCCGCCTCGGCGCTCTCGATCTCGGGTGGTCTCGTTCCGAATACCCCCGCCGCAGGGCGCCCCGCGCCGGCCTGCGCACATCTGCCGGTCACCTCTCTCGATTCTTGTTTGCAGAAGGAAATCCTCCACTGTGGCGCAAGGGTCGATGACGGGAGCGGCTCCGTCACGAAGCAGCAGGTTACATCCCTTGTGTCCCTCGACATAGATCGAGCCGGGGACAGCGAACACCGGTCGGCCAAGCTCCAGCGCCCAGCTCGCCGTCTGCAGAGCGCCGCTTGTGGATGACGCCTCTGTGACCAGAACGGCGTCGCCAAGAGCTGCCAGCAACCTGTTGCGGTGCGGAAATGTCCACCGTGCTGGAGCCGTTCCCGGCGGCAACTCGCTCAGCACCATTCCGATCGTCGCGGCCTTCTCGTAGAGTCCGCGGTTCCTCGGTGGATACACGATGTCGGCGCCACACCCCAGCACCGCCACGGTCAGACCTCCCGCCTTCATGGCCGAATCGTGAGCGCACGCGTCCACCCCGAGGGCCATGCCGCTGACGACGGCGATCCCTTTGCCGGCAAAAGCCGTAGCCAGAGCCTCCGTGACACGCAACCCGTAGGCCGTCGCCCTACGAGTGCCGACGATGGTCACCCGTGGCATGCATGCGAGTCTTTCCAGGGCCTCGTCGTCCCCCCGCGCGAACAACCCCGCCGGGGGAAGGGGCAAATGGGCTAGTTCCACCGGATAGAGACGCGATCCGTATGGCACGAAGCGCAGACCGGCACCGGCAAGTGAAGCACGGGCGTCGGCGGTGCAGAAACCGCGCCGTTTCTCCTCGAACCTGTCCACAGCGAGGCGTGACACACCCCACGCGAGCAGGCACCGCGGGGTTGCTCGCCAGACTCGCTCGGGTCCCTCCCTCCTCAGCGGACCGAGAAGGCTGTGACACCCCGTCTGGGTGAGCCAGGCCAGTCCGAGGGCCGCCTCGTACGCCTTCTGCCCGCCCTGGATCTCCTCCATCAGGCGAAGTCCACCCGCCGGCTATCCAAGCGCAGAGACAGCGCTTCCGCCACATGTTCCGCTGCCACGGGGAGCACGTTGTCGAGGTCGGCGATGGTCCGGGCGAGGTTGACGATCCTCGCGTAGGCCCTGCCACTCAGCCCCTCATGCACCAGCGCTTGGCGCAGAAGGCCTCGCGCCTCCTCCGTCAAGAGGCTGCAGTCCTCGAGCGCGTGCCGCGACGGGACGCTGTGCCTGTCCAGCCTCTCTCGCCGGAAGATCCTCGCCGCTGTCACCCTCGCACGCACTGTTGCCGACGACTCGACCGCGCCTACCGCGTCCAGCGCCGCCAGAGTCAAGGGGGGGACCTCGATAAGGGCGTCGATGCGGTCGAGAAGCGGACCGCTGATCCGAGCTCTGTAACGTGCAACTGCCGAGCCGGGACAGCGGCACGCTTTCTCGGGGTGGCCCAGATAGCCGCAAGGACAGGGGTTCATGGCCGCCACCAAGGTGCACTCCGCCGGAAATATCGAGGTCCCAGCACGCCGAGAGATGACCACACGGCTTTCTTCCAGCGGTTGGCGCAGGGCCTCCAAGGCGTCCCGCGCGAACTCGGGGAGTTCGTCCAGGAAGAGCACTCCATGATGAGCCAGACTCAACTCGCCGGGTCGCAGCATCGCTCCCCCTCCCACAAGCGCAGCCCGGGAAGCCGTGTGGTGGGGCGATCGGAACGGGCGCTCCCTGATGAGACCCACCAGCGTTCCCTGCAGACCTGCCGCATTCCACACTCGTGTGACGTCCACCGCCTCTTCCCTGGACAGCGGCGGCAGTATCCCCGCCAGCCGCCGCGCAAGCATGGTCTTCCCGGCGCCGGGCGATCCGATCATCAACAGGTGATGGCCGCCGGCCGCAGCGATCTCCAGCGCCCTTTTGGCGTGCCGCTGACCCACCACGTCGGACAGGTCCGGCGTCTCGGAACCGACGGGACACGTGCGGCGGCCGGCCAGCCACCGCCTGCCCCGTTCGGCCATCTGGGCACGCCAACACGGATCCTTGACGACCAGCACGGCTTCGCCAAGCGACCGCACCGCCACCACGGGCACCGCGCTCACTTCGCTCGCGGCGGGCAGCCCTTCGATGGGAGTGATGAGCAGGTTCACGCCCGCCCTTCCTGCAGCTTCGGCAACCGAGAGCATCCCCCGTGTCGGACGCACGACCCCCTCCAAGGACAACTCCCCCACCGCGCCAACGTCGCGGACGCACTCCATGGGTATATGGCCGCAGGCGGCCAAGGTGGCAAGCGCCACCGGCAGATCGAAGCCCGGTCCGTCCTTGGGCACGTCGCCAGGGCTAAGGTTGATCGTGATACGACGTGAAGGCAGAGGCAGACCGCTGGAGGCGGCGCCCGAGCGGACCCTCTCTCTCGCTTCGCGCACCGCTACGCCGGGCAAGCCGACTATAGTCACGCCGGGCAGACCACTTCGCGCGTGCGCCTCCACCCGCACCGGGACAGCTTCGATGCCCACCAAGGCGAAACCCCAGATAGAGGCCAGTCCCATCGGTTTGTGCACGCCTTAGAGGACGTCCCGGACATGGTGCAGGCTGCGGGGCAGCCCATAGCCATCCAAGTCGACGACGACCGCGTCGAATCTGATGGCGCAAGGAAGCAAACCTTGATCGGCCAGCCACCACAGCGCCGCCGCCCTCAGCCGGCCTGCCTTGCGAGGACCGATGGCCTCCAGCGCCGTACCGTACGCCTCGTTACAGCGGGCCTTCACCTCCACGATCACGACCTGGGCGCTTTCCCGACAGACCAGATCCAGCTCGCCGAGTGGGGTGCGTTGATTCCGCGCCAGGACGCGGTAACCTCGTTCCGACAAGAAGGAAGCCGCGATCTGCTCCCCCGTCCGCCCTCTGGCCGTCCGATCGACTGGTGGGTTTATTTCAGGGCTCAGTGGGTCCTCCTTGAGGGCTTCGCTCGGATGGGTGCAGTGGGAACGTTACAGAGGGGAAGGGGCGGGCTATCTCAGACTTTGGTAGCAACTTGGCGGAGATGGGCCCGCCGGTGCAGGCCGCAGCAATCGCGGCCTTCCGCAAGGCCGTCCTCTCCTATTATCGCGAGCACCGCCGCGATCTCCCCTGGCGCCGGACGCGTGACCCCTATGCCATCCTGGTGTCCGAGGTCATGCTTCAACAGACTCAGGTCGCCCGGGTCGCGGCAAAGTACGCGGACTTCCTGGCCGCCTTCCCCACGGCCGTCACGCTATCCCGCGCTCCAGCGGCCGACGTCCTCGCCTGCTGGCAGGGTCTGGGCTACAACCGGCGGGCCCTGAATCTCCACGAGACCGCGTGCATCATCGTCGCTG
>MELN01000022.1:13844-21389 GCA_001768675.1 Actinobacteria bacterium RBG_16_64_13 | reverse complement strand
CCGAGCTCAGGCGACTGCCGGGCGTGGGGCGATCCACGGCGGCGGCCGTCTGCGCCTTCGCCTACGACCACCCCGCGCCGTTCATCGAGACCAACATCAGGTCGGCGTTCATCCACTTCTTCTTTCAAGAATGCGCCTCCGTCCGCGACGCCGAGATCCTTCCCTTGATCGAGAAGACGCTCGATCGTGAGAATCCCCGCGACTGGTTCTACGCGCTCATGGATTTTGGTGCTTGGACAAAGAAGGCCTTTCCCAACCCGAGTCGCCGGAGCCGGCATCATGTGAAGCAGACACCGTTCGAAGGGTCTCACCGCCAGTCGCGTGCGGCGGTCCTGCGCAGATTGCTCGCCGTCGCGCCGGCCGGCATGACCGCCGTCGAGATCCACAGCGCGCCCACTGACCTCTCCTGGCTCGGAATAGCGGAGATCGACGCGGTGCTCGAAGAGCTGACAGACGAGGGCTTCCTGGTGCGCCGGGACGAACGCTATAGCGTGGCCTGAAGAACGCCGGCTAGGGCCGCGTCACTCGTCCCACAGCTCCAGCTGAGTGGTCCCGACTCCCCGGAAACTCAGCCGGTGAAGAACACAGGTGCCGTGCAGGCGGATCGCCTCTCTGTGCTGATCGGTAGCGTAGCCGACGTGCTCCTCGAAGCCATACTCCGGGTACGAAGGCGCGATCGCCCTCATGAGCCGGTCCCGGACCACCTTCGCGACGATGGACGCCGCCCCCGCCGCGGCGCTCTTGTAGTCCGCTCCGGGCAGAGCACGAGCCCTGAGCTCAGCGTGCTTCAGATCGAACCCGTCGATGACGGCCACGCGATACTCCCCTCGCAGCAACTCGATCGCGCGGCGGAGGGCCGCCAGATTGGAGCGATGAAGACCGTCCCGGTCGATGGTCGAGGGCGAACACGCCACCCAGGACACGCGGACCGCCGCCCCCAGGATGCGTCCATACATCGCCTCCCGGGCCTCCGGAGACAGCAACTTCGAATCGGTGAGCCCGTCGAGACGGGGAAAGGGAGCCCTCGCGTAGTCCAACACCACGGCCGCGGCGACGAGCGGGCCGGCCAGGCATCCACGTCCCGCCTCGTCCGCTCCGGCGAGGCGCAGGTCGGCCGACTTGCCCTTCCCCCCAGGCTCCGCCTCGGTCAGCTCGGTCAACAACGCTCTGTCGAACCGAAACGGATCGGAGACGCGCTTCTTCCTCGGGCTTCCCTTCGTGATCATCGGACGGCGCCGCTACAAGCCGCGCATGTGCCGCAAGGGCCAGTAGATGGCGAAGGCCTCACCGATGATGTCTTCCTCGCTGACAGGCCCGAACATCCGGCTGTCCCCGCTGTTGTTGCGATTGTCCCCCATCGCCCAGACATACCCCGGGGCTATGGTCACCTCGGGGTAATCCTCTGCGATCGGATGCTCCTTGATGAATGGCTCGTCCTGCTCCACCCCGTTGACCCACAGCACGCCGTCGTCCACTGTCACCGTATCGCCCCCCACCGCCACCACCCGCTTGATGAGCGGCGGCTCGCCGTTCACGTGGCCAGGTGGGTCAAAGACGATGACGTCACCGATCCGAGGCGAGCGGAAGTGGTAGACGAGCCGGTTGACAAGCACCCGGTCGCCTTGCACGAGAGTGGGCTCCATCGATGGCGACGGGATGGCATAGGGCTTGAGTACGAACTGCTGGACGAGAAGCGCCAGAAGAAAAGCGGCCGCCACAATGACGACCACTTCAAGGAACCACCGGAGTGCATTGTCCCGACGCCTCGCCGCGGGCGGCGCTTGCTCTATCTCACCGGGACCGACGAGCGCTGGCTCTGCTTGAGAGCTCGAATCCGGTTCGCCCACCGGGCCGCAGCTCCCTAGATGCGCTTTTCTTTGACGCGGGCTTTCTTGCCCAGCTTCTCGCGCAGGTAGTACAGCTTCGCCCGCGCTACGTCGCCGATTGCGGTTACTTCGATCTTGTCTATCTTCGGGGAATGAAGGGGGAACGTCCGCTCGACACCCACGCCGAACGACTGCTTGCGGACGGTGAAGGTCTCACGAGATCCGTGACCCTGCCTGCGGATGCAGAATCCTTGGAACACCTGGATCCGCTCCCGGCTACCCTCGATGACTTTGAAGTGAACCCGCAAGGTATCCCCGGACTTGAACACCGGGATGTCCTCGCGAAGCTGGCTCTGCTCGAATTCCTCAATCGCGCCCATGTGAATACCCAGTCCTGACTTAAGTCCTGCACAGATTCGATGACCCACCCGAAGAAAAGCCAGCAGACTTTAAAGCATCGTGCCTCCGATTGCAACCCGGCGCGAAACCAGTCCGGGCTTTGCCGGCGGCCGTCTCGGAGGCTAGAGCCCTCCCCAATGCCCGAAGGGCCAATATATGACGAAGGCGCAACCGATGATCAGGTCTTTGCTGATAGGCCCGAAGAACCTGCTGTCGCCGCTGTTGTTCCGGTTGTCGCCCATGACGAACACCTCTCCCGCCGGAACGACCGTCTCGGGATACTCACCTCCAAAGCCCTGTTCGAGAAGGTGCGGCTCGTTCTGAGCGGCCCCGTTGATGTAGAGGGACCCAGCCCTCACCGCGACACGGTCACCGCCTACCGCGACCACACGCTTCACTAGGTCCTCGCCCTCGGTCACCGGCGAGCGGAAGACAACCACGTCGCCCGATTCGGGATCACGGAAGTGGTAGCTCAGCCGGTTGATGAGGATGCGGTCGCCCTCTTCAAGCGTCGGTCTCATGGACACCTGATGGATGGTGAAAGGTTTGACGAGAAAGGCTTGAACCAGCATGGCGATAGCGAAGGCGGCGGCCACAATGATCACGATCTCTATCGCGATCCCCACCGCTCCGCGCTTCTTCTTCTCGGCTGTCTGGGCGCGTCGGGTCCGCGTGGGTTGAGAACTCCCGTCCCGACCGGCGCCCGCCGGCTCCGCGCCGGCGCTGCCTATCGGGTGCCGATCTATGCCCAGCGGTTGCTCCTCTTCAGCGCTCAATGCACGTCCTTCCCGCCGTCTCCAGCCGCGACACCGCCCGTCGGACCCGGAGCTTCAACCGGCCGTTCCCACGGAGAGCGCCGAGCGTTCGCTCGCCGCCACCGCGCGATGGCCCCATGGTCTCCGCTTATCAAGACCGGAGGCACTTCCACGCCTTCGTACTCTCGAGGCCGCGTATAGTGCGGGTACTCCACCATGCCTTCCAGCCCTTCGCTGAACGACTCCTCGACCACACTGTCTTGGTTGCCCAAGGAGCCGGGCAGGTGACGTATTACCGCTTCGAGCACGGCCAGCGCGGCCACCTCGCCGCCGGCCAAAACGTACGGACCGACCGAGATGGACCCACTCGCGAACAAAGCCTCCACCCTGGCGTCGAAACCCTCGAAGCGACCGCACAATAGCACGAGATCCCTTCCGCTATTCGAAAGCTCGAGCGCAAGCCTGTGGTCGAACGGCCGTCCCCCCGCCGCAAGCACGAAGACCTCCCGCCCCTCGCGGACCCGGCGGGCCGGCATTCCGAAGACTTCTTCCAGTGCGTAACCGACAACGTCCACCCGGGTCACCATCCCCGGTCCGCCGCCGTAGGGCGAATCATCGACCTCATGGTGAGGCAGCCAGCTGTGGTCTCGGATGTTGTGGACAGAGATAGAGGCCGCCCCCGACCCGATCGCGGTCGACACGGGATGCTGCTCGATGAACCAGTCAAAGGCCTCCGGAACAAGGGTGAAGACGTCGAAGCGCTTCATTCCGCCTGATCGCCTCCAGTGAGGAACCGCGGCTCGACCACCAAGAAGCCCTCGGCCACAGTCACCGTCGGCACCGCGGCGCCCACGAACGGCACCATGACCTCCCCACCCGACGCGAGCGAGATGACCAGGATCGCATGGGCCGGGGATTCGACTAGGTCCACCACGGTACCGATGGCACCTCCCTGAGCATCGCGCACCTCCAGCCCCTCGAGATCGAAGGGATAGAACTCGTCCTCGTCCAGCTCGGGAAGCTGCGTCGAGGGCACCTCGAGGAGGTAGCCGCGAAGCGATTCGGCCGCATCGCGATCGGGCACCTCGCAGAAGGCCACGATAGGGAAGTCACCATCGCCGCGGACAGTCTCGACCGTCAACCGCACTTGCTCCCGCAGGCGCGGCCCCGCGATGCCGATGTGCCGGGCGCGGGCGTGAACCACCGCCCCAGGCACAAAGCGATCGGGGTTGTCCGAATCGGGGACGATCCGCACTTCCCCGTGCACGCCATGGGGACGCGAGATCCTCCCGACCTCGATCCACTCGGGGCGGGACATATAGGTCAGTCGACTATCTCGACCGAGGCCTGCTTGCCGTCCTTGACAGCACTCGCTTTGACCACGGTCCGCAGAGCGCGGGCGATTCGGCCCTGCTTGCCGATGACTTTACCCACGTCTTCCTTGGCCACAAAGAGCCGCAGCAACACCCCGTCGGCCGATTCGGTCTCTTCCACCCGCACCTGCTCGGGATGCTCCACAAGCGAACGCGCCAGGAATTCGAGGAGCTCTTTCACCTAGACGATGCCTTTCACGTTGAAGAGTTTACGCACCGTGTCGGAGGGCTGCGCGCCGGTCTTCAGCCACTGCTTTGCCTTGGCTTCGTCCACTTCGATCACGGACGGCTCGGTCTGAGGATTGTAGAAGCCGATAGTCTCGATGAAACGGCCGTCACGAGCGCGGCGGGAATCCGCCACCACGATGCGGTACGTAGGATGCTTCTTACTGCCGCGACGCGCCAGTCTGATAGCTGTTGCCATGGGTCACCTCCTCACATCAACTCTGGTTCCCGAACATCTGGAACGGGTTCTTGGGCACACGGCCAGATCCCAGTTGCTTCATCATCTTCTGCACCTGCTTGAACTGAGTGAGCAATTGGTTGATGGCCTGGATGTCGGAGCCGGACCCGTTGGCTATGCGCCGCCGGCGGCTGCCATTGATGAGATCGGGATGGCTGCGTTCCTCGGGCGTCATGGAGGAGATGACAGCCTGGATCTTGTCGAAAGCCTTGTCGTCCACCTGCAGACCCTTGAGCTTGCCCGAAGGGATCCCCGGGATCATGCCCAAGAGACTGGAGATCGACCCCATCTTGCGGACTTGCTGGATCTGGTCGAGAAAGTCATCGAAGGTAAAGGTGGCTTTGCGAAGGCGTTGCTCCAACTCCCGTGCCTTCTGCTCGTCGATGGTGCGCTCGGCCTTCTCGATCAAGGAGAGCACGTCGCCCATGCCGAGGATGCGTGAGGCCACCCTGTCGGGATGGAAGTACTCGAAGTTGTCCAGCTTCTCGCCGCTGCTCGCGAACTTGATCGGTTTGCCGGTGACCGCCCGTACTGACAACGCCGCGCCGCCGCGGGCATCCCCGTCCATCTTGGTGAGGATCACGCCGTCGAACTGCACCCGCTCCTGGAACTGGAGGGCCACGTTGACGGCGTCCTGCCCGGTCATGGCGTCCAATACCAGAAGGATGTTGTGAGGCTTGACCGTATGACGGATGCGCACGAGCTCTTCCATGAGCTTGTCGTCGATGTGCAAGCGGCCGGCCGTGTCCACGATCAAGACGTCGCGCCCTTTGTCTTGGGCCCACTTGATGCCGTGTTTCGCGATATCGACCGGATCCGCTTCGTTACCCTCGTCGTAGACTGGAACGCCCAGTTGCTGCCCCAAGCTCTTGAGTTGCTCGATCGCGGCGGGGCGGTATACGTCTCCCGCAACCAGAGCCGGGCTCTTGCCTTGAGCCAGAAGGAAGTTCGCAAGCTTGCCGCAGGCCGTCGTCTTGCCCGAGCCTTGCAGGCCGACCATCATGATGACCGTCGGCGGGCGCGGCGAGAACGTCAGCTTGGTCGACGCGGACCCCATGAGGGCCGTCAACTCTTCGTTCACGATCTTGACGAATTGCTGGGCAGGCGTCAGGCTCCCAAGCACCTCGGTGCCTAGAGCGCGTTCCTTGACCTTGTCGACGAACTGCTTGACCACTTTGAAGTTGACGTCGGCTTCGAGCAAAGCCAAACGGATCTCGCGAGCGGCTCGCTCCACGTCCTTGTCCGTCAGCCTACCCTGCCTCTTGAGGCCGTCAAATGCTGTCTGCAGCTTGTCAGAAAGGGATTCGAACACCTGTCACCTTATCGTTCTGCGATGCTTCTCGAGCCCGCTCGGGCACCGCTACGCAGCGGCCCCGTCTCGGTCGCGAAGGTGGGAGTTTACTAGTCGCCAGAACTCCCGTCAAACGCGGTGCCCAAGTGAATCGTCAAAGAGCAAGGCGGCAAAATCCGCCGGATCGAAGGGCTGGAGGCTCTCGAGCTTCTCGCCGGTGCCGATGAGCTTGATGGGAAGATCGAGCTCGTGTGACACGGCGAGGGCTATCCCGCCTTTGGCGGTCCCGTCCATCTTCGTGATCACAACTCCGCTCAGGTTCACCGCCTCCTTGAACATCCGCGCCTGTATCAGGCCGTTCTGGCCGGTCGTGGCGTCGATAGTAAGCAGACACTCGTGCGGCGCGCCCGGAATACGCTTGTCGATGACACGGCGCACTTTCTCGAGTTCCTTCATGAGATTGACCTGGGTATGGAGACGACCGGCCGTGTCGATGATAACCACGTCGGCCTTCCGCGCCTGAGCAGCTTCAAGACCGTCGTAGACCACTGCGCCCGGGTCGCCCCCGCGTTCGTGACGCACGACCTCGCAACCCACTCTGCGGCCCCACTCGGTGAGCTGTTCTATCGCCGCCGCCCGGAAGGTGTCGCCCGCGACCAGGAGCGGCTCCTTGCCAAGCTCCTTCAGATGCCAGGCTATCTTCCCGATGGTCGTGGTCTTCCCTGTGCCGTTCACTCCGACCATCAGGATCACCGCGGGGGAATGAGCCACGTCGATGCGCGTGTCGGCCTGGCAGAAGTGGTTCGCCGTGATCTCGCGCAGTTTGGCCAAGAGCCCCTTCGCGTCCTTGATGGTCCCGGCGTTGGCCTCGGCCTCCAGAGATCCGACTATCGAGATGGTGGTCTCCACCCCCACGTCCGCGTAGATGAGCGCCTCCTCGATCCGCTCCCAAAGATCCTCGTTGAAGCGGTCGAAAAGCACGGCGGAGAACTGCTGCTGCAGGGCCTTCCGACTCTTGGACAGGCCGTCGCGAAGCTGTGTGAGCCAACCCCCTTGCGCGTCCTCGACCTCGGCCACCGCGCGAACCATGGCGTTCTGCTCGATGCCGACGAACACGTCCGCCCAATTGTGGGTCAAATCTTTACGCCCCTTTCGCTGCTGCCAGCCGCCGCGAGAGTACCCTCGAGGTACCGTCGCTCTCTAAGGTCACACCATAGAGTGTGTCGGCGACCTCCATGGTCTGGCGCTGGTGGGTGATGATGATGAACTGCGTCCTGTCCCGATACTTGCGCACAAGGGTCAAGAACCGCCGGATATTGATGTCGTCGAGGGACGCTTCCACCTCGTCGAGTATGTAGAACGGGCATGGGCGTGCCAGGAAGAGCGAGAACAAGAAGGCGATCGCGGTCATGGCCTTCTCTCCCCCGGAGAGCAGGCT
>MELN01000022.1:13588-13835 GCA_001768675.1 Actinobacteria bacterium RBG_16_64_13 | reverse complement strand
GGGCGACTTGTTGGGAAACTTCACTTCCAGCACGATCCCACCCGCCGGTTCGCCCGCCTCCTCCTCTTCGTCGTCGAACGCCGCGGGCTCGGCGGTCGGTCCGCGTTTGGCGTCGGTCAACTTGAGACTGCCTCGTGCCCCCGGAAAGACCGACGCCACGACGGCCGAGAAGTGCTCCCGGGTGGCCTCGAAGATCTCGGTGAAGGTCCGCTCTATGTGCTCGTCGAGCCCGCTGATGATATCGGCG
>MELN01000022.1:11996-13470 GCA_001768675.1 Actinobacteria bacterium RBG_16_64_13 | reverse complement strand
CCGCCTCTCGGCCCGCTCGACAGCTCCGGCCAGCGAGTCTTCGTCTTCTCCCTCCACATCGGCAGGCGTCAGGCCGCGCGGGGAGAGATGCCGTCTCCGCAACTCGGATAGTTCTTCCTCAAGGAGAGCCGTACGGTCGTCGACGCGCGCCTGGTCCACCTGCAGTTCGGTCGATCGAGCCGTCAACACCTGGTACTCCTGCTGCAGCCGGGCTTCAGTGGCCGCCCAATCGCGCAGGGCTCCGGTAGCCGGCGTGCGTGCACGTGTGGCCTCCACCAGAGACTCCAGCTCCATTGAGAAGGTACGGGCCTTCCCGCCCAGCTTTTCGGCTACCACAAGGAGTCGCGCCAGAGCCGGCAAGTACCTCTCGAGCGAGCCGACCCGTCGCTCCCACCTCGCCGTTTCAAGGTGCGCAGCCTGGCGCTGCGAGAGCGAGCGCGCTCGCTCGCTCTCGTGCGCGCGACAGCGCTCCCGCAACCTGACTTCTACCAGGGCAGCCTGTCCTTTCTTCTCCTCCAGAAGCCCCACAGTCCTCCGGAGGGTCTCGACCTCGGCCTGCGAGGCGCGCAAAGAAGCGCGAGCTTTCTCCAACCCGGCCTCCCCGGCCATCATCGCCTCCTCGACCCCACGCAGGTCGGCCAGCATCTGCTCGGCCAACCCGGCCTCGCGACCCTGGCGGCCCTGTAGCTCGGTGCACTGGAGTCTGGCTTCCTCGAGCCGCCGTTGATGCAGGTCGTGGTCGCCTATCTGCCCAGCCAACACCCGCTCGGCAAGATGAAGGCGCTCCTCCTGACGACGGAAACGGCCCGCAGCCTCCACGACGGCGGCAGCGGCCCTTTCCGTGGCTTGACGGGCCTCTTCGCGTTTCGCAGAGAGCTCGGCTCTCTCCTTCGCGGCGGTCTCCAGCTCGTTGCGTGCCCTAAGTAGAGTCTCGGCCCCTACCTCCTGCCGGCGCGCTACGTGCAGTCCGCTCGTCAGAACCTCACCCGAGCGGCTCACGAGACGCCAGGTGTTCTGCCCCGGCCCCGTTTCGCTCCCAGCCAAGCCGTCCCCGTCAACAAGCACGGCCGTCGGCGCCACCAGCTTCCGCAACGTGTCCACCACGCCCTCGGGGCCAGATACCACGTCCCAAAGGTCGATCGTCCCCGCGGGCGGGTCTGATCGCCGTTCTGTCGCGTCCCGCACCCTCGACTCGACTATGGCCTCGAACGATCCGTCAACCTTGAGGGAGGCGAGCAAACGGGACCCTTCCGGGACCACCACCGCCTGTATGACCGGCCCCAGGGCCGCGGCGAGCGCCCGCTCGTAGCCCGCCCGGACCGTGAGGACCTCGATCAAGGAACGCCATCCCCCGCCGCCGGCCAGCAACTCCCGCGCTCCCGCGGGCGTACCCTCTCTTCGGGCCAGCATGTCGGCAAGTACGGCCTGCCTCGCTTCGAGGCCGGCCAGCACCTCGCCGATGCCGGCCTCTCCC
>MELN01000022.1:3813-11968 GCA_001768675.1 Actinobacteria bacterium RBG_16_64_13 | reverse complement strand
CCTCAGCACGTGCCTCCTCGCGGTCGGCTCCCGCGGCTCTCAGATCCGCTTCGGCCTGCCGGACCGCCTGCCGCGCAACGCCTACTGCTTCCTCAAGCCCTGCGGCCTCAGCCTCCAGCGAGCCAAGGCGGGCGACGGCCTCCTCGGCCAGTCCAGACAGCTCCGTGCTCACTCTGCCCCGTTCTCCCACCTCGCGCCGCAAGAACTCACGCTCTTGCAGGACTCGCGAGCGCGCCGCCTCGAGCTCGAATACTGCGTCCTTGAGCTCGTCTTCGGCCGCCCCCGCCGAGCGGTACGCCGGGAGCGACTCTTCCAGCGCCGTCTTGAGAGTCTCGATCCAACCGCTCACCCTGGCTAGTCGCCCCTCATCGGCGGTTCCGGTCTGGGCTTCCTCGAGCCTGGCCGCCAACGACAAGGCCTCGCTTTGCGCGAGGTCGCGCCGCCTGCGGGCCCGGTCCAACTCACCTTCCATGCGGGCTAGGCGTTGCCGCAGCGAGATAGCTCTCCCCTCCACATGCTCCGCCTCGGCCCGCGCCCGATGAAACACGGTACTCAGTCTCTCCCGCTCTTGAAGCGCAGCGGCGACGAGTCCCTCCTCCGCAGCGCGCTGACGGCGCAGGTCGGCCAGCTGCTTCTCGATCTCCTTGCGGCGGGCCTCGGCGCGGCCAAGCTCCCGTGAAGTCTCGGTGGACCCGCTCCGCACCCCCACGAGCGCGTGAAGCACGGATCTCCCCTTGGCGAGCGCCCATTCCTCGGCGGCCTCGGCGAACCGTTCGGCTGCGACCACTTGTTGCCGCAGCGGGCGAAGAGCCGCCTTCACTTCTCGCTCGATGTCGGCGACTCGCTGAAGGTTCTGCCGCGTGCGCTCCAGCTTGGCCTGGGCCCGCTCTCGCCGCTTCTTGAAGCGCCCCAGCCCGGCGGCCTCTTCCACCATACCCCGGCGGGCTTCCGGCGTGGAGTTCAGAAGCGCTTCCACCTTGCCCTGGCTTATCACGCTGTGCATCTCTCGCCCTAGACCCAGTCCGCCCACGAGGTCCTGGACATCCAACAAGCGGCAGCCATTCCCGTTCAGGCGGTATTCCGAGCCTGTATCGCGGGTCAACCGGCGGGTGACCTCGAGTTGCTCGCAGTCCAGGGGCACCGAGCCGCACCCGTTGTCGAAGACCAGGCTGACTTCCGCGACAGCGCTCGACTTGCGCCCTCCGGGCCCCGAGAAGATCACATCCTGCATGCTCCTCCCCCGAAGATTGCCGGGGCTCTGTTCTCCGAGCACCCACAGGACAGCGTCGGCGATGTTGCTCTTGCCGCTGCCGTTCGGACCGATGATGACCGTGACCCCGGGTTCGAAGGTCAGCTCCGTCGGTTTTGCAAACGTCTTGAAACCGCGCAGACGCACAGAGTGCAGGTGCACCATGTCAGTCCACCGGGTCCTTCGACGAGAGCGACGCGAGAGCCTCTCCCGCCGCCATTTGTTCGCTCATCTTGATGGTCGTACCCGTTCCCTGCCCACGTGGGGCCCCGTTGACCACCACTTCAGAGGTGAAGACCCGGGCATGCGGGGGACCGATCTCGTTCACAAGACGGTAGACCGGCTGCAAACCCCTGAGGGCGAGCAGCTCTTGGAGCGCGGTCTTGTGATCGACATGTGCCGTGACCGCATAGCGCATCTGCTCCTCGAAGGCGTCGACCACGGCCAAACGCGCCTGCTCGAACCCATGAGTCAGATAGATCGCACCTATCAGAGCTTCCAGAACATTCCCGAGGATCGTCTGGTTGCAGACAGCTTCCCTTCGCTTATGCTCGGGCGCGGGGGCCCGCTCAAGGATCAGCTCTCTCACTCCAAGCCGTTCGGCCACCTGCGCACAGCTCGCGCGGCTCACCACGAACGCCTTCAACCGGGCTAGGTCCCCCTCCTCGTACTCGGGATATTGCCCGCACAGCGTGCTTGCGATGGCCAAGCCCAATACGCTGTCGCCTAGGAACTCCAGCCGCTCGTATGAATCCGTGCGCGCGTCGACCCACGAGGAGTGGGTGAGCGCTATTCGCCGAAGTCCCGAAGGTAGTTGTTCGACCAGAGCCACAAAGCTCGAGCCCCCCGGCGGACGGGGTGCGCCGGACCGGGGCGGCCTGCCGAAAACACGTGCGGGGACTGCTCGCATCAGAGCCGGCAGTCCCCGCACAACCATCCCCTCCTGCAAAAAAACGACGCTAGACGCGGGCGGCGATGAAGTCCACCGCTGCGCCGACCGTGCTGAGAGTCTGGGCTTCTTCGTCGGTGATCTTGACGCCGAACTGGTCTTCGAGCTCCATGATGAGCTCTACCAGGTCCAGGCTGTCGGCGTTGAGGTCATCTTGGAACGACGCTTCTAGCGTGACGGCGTTCGCATCCACGCCCAGCTGATCGACCAGGATGTCGCGCACCTTAGCGAGGATCTCGTCTCTGCTCATCTGTTCTCCTTACCGTGTCTCTAGAGGAACGTCTCGTCGGTCGCGAGTACGACCCAGCCATTGTATCAACGGCGGTCAAGAGGCGGCGGAGTCCGCGGAGGGGCCCAAGTCCCGGGTGATGCGCGCGAGTTCCTCGTCCACTCCCGGCAGCACTCCCTTCCGTAAGGCCTCGGCCCCGAAACGAAGCGCGTTGGCTATGGCCCGGCGCGAGGAGTTGCCGTGGCAGATGACCACCAACCCACGCACGCCGAGTAGATAGGTCCCTCCATACTCCTCAGGATCAAGATCCGCGCGCAGCCGGCGCAAGGCCGGGCGGAGCAGCATCCCCCCGAGCTTCGCCCTCGTCCCGCTCGCGGCGGCCTCTTTCATCCGCGTGAACAGGGACGAAGAGCAGCCTTCGAGCAGCTTGAGGGCGACGTTGCCGGTGAAGCCGTCGGTCACGACCACGTCGGCCGTGTTCTTCAAGAGATCGCGTCCTTCCACGTTGCCCACGAAGTTGAGCCCCGAGAGCTCCAGCATCCCGTGAGCCGCGCGCGCCAGCTCACTGCCTTTGCTCTTCTCCTCACCGATATTCAGCAGCCCCACACGGGGACTGGCGATTCCCAGGACGGTTCTCGCGTACGCCGTTCCCAGCACCCCGAACTCCAGCAGATGCTCAGGCCGGCAATCGGCGTTGGCCCCAGCGTCCAGGAACACCACCGGACCCTCCAGGCCGGGAAGCGTGGTGACGATCGCCGGCCGGCGGATATTGCCCGCGCGCTTGACCAAGAGCAGCGCGGCGGCCAACATGGCCCCGGTGCTGCCCGCAGAGACGAAGCCCTGCGAGCGTCCCTCGCTGACGGTACGGGCGCCGACCACTATCGACGAGTCCTGCATGTTCTTGACCGCCGACGCGGGCTCAAAGTCCGATTTGATGACCGACCCACTGGGGACAAGCTCCACGTAGTCCCGTGCCGCGCCCGCGAGTAGCGGCTCAATGACCTCCGGCCGCCCCACGAGGAGAACCCGCAGCGTGGAAGAAGCGACTTCAAGGGCTCCTGCCACGATCTCCTCGGGAGCATGGTCGCCGCCCTCGGCGTCCAGGGTAAGGGTGACGGCTGCCTCGTCGGCCGGTACCGGAGCGACGGCCGTGGCAACACCCGCGAGGTCGACACCGGCCGATTCGCCTTGCTCGGCCGAGACCGCGCTATCGGCGGCTGTCTGAGGCTCTGTGGCCTTTGCTCCTGCTAGGTCCTCGTCCACCGTCTCTCCTTGTCGCGAGCATGTGGCGCGAATAGGGTCTCGCGCAAGACGAATGTCTCACAAAGGTCGGCCTGGGGGAACTCCGGACCACGCGGACGCCGTCCTTTATGAAAACCTTATATGGGGATTGCGCTACGAACGTTTGTTCGGTAGAATAGACACACTGGGATTTGTCGGAGCCCGCCAAGGGCACCACGTTGACAGGTATTGGACTCCAGAGTAAACTACTGGGGTTTGCGTCAGCCGTTGGTATGGAAAGATAAAGCTTAAACCTACCGTTAGGATAGCAGAGGACCGTGCAAAGAGAATCAGAAATAGTCACCATTGACGTTCGCACCATAGTGGACGTTCAGGATCTCCTCCAAGTCGGCCAGGAGCGTGGTTACGTCACTAGTGACGAGATCATGGCGTTGGTCGAGGAATTCGACATGGCCATGGAAGAGATCGAGGACCTGTACTCGCAGCTCTTCGACCAGTCCATTGAGATCTACGAGCAGAGCCCGGTCACCCAGGGTGTTCTCGAGCCCACCGAGCCTACCCTCGACCTGTCCATCCAAACTGTCACTCACGACCCGCTTCGTCTGTACCTCAAAGAAGCCGGTGAGATCCCTCTCCTCACGAAGGACGAAGAGATCGAGCTTGCCAAGCGCATCGAGGCCGGCGATAAGCGCGCCAAAGACCGCATGATCCAATCGAACCTGCGGCTGGTCATCTCTATCGCGAAGAACTACTACACCCAGGACATGGACCTGCTCGACCTCATCCAAGAGGGCAACACGGGCCTCATCCGGGCCGTGGAAAAGTTCGACTACCGCAAGGGCTATAAGTTCTCCACGTACGCGACGTGGTGGATCCGGCAGGCGATCACTCGCGCGATCGCCAACCAAGACCGCAACATCCGCATCCCGGTGCACATGATCGAGAAGATCAATAAGATGGTGCGCACCGAGCGGAAGCTGCTCCAGGAGACCGGCAAAGAGCCCAACGACGACGATCTGGCCGCCGAGCTCGGCATCGAGCCTCACGAAGTACAAGAGATGCGCAAGATCGCGCAGCGCACGACTTCGCTCGAGACCCCCATCGGCGACGAAGAGGACGCGGAGCTCGGTGACTTCATCGAGAACTCGCGGACTCCCGACCCCGCCGACGAGGTCGCCAGCAGACTCGCCAAGGAGTCCCTTGACAGGGTGCTCAAGTCCATGGACGAGCGGGAACGCAAAGTGGTCGAGCTCCGCTTCGGCCTCAAAGGCGAACATCCCCGAACGCTGGCCGAGGTCAGCTCCCGATTCAACGTGAGCCGCGAACGCATCCGCCAGATCGAAGCCAAGGCCTTAGAACAGATCAAGGCCGCCGAAGAGATCCAGGCCTTGAGGGAGACCGCGTAGGTCCTCCCCCACCGGCGGCGCGATTGACGCTGCGACACAATGACACTGGGGCGCGCCGCAAGGCGCGCCTTTTCTATGCCGGCAGGGGCGATTCTCCCTGGCGGCCGCGCACGGCTTGGGCGATGTTGTCAAGGATGAGTTCCGCTATGGTCTCCTTCGGTGCCCTCTCGATCAGCACCTCGGAGTCTCTAGTGAGGATGCGCACCTCGTTGAAATCGGAGTCGAAGCCGATGTCGGTGCGCGAGATGTCGTTGAAGACGATCATGTCGAGCTGTTTGCGCTCCATCTTCTCCCGGGCGCGGCCCAGGCCCTCGAGCCCGTACTCGGCGGCGAACCCGACCAGGAACTGACCCTGATGGTGAGCGGCCACATCGCAGAGAATGTCGGTGGTCGCTTCAAGACCGATGGCCCACTCGTCCCGGTCCTTGCCGATCTTGCCGCCGGCGGGTCCATCGGCCACGCGGTAGTCGGCCACCGCCGCCGCCATGATGAGGATGTCGGTGTCGGGCAGACGCTTCATGACCTCAGCGTGCATCTCCCCCGCGGTCGGAGCCTCGGTCTGGCGTACCCCCGGCGCCGCGGGCATGTCCACGTTCGCTTCGATGAGGTCGACCGTCGCTCCGCGGTCGAAGGCAGCGCGAGCCAAGGCGAACCCCATCTTGCCCGAACTCCGGTTGCCGATGAAGCGCACGGCGTCGATGGGCTCGCGCGTACCCCCCGCGGTGATGACCACGCGTAGGCCGCGCAGGTCGCGCTTCCGCTGCACCTGCAGCCGCAACTTGACCTCGGCGACAATACTGTCCGGCTCGGCCATCCGGCCCGAGCCGTAGTCGCCGCAGGCCAACTCACCGGCGCCTGGCTCCACTACGAACACCCCTCGGTCGCGCAGCAGGCTGACGTTGTGCTGGGT
This sequence comes from Actinobacteria bacterium RBG_16_64_13, assembly GCA_001768675.1. Lineage (GTDB taxonomy): Bacteria > Actinomycetota > Thermoleophilia > RBG-16-64-13 > RBG-16-64-13 > RBG-16-64-13. The sequence continues at coordinate 5,983 of MELN01000022.1, read as the reverse complement.
GGCGGGGTGCTCCCACATGTTGGTGTTCATGGCCGGAGCTATCACCACGGTCTTGGCGAAGGCCAAGCACATGGAGCTGAGAAGGTTGTCGGCGATGCCGTTGGCCATCTTGGCCAAAGTGTTGGCGGTGGCCGGAGCCACTACCATGATGTCGGCTTCCTGGCTGTCCTCAACGTGAGTGATGCGCGAATCGGCGCGCAGCTCGCTCACCTGGTCAAGACGGACAGGCGCCCCGGACAGAGTCTCGAAGGTCATGGGGCCGACGAACTGAGTAGCGGCGCGCGTCATGATCACGCGCACCTCCATGCCGGCCTTCTGAAAGCCGCGCAAGAGCTCGGCGGCTTTGTACGCCGCGATCCCCCCCGTTACCCCTAGGAGAACGACGGGCCGATCAGCCATTACAGACTTCCGGTTCTCGTACTACCTGGTAGGTCGCACCCGGCACGAGATCTCGCCCCTGGCGGCTTCGGCCATGGCGATGCTGAGGTAGTTCTTGGAGAAGCCCGCGACCGGCGGCGGCGCAAGGTCGAGCGCTCCGCCCTCGCCCAGGCTGTGATAGTAGGTGTTGATCTGCCGGGCCCGTTTGGCGGTGACCATCACCGCGGTGTACCGGTTGGGCTCTTCGAGGTTGGGGTCACAAGTGCTGGAGAGACCGGCAAGGATCTCATCGACCGTCGGCTTGTTCATCCTGTTCCCTAGTTCGCTTGATTATCCCGGCGAGCTCTTGGCTCGCTCGTTCGACACTATCGTTCACTATACCATAGTGGTATGGAAGACGGCTCCGCCCCAACTTCTTCTCCACCTCCGCCATCTCTTCCTTCGCCCGGGCCAGCCGGCTCCGTATCGCCGCCTCGCTCTCGGTCTTCCGCCCCCTGAGCCGGCGCTCCAGCTCTTGCAGCGACGGCGGCATGATGAAGATCATCAGAGCGTCGGGGCACTGCGCGAGGACCTTCTTAGCCCCTTTCAGCTCGATCTCGAGGATCACGTCCCTGCCGGCCTCCAGGTTCTCCCGAACGGCCTGGGCCGGGGTCCCGTACAGATGACCCGTGTACTCGGCCCATTCCAAGAACCGTCCCGCACGCACCCAGCGCTTGAACACGTCCTCGGTGAGAAAGAAGTACTCGCGGCCATCCATCTCGCCCGGGCGCCTGGCTCGCGTGGTCGCGGAAACCGAGAGGGCAAGCCCGGGAACGTAAGACAAGACCTGCTTGATGAGGGTACCTTTGCCGGCGCCCGAAGGGCCGGAGATGACGACTAGCCTGGCGATGGCCGCCTCCCGCGAGAGTCGGTCAGCCGCCCAACATGTCGAGCAGTTCTTTGCGCTGGCGTGGAGTGAGCCCGTTGACCGTTTTGGCGGGGCTGACCCGGCAGCGCTCGAGCAGACGGTTGGCCTTGACCCGGCCATACTTGGGGACCGCCAGCAGCAGATCGAGGACCTTCGCCGTGTGCACGGCCGAGGGAGGATCCATCAGCACCTCGGCGATGGCCAACTCCCCGGTACGCAGCCTTTCCTTGAGCCGCGCGCGCTCGGAGCGGATGTCGTTGGCCCTCCGAAGCGCGTCCATACGCTGTTGTCGGCTGCGTTCCGGTGTCTGGGGGGAGGTGCTCGGAATCTGGTTCACAGCGGCCATTATACACACCCACTTATGGGACGCAATACCGTTTGCAAGCGGTTTTGCCCGCATTTCAGTTGGTGATGTGGGCGCTCCCCACCAACCCGTCCAGGGTCAGGCCGCGATCATCCAACGCAGCATCGAGTCCCGCGGCGAGGCGCGTGCCGAGACCGGGGTCCCGTAGTCCCGCCGACCCGACGGCCACCACTTTCGCACCGCAGGCCATGAACTCAAGGACGTCCCCGACGGTGGATACGCCCCCCATTCCGATGATCGGCACCGCCACCTTGTCGAAAAGCTCGAACACGGCACGCAGAGCCAGGGGCTTGATCGCAGGGCCGGAGAGACCGCCGGTGACGTTGCCCAGATACGGCTTCAAGGTCTGGCGGTCGAGCACGAGTCCCTTGTAGGTGTTCACGGCAGCGAGGACATTCGCGCCTGCTGCCTCGGCGGCTTGCCCGATGGCGGTTATGTCGGCCACATTGGGGGTCAGCTTCGCCACGAGCAAGCCCGGCCATGCGCGGCGGACCGCCGCCACCACCTTGCCGGTCTCCCCC
>MELN01000022.1:293-3779 GCA_001768675.1 Actinobacteria bacterium RBG_16_64_13 | reverse complement strand
TCCCGAGTGGACGTTGGGGCATGAGATGTTGACCTCGAGCCCGATCCGGGCCATCCAATCCGCGTGGACCGAACTATCAAGGGCCTCCCGCAGCCCGCTGGCGAGCGACACGTAGTCGCCCAGCGAGAACCCCCCTATGCTGAAGATGAGAGGCCGCGGCAGCGCCAGCAGCCTGGGAAGCTCTTGTCCGATGAAGGCGTCAATGCCCTCGCCCGGCAACCCGATGGCATTGATCAGCCCGGCGGCCGTTTCGAGGATACGGGGGGCTGGATTGCCCGGACGAGGTTCCGGCGTGATGGTCTTCGGTACGTATGCGGCGACCGGCGGGTCCTCGAGCACCTGACGGCCGAGGGCCTCGGCCAGCTCGAAGATCTCCATTGTGCCCGAGGCGTTGATAATGGGGTGCTCGAGACGGAGAGGCCCGAGCTGCACGGAGAGGTCAGCCACCAAAGACCTCCTTGCCCGAGAACACCGGCCCGTCATGGCATACCCGAGCGGCTGAGCCATCGGCCAAGGTGACGACGCACCCGTGGCACGAGCCCACGCCGCAGGCCATGTTCGTCTCGAGGCTGAACCAGGCTTCCACGTCGCGCACCGCCGAGCAGACGCCTCGGACACCCTGCGACATCGCCCAGGGCCCACAGACTGCCAGCCGGTCGCCGGGCTTGAGGTGACGTTCGAGGAGATCGGTCACCTTGGCCGCGGGGCCTCTGGAGCCGTCCTCGGTGGCCACCTTGAGCCCACAGCGCAGACCCGCTTCTCGCATGACGAGGGCGGCTCGTTGGACAGGAACGGCCGCCTTCGCCTGGACGCCGTCGCGGAAACCCAGGAGAACGAGGACCTCGGGCACGGGCGCCGTGTCAGACGTCGCGCCGGCCCCACGAGAGCGCGTGGCCATGCGGGAAAGGAGGAGCGGAAAGGGCGCCACCCCCGCTCCGCCGCCCACGAGGATCGCCCGTCCGGGGCCTGAGAGCAGCGCATCCACGTCGAACCCCTTCCCCAGGGGGCCAAGCACCCACACCGGCTCGCCGAGGGTCAGCGCGCAGAGCTCTTGCGTGCCCTCGCCGATGGGGGCGATGACGAACGAGACCCTCTCCCCCATCTCATCGGACACCGAGAGCGCCCGAGCCAAAAAACAGCGCGACGGCTCGGGCTGCAGGAGAGCGAACTGCCCCGGACTTGCCCGGCGCCATCCGGGTGCCTCAACGGTCAACTGCGTCATGGCGCCGAGCGGCTCCTTGGCCACGACACGGCCCAGCAACCGGTAGCCGGACGGCTGGTGCGCGCCGGGGGCCGGGGGTTCGGGCGCCGAACCGATGGACGCGCCGCCTCGAGCCGGGAGGTTCATCTCTCCCCCGGGGCCGGCGCGAAACCGTTGCCGGCGGCCGAGGCCGCCAGAAGGCCGTGCAGGTCTTGCAGGCAGGTGACGGTGACCTCGCGGCTCCGCCGTGCCTTGGCGATGGCCTGTACCGCCGCGTGAGCGGCGGCTGCGTTCGTCATGGTCGGGACGCCGCGGCGGACGGCGGCCCGGCGGATCTCGTAGCCGTCGGAGCGGGCGCCCCGGCCCCGCGGGATGTTGATGACCAGGTCGATCTCTCCAGCCTCGATGAGATCGACGATGGTGGTGATCCCGCCGGCGGCCTGCGTGACGAGCTCGCCGTCGGCCGTGTTGACGGCCGGGGCGGCGACTGGGGCCATAGCGGCATCACCGGCCGTCGCCTCCAGGGCCGCGCGCATCTCCTGGCCGACCGTGTGCTTCAGCACTGCCTCCGAATCGATGCCGTTGAGCGTGAGAGCGCGGTGCGTACCCTCGGTTGCGAGGATGCGGAAGCCCAGCGTGCTCAAGAGCAGAGCCATGAGGATGGCGGCGTCCTTCTCGGCGTCGGCCACGGAGATGAAGATGGACCCCTCCCGCGGCAGGCGGTCACCCGCGGCAAGCGAGGCCTTGGCGAAGGCTTCGGGGAAGCTGGCTCCGACCCCCATGACTTCGCCGGTGGACTTCATCTCCGGACCCAGGGTCGTATCCACCCCGGGGAAGCGCGCAAAAGGCAGGACCGCTTCTTTCACGGCGACGTGCTGCAGGTCGCGCCGGCGGGGGACCCGGCCGGCGGCGATGGATTCCTTCCAGCCGGGTAGTCCCATGCCGCGGAGTTTCTGGCCGGCGATGACCCTCGTCGCGATGCGCGCGAGCGGAACCCCCGTGGCCTTGCTGACGAAGGGCACCGTGCGGCTCCCCCGCGGATTGACTTCGAGCACGTAGATGCTCGCCCCGCCGTGATCGCTCTGCTGAACGGCGTATTGCACGTTCATGAGCCCCACCACCCCCAGTTCGAGGGCCAATGCGGCCGTCTCTTCCTCGATGCGCTTGATCACCGGCTCGCCCAGAGACACCGCGGGAATCACGCAGGCGGAGTCGCCTGAGTGGACCCCGGCTTCTTCCACGTGCTGCATCACGGCGCCGATGTAAACGTCGTCGCCGTCACAGAGGGCGTCCACGTCGATCTCGGTGGCGTGCTCGAGAAACCGGTCGATGAGCACCGGGTGGCGAGGCGACGCCTTCACGGCGGTGGTGAGGTAGCGCTTGAGGCTCTCCTCGTCGTAGACGATCTCCATGGCGCGCCCGCCCAAGACGTACGACGGGCGGACCAGGACCGGATACCCGATGCGTTCGGCTACGGCGAGCGCCTCCTCGGCATTACGCACCGTGCCGAAAGGCGGCGCTTTGAGGTTGAGCTTCTTCAGCACCTCGCCGAAGCGCTCCCGGTCTTCGGCCAGGTCGATGGCGTCTTGCGAGGTGCCCAGGATGGGCACGCCGGCGGCATGAAGGCGCTCGGCGATCTTGAGGGGCGTCTGCCCGCCGAACTGCACGACAACGCCCTTGGGCTTCTCGTTCTCGATGATGTTGAGCACGTCCTCGAAGGTGAGGGGCTCGAAGTAGAGGCGGTCGGAGGTGTCGTAGTCGGTGGAGACCGTCTCGGGGTTGCAATTGACCATGATGGCTTGGTAGCCCAGCGCGTGCATCTCTTGGACGGCGTGCACGCAGCAGTAGTCGAACTCGATGCCCTGCCCTATGCGGTTGGGGCCGCTCCCCAGGATGATCACCGATTCCTTGCCAGGAACGGGAAAGGCTTCGTTCTCCTCCTCGTAGGTGGAGTAGAAATAGGGGGTGTAGGCTTCGAACTCGGCCGCGCAGGTGTCCACCGCCTTGTAGGTGGCGATGATGGCATCGGCCGTGCGGCGTTCCCGCACCTCGGGTTCGGTCGATCCTAGGAACTTGGCGATGTAGACGTCGCTGAACCCCAGCCGCTTGGCTTGGCGGAGTTCCTCGCGCGGGAGGCCAGAGAGGCCGCCTTTTTCAGCGAACGACTTGAGGTGGTTCTCGGCTTCCACGATCTCGCGCAGTTCTTCCAGGAACCACTGGTCGATCCAGGTCGCCGCGAAGAGGGTCTCCAGGGTCACGCCCCGGCGGTAGGCTTCGAGGATGAG
>MELN01000022.1:0-266 GCA_001768675.1 Actinobacteria bacterium RBG_16_64_13 | reverse complement strand
GATCATGGCGACAAGCGCGTCGTTCTCGGGGGGGATGTCGGGGCGCACGTCGAGTTCCCGGGAGCGCATGGACTTCTGGAAAGCCTCCTTGAAGGTGCGGCCGATGGCCATGTTCTCGCCCACGCTTTTCATGTGTGTGGTGAGGCGGGCGTCGGCCTGGGGGAACTTCTCGAAGGCCCAGCGGGGTGTCTTGACCACCACGTAGTCGATGGTGGGCTCGAAGCAGGCGGGGGTCTTGCGGGTGATGTCGTTGGCGATCTCGTCGA
>MELN01000021.1:73128-77590 GCA_001768675.1 Actinobacteria bacterium RBG_16_64_13 | reverse complement strand
CGCACCCCCGGTCGGAGCCGTTGTGCCTGCAGCGTAGTTCTTTCCGTTTGGCCCTACGAGCAAACCCCGGCGACCTCCCGCCCTTCGGCCTCCGCGGCTTCCTGCGGCCGCCAGCCGGCACTGAACAGGAAGAACAGGGCCGACGTCCGCCCCAGGTGAGTGAACGCCTGAACAAGCGCCTCAGCCGCGGCCTCCAGGTCGGAGTCTGCTCGCAACCCGGTGAGATACGCGTGGAACGACGGGTTGTCGCCGACCCGCTCCAAGAACCTGTGGGCGTTCTCGATGACCGCCTCGATCTTGCGGCGGTTGCGGATGACCGCGGGGTCGCCCAGCAGCCGCGCCACGTCGGCCTCTCCCATCTGCTCCACCTGGACCGGGTCGAAGCCGTGAAACGCGGCGCCCATCTCCTTCCAGCGCGACTCGACGACCTTCGGCCCCAGCCCCGCTGAGAACACGGCCCTCGCCAGAAGGGCGAAATACTCCTGGTCGGATTGCGGATACTCGCCCGCCCGTTGCATCCAAGCCTGCTTCTCGAACATGACTCCTCCTTGCCATCGCGCGTTCGGCGATCGTCTGGTCGTTGACGCGATGGTATGCGGAGGAGGCGCGGCGGTCTCTACAACCGAGGTTGAATCTTGGCGGGGGCCCTAGCCAGCGGGGTGCGTCTTGCTACCGGGGTCCGCGACCCGACAGCTCCGAGGGCGCCGTGTAGAAGCTTTCCAGCTTCTGACGGGCGTCGGCGGCGAACACGTCCCGCTCGACGATCTGCGAAATACTATTATTTGTAGATTGACCTATCTACCCGGCTGGGGTAACTTGTGAAACGCGTAACGGCGTTCGCCAGATGCCGATATCATCTTGGTGGACGGCGATATTGCATTGTCGAAAGTTCCTGGGAAGGGATGGGCCGACAGAGCGGTGGCGCAAGCAGGCAAACCGGTCGTCTCCCGCAAGACGGTAGGGAGGCTCAGCCTCTATCGTCGGCTGCTGGACAACCTCAGGGGGACAGGCACCACCCACATCTATTCTCATCAGTTGGCGCACCTGGCGGGCGTGAGCGCCGCCCAGGTCCGCAGGGACTTCATGGTCATCGGCTACTCGGGCAGCCCCAACCGCGGGTATCACGTCGACACCTGCCTCGCCAGCATCGAGAGCCTTCTCGACGGCGCGACCAGGCAGGATGTGGCTCTCGTCGGTGTGGGCCGGCTGGGGCGATCGGTACTGGCGCACTTCGCCGGACGGCGCCCCCTTCTGCGCATCGCCGCTGGTTTCGACACCAATCCGGGTGTCATTGGCACGACCATCGAGGGCTGCCTCGTGCACAGCATGGATGACCTGGAGCGCGTAGTGGCCGAGAAGGGCATCCGCATCGCCATCCTGGCGGTCCCCCCGGAGACGGCGCAGGCGGCGGCCGACGCCCTCGTTCGGTCGGGCATTCGCAGCCTGGTGGACTTCACCGCCGTCCCTCTACATGTGCCCGACGAGGTCTTCGTGGACCACATGGACATCACCTCCGCCCTGGAGTCCGCGGCGTTCTTCGCCCGGCAGGACCAAGGAACGCCGCCCATGGACAACGGTGTGGACAACGGGTCCGAGGCGGATATGTTCCCCATGATCTAGCCGAATAGCCACAGTCCGCTACCCACCCGTGGTGCTCGTGGTCGATCCCGGTGTGGTGGTCGGTGACGCTGCGGTCGTGTCGAAGGGAGATACCTCGATGATCCTCGTGATCATCTCGTAGGAGCTCCCGTAGATCTCGGGGCCCTTGTGCAACACCGTGCCGTCGGGCATGGTGACGATACGTGTCACGGTGCACGACCTGGCCGATTGCCCGGCCCTTTGGAGAACTGACGTACCGGGGCTCAGCGAGGCGTCGAGGACGGTCTCCACGGTGCGCTCGTCGCCGTATGTCCACCCGCTGAAGGTGAATTCCGACTTGCGTCCGTCGTCGGTGCCGTAGACGTTGAACCGTGTGGTTATCCCATCGGACGAGCCGTGGACCCAGACGTAGTGGTCGGTGTCGTTCCTGAACTGGAAGTTCTTGGCCCCGGCGGTCACCGTCGCGTCGCGCCCGGCCGGGTAATGGCTGAAGTAGAGGCTGTGGTTGTGGCGCTCCACGATCTCCAACCCAGCCACAAAGACGGCGTTGAACAGAGTGGTGGCCACTTGGCAGATCCCACCCCCAAGCACGTCCTCGAGATTCCCTTCTCCGACTATACCCGGAGCCAGCATGAAACCCCGTTCCTCGGTGCGAGGCCCTATCTGTCTGTCGAAGTTGTAGATGCCACCGGGCGGGATTATCGCGTCGGCGTACTTGGTGGTTATGCGCACGTTCTGTTGGCGCTCTTCGACGCCCCAGTGCTCGACCATCCAGCCCCCGAGCCTCTCCTTGATGCCCATGGCCTCCGCCTTCTTGGCGGTCAACTCAGGCTCGACCTCCACCACGACCGCTTTGGCCGTTCGCCCGCTGGTCTTGAGCGCGGCCGCCGTCAGGGCCTCGACGGTCGCCTCCGCGTCCAGCGCGCGACCCATCTGCCCGCGGACCACCCACGCCTTGTTTCCATCACTCTTGAACGTGGCGTTCACAGGAGCCTTGGCCGCCAAGTCGGCGACTTCCGACAGCAGTGGGCTCATCTTGGACGCGGAGAGATAAGCCACCAGCGTAGACTCGCCATCCCGGGTCTCCGAAGCAAAATCCATGTACGCGGCTATGTCATCCGGGGTCAAGGTCCACGACCTCTCACCCCTGGTGAGGGTCACCCGCGCGCTGATCATCACTCGCGCATCCGCGACCGCCTTCTCGGTGTTCTCGGCCTGCACGTCCGGCTCGTCGACCATCATCGGGATCTCCAACTCGACGGCGCCGAGTGAGAAGAGGACCTTGCCGAGCTGCTCGCTGAGCGCGCGTTGATCGACGACGTTGCCCTCCTGCCCCTCCACGACCTCGATCGCGCCGTCGTTTATGGCCAAACCCATGGGCACCGCCGGAACGCCGAGTTGCTTGGCGACAAGAACCACCTGCGAGTCCATCTTCTCGGGGTCGAACGTCCCCGTGAGAGTCAGGTCGGTATCGCTGAAATACAGCTTGAACCGCCGAACCGTGTCTACCACGAAGTTGCTGCCGCGAGTTACGTCCATCGCAGCTGATACCGCCGCAGTTACATCGACCTTCGCCCCCACGTCGCCGGGGGTGATGTCAAAGGTCTTGTCGCCGCTGACGAGCTTGATGGGGGTCTTCTCGGCGTCCACGACATATCGAGCCAGGGTGGCGGCCGCTTCGTCCCTGGTGAGCCCGCCAAGATTGACACCGGCGACACTCACCCCGGCGTGCACTTTGTTGTTGTAGATAGCCGAATCGACCACTAGGGCCAGGAGGATCGCGGCCACCACGCCCCCGACCCATAGCAGTGTCCTCAGACGGACGCGCACCTGGCGGAGCGCGCGGAGACGGCGGCGCGGGCGCCTGCGCGGGCGGCTCGGCCCGGGGCTCTGTGAGACATCATGGTCGCTCGCCGCAGCCACGCGCTCGCCCCTCAGCAGATCCTGGGCAGATCTTCACCGACCGGCTGGTCGATGACCCTCTCCCCGCCCAGTATCGTCCGCAACACGGCCATTCCCGGCTCTTCGGGTCCAACCTCGCCTACGATGGCGGCCTCCGCCCCGTGCTCATGGCCTTTCATCGCGGCAAGCACCGTTTCCGCGTCGGCAGCGGGGCAGAACAGCACCAACTTGCCTTCGTTGGCGACCGTCAACACGTCGAAACCGAGTAGGTCGCACGCCCCCCGCACCGCCGGCCGCACCGGCAGACTCCCCTCTTCGAGGTAGACCGTCGTCCCGGAGGCGCGGGCCAGATCGCACACCGCGCCGGCCAGTCCCCCGCGAGTAAGATCCCGCATGGCGTGAACGGCGCAGCCTGTGTCCAGGATGGTCCGCACCAGATCCCAGAGCGGAGCGCAGTCGCTCTCGAGCGCGGGCGCGAAAGAGAGCCCCGACCGAGCGGCCATGATAGCCATGCCGTGGTCGCCGAGAAAGCCATTCACCATGACCGCGTCTCCAGGTCGCGCGCGCGCGGCGCCGGGCGGGTCGGCCGCGACGACCCTGCCCACGCCCGCCGTGGTCAAATAGACCCCATCGCATTTGCCGCGCTCCACCACCTTGGTGTCGCCGGTGATCAAGCGCACCTTCGCCTTGCGTGCCCACGTGCCCACTGAACCGATCACCACACGCAGGTCGGAGACGAGCAGACCCTCCTCCAACACCATCCCCAGGCTCATCCACAACGGCTCGGCGCCCATGACGGCCAGGTCGTTCACCGTGCCGCAGACCGCCAGCTTGCCGATGTCCCCGCCGGGGAAGAAAAGCGGCGAAACCACGTAGCCGTCGGTGGTGAAGGCCAGCCGCCCCGCCTCGACGTCCACTACAGCCGCATCCTCGAGTTCGCCGAGCACGGGATCGTCGAGCG
>MELN01000021.1:70589-73038 GCA_001768675.1 Actinobacteria bacterium RBG_16_64_13 | reverse complement strand
CTCATGCCGGCCGCCCCCCGCCGCGGCTCCCGGTGTACCGCGCGTACGCGGCGCAGGTGCCCTCACTCGAGACCATGCAGGGGCCGAGAGGCCGCGCGGGAGTACAGGAACGGCCGAAGAGAGCGCACTCCGGAGGAGTGATCGACCCCCGCAGGACGTCACCGCAGCGGCATCCGCCGGCGGAAGAGCCCAAGCCCACTTCGATCCCCAGTCTGCGCGCCGCGTCGAACGACGCGTAATCGTCCCGCAGCATCAAGCCGCTGCCCGGGATGAGCCCCAGGCCGCGCCACTCGCTGTCGCACTCCATGAAGACTTCGTTCATGATCCTCTGGGCGGCTCGGTTGCCCTCCATAGTCACGGCCCGCCGGTACCCGATCTCCAGCGCGCTCCTGCCTTCTTCTTTCTGGGCCAGCAACATGATAATCGCTTCAAGAATGTCCTCTGGCTCGAATCCGGCGACCACACACGGGGTCCGGTACCGGTCGGCCAAGAAGGAGAATATCCCAGCTCCGGCCACCACGCTCACGTGACCCGGGCACAGGAAGCCGTCGATCTGCACCTCGCCGCCCTCGAGAAGCGCCTCCATGGCCCGCGGCATCGTCTTGTGGGCCGTCAGCACCATGAAGTTGCCGACGCCGTCTTCGCGGGCGGCCTGCACGGTCAAGGCCACCGTCGGAACAGTGGTTTCGAAGCCCACCGCCAAGAAGAGAACGTTCCGCGACGGTTCACTGCGGGCCAACTCCAGGGCGTCGCTGGGCGAGTAGACCACCCGCACCTGCATGCCTTTGGCCCGCTCCTCCTCCAGCGACGACCTGCTGCCCGGCACCCGGATCAGGTCACCAAACGTGGTGATGACCATCCCCGGCAAGCGCCCGATCTCGACGGCGGCGTCGATGTAGCCCGCCTGCGTCACGCAGACCGGACATCCCGGTCCCGAGATCAGCGAGACCCCCTCGGGAAGCAGCGCGCGGATGCCGCTGCGAAAGGCGACCATGGTGTGGGTGCCGCACACCTCCATGAACCGCACCGGGCGGTCAAGACGCCCCGCGCGTTCCTTCAGATCGGCGACCAGCCGGTTCATTCCGGTTCACCCGGCAGGTACGACATGATCTCCTTCCACTCCAGGTAGTCTTCCCGGGTCCAACGCTGCAGCGCGAACCCGGCGTGAACCAGGACGTAGTCGCCCACAGTGACGTCATCGACCAGCAGGACGTTCACTTCTCGGAGAGCACCCTCCACCGAGACCGTGGCGGTCTTCCCGGCAAGCGCGATCACCTCAGCGGGTATGGCTAGGCACATGACGAAACACCTCCAGCGATCCGAGCGACGGCCACGGCCGCTTGGCCGAAGGAGACGCCCCCGTCGTTGGGTGGCACCAGCGAGTTCGTGAAGACGGTCAGTCCCGCGTCTTGCATCTGCCGGCTGACGGTGCTCAACAGCAACCTGTTCTGAAACACCCCTCCACAGAGTGCGACTTCCCTCATCTGCCGCGAGGCGCTCAGGGCGACGGCCACCTCCGTCACGGCCGCGGCGACGGTGTTGTGAAAGCGGGCGGCTATGGTTCCCACCTTCTCCCCGCTCGCCTTGTCCTCGAGCACCCGCCACACCGCCGGCCCGAAGTCGAGCACCCACGGGGCGCACTCGCTATGCACCGCGAAGGGGTAGCCGTCCAAGACCGTCCTGTCGGCGGCGGCTTCGAGGCGGATGGCGGCTTGGGCCTCGTAGTCGGCGACGGGGCACAGGTCCAACATGGCCGCCACGGCGTCGAACAAGCGGCCGGCGCTGGAGGTGCGCGGACAGTTCAAAGAGCCCACCAGAAGGCGCTCGACGTCCGCCGCGGCCGCCGCCGATCCGCCGGTATCCGGCCTCCAGGGCAGTCCTTCCTCCCAGGCGACGCTGAGGGCCATGCGCCACGGCTCCTCGATGGCGCGTTCTCCCCCCGGTAGCGCGTAGGTCTTGAAATGGGCCAGGCGCTCGAAACCGGCGCGGTCGGCAAGAAGGAACTCCCCTCCCCACACGGTGCCGTCCAGCCCGTAGCCCGTGCCATCCAAGGCGACGCCTATCACAGGATGCTGAAGCCCATGTTCCGCCATGACTCCCGCCACGTGGGCGTGGTGGTGTTGCACTCCGATGAGAGTCGCTCCACGACGCTCCTCAGCGTAGCGGGTAGAAAGGTACGACGGATGGAGGTCGTGGGCCACTATCTGAGGTCTGATCCGCAACTGCTTCTCCCAGCGCTCGATCTCTCCGCGGTAATGAGTGTACGCCGGGTAGTCCCGGAGCTCGCCGATATGCTGGGAGAGATGCGCCTCCCCCCGCGCCACCAGGCAGAATGTCGACTTCATCTCACCACCCGTGGCCAGGACAGGCTCCGAGTCGGGAGCGATGCGCATCGGGGCGGGTACAAAGCCCCGCGCTCGACGCAAGAAGCGAGGCTTTCCGCCCACCA
>MELN01000021.1:66393-70580 GCA_001768675.1 Actinobacteria bacterium RBG_16_64_13 | reverse complement strand
CCGAATCGTCGCAACGCCGGACGATCGGCCGATCGTGGCCGAGGGCCGCGTCGGCGATGGGGCCGAGCAGGGACAGCACCTCCTGCTCGTTCTGGGCGAGCGGCTCATCCCGGCGGTTCCCACTCGTGAGGACCACGGCTTCAAAGGGCTGCAGAAGCAGATGATGGAGCGGCGTGTAAGGCAGGAAGACCCCCACTGTGCCGGTGTCCGGGGAGATCCCGGTATCCAGCCGGCCGTCGACCACCACGATGGGGCGGGCGCCCGAGCGCAGCTCGAGCCTCTCCGCCGCGGTGAGCGGCAGATGCGATTCCAGCGTCTCAACATCCCGGAACATGACGGCCAGAGACTGAAATCGACGCCGTTTGCGCTCGCGCAGGCGGTCCACCGCTTCGCCGTCGAAGGCGTTGCAGGCAAGGTGGTAGCCGCCCAGGCCCTTCACTGCGACGATGCTGCCCGCGGCCAGCATGTGCTGAGCGGAGACAAGCGCCGGATCACCCTCGGCGAGGCGCTCACCATCGACTCCGAGCAAGACGAGCTGGGGCCCGCAATCCGGACACGCGATCGGCTGCGCGTGAAAGCGGCGATCAACGGGATCGTCAAACTCGGCCGCGCAGGCCGCACACATGGCGAAGGATCTCATCGAAGTGTTCACCCGGTCGTAGGGCAGCTCCTCGACGATGGTGAAACGCGGCCCACAGTCCACGCAATTGATAAAGGGGTAGCGATAGCGGCGGTCGCCGGGGTCGTTCATCTCCTCCAGGCACTTGTCGCAGGTCGCCAGGTCGGGAGGAACGTGGACCGTCACGGCGCCCGCGGACCCAGACGGCTCCACCCGGAAGTGGGCGTAGCCTTTGGGTGGCAACCTGCGCCGTGTGACCCGCACGATATGGGACTGACGCGGCGAGTTCAGTCTCAACCCGGTGAAGAAGTCTTCTATCGCGGCCTCTTCGCCCTCGACATCCAGGGTCACGCCCTGCGGATCGTTGCGCACGAAGCCGGTGAGCCCGCACGCTACTGCATGCCTGTAGACCGCCGGCCGGAAGCCCACGCCTTGCACCCGCCCTTCGACGCGGGCTCTGACGCGCGCCGTCACTGTTGCCCGTATCCCCGTCCGAAGTCGGTCTCGCGCGAGTGAACCTGCTCCATCCACACAACGAAGGCCGCCACGCCCTCCCCGGTCCGGCACGACAGGGGGAAGAACGGAGCCTTGGCGTTCAGGCCTCGGAAGTCGGCCTCAAAGGCCTGCATATCAAAGTCGGTGTAGGGCAACAGGTCGATCTTGCCGAGGACCAGGGCCGAGACCTCATGGAAGAGGAGAGGATACTTGCCCGGCTTGTCGTGGCCTTCGGTCACGCTGAGAACACCCACCTTCGCCGTCTCGCCCAGGTCGAACTCCGCCGGGCAGGCGATGTTCCCCACGTTCTCGATGAGCACGAGGTCAAGCCCGCTCAGGCCCACCTCGGTCAGTCCACGAGCTACGAACGCCGCCTCCAGGTGGCAGCCTCCACCGGTGAGGAGTTGGACAACCGGGACGCCGAGCGCCGCTATGCGCTCGGCGTCCCGGGTCGTGGCGATGTCGCCCTCAAGGACGCCCACTCGCAAGCGATCGGCCACCCGGGGGATCACCCGCTCGAGAAGCGACGTCTTGCCCGAGCCCGGGCCGCCTATGAAGTTGAAAGCCGTCGCGCCGGCGCCGGCCAGGGTCGCGCGGACCTCGTCGGCCGCCCGGTCGTTCGCTTCAAGAATGTTGTGTAGTACTTTGATCTCCATGCTCGGTCCTTTGGTCTCCCAACTAGGTGTCCAGTTCTAAACCTACCAGGTCCAACTCTCCTCCGGTGAGCAACTCACATGCGCGCGAGCCGCAGGCGGGACAGATCAAGAAGATGTCGTCGAGCGCGAAGACTTCGCTACAGGAGCCGCAGCGCGCGCTTGCGGCGACGTGATCGATCTCGAGACGCGCCGCCTCCATGGGTGTCCCCTTAGACAAGTGATCGAAGTAGCTTTTGAGGATCTCGGGAACAACCTGCCGCCACTCCCCCACCCGTATCTCCACGGAAACGACCCTTCCGCCCCCGTTGGCCAGCCTGGCTGCCTCAACCTGTTCCACCAGGGCCTGGGCGATACTCAACTCGTGCATGGTTCAGCGGTCTTTCCCGTGCGATGATAGCCGGGTGATGCGAACGCTGGTCCTCGGAATGGGCAACCCGATACTCTGCGACGACGCAGTGGGCATCAGGCTGGCTCGCGATCTGCGCGCCCGCTTTGAGCAGGCCTCCCGCCCCGCCACCGGCCCTGCCGTCGACTTCATCGAGGATTGCTCGGTGGGCGGGTTGAACCTTCTCGACCTTGTCATCGGCTACGATCGGCTCGTGGTGTTCGACTCCATACGCACGCCTGGTGAGACCCCAGGAAACTGGCACGCCATGACGGGCGCCACGTTCCGAGAGACGATGAACCTGGGATGCGTCCACGACGCCAATTTCACCACGGCCTTGGAGCTGGGCAGGCAGATGAGCGCCCGAGTACCGCGTCCCGAGGACGTGCACATCTTCGCGGTGGAGATCGTCGACAACACCAACTTCTCAGAGAGCATGACCCCCGAATTGGAGATCGCCTACGGCGACTTCGCCGCCGAGATAATGCAGCAAGCTCTTGTGCTGCTGGCTTCTCCGTCTAGTCCCGACTCGGCGTAGACGCCGACCAGTTCGCTCCCAGCGAGGCACCCGGCTCCGGCTTCTTGTCCGCGCTCGGTACGGCCGGCCCGGTCTCGCACCCCACCGGGGAGTAGTAGACCATACCACAGCTCTTGCAGCGGTACTGCTCGGTCTCGTTCACCACCGAGAAAGGACGGTTCCCGGTGGAGCACTCCGGGCACTTCATGCTGCGCATCTCGCTCTTCTCTCCGGTCACCGGAACGGAGGAGGTGCGAACGGGAGCCAGATACTCCTGGGAGAACGGCTGGTCCACCAGGCGCGCCCTCAACCCCTCCAGCCGGCTGGCGATGATGTCGGCGACGACTCTGACCGCCCTGTAGCCGATATGGTTGTTGGCCTCGAACAGTTGTCTCAGCTTCACGCCGTCCATCACGATGAGGGTGCAATCCTCAACAGTCCATATCGCGGCCTTGAACAACTGATGATCAAGAACCGCCGACCAGCCGAACACATCACCCGGGCCCAACTCGTCGATCACCACTTCGTGTCCGGACCGGCTGGTCATCCTGATGGCGACCTTGCCTTCTTTCAGCATGTACAAAGCAGCCGCGTTGGTTCCCTCGGTGATCACCCGGGAGCCCGCGCCTCGTTTCTCGACGGTGGCCAGTTTGGCCACCTCGGCCATCTCTCTCTCGTTCAGGTCAAGGAAGATCCTGCAGCATTTCAGGTCATCGATCTCGATCATCTCTTCAGCCTCCAACTCAGGTGATCGGCCAAGGCGACCTCCGTCGCCCGCTCAGACGGACCCTCAACAATTGCGTTTGATTGTCTTGACGAGCTCGCCGCCCTTGTAGAGAGCCGCCTCCAGCGGCATCTGCCCGAGGCTGTGAGTGGCGCAGCTATAACACGGGTCGAAGGACCTAAAACCCATCTCCACCATGTTGAGCAGCCCCTGATCGGGTTCCACCCCGGGCTTTATCAAGGCCTTGGCCACCTTCTTGGTCACCATCTGGATCGGCGCATTGTTGTTGGTCGTGCCCACGATCAGGTTCGCACTCGTGCATATACCCCGTTCGTCGCAAGTGTAATGATGAGTCAGGGTTCCCCGCATGGCCTCGACGATCCCCACACCTTGGCCGCTGATGGTCTTCGGGATCACACGTACCTGATCGCCGGTTATCTCCGGGTCGTCAGCGTAACGCTGCAACATCTCCGCGTTCTGGACCATCTCCACGAGTCTGGCCCAGTGCTGGGCAAGAAGCGCGCGGCACGGATGAGCGCCCAGCACGCCGAACATCTCCTCGAAGGCTTCCTGGGCTTTGGGAGTCGCCATCCGATCGGCCACGTTGAGCCGGGCCAACGGCGTCGCGCAGTAGATGCTGGAATCGATGCCTTCCACGAAGCCTTTCCAGCCCCGCTTCTTGAGGTACGGGAACTTGAGATAGGTCCAGGGCTCCACGTGCTCGGCCACATAATCCGCGTATTCCTTGGGCTCGTACTTGCAGATCTCTTTCCCCTCGTAGTCCACCACCC
>MELN01000021.1:64389-66226 GCA_001768675.1 Actinobacteria bacterium RBG_16_64_13 | reverse complement strand
CGCCGATCCAGGGCCTGATCTCCTCGAGCTCCTCTTCCTTGAGACGCTTGGCCACTCCCCCGGGGAGGCACCAGATGTCCTGGGTGTTCCGGCCGCCGATGATCCTCTGTGTCTCCTGGGCGAGCCCTCGAACACGGATGACCTTGCCGCCGATCTCGAGCCCTACCTTGGCCACCACACCCAGGATGTTCCGCACCGCCGGATCGGCGTCGGGGCCCATGACGAAGTCGGGCGCGGCCAGGGCGTAAAAATGGGCCGTGTGGCTGTGGACGTAATGAGCGTGGTAGTACATGTCACGAAGCTTGTGCGCGAGAGGCGCCACCTCGTTGTTGAAGCAACCATCCACCGCTTTGGCGCTCGCCATATGGTGGCTTGCCGGGCACACGCCGCAGATGCGGGTGACTATGCGCGGCAGCTCTTCGATGGGGCGGCCTACCACGAACTGCTCGAACCCACGAAGCTCGGGGATCTGGAAGTAGCAGTCTTCCACCGCCCCGGCGTCGTCGAGGAAGATGGAGATCTTGCCGTGGCCTTCAAGGCGGGTGATGGG
Organism: Actinobacteria bacterium RBG_16_64_13; assembly: GCA_001768675.1. Taxonomy (GTDB): domain Bacteria; phylum Actinomycetota; class Thermoleophilia; order RBG-16-64-13; family RBG-16-64-13; genus RBG-16-64-13. Next base: position 65,676 of record MELN01000021.1, on the reverse strand, counting down.
ATCGATAGTGATCTTCCTCGTCATGGCCGGTAGCTCCTTTGCAGCAGCGACGAAGCAACGCCGTAGCGATACGCGAAGCTCGTGAAGTCAGGCAGTCCCGCGAGGATCCCTTGGATCTCCTCGGGATCCTTGCTGTCGACGATCGAGGCCACGGCGCTCGCCAGCTTGGCGCCCTGGTCCACCACACCCGCCACCGGCCCGTAGCAGCCACGGCAGGGTATGCCGCTCTTGGGACACCTCACGCCGCAGCCGGAGCGGGTGGCCACCCCCGCGCAGAGCACCCCCTGCTCGAGCAGGCAGGTGTCGGGGTCGGCCATGATCTCCCATGGCCGGTAGAAGCGCTTGATCTTCTTCTCGTTCCGGGTTCGGGGGCAGTCCTCGCACAGAGCATGTTCGAAGGCACCCACCACGGAACCTTTGGCCGGCAGCTCGCCCTTGACGACAGCCAGAATGGCGCCCTTCACCTGATCGGGCTGGGGCGGGCAGCCGGGGAGGTAGTAGTCGACGTCCACCACCTGATCCAGCCGGTAGACCCTGCGGTAGAACCGGGGGATGTCCAGCACCTTGCCGTCCACCTGGGTCTCGGGCTGCGGCACGGTGCGGCTGCCGGCCTCTATGGAGGCGTTGTGCACGTAGGCCGTGTCGAAGATCTTCTCCCGGGAGGTGAGATTGGCCAGCCCCGGGATGCCGCCCATGTACGCGCAGGCTCCATAAGCGATGAGCATCTTGCTCTTCCGGCGAAGCAGCTGGGCGATGTGCTCGTTCTCGGAGTTGCGGACACCTCCGTTGAAGATGGTGAGATCGAGCTCGCCATCCTCCATGGCCTCCACGTCTTTGTACTTGCCGTCGACGGCTATGGGCCACAGACGGATGTCGGCGACCGCGGCCACGTCGAGAATGAACTCGTTCGTGTCGAGCAGCGACACGTCGCATCCGCCACAGGCGGCGCCCCAGTAGATCGCGATCTGGAGTTTCTCAGCCACGGCTCACCTCTCCGCCATGTCGGTGGCCAGCGCCGCCCGGATGGGACTTGGGCCCAATTCGCGGATGCGCTGGGTCATGTCGTTGACGATATCCGCGAAACGTTGACCTTCGCTCGCGCTGACCCACTCGAGACGCACGCGGGCGTCCTCGATACCGAAGTCGGCCAGCATCTTCTTGAGGAGGGGGTAACGGCGCATCATCTTGTAGTTGCCCTCGGAGTAGTGGCAGTCGCCCGGATGACACCCGCAGATGAGGACGCCATCCGCTCCCTCGCGTAGGGCCTTGAGCACCAGAGTGGGATCG
>MELN01000021.1:61583-64357 GCA_001768675.1 Actinobacteria bacterium RBG_16_64_13 | reverse complement strand
GACGTTCGCTGAGTAGTGGATTCGGCTGGTCCCGGCCAGGTCGGCGCCCGTATACGAGCACCAGTTACAGAGGAAGCCGACTATGATGGGCTCGAAGCTCATGCCAGCACCCCCTCTATTTGCGCGAATATCTGCTGGTCGGTGAAGTGCCGGGCGGTGATGGCGCTGGAGGGACAGGCAGCCACGCAGGCGCCGCACGCCTTGCACAGGGCGCTGATCACGGTGCTCCGCTTCTTCTCGACGTCATAGCTGATGGCGGAGTAGGGGCAGAGCTCGTTGCATATGCGGCATCCCGAGCACTTGTCCTCGTCGACCTCGGCAAACACCGCGTCGATGTCGATGGTGCCCCGGATCGCGCGAGCCAGGATGCGCCCGGCCGCGGCCCGGGCTTGCGCCACCGAGTCGGGGATGTCCTTCGGAGCGGCGCATGCGCCGGCGATGTAGATCCCTTCCGTGGTGGTCGCCACCGGATCCAGTTTGGGATGGCTCTCGATGAACCACCCGTCTTTGTCCCGGCTGATGTTCACCAGGCGGGCGACATCCTCGGAGTCCTCCCGGGCTTCCATGCCCACCATGAGGATCACAAGGTCGGCCGGTATCTCGATGACCTCACCCGAGAGCTTCTCGTTCACCTCGATGATCATGCCGCAATCGTCCTTGGGCCCGGCCTTGCGGATGACCGGATAGTCGTTCTTGCCGTACATGAGGAAGAGCGTCTTGGCCTCCGACGTGCCCCGGTAGAAGTCCTCATGGCCCTTGCCGAAAGCGTGCATGTCGATGTAGATGTCGCTCACGTAGGCCTTCGGAACGGCGGATTTCACCTCCCGGGCGTATTTGAGCGCGGTCATGCAACAGACCCGCGAGCAGTAGGTGTGGAACTCCTTGCTCCGGCTGCCTACGCAGTGGATGATGGCCACATACTGCGGATCCTTGCCCTCTTTGGTCTGGACGCGGCCCGCTCGCAACATCTTCTCGAATTCGAAGGAGGTGACCACGTCGGGCAGCTTGCCGTAGCCGTAGTGGGTCATCCGGGAGGCATCGAACTCCTTGTATCCGGTCGCCACCACGACATTGCCTATCTGGAACTCGCTCTTCACCCCGTGCCCGTCACCCGCGGCCCTGTCGGGGTTCGTGTCGACGACCGTCGTGAAGTTCCCCACGAAGCCGTCGAGGGAAGCGACCTCCGAATCGAGCAGCACGTCCACGCGGGGGTGCTCGTTGGCGCGCGTCACGAGCGCGGTCACCATGTCTCGGGCTGAATCCAGGAAGGGAGCGGTGAGATCCACCCGGGCCACGTTACCCCCCAGGTGGTCCTGGCGTTCGACGAGATACACGCGGCTTCCCCCGTCGGCCAGCTCGAGAGCCGCGGTCATGCCCACCACTCCTCCCCCGATGACAAGCACGTTGGGGTTCATCTCCACCGAACGCCTTTCCAGGGGCTGGTGATGGGTCACCCTGCGGACGGCCGCGAGAGCCAACGCCCGGGCCTTGTCGGTCGCTTCAGCTGGGTCGTCGTGAACCCAGCTGCACTGCTCACGGATGTTGGCCATCTCCACGAAGTACGGGTTGATGCCTGCCGTCTGCAGGGCTTTGCGGAAGGTCGGTTCGTGCATACGAGGGCTGCAGGCCGCAACCACCACGCGATCCAGACCTTCGGACTTGATGTCCTCGACGATCATCTCCTGCCCGGGGTTCGAGCACATGTACTTGTACGACTTGGCTACGACCACCCCCGGCTCGTTCAGGGCGAGGGTCGCGACTGCCTCGGTGTCCACCACCTTGGCGATGTTGGTACCGCACATACACACATAGACGCCGATTCTGTGTTCGTCCATCGTGACGCTCCGGCTAGATGGTCTGAGGGACGGTTACGGGACTCTTCTCTTCCTCGTCGGCGGGCACAGCCTCGGCCCGCACGTCGGCGAAGTACATGGCCAGAGGCCGATAGGCCAGGTGCGCCCACTTGCTGAACGGGACTTCCAGACCCAGCATCGGGACTATGCCCATGAGGTGCACCACGTAGGTCACATTGGCGGCCGTATCGAGTCCGGTGCGGTGAAGGATGTGCTGCAGGATGCCCGTGAAGGTCACAAAGATGAGCAGCGCCAGGAAGATCCAGTCGGTCTCGTGAGAGTGCTGGTAGTGGGTCTCCGACTTGCGCAAGCGTCCCTGCAAGGCGAAGATCGTAGCCCCCAGGAGCCCGGCTGTGGCGATGTAGCCGAACACGTGCAGCCTCCACGGGATGCCCGGCCCCGGCTGAAATTCCCTGAGGAAGAACATGATGAGCACCAGCATGATCACGTAGCTGAACACCAGCGCCATGTGGACCACCCAGGGACGCTTGCGTTCACATTTCGCGTAGCGCATCTGCGTCACGAAATGAAGAGGGAACAGATACGACTTCTTTATGTAGGTCGTCAGAGGCACGTGGATGTTTCGGTCCCGTCCTACGGTGAACCACCACATGCGCAGGCAGTTCGTGATCAAGAGCACAAGGAGCACCCCGGCGAGGCCCCAGTCGAATATGTGAATGCTCTCGCTGGGCAGAAAGGCATTTGCGCCGTCGTACTCGTGGATGCTGCCCTTGGACATGCCCCAGAGCACGAACCCCAAGCCGGTAAGCAGCGCGGCTATCACGATGATCAACAGCTCGAGCTTGCCCGAGCGATAGAAGACCCTGGATATGCCGGTGAAGTCGTAACGGCTTGTCAACCAGCGGCGAAGGCTCATCATCGTCTCACCCGGCTCGGCGCCGCGGGGGCAGTCCTCGGAGC
>MELN01000021.1:59896-61488 GCA_001768675.1 Actinobacteria bacterium RBG_16_64_13 | reverse complement strand
ATGTACGGCTCCTTCGAGAACGGGCACACGGCCGAGCAGTTGCCGCAGTGGTAGCACTTGGATACGTCTTCGGCCCCGAAAACCTCCAGGTCGTCGATCAGTTTGGGATTGACCCGTACAGCCATGCTGATCCTCCTTAGACCCGTACGAGATTGCGCGCCCGCGCTTCGATGTCACTGAGGGAGAGCTCGGCCCGGCTGTCTAATCCGCGGCCGGTGGTCACGCTCTTCAACACCGCGGCCGCTACCGCCGAGGCCTGGGCAACCGTGTCGGGGATGTCTTTGGGAGCCTGGCAGGCCCCCGCCACGAACACGCCTCCCCGTTCGGTGTCGGTCGGATCGGAGTTGTAGTCCAGTTCCCCGAACCACCCGTCGACATCCCGACAGATCCCGAGCATCTCGGCCAGCCGGTCGCTCCCGGCGGCGGACACCAGACCCACGGCCAAGATGACCAGGTCTACCGGGGTGGAGACCATCTTGTCGCTCAGGATGTCCTCACCCTTGACGACCATCTGCCCGTTCTCTTCGACGATGCGGGCCGTGCGTCCCCGAACCACGTGGGTCCCTTCGGCGGTGATGCGCTCGGCAAACTCCTCGTACCCTTTTCCGAAGGCCCGCATATCGATGTAGTACTCGTAGCAGTTGGCCTCGGGCAGCTTCTCTCGCACAAGATGGGCGAACTTGAGCGAGTACATGCAGCAGACCCGCGAGCAATACGGGTTGTGCTGGGCATCACGTGAGCCGACACAGTGGATGATGGCGACGTTCCGCGGCGGAGGACCCTCGGGGTCGAGCACCCATTCGTCCACCTTCTTGCGCTTGTTGTGCTTCATCGTCTTGACGACGATCTTGCCTCCCGTGGGCCCTGAGGCATTGGTCAAACGCTCGAACTCCAAGGCGGTAAGAACGTTAGGCAGGACGCCGTACCCGTAGCGCTCGATCTTGGTGGCGTCGTAGATGTCGTAGCCGGTGGCAATGATGATGGTGCCCACTGAGACCTCCACCACCTCGTCCTTCTCGTCCAGATCGATGCACTGCTTGGGGCACTTCTTGGCGCAGACGCCGCAACGCTGGCCACCGCTTTGGATGTAGAGACAAGACGCCTCGTCCAGGACGTAGGCGTTCGGCACGGCCTGCGGAAAGGGGATGTAGATGGACTTCCGCTCGGCGATGCCGGAATCGAACTCGCTTGGCGCCCTCGCGGGGCAACTCTCCGTGCAGGCGTTACAGGCCACGCAGGCCTCGATGTCCACATGGCGGGCCTTCTTGCGTATCTTCACCCGGTAGTCGCCGGGGGAACCCTGGATGCCCTCCACCTCGCAGTAGGTCATGAGGTCGATCATCTCGTGCTGGCCGACCGCCACCATCTTGGGGGTGAGGATGCAGGCCGCGCAATCCAAGGTGGGGAACGTCTTGTCGAACATGGCCATATGGCCGCCGATGGTAGCCGTCCGTTCGACCAGGTAGACATGCTTGCCCGCATCGGCTATCTCCAAGGCGGCCTGGATGCCGGCGATGCCCCCGCCGATAATCACCGTTCCTGGGTGCATGGGTGTGCTGTCCGGCACGGCCGCCAGGGGGAATGGGACTCCC
>MELN01000021.1:42369-59880 GCA_001768675.1 Actinobacteria bacterium RBG_16_64_13 | reverse complement strand
ATATCGATTTGGCCCTGACCGTGCCGCCGCCCATCCCGGTCAGGGCGCCGTGCTCGCGGAAGGATGCCAGCCGTACTTCATCAGGATCTCCGCCCGCGAGCGCCATCGCCTTGGTGAACGCCGGCTTGAAGAACCCTGGGGAGTCTCCGGCCACCACCACGCGCTCCAACCTATCGCGCGCGAACTCGGCCGCCAGGGAGTGGGGGTCAAGCGTCGGGAGCACCCCCAGGTCCCTGACCGATTCAACATGGGGAAGGTTGGCCGCGTACGCCGCAACAGACCGGGGATCGACTACCGCCGTGTCGCCCGGCACGACCTGGCAGATGAACACTCCTGTCCTCATGCTTCCCCCTTCAGTCTGGAGGGTAAGGGACTACGCAACGTGTGGGGAAAAAGAAAGGCCGGACCGAGGGGTCTGGCCCGACCGCGTGGCTCGCAGCGCAAGGAGTTCACGTGACCTCGACGTCCGGGGAGACACATACCCCGGGCGTTGGGGACCCGGCCGGCGTGGCTCCACCTGCGAGTGAGCGCAAACTCCACTAAAAGATCCTCCTCAGCAAATTCTCCCTGGCGCGGGAGGCCGCCGCTTCTGAGACCTCGAGGATTCCCGTAATTCGTGAAATTTGTAACGCTACATAGCCCCACAAATCCCCCGGCATGCCGATGGTTGTGAAGTTTGTAACACGCTAACACCTCGTCGGCTCCGACACAAGCCCTTCGTGTCGAAGCCGATGAAGCGTTGACCGGTGGCGGCCCTGCCGCCGCCCTTGCCGCTACGAGCGCAGGTACGAGTCCGTGTAGATGACCTTGTTCAGGAGGACCTGGACGGTCTTCCAGATATCCGCCTGCTCAGGGTCCGACATGTCCACGTCGGAGGGCTCGAGTTCCTCCATGGCGGCCGTGCGGTCGTAGACCTTGAGAAGCAGGGAACCGGCGCCCGTCGAGTCGTCCCTCCGCTCGACGATGCGGATGACCTCCATCAACTTGTCGTCCAAGGGGTCGGCTATCGCCGAATCCAGGCCCGCCGCCATAAGCATCACGAGATATGTGCGGTTGAGCAGGCTGCGCATCTCGGCCGGCACGGTGTTCGAGACGTTGCTGAGGCCGATAGTGGTCATGGGCGCGGGATCCATGCCCTGCTTGACATACCGGATGGCCTCTATCGCGGGAGGGCAGAACTCCTGGCAACCGGCTACCGTCATGGCCAGGGGATCGAGATAGAGGTTCTCGATAGGTATGCCCACCTCGATGGCCCGAGGCACCAGCGTATCTATAGCTATGGAGACTCGCTCCTCGGCCGTCATGGGAATGCCGCTCTTACCCATCATCAGGGCGATGATACGGGCCCCGTATTCGGCGGCCACCAGCGGGACCTTCTCCAAACGCTCAGGCTCGGCGGAGGTGGAGTTGACCATGCCCGGCTGCTTGAGCAGGGCCAGCCCGGTCCTGATGGCCTCCAGATTGGTGGTGTCGATGGACAGAGGCACGTCCGCCACTTCCTGTACCGCGGGGACCAGCCAGCGCATGACCTCCGGCCCTTCTTTCTTCTGAGGGCCTACGTTCAAGTCCAAGATCCCGGCGCCCCGCTCGACCTGCGCTTTGGCCAAGCGCTGGATGGCCATGGTATCGCGATTGACTATGGCCTCCTTCACAGCGGGAGCGATGATATGGATGTTCTCACCGATGATCAGCACGACTCCTCCTTCGCGTCAGGTACGGTCAAGCTCTTGCAGGCACTTCTGTAGAACGGCTTTAACAGCCGGATAGATGTCCGACGACTCATCGAGGTCGACAAGAGGCCGGCCCTCAGCGTCGTAACGGCCGACGGCTGGATCCTGGGGCAGGATGCCAAGCAGGGGCACGCCCAGTGCGCCGGCTCGTTCACGGATCTCTTCAGGCAGCTCTCCGACCACACGGTTGATGATGAGGCCCGTGCGCCCTATGCGGGTGCCGAGAGAACCGACAAGCCGCACTATGTGCTCGGCTGCCGACAGGCCCCTCTGGGACGGATCGCTGATGATGAACAGCCAGTCAACGTCGCGCGTGGTCTGCCGGCTGATATGTTCCATCCCCGCCTCGTTGTCGATCACTACGCTCTTGTAGTTGTTACCCAAGCGGTCGATGGCTTCGCGCAGCATGTGATTGGCCGCGCAGTAGCAGCCCGGCCCTTCCGGACGCCCCATGGCCAGAAGGTCCACGTCTTCGCCTTCGACAACGCATTGCATAACCTGGTACTGAAACCAGTCGGGCTTGGAGATGCCCGGTTGGAAGGTACCTCCGGTCACTTGATCGCGGGTGTCCTCGCGGATCTGGCCCACGGTCTCACCCAGTTCCATCCCCAAGGCCATGTTCAGATTCGAGCTGGGGTCGGCGTCGATTGCGAGGATCGGAGTGCGCCCGGCCTCCCGCAGATACTTGACCGTGAGAGCCGAAAAGGTCGTCTTGCCGGTCCCACCTTTACCGACCACGGCGAGAGTCTCAGTCATGGTGGCTCACTCTTTCCGGCCGGGCTTCGGCCAGAGCCCGCTGCACGGAAGGGAACCGGCTCTCGTCGGTGTGAGGGATGAAGAGCGCAGACGTGAAAGCATCCATGAAACGGCCGTCGGCGCTCAGCTCCAGATAGGTCATCTTGTTCGCCAGTTCATCCGCCTGCGCGCGTCCCTCCCGACAGGTGAGGGCCAGATACGCTCCCTGGATCGAGGTGTTGCCCAGGTACGTGAACTGTTCCCAGGGCATGTCGGGCAAGAGACCGATCTGGATGGCCTTCTCCACATCGATGTGGCGGCCAAAGCCTCCACCGATCAGCACCCTCTCCACATCCGTGATGGCCAAGCCCACGCTTTCGCAGAGGACCGTGGCTCCGGCGTAAATGGCGGCCTTGGCCCGCAGCAGGTTCTGGATATCGGTCTCGGTCAGCACGATGTCCTTGTCGCCTGCGCCGGTCTCGGCGGCCCAGACGATGACGTATTCCGGGCCCTCCTCGCCGCGCCGCACCCGTGGGCTGCGCCCGTGGCCGGCGATCCGCCCACCCTTGTCGATCACGCCGGTGATCATCATCTCGCCCAGAAGGGAGATCATCCCTGAACCGCAGATGCCGATGGGCGGCGCGTCTCCGAGGGTCGCCCACGTGGGTTCGAGGCTCCTCGGATCGATCCATACCTGCTCGATCGCGCCGGTGACGGCCGGGGTCCCCGAGGTCGCACCGGCGCCTTCGAAGGCCGGGCCGGCCGAACATGCGCAGGTGATCAACCAGTCCGAATTCCCCAGCACCATCTCGCCGTTGGTGCCCACGTCGATGAACAGCGTGACAGCCTCCTGCTCGTGCATGCCGGTGCGCAGCAGCCCGGCGGTGATGTCGCCGCCCACGTAAGCCCCCACCACCGGGAGACAATCCACCAGGGCCTCCGGTCGCATATGAAGGCCAAGCGAGACCGCAGGCACCGGCGGGAACTTGCCGGCGGCGGGAATGTAGGGTTCCGTGCGGATGTACTGCGGCTCCAATCCTAAGAACAGATGGATCATCGTGGTGTTGCCCGCGACCGTGGCGAGCGCGATCCGCTCCGGCATCAGGTTCTGGCGGGCGAGCATCTCGTCCACGAGAGCGTTGATGGTAGTGATCACCCGCTCCTGCAACTCCTGACGGTGCTCGGGTTGCCGGGCGTAGATGATGCGGGAGATGACGTCCTCACCCCGTGCTATCTGGCTGTTGAAGGCCGAAGCATGGTCGACAAGCTCGCCGGTCTCGAGATCGCCCAGGTACGTGGCGACGCTGGTGGTGCCGATATCGATGGCCAGGCCGAGGACTCTTGTCTCGGCGCTGCCGGGAAGCACGTCCAGCAAGCGGTACGGCCCGTCGGGAGCGGCCCAGTCACCTTGCTCGATCTCCACCGTGACGGTCCACTCGCCTTCGCGCAGCACCGTCGGCAACTTGGCAAGAGCCGCAAGGGTCGGCCTGACGTCCCTCAGGCCGTGCTGGCGGGCCAACTCTCGCTGCAGGCGCTCCAGGTCGGGCGTGTTGTCGCCCATTGAGGGCGGCTCGACCGTCGTCTGGTAGCGCGCCACCCAAGGCTTTGCCGCATGGTCGCAGAGCATGACCTCCGGCGCGGCCTTTTCGGCGCGGTCGCCCGCCTCGAGGCGCTGCACCAGTTCTTCATGGGGCGGCACCCAGACGGTAAGGTCTCCTTCGATAAGGGTCTGACAGGCGAGGGCATAGCCCTGCTCGATATCATCTTCGCTGAGGCGGAGCGCCGAGCGGCGGCGGACCGTTCCCTCCCGCACCTGCACCACACAGCGGCCGCAGCGCCCCTGACCGCCGCAAGGGAGGGGCACGCTCAACCCTGCCTGGGTGATGGCCTCCTCGAGCAGGCCACCGAAAGCGATATAAACCGTCTGCTCGCTCGGTTCCAAGCGAACGAGGCACTGCCTGCCGTTGCCGTCGTCCATGCTGGTACCGTCGCCCGGAGACATCAGCCCTTCGCCAGTTGCCTCAGGTATGACGGGATGCCGATGGCTTCCCGCGGGCCCACCAGGATCTGCCACCCGGCCAGTTCCTCTTCGAGGTCGCCCGATATGCTGGCCACGAACCCGGGGATGACGATGCTCTTGTGGCTGATCTTGTCCGGCACCTCGGCGGCCTTCACCGCTTTGGCTATGCGTTCGGCGTCGAACTTGCCGGCCGCCCAGGCCGTGAGCACCGACATGCCCTCAGAGTCGGCCACGAGCAGCCACGCCGGCCGCCCGCTGCCCTCCACCTCACCAGCCACCGAGAAGTATGTGAGCGAGAAGTTGGTGGTGACCAGCAGGGGTGAGTCGCCCTTGGGATCGCCGATCTCGTACAGACCCGGGGTGACTTGGATGGGCTTCTGCGGGTCGGTGTAGATGTTCTGCCGCAGGGTGAGGAGCGAGTAGAGCGCCGCCGGCTCGAAGTCGTCCATGACTATAAGCGAAGCGTACCTATCGATGAACTGGGAAGCCAGCATCGCTTCCTCGCGGGGGTCTTCACTGCCTTCTCCCGGGAAGGTGATCACGGGGTAGCCCAGCGGCCGGAAGTTCTTCTTGATGGCCGCGCGCCGCATCCGGGTCAGGGCGCCGAGAGAGTCGGACCAGCCCCGAGCGCCCGGGTCGAGCACCAGGTTTTCCACACCGTAGCCGGCCACCTGCTCGGCCAGGGCCGCCAAAGCTTCAAGGTCGCCCCCCGCTCCGAGGACGGCCAGAGGCGCGCCGTACTTCTTGGCCAGATCGGCCATCGGCTGCCAGTTCCCGGAATCGGCCGCGTAGATGAGCGGTTCCTTGCCCTGAGCCGCTTTGAGACCCGCCTCCATGGTCGCGGGGTCGGAGCTCATGAGAATTATCGCCAAACCCTTGCCCGCCACTTGGCCCACCCGTGCCGCGAACGTGTCTGCGGAGCCGGACGAGTCCTGAACGGCAACCCCGTCGGGGCGCAGATCCATGCCCACACGCTCGACGCCGTAGTCGGCCACCTGGTCAAGGCGGTGCGTGAACTCCTGGTCGTCCAGGCTGTCGGCCAGGCGGTAGATGAGACCCGGCTGATGGTAGAAGGTCTTCTCGTGCCGGAAGATCACGGTCTCGTTGCCCACCTCCAGCTTGTGCCCGTCCTTGCCAAGGGAGATCAGCCGGATGGGAGGCGCCGAAGCGCTGTCGAGTTGGGTCTTGGTCTCTTCGGAGACGTGTGGACAGGCCGAAAGCTCTACCTGCCGGGCGGCGAGCTTCATCGAAAAGGCCAGGCATGTGGGGAAGCCGCACTCCTTGCAGTTGGTCTGCGGGAGCATCTTGTATATCGCTAGGCCACTCAGTGCCATGTGGCGCGCTCCTTTCGCTTAGGGATGTTGCCGGTCATCGGTGAAGATGCTGCGCCGGTCGTCATGCCCCGGCACGGGTCATGAGTCCGGCGATGGCCCGCTTGACCAGCGGGATAGTCTCCGGGTGCCGCAGCACAAGGATGTCCGCGCCTGTCTCCAACAGGGTGACCGCGGTGTTGGCTTCCCAAAGCACCGCGCGTTTGGCCCAGTCTCCCCACTGCGTCGGGACACCGTCGTTGGTCCGGGCTTCCTTGGCCCTCCAGGCTTCGTACCCCGCCGTCACGATCAGGGGCTGCTGCAGCGCGCTGTCTCCGGTGAGCGCCGCCAGGCGCACTCGCTCCATGACCGAGTACGTATACTCCAGGCCGTAGCCGAGCGCCCCGGTGGTGGGGTCGATCAGGATGCGGTCCCGATCGAGACGCATGTCGCCGATAAGAACGTTCAACTGCTTCGCGAGGTTGACGTCGATGGGGGTCTTGGCGATGACCACCTGGTTGTTGGCCAGGGCGGCGGCGACCACGGTGCGGTAGTTCTTCTCCTCACAGTTGCCGAGCGCCACGCGCTCGCCTGCCGCCTCCTCGGCGGCGGCCACCAACACCTCGTTGTCCTTGTCCGGCTGGCCGGGTCCGTAGATGATCAGGGGCAACGATGTTGCCTTGAGCACCTGGCGCACGGTCTCGCGGGCTTCCTTGGCCCCGGTATTGCCGCGCTCCGGGTGCGCGCTGTCAAGCGAGAGCGCGATGATCTCGGCCCCGAGTCCTTCAGCTTTGGCGGCCCAAGCCGCAGGGTCCTTGAGCGAGTCCCCCCAGGCCTTCACGAGCAGCTCCGACCAGTCGTCGGGGGCACGGTCTCTGACCTCGACGGCGACGACAGGCTTGTTGGGGATCTCGCCCTCAAAGTGCAGGAAGGGCAAGGTGGTCTCTCCACCCACGGTGACGGTCTTCCCGCGGGTGCCGCCCTTGTCGGGCCCGGCGCCCAGGGTCACCTCGAGGATCTTACCGGTCCAGGTCTCGTTGACGTTAGGCATGGCTACGGACATCCGGGGTCTCCTTTCATGTGCATACGTGAGTCAGCGCAGACCTAGAAGATCGGATCCATCGCAAGAGCCGGGTGCTGGTGCTCCTCCAGGAAAGGAAGGAGCTCCTCCACCGTGGTGGCCGAGCGCTCGTCCGCGATCTTGTCCAGCAGGTCCGGATCGCCCTCCCGCTCGCAGACACCCTTCAGCTCGTCCGCCATCATCCCCTTGAGGACGCTGGACATCCAGACGATGCGCTTGAAGCCTCCGTCGGCGGAGATGAACTTGCGGCTGAGCAGGTAGTACTTGCCTACCCCCATCATGCCCGGCGTCTGCAGCCCGCCGCCTGCCACCCCGGCCAGGGTGGAGAAGGTCATTCCAGCTGGGGTCATGCTCGGGTCTTCGCGCGAGACGACCATCACCCCATTGGCCTCGGGAATGACCACGGCGATGCACTCGAAGCAACCGCAGGCGGTCATCGGGTCTTGCATGATGGAGTAGAGGGTGACCCGCTCCACCGTCTGGTGGGTGTTCTGATAGGCGAACTCGTTGGAGCCCTGCCACACGCCGAACACCGGATCCAGACAGATCCCTTTCGGGATCGGCTGGTTGGGGCCGGTAGGGTTGATCTGGTTCGACGCCTTGCAGTCCAGCCAGTTGTAGGCCCCGCAGAGCCCCAGCCTCTCAGGAGATATCACGCACACGTGGTTGGGGGCGAAGCTCTGGCACAAGGTACAGCTGTAGAACTCTTCGATCGACTCGTCCACCATGTCGGCCAAGCGCACGTTCCGAGCCTGATAGGCTTCACGCGCCTTGGCGAGCCACTCCTGGAACTTGTCCGGGTCGGTGTAGATAGTCACCGCCACCTTGTCGAGGATGGCGCCGAAGTCGGCGTGAAGACGCGCGTACAAGATGTCGCCGAGGTTCTTGATCTGGAAGCCCTTGTCGACGGCGGCCTTGCTGAGGCGGATCCAGGTGATATCACGCTGGCCGATGTGCTGGATGCCGGAGGCACCGTTCACCCAGTAGTGAGTCTGGCGCTCGAGCACGGGCTCGAAGTCCTCCTGCATCTTACGACCTGCCACCTCGACCACGATGCCCAGGCTCATGGCCCCGCCCTCGGGGACATCGTCGAAGCCGGGCCCAACCACCTCGATCTTGCCGTCCTCGATCTCGTCGAGCCCGACACTCCGCAGATACTCGAAGGCCTGAGCCTTCGACCCGCCGAACTCGACGCGCATGTCGGCCTTGCGTATCCGCTCGCCCTCGAAGGCGCTGCCGTAGGGGACCGGGATGGGCACGTCGGTGATCTTGATCTTGACTCCGCGGACCTCCATGCATCGTTGCACCAGGCGCCGCGCCCTCTCTGTGTCGTTGTCACCCGGGATGTCGTCGAAGGGCATGCTGATGACGTGCTCGTACGAGGTGATACCGCTGGGAAGGATCTGGGGGATCAGCGTATCGGCAATGACGGGGAAGCCGTAGTTGATGGCGCCGGCCGCCGCCGCGTACTTGAGATCGTCCACCTCACCCAGCGCGAGCGCAAAGGCGAACACCCGGTACTTGTTGTAGAGCAGGATGTCGCGGGTCTGGCCACCGGACATGCCGCCGAAGGTGAGAGCCGAACGCGTGGCGAAGCCAAGAGCATAGATCGCCGAGATGGTATCGGTCCCGAAGGGCACGATGTAGGTGTCGTACCCCATCTCGACACCTTCTTCCATCAACTGATGGATGATGCTGCGCCCGTTGACGTTGCCCGAGAGGAACACCAGGATGTTGCGCTTCTGCAACTCCCGTACGATGGACACGGCGGCCTCGTTGCTCCGAGCCGCGCCTATGATGGCCGCGAAACCGGGCATGCGGCCGTCGACCAACTGAATACCCCACGCCCGCAACTGAATGTCGTCGATGGGACCATTGGCGTGCCCGCCATCGGCGCCACCGCCGTTGTTGTCGGGGCTGGTGAAGCTCGTGCCGGTAAGGTGAAGACCAGGTATCGGCTCGGGCTGCAGGCCGCGGGCAAAGCGCACCGCCTCGATGGCCTCTGTGGCCAAGAGGGTGGCTGCTCCCGCGTCCAGCGTCTCACCCAGATAAGGAAGCCACAAGCTCTCACCCGGCATGGCGTTGAGAAGGCGCTTGGCGTAGGCTACCGCCTCCCGCAACTCGCCCAGATTGTCCACCTCCATCCCGGTGAAACCCAGAATGACGGGAAGGTGGTAGGCGGTATTGGTAAAGGCTACCGGTGTGCTCGCGCCCAGTTCGGCGACCGCCGCCTCCACCATCTGCTCGGCTTCGCCTACGATAAGGTTGGCGCCACGGATGGCCGCCTTGGCGATGTATCTAGACACGTATGAATCCTCCTAGTCGGCGGCCTATCGGCTTACAGAATAGACGTTCAGCGACCCACCCTTATCAAGGGTCTCGAGCATCTCTTCCATCTGTCGGTCGCCGCTCTCACCGAAACGCGCGGCGTCGTACTCGGCCAAGCCAAGCGCCTCACGCTTGGCGTCGATGCGTGTGAACACCTTGGCTATGAGTGCATCGATGTCGGGCTCGAACTCGATGCCTCCGCCGAAGCGCGCATTCCAGCCGTTCTGGATGAGATCGACCACCTCGGGGCTGTTGCTCACCGGGCTCGGCAGGCCGAACAGCACATATGCGCCCGACGCAGCGAAGTACGAGCCGATGGAGAGAGCCTTCTCCGACATGTACTCGGGACAGATGCCCACAGCGGGCAGATCGGAGATATCGTCGCCGAGTCCGCCTTCGGTCGCGCATTCCGTGAGTATGGTCAGGATCCGGGAGTTGTCCACGCACGAGCCCACGTGCACCACCGGCGGGATGCCGATGGCCTCGCAGACCTCGCGCAGTCCCGCCCCTGCATGGTCCATGAACTCAGGCTGCAGGTAGCCGTATTTGGCCGCTCCGGTGGCGGCACAACCCGTGACAACCACCAGCACGTCGTTCTTGATCAGCTCGCGGATGATCTGGACCGTCGGAGCGTCCTGGGCGACACGGGCGTTGTTGCATCCCACCACGCCGGCCAGCCCGCGGATGCGGCCGGCGGCGACGGCGTCGTTGAGGGGCCTGAAGGAACCCCGGTAGAGACCGCCCTGCATGTAGCGTATGTACTCATGAGAGAAACCGGCGATGAGCGCCTCGTCGGGTTTGGGGCCGGGGATCTTCGCCGCCCCGCGGTTGGGGTAGTTGTCGATGGCGACGCGCACGATGTCCTTCGCGCTCTGGTAGGCATGATGCTCGTCGTATTCCATGTGCGTGGCGCCCTCGATCTTGGCCTTGGGCGACGTGGTGATCACCTTTGTATGGAAATGAGTAGCAACTTCGGCCAAGGACTGCATGATGCACTGGACGTCGACGATCATCGCTTCCACGGCGCCCGTGGCGATCGCGAGCTCCTGCGACAGGAAGTTGCCCGCCGGCGGGATACCGTGGCGCATCAACACTTCGTTAGCCGTGCAACAGATGCCGGCCAGATTTATCCCGTTGGCTCCCTTGCTCTTGGCGTACTCCAGCAGCTCGGGATCGGTGGAAGCGGCGACGATCATCTCCGACAATGTCGGCTCATGGCCGTGGACCACCAGGTTCACTTCGTCGTCCTTGAGCACGCCGAGGTTCACCTGGCTCTGCAACGGGGTCGGAGTGCCGAAGAGGATATCGGTGATGTCGGTGGCCAGCATCGAACCACCCCAGCCATCGGTCATAGACGCCCGTAGCGTCTGGTCGAGGATGTTCTCGGCGTCCTGGTCGACACCCATGTGGGTGCGGTGCATGACCTCCACTACCTCGCGGTCGATGCCCCGGGGAGCGATCTTCTCTTTGCGCCAGAGTTCCTGACGGGCGGGAGTGGCGCGCTTCAGGTATATGAGCTCACCTGTCTGCTTGCCGAACTCGCCCAGAGCCGTCTCGGCGATCTCGCGGGCGACGTCCATGATCGGCCGGCCTTCGCTCTTGATACCCATGTATCCGGCTACCGCGTGCACCTTCGCCTCATCACGGATGCGAAAGCCCTCCGTCTCGCCTTTTGCCACAGCCAGCAGGGCGAAGGCCATGCCGCGGCCATGGTCGGAGTGCGCCGCGGCGCCCGCGGCCACGGCCCGAGCGAAATTGCGGGCTGCGACCGTAGCGCGAGTGGCTCCGCATACGCCGCGGGTGGTCTTGGCCACCAACCGGCAGGGGCCCATGGCACAGTGCTTGCAGCAGGCGCCCTCGGCGCCTATGGGGCAGGGCCTGATGCTGATGGCGCGATCAAAAGCGGTTTCGACAACACCTTCGCAGTTGCTGAGGACTTCGCACACTGCGGTGTCGATGCTCATGTCCGTTGGCTTCTTCTCCACCTTCTTATCCGGCTTCTCTTCCGGCATCTGTCCTTCTCCTTTCAACATATATCCATGAAGCCGGAGGGCTTCCCGTGGCTAGTAGCGCCGGAAGTCTCCCGCCATTTCGCGGTCTTTTCTCTCGGTGGTCGTCTTGCGGCCGAGCACCAGATACCAGGCCGAACCATCCTCGTGCCGCTTAGGGAACTCGTTCATGGCCTGCGCCTCATCTGGCACGTAGCCGGCCGACTTCAGGGCTCGCTGGATGGCTTCGATCGTCGTGGCATTCTCATCGAAGCGCACCAGCACGCTGCGCCTGGCAGAGCTGGCCTCGACCTCGGCGACGCCCCTCAGACCCAACAGGGCCTGGCGCGCGGTCAACACATGATGATCGGCCCACATCGTCGGCACGTTGATGACTGTCTCCTTCATGCTGCGTACTTACCTTTCTCATGTCGAGGGCGCCGTCCGCCGCTGGCGCCCACTGGTGTTGACGATTCGAGTGGCTTCGCTAGGAGAGAGGCTGGTTGCAGAACACCGGCGGCACCATGTCGACGTCAGACCGTACAGAACTAGCTGAGACCATTACTCAGGAAATCCACGAGGCAGTATATCAACCGGTGATATTTGTCAAGAAGTGTCGAGGACCGGCTCAAGGTACCGGAACGCTGGGCTCGTGAATGAGCCCGGTCTCCCGGGCGATCGCCTCGACCCGCCTGGCCAACTCGGGGGCGGCATCGTAGAGGGCACGGCCTTGCATATCGGCCTCCACCACGTGGTCATCCCTTGGCAGCCAACCCGCCAGCTTTCGCCCACCCAGATGGCCGCGGATGAAATCGAGATCTTGTTCTCCCCGCACCTTGTTGGCCACCATCCAGAGGGCCGGTATGCCCAGTTCGTCGGCAAGCCGGACGATGTCGGCGGCCACGCCCAGGCTGCGCTGGCCGGGCTCCACGACGACGTACATCGCGTCGACCGCGGCAGCGGTGCCGCGCCCGAGGTGCTCGACTCCAGCCACCATGTCCATGATCACGGTCTCCCGCTCCCGGAGGAGCAAGTGGGTGACCAAGGCGCGCAGAATGGTGTTCTCGGGGCACACGCATCCGGCGCCGGCCCCCTTGACAGTGCCCATTTCAAGCAGATGCACCCCTTGGTACGCCACCGAGAACCGCTCCGGAATATCATCCACCCGGGGGTTGAGACGAAAATAGGCGCCACTCTCGCCCGGCCGGGCACCGGTGCGCTCTTCGATGAGGTCCGCCATTTGGACGATGGGCACTACTTGGGCCATGAGCTCTTCCGGGAACCCCAGGACTTGGCCCAGTGTGGGATTCGGATCGGCGTCGATCGCGTATACCTTCTCCCCGGCCGCCGCCAACACGCGGGCCAAGACACCGCTGAACGTCGTCTTGCCGACGCCCCCCTTGCCGGCTACCGCGATCTTGGGCATTCAGACGTCTCCGGAGGTCTCATCTCACTGACCATCTTCTCCACCGTCGTCCCCACGCTCGTCGCGGTCGGCGGTGAGAAGGGCCCACCGTTCCTCGCCTAGACATTCACGCGCCTTCGCGCACCACTGGATGCAACTGGGCACGTTCTCCTTCTGGACGTAGTTACCGCACTTGCGGCACCTGACGCGGGTCTCATCGGAAAAGATCTCGACCTCGTTACCGCAGTTCGGGCATATGTGGAGGGAGACCGACAGGTTCCTTCCATCTTGACCCGGGCAATTACCCGCCACTTGTTCTCACTCCTTAGCTTGGATTCCGCTGGACCAGTGTCGAGGACTTCGATCGGTCCTTTGGACGATGGTCCCCGTAGATTGCCCCGTGTCTGCCCAGCCGAAACGTGCCGGCGGAGTCCGTCGGGCAATGCTAGAAACGCGCACCATGTTACTCCTATTTCGAGTATCTGGCGGCGGCGCAGCGGAACAGGATCGCGCTTACCTCCAGCATGAGAACGGCCCGAGCCGAGGGAAATGCCAGCCCAGACCGGTGGACCACGAGAGGATCCGAGAGTGTGATTCTTCGCTCGCACTCCCGTCCGAACTCTGGTCTACAGTAGAAGAAGACAAAGCCGTTCGATGGACGAACCCCAGAAGAGGGGGTAATCGGTGTCTTGTCGGAGGATTCAGCCGTGATTGGCTGGTGGAAGCGGCGAACACGTACACAGAAGTTACTTCTGCTGTTGGGAGCCGTGGCCGTCGTGGTCGCTGCTATTGCAGCCCCCTCACCCAATGAGGAACCAGACTCCTCTTCCGTGGCACCTGATTCCATTCTCCCCTTCGTCGGCAGCCTTAGTACTTCGTCCACAGCAATCACACCCACCTTGACCGCCTCAAGCACCACCAGGCTGCCCTCGACGACCATCGCCACGGTCATCGCTACCACAGCTGTCGCGGTAGGTGAGGGCCGTGTTACAAAGGTGATCGACGGTGACACCGTCGTCGTCTTCTCGGACGGGGCCGAGGAGGAAGTTCGTCTCATCGGTATCGACGCCCCAGAGACTGGCGAAGCATTTTCGGCGGATGCGACAGAGGGGCTGACCAAGTTGGTTGGCGGCACGAACGTGCGCCTCGAGCTGGACGTGGAAACACACGACCAGTATGACCGGCGCCTGGCCTATATCTGGGTGGGCCAGACAATGGTCAACGCGGAACTTCTCTGGCGAGGGCTTGCGACCGTGTACACGGTTCCCCCCAATGTGAAGTACGTCGAGAGGTTCCAGGCCGCACAGGACGAGGCACAAGCAGCACAACTTGGGATGTGGGGAGAACCGACCGACAGCCCCCTACGGATAGTCGCCGTTGAGTACGACGCGCCCGGGGACGACAGCCTCAACCTCAACGAGGAGTACATCACCTTCGAGGTAGTCGTGTCCGGGGCGCTCCTCGGTTACTCGGTCGAAGACCAGACGGGCCACCGCTATCGGTTTCCTGACCGAGTGTTCAAGAGGGGTGATGTCTTCAAGCTCCACAGCGGAGAGGGGACCGATACGCGGACCGACCTTCACTGGGGGGCATTTGGCGCCGCCATCTGGAACAACGACGGTGATACGGTGAAGTTGTTGGACCCGCAAGACCAAATCGTGGAGAGCTACGACTACTGAGACAGAGGTGGACAGGAAAGCAGCTGGCCGGGGAGGGGCATCATGACCAAAGGCCGCAAGATTCTGATCGGCGTTGTTGGGGTGGCCGCCATCGCCGTGATCGGCAGCGTGGCGGGTTGTCTGTCGAACGATTCACAACCGACCGCGACCACAGCCACGACACTTGAGTTGCTCGGAACCGGCGCCACATCGACCGCCACAAGTGCCAGGCCTTCAACGACTATGTCGCGTGACTCACCGACGACGGTGTCAGTCGCAACAACGAACCCAGCAACCAGCACCACGGGCAAGGATTCGGCGATGACGACCGTGTCGACCATCGTGTCAACCAGCAAGGCCACTACGACGACGGTAGTGACGACTACCACGACGATAGCCTCCACTACCTCAACTGCCCAGTCGGGAGGCGGCGATGCCGTCTACATCACTGATACCGGGAAGAAGTATCACCGTGCTGGATGTTCTTCGCTATCGAAGAGCAAGCACGCGATCAGTCGGACCGACGCAATTGCGGCCGGATATACACCATGCAAGATATGTAAGCCATGATCCCGCCAAAGGTCGCGACGACTCCTACCCTGCGGAGAGGAAGTAGATGATGCGAGAGACCCGTCGGACCACGATCGACAGTGGTGGCCGCTCCACATACGAGTCGGTGAAGAAGCGGGTTCACGACATTCTCGTCATCACCTACCCCCATGACCAGGCCGCAAGAGCGTTCGGCTTCTTCATCATCACCCTTATCGTCCTCAACGTCATGGCGGTGATACTTCAGACGGTCAAGTCGCTCAACGACAGCTATGAGGCGGTCTTCTACTACTTTGAGATGGCCTCCGTCATCATCTTCTCTGTCGAGTACCTCTTTCGCTCGTGGTCCTGTACGGTGGACGAGAAGTACTCTCATCCCCTCTGGGGCCGTCTGCGTTATGCGGTCACACCCCTGGCACTTATTGACCTCATCGCCATCGCTCCCTTCTATCCGCTCGCCTTCCTAGGGGTGAAGACGGTGGACACTACCTTCGTCCGGGCGCTTCGCCTCTTCCGGCTCATGCGGCTATTCAAGACAACCCGCTACTTCCAGTCCTTCCAGATTCTGGCACGCGTGCTCAGGGCGAAGAAGGAGCAAATCCTCGTGGCAGCCCTCGTCGTCGTAATACTCCTGGTTCTCCTCTCCAGCTTGATGTACTTCATCGAGCGCTCAGCGCAGCCCGAAAAGTTCTCCAGCATCCCTGCCGCTATGTGGTGGGGAGTCAGCACCATGACGACCGTCGGGTATGGCGACGTATACCCGGTCACGGTCACGGGCAAGGTAGTGGGAGCGATCATCTCGCTTCTCGGGATTGCCCTGTTCGCGATGCCTGCCGGCATGTTGGCGTCTGGCTTCGCGGAAGAATTGCAGGCCAGGCGTGGACAACAGAGAAGGAGATGCCCCCACTGCGGTCGCGAACTCGAATAGGAGGGTTCCAAGTCGATACAGGTGGGCGATACTGGATTTGAACCAGTGACTTCTGCAGTGTGAATGCAGCGCTCTCCCACTGAGCTAATCGCCCGCGTCAGGGGCCAAGATGATACCAGCAGGGCCAGCGAGCCGCCAAGGCCGCGACGCCCCAGGTCAGGGCCCACCCGGCCGGCGTTTACCCCGCCCGGAAACGCCGCAGCCGCAGCGAGTTGAAGAGCACGCTCACCGAGGAGAGCGCCATAGCCACCGCGGCGTACACCGGGTCGAGCAGGATGCCGAAGGCCGGGTAGAGCACTCCCGCGGCCACGGGGATGAGGGCTATGTTGTATCCAAAGGCCCAGCCCAGATTTTGCTTGATTATCCGCATGGTCGCCCTACTGAGCTTGATGGCCGTTCCGATGGGGGCAAGATCTCCCCGGATCAGAGTGATGTCGGACGTCTCCATGGCCACGTCGGTACCGGTGCCGATGGCGATGCCTATGTCGGCCTGAGCAAGGGCCGGCGCGTCGTTGATGCCGTCGCCCACCATGGCTACCACCTTGCCGGCCGCCTGGAGGTCCTTGACCGCTTGGGCCTTGCGCTCGGGAAGCACTTCAGCCAGTACGTTGCGGATGCCGACCTGCCGGGCGATGGCCTCGGCGGTCCGCCGATTGTCGCCGGTGAGCATGTAGACCTCGAGACCCAGCGCCTCCATAGTGCGCACCGCGGCGACCGAGTCGGGCTTGAGCACGTCGGCGACGCCGATCATCCCGGCCACGGCTCCATCGACGACCACGAACATCGGGGTCTTGCCCTCCTCGGCGAGCTGTTCGGAACGGTCGGCAAGATCGGCCAGCGCGAGCCCACGCTCGTCGATGAGACGGCGGTTGCCCAGCAAGACCCGGATGGGCGCCGGCTGAGCGCCTCGCTGCGCCGGCGATCCGCTCCCTCCCGGCAGCGGCCTCAAGGCCGGTAGATCAGGCTGATGCAGACTCGCTTCCACTCCCCTGCCGGGGATAGCCTCGAAGTCCGTTGCCTTGAGGAGTCTCAGCCCCTGGGAGCGCGCCGCCTCCACAATGGCCTCGCCAAGTGGGTGCTCCGAGCCGCGCTCGGCCGAGGCCGCCAGGCCGAGAAGGGTGAGCTCGGCAGAGTTGAGCGAGAGGGCCGGGCCGTTCCCGCCGGGTGCCGTGTCGGTATTGCCCAACGTCACTTGGGGACCGGCGAGAGCGGCACCAGCCATCGCGACCGCGCCGGTGGTCATGACTGCCTCAAGCGCGACGACGTCGGTCACCTCGGGCTTGCCGCGGGTCAGAGTCCCGGTCTTGTCCAGGACCACGACGTCGAGCTTGTGCGCCCGTTCCAGCGCCTCCCCCGAGCGGATGAGGATGCCGTTCTCGGCGCCCTTGCCTGTGCCGACCACGATGGCCGTTGGGGTGGCCAGACCCATCGCACAGGGGCAGGCGATGATGAGAACGGAGACGAAGGCCAGCAGCGCTAGGGTGAACACCGGCTGCGGCCCCACGAAGTACCAGATCAGAAAGGTGACCACCGCGACCCCGAGCACCACCGGCACGAAGATACTGGCGATGTAGTCCGCTACTCGCTGGATGGGGGCCTTCGAGCCCTGGGCCTCTTCCACCAGACGCACGATCTGGGCCAGCGCGGTGTCGCGCCCCACCTTGGTCGCTCGGAAGTGGAACGAGCCGGTGCGGTTGAGAGTGGCCCCGATGACTTCGTCCCCGGGTCCCTTCTCCACCGGGATAGATTCGCCCGTGAGCATGGACTCGTCGATGGCGG
>MELN01000021.1:42147-42311 GCA_001768675.1 Actinobacteria bacterium RBG_16_64_13 | reverse complement strand
GGCCGCACGACGACCACGTCGCCCACGACGACTTCCTCCACCGGGATGTCGATCTCGACTCCCGCAGCGGAGACCGGGGCTTCGACGGGCGCCGGCGCCCCGGAGTCACCGGCCGCCTCCCGCACCACCCGGGCGGTCTTGGCCTGCAGGCCCATGAGCCGGCG
>MELN01000021.1:41888-42138 GCA_001768675.1 Actinobacteria bacterium RBG_16_64_13 | reverse complement strand
GCCGGTCTGCCCTTTGGCCCGGGCCTCGAGATAGCGGCCCAGCAGGATGAGCCCGATGATGATCACCGCCGAGTCGTAATACACCGTTGCCTCGACTCCAGCCCCAGCGGCGCTCTCGAAAGCGCCCGAGAAGAAAGTGACCGCGGCCGAGTACAGGTAGGCCACCGAAGTCCCCACCGCGATCAAAGTGTTCATGTCGCTCGTCCGGTGGCGGAGCGCGGCCCAGGCGCCCCGGTAGAACTGGGCGCCG
>MELN01000021.1:33743-41832 GCA_001768675.1 Actinobacteria bacterium RBG_16_64_13 | reverse complement strand
GCCACGACTCCGGGATGAGAAACATGAGCATGAGCACCGCCCCCACAGCGAGGGCAACGATGAACTTCAACCGGATCAGCCGCACCTGCTTCCGGCGCGCGGCTTCGGCGACAGCGCCCGGTTCCGGCCCGCCGGCGCCCCCAGTGGGGAGCACCAGCTTGTAACCGTTGCTCTCCACCGTCTTGGCGATGTCGGAGGGGCTCGTCGCACCGGGTAGGTAGGTGACCGTGAGCGACTCAGTGGCCAGGTTGACCGCCGCCTCGACCACTCCGGGCACCCTCTGAACGACCCTGCTCACCCTGGTGGCGCACGAGGCGCAATCCATCCCGAGTACTGGTAAGGTAGCGGTGATCTGGGTAACGCCGTAGCCGGCGGACTGGACGGCGGCGGCCAAAGCCCCTGTGGAAGTCCGGTGGGGGTTGTAGCTGACTTGGGCGCGTTCCGTGGCAAGGTTCACGGCCACCGAGGTGACACCCTCTACCGACGCGAGGGCCTTCTCCACCCGGGCCACGCAGGCGGCACAGTTCATGCGCTCCACGGGAAGTTGGATGGTGTAGCTCCCCGGCAGATGCCGGACATCCTCCTCCGGTTCGCCGTGATCGTGGTGGCTCATGTGGTCCATTGAGTGAGTCGGCTCGTGCGGATCCAATTACGCTCCGTGACTACTGGACGCGGCTCCGCAGGTTGCGGGTCTTGTCGATGGCCTGTAGCTTGGCCAAGGCCTTCGCTTCGATCTGGCGGATGCGTTCCCGCGTGACCCCGAACCTCTTGGCCACTTCTTCCAGAGTGCGGGGGTGCTCGCCTTTCAGGCCGAAGCGCAGCTCGATGACCTTCCGCTCCCGGTAGGGCAGCATAGCCAGAGCCTCGTTGACCCCGTCCCGGTCGAGTTGCAGGGCCACGGCGTCGAAGGAGCGGACCGCGTCCTCGTCCTCGATGAAGTCGCCAAGCTCTGAATCCTCTTCTTCGCCGATGGGCGTCTCCAGAGAGACGGTGGTCTGGCTGATGCGGAGGATCTCGCGTATCTCCAGGTCGCTCATGCCCATCTCGGTGGCGATCTCTTCGGGAGCGGGCTCGCGGCCCATGTTCTGCAGCAACTGCCGTTGGACCCGGATGAGCTTGTTGATCTTCTCCACCATGTGCACGGGGATGCGGATGGTACGAGCCTTGTCGGCGATGGCCCGGGTGATTGCCTGCCGGATCCACCACGTGGCGTACGTGGAGAACTTGTGACCTTTGCGGTAGTCGAACTTCTCCACGGCCCTGATGAGGCCCAGGTTCCCCTCTTGGATGAGGTCGAGAAAGCTCATCCCGTCGGTGTGATACCTCTTGGCGATAGATACGACGAGGCGCAGGTTGGCCTCGGTCAGCTCGTGCTTGGCACGGATGTCGCCGCGCTCGATGCGCTTGGCCAGCGACACCTCTTGCTGGGCGGTGAGCAGCTTCACTCGCCCGATCTCCTTGAGATACATGCGGACCGGGTCGGTGGTGGGCACATCGACGCTCAGATCCAGCTCGTCGACGCTGCGGCGCCATTCCAACTGTTCGGCGCGGCCATCGAGCTCCAGTTCCTCGTCTGCATCGAGGGAGGTCTCGTCGACCACCTCGATGCCTTGGTCCAGCAGCGTGGTGTACATCGACTCGATCTGCTCCGTGGTGAGATCCAGCTCGGCCAGTACCTCGGCAATATCTTCCGTCGTGACGAAGCCTCGCCCGCGGCCAAGCTCGATGAGCCCGTCAACTTCCTCGAGGTTGATGATCCAACCTTCCGACGCTGGGGTCCCAGTCAATTTCGCCCTCCGTGCCCGGTACGACTGTTGATGGAGCTACGCGCCGGGCGCGTTGTCATCTGCCGATACAGAAGCGCGTGAACCACGGTCGCTGAGCCACTTGGTGCCGTAGTCCCGCATGTGTCCGATGAGAGGGATGAGGTCCCAGCCCATTTCCGTGAGCGTGTATTCGACCCTTGGAGGTACCTCGGCAAAGCTCTTGCGCGTGACGATGCCCGCCTTCTCCAAGCTCTTGAGCCGTTCGGAGAGAGTCTTAGGGCTGATGCCGGCGAGCGAGCGCTCGAGGGCGCTGAAACGGTTGATGCCCTTGGAAAGGTCGCGCAGGATGAGGAGGGTCCACTTGCCTGAAATGATGTCAGCGGTCTTGAGAACAGGGCACGATTCGGGGTGCGCATCTGAGGACTGCACGAGGCTGACACCTTCCTGGGATGCTCGAACGTTTTCGCCACTCTTCCGAAGCCCCGGCCTCGCAGGGCCCGCAACAAAGGTAAGGCAAGGTAACAGAGATGGGTCTGGTTTTCAACCTTGCGAGACTTGCGAACCCAGGTGTTTGCGCAGCAAGTCGTTGACCATCTGCGGGTTCGCCTGGCCCTTGGTCTCTTTCATCACCTGTCCGACGAAGAAGCCGAGAACGCGATCCCGACCCTGACGGAACTCCTCCGCGGGACCCGGGTTGGCAGCCACGATACGCGCCACGATGGCGTCGAGCTCGCCCGCGTCGGAGATCTGGCCCAGCCCCCTTTCGGCCACGATGCTCCTGGCGCTCTCGCCGGTGGAGGTCATGGTCTCGAAGACTTCCTTGGCCATCTTGCCGGAGAGGGTGCCATCCGCGATCAGCCCCAGCAGTTCGGTAAGGGCGGCCACGGTCACCGGGCACTCCGCCACTTCCAGTCCGGCCGTATTGAGGTACGCGGAGAAATCGCCCAACACCCAGTTGGCCGACGTCCGGGCGTCACCGGTGGCTCCGGCCAAGGCCTCGAAGTAGTCGCCCAGGGGCTTGTTGGCGGCCAGCAGACCTGCATCTTTGGGAGGCAGACCGTACTGTCCGGCCAGGCGTTCCTTGCGGGCCGCCGGAAGCTCGGGCAGCCCGGCCCGCACCCGCTCCACGTAGGCCGCGTCCAGCTCGATGGGAGTCAAGTCGGGCTCCGGGAAGTACCGGTAATCGTGGGCCTCTTCCTTGCTGCGCAGGGTCGACACGGTGCCGGTGGCAGGATCGAAGTGGACCGTCTCCTGCACGATGGACTCACCCGACTCCAGGGCCTCGATCTGCCGTTCGATCTCGGCCTCAAGTCCTCGATGCAGAAAGCGGAAAGAGTTCATGTTCTTGAGCTCGGTCTTGGTGCCGAGCGGGTCGCCCGGCTTGCGCACGGACACGTTGGCGTCGCAGCGGAGCGAGCCTTCTTCCATGTTGACGTCGGACACTCCGAGTTGCTCCACGAGGTTGCGGAGCTGCACCAGGTAGGCCCGGGCCTGATCGGGCGTCGAGATGTCGGGCTCGCTCACGACCTCCACGAGCGGAGTGCCTCCGCGGTTGAAGTCCGCCAGCGAGTAGTCGGCCCCGTCGATTCGTCCGCTGGCCCCGCCCGCGTGGATGAGCTTCCCGGCGTCTTCTTCCATGTGCACCCGGGTTATGCCGACCCGCAGGTTGCTCCCGTCCTCCAGCTCCACGTGCAAGTGCCCGCCGATGCCCAGCGGCAGGTCGTACTGCGAGATCTGGTAGGCCTTGGGCAGATCGGGATAGAAGTAGTTCTTGCGGTGGAAGATGGTGCGATCGGCGATGCGGCAGTCGAGGGCCAGAGCGATGCGCGTGGCGTATTCCACCGCCTTCTCGTTGGTCACCGGCAGCACACCGGGGTGACCCAGGCAGACGGGGCATACCCGCGTGTTCGGCGGCTCCCCGAAGGTCACCTCGCAGCCGCAGAACATCTTGGTGCGGGTATTGAGCTGCACGTGGATCTCCAGGCCGATGACGGCCTCCCAGCGCTCGCGGCCCGTGCCGGTGGGACGCGCGCTCATCGTGCCGCCTCCGGCGCCGCGAGCGGCGGCATCACGTTGACGCGCAGATGGTGCTCGAGGGCGTGGGCCGCACCCAGCATCCCCCGTTCGGAGAAATGCGGTCCGATGATCTGAAGCCCTACCGGCAATCCGGCCGAGAAGCCCGCCGGGATGCTGATCCCGGGTAGCGCCGCCAAGTTGACCGGGATGGTGCACAGGTCGGAGAGGTACATGGAGAGCGGATCGGCCGTCCTCTCCCCGATCTTGAAGGCCACCGAGGGCGAAGTGGGCGAGATCAGAAAGTCGAAGGCGGCGAAGGCGCGGGCAAAATCCTGGATGATGAGAGTTCGGGTCCGTTGTGCCTGCGCGTAGTAGGCGTCGTAGTAGCCGGCGGAAAGGGCGTAAGTGCCGATCATGATGCGCCGCTTGACCTCGGCGCCAAAGCCCTCGCTGCGGGTGCGCACGTACATCTCGTAGAGGTCTTCGCTCTCGGCGGTGCGGTGCCCGTAGCGGACCCCGTCGAACCGGGCCAGGTTGGAGCTGGCCTCAGAGGGAGCGATAAGGTAGTACGCGGCGATGCCGCGCTCCACGCTGGGCAGGCTGACTTCCTCGCAGACCCCACCCAGCGTCCCGATGGCATCCACGGCCGAGTCGAACACCTCGCGCACGCCGGGCTCGCAGGCGTCGCCGATGAGTTCCCCGATGACCCCGAACCGCAGCCCCTCCAGGCTGGTGCGACCGGGTTCGCCGACCGGCTCCGGCAGGCCGATACTGGTGGAGTCGCGCGGGTCGCGCCCGGCGATCAGGTCGAGAAGAGCCGCCGCGTCCCTCACGTCGCGAGTGAGCGACCCGATCTGGTCGAGGGAGCTGGCGAAGGCGACCAACCCGTAACGGCTTACCGCCCCATAGGTGGGCTTGAGGCCGACGACTCCGCACAGGGAGGCGGGCTGCCGGATGGAGCCCCCGGTGTCGGTGCCCAGGGCCCAGGGTGCCTCGGAGGCGGCGACGCAGGCGGCGGAGCCGCCACTGGAGCCGCCCGGAACGCGGTCGAGGTCCCAGGGGTTCCGCGTTGTCTGAAAGGCCGAGTTCTCGGTCGAGCTCCCCATTGCGAACTCGTCCATGTTCAACTTACCCAGAAAGATCAGCCCGGCGTCCCGCAGCTTGGCGATGACCGTAGCGTCGTACGGTGGGATGTAGCCCTTGAGAATGCGCGACCCGCAGGTGGTTTCCATTCCCTTGACGCAAAGAACGTCTTTCAGACCGATGGGCACGCCTTCCCAGGGCAGCCGCTCGCCCCGTGGCTTCGCATCCACAGCGGCTGCCGCGGCCACGGCACCCGCCGCATCGACCGCCAGGTAGGCCTGAACAGCGCCGTCCGTGGCGGCGATGCGGTCGAGGTAGGCCCGTGTCAGCTCGACAGCCGAGACCTCCCCGGCTGCCAGCAGCTCCCGGCAACGGTGAGCGGTGAGAGTGGTGACGTCCACTAGGCTTAGCCGATCCTCGGGACCACGAACTGGCCCCGCTCCACGTCCGGCCCATTGCTGGTGGCCTCGGCCTGCGAGAGGCCGGCCACCGGTTCATCCGGGCGCAGGACGTTCTTCAGAGGTACCGCGTGCGAGGTCGGCTCCAGGCCGGAAAGGTCCAGTTCGGCAAGCTGTCGCACATAGTCGATGATCTGCCCCAACTCGGGCTGCAGACGGGCGAGCTCTTCCTCGTCGAAGTGAAGGCGCGCAAGTTTTGCGACGTGCTCTACCTCTTGCCGGGAAATCATCGCGCAGCTCCCCTCGGGACGAGTGAATCGGTCGCGAAGAGCGGCGAGAAGCTTGGCCGGCACCCGCGAGCCCGGTGGATTATAGCCGAAAAAGAGGGCGCCTCGCCCAGGCGCCCGAGAGGAGAGTGAGAGTCTGAATGGGTTACTCTCGCCATTCTTTTCGCTGCGATATCGTCGATACCTGCTCAGGCGCCCCGGGGTTCACGCAGAAAAAAGGGCGCCCTGGCCAGGCGCCCGAGAGGAGAAAGGAGAGTTTTGAATGGGAAACTCTCGGTTTTCCTATCGGCACGAGGTCGCGAGTACTTTAGCGAGAAACCGCAGCAACAAAAAAGCCCCGTTTGAGCGGGGCTTTGGTAATTGGAAGAGATAGCTCTTCGCGTCTAGACCACCGGCGCGACGTTCGCCGCTTGAAGGCCCTTCGGTCCTTGGACCACGTCGAATCGAACAGCCTGCCCCTCAGAGAGTGTGCGAAAACCCTCGACCTGGACCTCACTGAAATGGACGAAGAGATCCTCTCCCTCCGGCTGTTCAATGAATCCGTAGCCCTTTTCGGGACTAAACCACTTGACAGTCCCCTCAGCCAACCCTGCAACCTCCATGTGTTTCGGGGCGACACGGTAACCGGGCCCACCCCACTCTAACGCACGCGGTCCGGTGTTTTCCAGACCCGCGGCGCTACAGTAGCGAAACCTGGAGGCTGGGTCAAGGCTTATTTAGGCCGATTTTGGAAATCCTTGCCCGCGAGCGCCTAGCCATCGATGTCGCGCAGAGCCTGAGCGTCACGGAAGTTCTTGAGCCGATTCAGTGTCTTGGCTTCAACCTGGCGGATGCGCTCGCGCGTGACCCCGAAGCGCTCGCCGACTTCCTCCAACGTCCGGGGGCGCTCACCCTTCAGGCCAAACCGCAATTCGAGGACTTTGCGGTCGCGAGCGGGCAGGCTGTCGAGCACCCGGAACAACTCCTCGCGCCTGATCTCCCGAAAGACCACCTCCAAAGGCTGGTCCGCGTCGGCGTCCTCGATGAAATCGCCAAGCTCCGAGTCTTCCTCGTCGCCGACAGGCGTTTCCAGAGACACAGGCTCTTGCGTGGCTTTCTGGATGTCCCTCACCTTGCCCGGGGACACCCCGAGCGCGGCCGCGATCTCTACAACGCTGGGTTCCTTGCCGCTCTTCTGCAGCAGCTCTCGCTGGATACGGTTGAGCTTATTGATGGTCTCGACGGCGTGCACGGGCACCCGTATGGTCCGAGCCTGGTCGGCGATGGCTCGCGTGACCGCCTGCCGTATCCACCAGGTGGCGTACGTGGAGAACTTGTAGCCCAACCGGTGGTCGAACTTCTCCACCGCCCTGATGAGTCCCAGATTCCCTTCCTGGATGAGATCGAGGAACAGGAGCCC
Source organism: Actinobacteria bacterium RBG_16_64_13 (assembly GCA_001768675.1). Taxonomy (GTDB): domain Bacteria; phylum Actinomycetota; class Thermoleophilia; order RBG-16-64-13; family RBG-16-64-13; genus RBG-16-64-13. The sequence goes on along the minus strand of MELN01000021.1, from coordinate 34,883 downwards.
ACGGCCCATGTACCGTTTCGCGATCGAGACAACGAGGCGCAGATTGGCCTCGGTGAGCCGCCTTTTGGCCTCCACATCCTTCTTCTCGACAAGCTTGGCCAGTTCTATCTCTTGCTCGGAGGTCAGGAGGGGTACCTGCCCGATCTCCCGCAGGTACATGCGCACCGGATCGTCCACGGTGTGGTCGATCGTCACGTCAAGGTAGTTGAGAAACTCCTCTTCTTCGGCGAAGTCCCCGGACTCCTCTGCCTGCTCGTCGACGACCTCTACACCCAAGTCGCCCAGGAGGGAATAGAGAAATTCGGCCTCACCGGGGGACAGGTCGGCGTCCTGCACCAACGCGCTGACCTCGTCGACAGTGAGCGAACCCTGGACCCGAGCTTGATCGAGGACTCCCTGGAGCACCTCGGCCGTCAGTTCAGTATCTTCCCGATTCATCTAGGCCCGGCCTTCCTCTGGATCGAGGTTCGTGAGACTCGCGCGGACGCGCTGGCGCAGCCGCTCGAGATGCAGCAGGCGCCGCTGCTCCTCGGCCACATCGCCCTCACGATCGAGTGTGGCCCGAAGGGCGTTGATCTGCCGGCTTAACTGCTGCTCCTGCAAACGCAGGTGAAGTTCTTCCAGGACCGCCAAGGAGTAGCGGCCCTGGTCGGCCTCCATGACCACACGCACGAAGAGGGGCCCCGCGTCCGAATCTCCCCGTGCCCGCGCTCCCAATTGGGCGAAAGCAGCCTCGCTGTCTTCGGGGCCGGTGATCAGGGCAAAAGCATCGCGCAGGCCGATGAACACCTCGCGATTGCTGGGATCGGCAAAATGTTCGGGACTCAAGGCGGCCAGCAGTTGACCGGCGCGCCCGGGGTTGCAGGCGGCCGCGACCAAGAAGTCCCGCTCGACGGCCGCCTCGCTGCTCAGTAGAAGCTTGGTCATGGGCGACTGCGCTCGGTCGGAGGAACCCCGCTCCCGGGACCGAGACTGGGCGGGTTTGCCGCGCAGCAGCAGGGCCACACTTTCGGGGGAAAGCCGCAGCCGATCGGCAACAAGGGGGATCTCTTCCTCCCGTTCCTTCAGCGACGATGCCCGGCCCATTATCTGCGCGACCTCCTCGAAGACCCGCACTCGGCCTTGAGCCGTGGAGGTTTC
>MELN01000021.1:24307-33734 GCA_001768675.1 Actinobacteria bacterium RBG_16_64_13 | reverse complement strand
CCAGCGCCTGACGCAACTCGAACCCCAACAACGACATCTTCGCGGCCAGGATCCGGGACACGGCCTCCTGCCCGCCTTCGACGGCGACCTCCGCGGGATCCTGGCCGCCGGGCAACGCCGCCACCATCGGCCGGAGCGAATGTCCTCGTGCCAGTTCGCCCGAGCGGAGCATGGCTTCCGTGCCTGCACGGTCGGCGTCGAACATGAACGTTATTTTCCCGGTGAAGCGCATCATCAGGCCGATCTGGGCGTCGGTAAGGGCCGTCCCCATGGAGGCGACCACGTTCCCCGCGCCCGCTTGTACAAGCCCGAGCACGTCGGTGTAGCCCTCCACCACCACGACCTCATCAGCATCGGCTATGGCCTTTCTGGCCTGATACAGGCCATACAGAAGGTGGCCCTTCTGGTACAGCGGTCCCTCGGGGGAATTCAGATACTTGGGCGTCTCATCTGTGAGAGTCCGCCCCCCGAAACCCAGGACTCTCCCTCGGTGATCCACCAGGGGGAACATCAGCCGTCCGCGGAAGCGGTCGTACGTTTTGCCGGTCTGCCGGATCAGCAGACCGGCCTCTTCCAACTCGCGGTCGGTGAATCCTTCCTTGCTCGCCCGCCTGTGGAGCCCCCGCCACTCGCCGGGGCTGAACCCCACTCTGAACGCCCGGCAGACTTCCTCTCCCAGGCCTCGTTTCTCCAGATACTCGCGAGCGCCCCGGCCGCTTTCTGTTTCCCAGAGGAACCTTTGGTAAAACGTGGCCGCCTTCTCCACGGCCAACAGCAGGCGGGCCTCCCGATCCTTGCGAGCCGGATCGGGTCCGGCCCCCTCCTCGAACTCCACCGGCACCCCGAAGCGCTCCCCGAGTTGCTCGATGACCTCCGCGAACGAGAGATTCTCGACCCGCTCCAAGAAGCGGACCACGTCGCCCCCCTCGCCGCAGCCGAAGCAGTAGTAGAGGCCCTTCTCGGCGCTCACCGTGAACGAGGGGGTCTTCTCCTGGTGGAAGGGGCACAGTCCCGAGTACGTGACGCCTCGCTTGCGCAGGCTGGTGTAGCCCGACACCACGTCGACGATGCTCGCCGCCGAGAGCACCGCTTGGACGCACGCGTCCTTGATGAACGGACTCAAGGCAGGCTCACAGATTGCCCCAGCACGTGGGCAAGAACAGCTCGAGATAGACGCGCTGGGCATAGCGGTCGGTCATGCCGGCGACGTGATCTGTGACGGCGCGCAGCAGCTCCCTGCGGTCGGCAGGGGCGTCACCCGACAGAGGCAGCCCTGGCGGCAGGTCCTCGGGGTGGCTCAGATAGTGCTCCATCAACTGGGTCAGCAGTCGCCGGATCTTCTCTCCGCCGGCCTGATCGAGGGCCCGGGGATAGACCGTCTCGAAGAGGAACGTCCGCAAGCGATCGAGCGCGCCGCCCACGTCCGGCGTCTGCTCGATCTCGTCCTTCTCGGCGCTGGCATCCACCAGGTCGTGAACGAGGGCGTCGATGCGCTCGCTGCCGGACCTCCCGAGAAGCGCGACGGGCTCCACCGGCAGATCGGCGGGAGTGATGAGACCGGCCCGGAGAGCGTCGTCGATGTCGTGATTGACGTAGGCGATGCGATCGGCGAAGTGGACAATGCGGCCCTCCAAGGTAGCCGGCCTACCCTCCCCGGAGTGATGGCGGATACCGTCGCGCACTTCCCAAGTGAGATTCAAGCCTTGACCGTCGTTCTCCAGAACTTCCACCACCCGCGCGCTCTGCTCGTTGTGCTGGAACCCGCCGGCACCCAACTGCCTGAGCATCTCGTCGATGACGCTTTCGCCGGCGTGGCCGAAGGGAGTGTGCCCGAGATCGTGCCCCAGGGAGACGGCCTCGGCCAGGTCCTCGTTGAGCCGGAGCGCCCTTGCCACCGTGCGGGCTATGCCGGAGACCTCCAAGGTGTGTGTCAGCCGCGTACGGTAGTGGTCACCCTCCGGGGCGATGAAGACCTGGGTCTTATGTTTGAGCCGCCGGAAAGACTTGCTGTGTACGATACGATCGCGATCGCGCTGGTACTGCGTGCGCAGGGTGCACGGCTCTTCGGGGCGTTCGCGGCCTCGCGAAGCGTCGGAGCGTTGCGCCCACTGAGAAAGCCCCGACTCGTGGAGGTCGGCGGACAATCGGACTCTTCCGGCCCACTCCTGCTTCACTGTGTCACCAGCCCCCACCGGCCGCGCCGGCGTTGCTTTCGCCGGCTAGTTCAGATCCGGGCCCGCGAGCCGCCCGCGGCCGGCCGCCGCCGGTGGCTCGCCCGGACCCAAAGAGCCGCGCTTAGTCGCCCGTCTTGGCTGAGGCCTTCTCTTCCAGCACCGCCTGCGCGGCAGCCAGCCGGGCCAGCGGCACCCGGTACGGGCTGCAGCTCACGTAGTTCAGTCCCGTGCGGTGGCAGAACTTCACGCTCGTCGGCTCGCCGCCATGCTCGCCACAGATGCCCGTCTTCAGCTGGGGTTTGACCGACCGTCCCTTCTGCACCGCCATGGCGACCAGCTGGCCCACGCCGGCCTGGTCGAGCTTCTCGAAGGGATTGCTCTTGAGAAGATCGGTACGCAGGTAGTGCGTAAGGAACTTGCCCTCGGCATCGTCGCGCGAGAAGCCCAGGGTCATCTGGGTGAGATCGTTGGTGCCAAAGCTGAAGAAGTCGGCCTGGCGGGCGATCTCGTCGGCGGTCAAAGCCGCGCGGGGCACTTCGATCATGGTACCCACCGTATAGTCGATGGCCACCCCGCGCTCGGCAAGCACCGCATCGGCGGTCTCCACAGTGAGGGCGCGCATACGCTTGAGTTCCTCTTCAAAGCCCACCAAGGGGATCATGATCTCCACGTGGGGCTTCTCGCCCGTATCCGCCAACACGTCGGCGGCCGCTTCGACGATGGCCCGCACCTGCATGGCGTAGATCTCCGGCCACTGGATGCCCAAACGGCAGCCACGAGTGCCCAGCATCGGGTTGGCCTCGGCCAAGGACTTGACCGTAGCGGTCAGTTTCTCCTGAGCGGCGACCGCGTCTGCGGAGGCGCCGGTGAGACGCAGGCGCTCCAGCTCCACCATGACTTCGGTGTAGTTGGGCAGGAACTCATGAAGCGGCGGGTCGAGCAGGCGGATGGTCACCGGCAGCCCCGACATCGCCCTGAAGATGCCGTCGAAGTCCTCGCGCTGGAAGGGAAGGAGCTTGGCGAGATGCAGCTCGCGTTCGGCTGTGTCCGCGGCCATGATCATGTTGCGCACGTGCGGCAGGCGGTCTTCCTGCATGAACATATGCTCGGTGCGGCACAGGCCGATGCCCTCGGCCCCGAATTCCCGGGCCTTTCTGGCATCGTCGGGGGTGTCGGCGTTGGTTCGCACGCCCAACCGGCGGACGCTGTCGGCCCAACCGAGGACGGTGCCCACGTTTTCGTCGATGGCCGCGGGAATGAGTCCCGCTTGACCGAGGATCACCCGGCCGCTTGCGCCGTCCATGGAGATCCAGTCGCCGTCATTGACGATGACGTCCCCCACAGCGAAGCGCTTGGCCTCGGTGTCGATCTTGAGATCCTGGGCGCCGGCGATGCAGGGTTTGCCCATGCCGCGAGCCACAACAGCCGCGTGTGAGGTCATGCCGCCGTGGCTGGTGATGACCCCCTGGGCCTGGATGAGCCCATGGATGTCGTCGGGGTTGGTCTCCCAGCGCACCAGGATGACCGCTTCGCCCCTGGAACCGCGCTCCTCGGCTTCATCGGCATCGAAGACCGCCTGGCCCACGGCCGCCCCCGGGGAGGCGCCCAGGCCGGTGGCCAGAACCTGGTAGGTGGCTTTGGGATCCAACCGGGGGTGCAGCAGCTGGTCGAGCTGGAGGGGATCCACGCGCAGAAGGGCCTCTTCCTTGGTGATGAGGCCTTCGGTCACCATCTCGGCAGCGGTCCGCAGGGCCGCCTGCGCGGTGCGCTTGCCGTTGCGTGTCTGCAGCATATATAGCGTCGTGTCCTCGATGGTGAACTCGAGGTCCTGCATGTCTCGGTAGTGTTTCTCGAGGGTAGAGCGGATGGCGTAGAGCTCTTCGAGCGCCTCAGGCATCACCCCACGCAGCTCTTCCAAAGGACGAGGATGGCGTACGCCGGCCACCACGTCCTCACCCTGGGCGTTCATGAGGAACTCACCATAGAAGAAGTTCTCGCCCGTGGAGGGGTCGCGGGTGAAGGCCACGCCGGTACCGGAGGTCTCCCCCTTGTTGCCGAACACCATGGTCTGCACGTTGACGGCGGTGCCCAAGTCGTCGGGGATACCCTGCGTCCGGCGATAGACTTTGGCCCGGTGGTTGTCCCAACTCTTGAAGACGGCCACCACGGACATATGGAGTTGCTTCAGCGGGTCCGCCGGGAACTGTTCCCCGGCCCTCTCGTTCAATATCTTCTTGAAGCGCACGGTGAGGTCGCGCAGATCGTCCGCGGAGAGGTCGGTGTCGAGAGCGGCGCCGGCTTCTGCCTTCTTGGCGGTCAGTGCATCCTCGAACGCCTGGGGATCGACCCCCATCACCACGTCGCCGAACATGCTGATGAAGCGACGATACGAGTCGTACGCGAAGCGAGCGTTCCCGGTGCCTTTCGCCAGGCCCTCGACCGTTTCGTCGTTCAGGCCCAGGTTGAGCACCGTGTCCATCATGCCAGGCATGGAGAACACTGCGCCGGAACGGATGGACAGCAGAAGCGGCTTGGCCGGGTCGCCCAAGGTCTTGCCGGTCAGCTTCTCGAGGGCGCGCAGGTGGGCCTCGATCTCCTCGGTGAGCCCATCGGGATACTTACCGTTGGCGGAGTAGTAGACGCAGGCAGCAGTGGTCACGATGAAGCCAGGAGGCACGGGTATCCCGAGCCCGGTCATCTCCGCCAGGTTGGCCCCCTTGCCCCCGAGCAGGGGCTTCATGGTGGCGTTGCCCTCGGAGAAATCGTAGACGTATTTGCTGGGACTCATCAGACCGTACTCCCTTCGGAATCATCCAACATGCTGCAAATCTGCCCCCCCAGAGGCCGTAATTCTAACGAAGCCAAACGCCGATGGGAAGGAGTCCCCGGGCTAGGCATGAACGCAGCCGGATGTTATGGTATCCGGACCCAACAAGCTTCTGAGAGGAAAGGAGTTGATATGCCCGAGCAGTCACTGGCTCAAGCTCGGGAGCGACGCGACTTCGAAAGGACCGCCTCTATCATCTCGGCGGCCCTCACCGTAGTCGGCAGTTCGGATCTGGCAATGCGTGGCCTGAACGCGGCCGTGAAACGCACAGCCAAGTCACCGCAGCAAAACATGATCGCCGATTGGCTCAAGAAGTACACAGCCCCCGGCAATCCCGGCAACACGTTCTTCAAGAACATTCGTCATCTTCATCCTAACGTTCGTAAACATTTCGTTGCCGGAATGATGGCCAACTTCTTCATGCGGGATCCGGAACTGACAGCAGCGCTCAAAGAAGAGTACGGAATCTACTCCCCCACCGCGATCCTTATCAGCCCCACCATGCGGTGCAACCTCGAGTGCGTTGGTTGCTTCGCATCCGAGTACGACACCGAGCAAGACCTGTCCGAGGAAGAGGTCGAAAGTATCATCACCCAGGGAGAGGCCATCGGGACCCGGGTGTGGGTCATGCTGGGAGGCGAACCGTTCATATGGCGGCCCCTGCTTGACGTGGCCGAGCGCCACCCGCAATCAGTGTTCATGGTGTTCACCAACAGCACCTTGATCAACGATCGGGTGGCCGACAGGATCATCGAGGTGGGCAACGTCTGCCCGGTGATCAGCATCGAAGGTGGAAAGGAGTCCACCGACGCCCGCCGCGGGGCGGGTACGTTCGACCGCATCATGGCGGCGTTCGACAGGCTGCGCGAACGTGGTGCAATGGTCGCCTTCTCGGCGACCGCCACCAGCAAGAACATCGAGGACATCACCTCCGACGAGTTCGCGGACATGATGGTTGAGAAGGGCGCCTTCTACGGCTGGTACTTCTTGTATATGCCGATAGGTCGCGACCCCGACCTGAGCCTCATGCCCAACGCGGAGCAGCGTGTGCAGCTTCACAATGGCGTGATGCACATGCGTGACACGCACCCGATTCTTGTTGCGGACTTCTGGGGCGACGGCCCCCTCACCGGCGGTTGCCTGTCAGGGGGGCGCAAGTACCTGCACATCAACAACAAGGGCGACGTGGAGCCCTGCATCTTTGCCCACTTCGCTGTGGACAACATCAAGGACAAGTCGCTGGTCGACTGCCTGTGCTCCGACTTCTTCAAAGACCTGCGGCGGATGGCGCCCTACGGCAAGAACCCGCTGCTGCCGTGCCCCATCATCGACCATCCGAGCGTGATGAGAAAGGCCGTCGAACGCAACGGGGCGCATGCCACCCACGAAGGCGCCATGTCGCTGTTTCACGAGCTGAGGCCCGGAATCCAAGCGTACTCGGCCCAGGTTCGCGAGGCGCTCAACCCGGTGTGGGAGAACGAGTCAGCCTGGGCGCACACCTGGCTGGCAAGCGACCCGGACTTCCAGAGGCGCCTGAGCCGTGCCGGCGATGCCGACACGCTGGCCGACGAAGCCGGCGCGCAGGCCACCGAAGAGGTAGCCGCCCGCAACTGACGGAGGTCGACCTGCAGAAGCGCATTGGGATCAAATCCTTGTGCTGTTCTTTTCCGGGGGCGCCGAAAGGCGCCCCCGGTCTTACCTGGTGCGACGCGAGGCAGGCGTCAGTAGTAGCACTCCCCGGTCAGATCCTGACCGGGGAGTGCCTTCGCCTATATCGGCCGGTCCTTGGGTTGCGCTAGCGGGCGTGACCGCCGCTGTGGTGGCTGCCGTTGCCTATGCCGACAGCCAAGCAAGACTCGAGATGGCTATTTGTGGTCGACGATCGAGCCTCCTTCAAGTGCAGCCGTCGGATCGTCGGTGTGACCCGCGCCAGGGCTCACCGCCTGCGTGCCCGCAACATCCCGCCCAAACCACACCAGGTCTTGGACAGAGACTGACGGCCTCTCCACCTCCAGGGCCACGCTCGGTGGGTAGGTCAATAGGTCTCCCAAAGGGTGCGAATGGGCACCGCATGCAACTTCTCGCCAAACCGCACGGTGGCCGCGCCGTCGTACAGAACAATCCCGTGAGCAAAACGGTCACCTGCGGCCTCACTGAGTCGTCGAAGTCCGCGGAAGTCACTGTCGACGACGGTCGCCGCCGCCTTCACTTCCACGCCCGCCACCGCGGATGCGCCGCGCTCAATGACCATGTCCACCTCGTGGTCGTACCGATCGCGGAAATGGAAGAACGCGTGTTGTTCTTCCTGTCCGCTCGCCTGGCGCTGGAGTTCTTGCAGTACAAAGGTCTCCAACAGGAACCCAAGAAGACTCCTATCCTGCTGAAGGTCGGACGCTTGCACACCCAGGAGAGCGCACGCGACGCCCGTGTCCCCCATGTGCAGCTTTGGTGTCTTGACCAGACGGGATAGCCGGTTCGTGAACCAGGGCTGAAGACGCTGAAGAAGGAACACCCCCTCGAGCAGCACCATGTGATCGTGGATCGTCTGCCGGTCGACCTGGAAGGGCGCGGCCAACTCACTAACGTTCAACAGGCGGGCAGTGCCGGCGGAGGCCACAGCCAAAAGACGGGGAAGTACTTCCAGCGACCGAATGCGGGACAGATCGCGCACGTCCCTCTGCACTTGTGTGTCCACGTAATCGCGATACCACGCGGTGCGCCGCGGGGAGGTCTGTCGATCAAGCGCGGGCGGGTACCCGCCGGCCACGATCCGGTGAGCCAGATCCTCACCTAGCCGCTCCACGACTCGAGTGGCAAACCGCCCGGCGAAGAGGTCATTCAAGAAGCCTTCGCCTTGGCCGGTCAGCTCGCACTGGGCGAAGGGATGTAACCGGAGGATGCCCATCCGGCCCGCGAGAGAATCCGCGAGCGAAGGCACAAGCAGGACGTTTGCGGACCCCGTGAGAATGAAGCGCCCTGGTAGGCGCTGTCGGTCCACCTCAGCCTTGAGTGAAGTGAACAGCGCAGGCACGCGCTGAACCTCGTCCAGGATGACACGCGTAGGCAGCTCTGCGACGAAGCCGACTGGGTCGCGCAACGCCGCCTGAAGAATCGCATCGTCGTCAAAGGATACATAGCCGTAGCCCAGCGGCTCGCCCACCATTCGTGCGAGCGTCGTCTTGCCACTCTGACGAGCACCGTGGACGAGGACGACCGGTGTGTCGGCGAGAGCAGCGCTCAACCGTGGTTCGAGCAGTCGTCCAATCGGACTGGAGGGCGCTGTCATCGTGATCGGCTCTCCCTTGATCGGCTGACGGGGAAATCATACCCCGGCTAAGTGGGAAAATACACCCCGGCTAAGTGGGAATCTAGACCCAGGCTGATTGGGAATACACGTAACGCATCGTCATCACCACCACGACCAGCACTATCATCGCCATCAACAACATCGTCGCCAACGTGCTGATCACCGCCACCATTCTTTCGTCGCTGTTGATGCTCCCGTGGCTAGGACCCCGTGCTACGACTCACCATCTCGTCTCCCGCGCACCCCGTCCAAACAACACCAGATTTTGAAAAGAACCTCGCGGACTTTCTTCGACCCCGTCTCAACAACTCCAGCTTCCTGTCCGGCCGAGGGCGACAAGGACGGAATCCGCGCTCCCGGGGGCTGCGGCTTTCCGGTGGAGGCCTGGAAGGGCGAGAAGATCCTCTACGTGCTCGGCGGCATCGGCTCGGCGGCCCTCAAGGCCACCATCGAGTACACCCTGGGGCGCCGCGCCGATTACGCCGGCACCTCCATCCTGTACGGTGCGACCCATCCCACCAACTTCACCTGCGGGGACGTTTGCAGGCTACGCCTGAAAAGCTCCCGTCGGGGTGGCAAGGGGCCGGCGGGCCCGTCACCGGCTTTCGCGCGGCGGCGACCTGGTCAACCACCCCCACCTTTGCCACTGAGCCGCCCGCCCTTCGAGCCTTGCCTTAGCCCTGCAGTAGCTCCAACCACGCCACGTTGCGTACGGTCGCGGCTATCGCCGCCAGTTGGCGTAGCCGGTTGATCCTCACAGCCTCGTCCTCCGCCATGACGAGTACGTCGTCGAAATACCTGTCGATGGCCGGGCGCAGGCCGGCCAGGGCGTCGAGTGCCTCGCCATATTGGTGGGCCTCGATCGCGGGTCCGACCCTGCCGGCCGCTTCCAACCAGGCCGCGAACAGCACGGGCTCGGCGTCGGACTGGAACAGAAAAGGCAGCACCCCGCCGTCTTCCGCTCCACCGGCAGCCTCGGGTGGCAGCTTGCGGGCCAGATTCGAGGGCCGCGAGAACACAGTCACGAGGTCGTCCCAACGAGCACCGGCCCGGAATTCGTGCAGAGCCAACGCCCTCTCCCGCAGATCCAGGAAGTCGCGCGAGGCGGGGAGCACCGCG
>MELN01000021.1:14208-24257 GCA_001768675.1 Actinobacteria bacterium RBG_16_64_13 | reverse complement strand
GGATGAATGCCGTAGCCTCGGCCACCACCGTCGCCCGTTCCACCAGGCCGGGAAACCGGTCCAGTTCGTCGTAGGCCCGGTCGAGCAACTTCTCCACGTCGTAGCGCAGCCCGTGATGCATGGCGATTGCCACCATGCCGGCCGCGGCCCTCCGCAGCCCGTACGGGTCTTTCGAGCCCGAGGGCGGCTCGCCGCAGGCGAAAGCGGCGGTGATGTTGTCCACCTTCTCGGCCGTGGCGAGCAGAGCGCCGGCAAGCGTCTGCGGCACCGCGCCGCCCGCCGCGTCGGGAAGGAACTGCTCCCGGATGGCCTGGGCGACCTCGGGATGATGCCCCTCCATGAGCGCATACGTCTCACCCATGACCCCTTCCAGGTCGGCGAACTCGCGCACCATGATCGACACCTGGTCGGCCTTGGCCAGCCGGGCCGCCTCGAGCGCAAAGTCTTTGGCCTCGCCTGGGGCCCCGCTCGTCTCCGCCAAATACCCGGCGAGAGCCACGAGCCGCTCCGTCTTGTCCTTCATGCTCCCGGCTTTGACGTGAAAGACGATCTTGCCCAGCTGCTCGGCCATGGCTTCCAGGCCGGTCGCCTTGTCCTTCGCGAACGAGAACTCCGCGTCTTCTATCCTGCCTTGCAGCACCCGCTGGTTGCCGGCTGTGATCTGCTCTACCCAGGCGGGGTCGCCGTTGCTCACGAACAAGAAGCGGTTGGAGAGGGCCCCCTTCTTGTCGACCAGCGGGAAGTACCGCTGATGCGACTGCATGGCCGTCTCCAGCACCTCCGCGGGCAGGCTGAGATGGCCGGCCGCGAACTGCCCCAGCGCCACCGTGGGTCTCTCCACCAAGAAGAGCACCTCTTCCCTCTTGCCGCCCGGATCGATGACTTCCAGGCCCTGATCGGCGGCCATGCGCTTCAGCTCTGCCCAGATCAGACCCTCCCGCTCGCGATGGTCGACGATCACGCCCACCGAACGCAGCGCCTCGACGTAATCCGCCGGCCGCCCGATCTCCACCGGTCCGCCCAGCCAGCGATGCCCGTGGCTGAGTCTGGCCGAAGTCAGTCCGGCGATGCCGAACGGGACCACCGTCTCACCCCACAGAGCCACCAGCCATCGGATCGGTCGCGAAAAGCGCACGTCGCGGTATCCCCAGCGCATGTTCTTGGGGAAGTACATGTCGCGCACTATCTTGAGGCAGATGTCGGGGAGCAATCCGGCCGTGGGCCGGCTCTCGCTGCGGGTAACGTAGTAGACGAAGCGGCGCCCGCCTTCCTCTCGTATCTCCAAATCCTGGGCCGTTATCCCTTTGGCCCGGGCGAAACCTTCACAGGCCCTGGTCGGGTTACCGGCAGCATCGAACGCCGCCTCGAACGCGGGCCCGCGTTGGGCGATCTCCCGGGGAACTTGCTCGCCGGGGACGTCCCGCATCAGCACAGCGATCCGCCGCGGCGAGACCTTGACCTCCACGTCCTCCGGCGCCACCTCCACGCCCTCGTTCGCGAACAGTCCGGCCACGCGGGCCCGCAGTAGATCGATGGCGGCGCGGCATGCCGAAGCGGGCATTTCCTCCACACCGATCTCGAGCAGGAAGTCGCGGGCGCCCCTGTCCTCAGGCGAGATCCAGTCGGGCCCTGTAGCGACCGTCGCCGCTGTCACGGCGGCCGAAGGCTCAGCGGCGGCCTCAGCGGCCTCCGGGACCGCGCCGGCGGCCACGTTTCCGGCCGACTCGGCGGCATACGCTTCGGCCACTTTACGGGCCAGGTTCCTCACCCGGGCGATGTAACCGGTTCGCTCGGTGACGCTGATAGCGCCCCGGGCGTCCAGCAAGTTGAACATGTGCGAGGTCTTGAGCACGAAGTCGTAGGCCGGCCGGCTCAGCCCGCGCTCCAGGCAGCGCTCGCACTCGCGCTCGTAATCAACGAAGGACCGCTGCAGGAGCGCGATGTCGGCCAACTCGAAGTTGTACACCGACCATTGGGCCTCGTTGGCCTTGTACACGTCACCGTACTTGACACCGGGCACCCATTCCAGATCGAAGACGTCGTCGATCCCCTGGAGATACATGGTGAGCCGCTCGGTGCCATAGGTCAGTTCCACGCTGGGCGGGTCGAGGTCGATGCCGCCGACCTGCTGGAAGTACGTGAACTGGGTGCATTCCATGCCGTCTATCCAGACTTCCCAGCCCAATCCCCACGCGCCCAAAGTGGGCGACTCCCAGTCGTCTTCCACGAAGCGGACGTCGTGTTTGGCAAGCTCGATGCCCAGGTGCTCCAGTGAGGCCAGATAGAGGTCCTGGACGTTGTCCGGGCAGGGCTTCAGGATCACCTGATACTGATAGTAGTGCCCTAGCCGGTAGGGGTTCTCCCCGTAGCGGCCATCGGTCGGGCGGATGGAAGGCTCCACGTAGGCCACCTTCCAAGGATCGGGGCCGAGCACTTTGAGAAAGGTGGCCGGGTTGAACGTGCCGGCGCCGACCTCGGTGTGATGAGGCTGCCATACGATGCAGCCCTGTTTGGCCCAGAACTCCTGCAGGCCCAGGAGCACCTGCTGGAACGTGGGTCTACCGGCGCTCACGCTAGAAGACAGTCGAAGGCGTCGTGGTCGTCAAGGTCGGCTCACTTGTCGTGGTCGTGGGTGGCTCGGTCGTGGTCGTGGTCGTGGGCTCCGCAGCGACGAGCAGTTCCACGAAACTGCCTCTATCCACCTCGGCACCGGCGACGGGGTCCTGCTGAATCACCTCGCCCGGCGGGTAGTCGGCGGTCTCGTAGTAGGTCACCCTGGGGCGCAACTGGTACGTAGCCAGCTTGGCAGTGGCCTGCTGAAGGGTAAGATGGAGGCCACCGACTGCAGGCACTTTCACCTTCGTGGGCTCTGGAGCGTTGCTCACGAAGATGGTGACCGTCGCACCGGGTTCCACTTCGGCCTTCTCTTTGGGGTTTTGGTCGACGACCGTGCCGCCGGTCAGCGTCGACGCAACCATCTCGCGTTTCGTCACCAGGCCCATGCTGCTGAGCAGCGCCTCGGCGGCGTCCTGGTTCATGCCTATGAGCCTGGGCACGGCCACGGTATTGCTTGCTATTCCCACTGTGATGGTGACGGTGGTGCCGGCGTCCACAGATTCACCGGCCGCCGGGTTCTGCCGCAAGACTTTGCCCACCTGATTCCTGTCCTGCGTGGCCTCGGTCTGCGGGTCTACCTCCAGCCCCAGCTTGCCCAGTTCGTTGGAAGCTTTGGCTTGATCCATACCGGCCAGGCTGGGCACCTCCACCTTACCCTTGCCGGAGGAGACATAGACGCTCACGGCTTCGCCTTTCGCGAGAAGCGTGCCTTCGGTCGGTTGCTGACGGGACACGTTGCCTACCTTGACCGTCGCCGACGGCTGCTCTCCCTCTCGCTTGAACTCGAATCCGGCGTCCTCGATCGCCTTCTTGGCGGCCGACTCGGTCAGATTCACCACGCCCGGCACGGAGGCCTTTTCGCCGCCGGCGCTCCCCCAGTTGGAGAAGATCGCGTAGGCGGCGCCTGCCAGAGCCAGGATCAGTACGATGACAAGCACCCACGGCCAGATGTTCTGCCGACGCGGGGGCTCCGCATAGTAGGAATCGGTGACGGACTCTGGGCCCTCGATGGCCCGCCTTCGTATCTGCGTGGCCTGCGAGCCGGAAGCCGCTACCGCCGCGGCGGCGACCGAGGCCGGGCTCATGATCCGGGTGGTCTCTTCCACATAGGCCGGAGGGATGCTGATCTCCTCTCCATCCTGCACCCGACCAAGATCCTCCAGCAGGGCCTGGGCCGTGAGATACCGCTCTACGGGCTGCTTACCCAGCGCGCGGAGGATGACGGCTTCCAGGTTCTCAGGGATGTCCTGGACGAGGCTACTGGGAGGAGCGGGCTGGTCGTGCACGTGCTGCATGGCTATGCTGACCGGGTTGTCGCCGTTAAAGGGCAACTTTCCGGTGGCCATCTCGTACATCAGAACGCCGAGGGAGTAGAGATCGGAGGCGGCTTCGACCGGCTGGCCTTTGGCCTGCTCCGGCGACAGGTAGTGAGCCGTCCCCAGGATCGACCCCGCTTCGGTCATGGTGGACGCGCTGCCGGCCCGGGCGATTCCGAAATCGGTGACTTTCACCCGGCCCTCGTTGTCGACGATGATGTTCTGCGGCTTGATGTCGCGATGGATGACGTCGCGGCGGTGGGCGAACCGGAGCGCCTCGACGATCTGGGTGGAGATGGACACCACCAGCTCGGAGCTGAGAGGAGCGTACTTGAGGATGATCTCCTTCAGGGAGCGCCCCTCGAGATACTCCATGGCGATGTAGTAGGTGTCCTCGGCTTCGCCTCGGTCGTAGATCTGGACGATGTTGGGATGATTGAGGCTGGCGGCGCTGCTGGCCTCTCGGCGGAACCGCTCGACGAACTGCTCGTCGTGCGCGTACCGCCCAAAAAGCACCTTCAGGGCGACTTGCCGGCCCAGGAGCCGGTCGTTCGCCAAAAAGACGTCGGCCATGCCGCCGCTGCCCACCTTGCGGACTACCTCATAGCGATCGTCGAACACTCTTCCTATCACGGTCCTATCATCCTCCGCCGCGTTCTTGCGTCTCCCCAACGCGCGCCACATGCGCGCAATACTACCTCACCAACGAGTATCACAGACCGAGAGCCGCGGCGATGACCGCACGAGCGATCGGGGCTGCCACGCCGCCTCCGGTGCCTGCATTCTCCACCAGCACCGCCACCACCACCTGCGGGTCGTCGGCGGGCGCGAAGCCTGCGAACCAGGCGTGCGGCTCCTTTTCGGCCACTTCGGCGGTCCCAGTCTTGCCCGCCACCTGGACGCCGCTCAGGGCCGCGCTGGTTCCCGTTCCGTTCTTGACGACCTCGACCATCAGAGCGCGCAACGTGAGCGCGGTCTCGCTCGAGATCGGCTTGAGCCATTTCTCAGCTTTTGTCTCTCTGAGCACCTTCGCGTTCTGATCGAGGACCTGGGCGACCAAGTAGGGCTTCATGATCTGCCCGCCGTTGGCGACGGCGGACGCCGCGAGTGCTATCTGGAGGGGCGTGGCCAGCACTTCTCCCTGGCCATAGGACGCCTGGGCCACGTGCGCCTTGTCCAAGCCGCCACCCTCGGGGAAGAAGCTCGGAGCCTGGCTCAGAGGCCATGGGATGTCTTCGTTGAAACCGAAGCCACCCGCATAGCTGGCCAGATTATCGGCGCCTAGCGCCACTCCTATCTTCGCGAAGGTGGTGTTGATGCTTTTCGCGAAGGCCTCGGTGAAGTCGTGCGGGCCGAAGACCCGGTCTCCGTAGTTGTTCACCACGAATCCGCCCGCCGTCACGCTACCGGTGTCGTCGAACTCGGTCTTGGTGGTCAAGGCGCCGATCTGCAGGGCGGCCCCGGCCACGACGATCTTGAACACCGACCCCGGAGGATAGAGGCCCTGGGCGGCACGGTTGAGGAGCGGCGTGTCGGGGTCTGCGTTCAGTTCCTTCCAAAGGGTATCTATCTCGTTGGGGTCGTAGCGCGGATACGAGACCATGGCCAGGACGGCCCCGGTGCGTGGGTCGAGGGCGACCACCGCCCCTTTGCGGTCGCCCAGCGCCTCGGCGGCCGCCCTCTGCACCTTCATGTCGATGGTGAGCTTGAGAGCGGCCCCCTTGTGAACCCGGCCCAGGAGCTCGTCCCAGTAGCTGGTGATGCCCAGAAGGCCCGTTTGCCCGGACAGTTCTTCGTTGTACACCCGCTCGACTCCGGCCCTGCCGTAGCGCAGGCTGTTGTAGCCCAGCCAGGGCGAAGTGAGACTCCCCTGGGGGTACTCGCGCAGGAAGTACGGGCCGTCCACATGGTTCACCGCCAACTCCACGCCGTCGGAAGACACGATCGTCCCACGGTCCACCTTCATCTCCGCCTCGATAGCCCTGGTGTTGGCCGAATTGGTCTTGAGCTTCGGCGCGGCCCACACCTGGATGTAGGTGAGCTGCACCAAGAGCGCCACAAAGAGCAGCGCGAAGAACAAGAAGAGCCGGCGGAGAGGTCTGTCCATCTAGGCCGCCCTGTCGCTCATGCGCAAGAACAAAGCCAGTAGCACGAAGTTGGCCACGATGGAACTGCCCCCGTAGCTGACGAAGGGCAAGGTGATCCCGGTTAGAGGGATCAACTTGATGACCCCCCCCATGATAAGAAAAGCCTGCAAAGCGAAGATGCTGATGAGCCCCGTCGCCAGCAGGCGCGAGAAGTCGTCCCGGGCCCGCACGGCCACCCGGAAGCCGCGATAGGTGAAGATCAGGTAGAGGAGGATGATCCCCACCGCACCTACCAGGCCCAGCTCTTCGCCGATGGCCGAGAAGATGAAGTCGGTCTCCAGGTTGGGGATGATGGTGTTCCCCGATTGAAGCGTGAGGTAGCCCTCGCCAAGGCCACGGCCGAAGAGACCGCCGGCGGCAAGCGCGAAGAGGGACTGGACGATCTGATAGCCCCTGCCGCTCGCGTCTTGCCAGGGGTCCAGCCAGATATCAACCCTCGTCTGCACGTGAGGGAAGACGAAATAGAGCAGGGTCGCGCCTGCAAAGAACAGAACCAGACCTACCAACACGTAGAAGAAGCGGCCCGTGGCCACATACAGCAGAGCCAGCAGGGCTCCGAAGAACAGCAGGCTCGTCCCCAGGTCTTTCATGAAGATCATGAGAGCCATCGAGAGGGCCCAGATGGTGAGAAGCGGAGCCAGATAGCGGAAGGGAGGGAGCGGCACTCCAAGCACTCTACGGGTGCTGACCGTGAGCGCCTCCCTGATGTCCACCAGGTAGGCGGCAAAGAAGATAACGAGCAAGATCTTGCCGAATTCCGCGGGTTGGAAGTTGATAGGCCCCAGGTCGACCCAAAGTCTGGCTCCGTTGATCTCCCGTCCGATGACGGCAGTGACGAGCAAGAGGAGCAACCCGGCGATGCCGATGACGTAGCGATAGCGGCGCAACACCTCCAGATCGCGGACGAACGCCAGCACGAGGAGGAACGCCACCAGACCCACCACAAGCCACATGGCCTGCTTGAGGGCTAGGTCCTCGTTGAGCCGGTAGAGCACCACCAGCCCCAGCGTCGAGAGAAGGGCCGTGACCGGCAGAAGGTAGGGATCGGCTTTGGGGGCGAGCACCCGGCGGCCGAGGTGGGCGATGACGAAAAGCACCAGGAAAAGGGCGCCGTACGTGAGCGACGTCCAGGTGAGGGACGAAGCCTTCTGCGTGTAGACCAGCGCGAACCCCAGGGTGGTGAGAATCAGCGCCGGGATCAGAAAGACGAGTTCGCGGTTACGCAGACTCACTGTTGCGGGCTCAGTGTCCGGAGGAACAACTGCCCGTCCTCCTTGCTGACCAGGTCGTGTGCGTCGATGCGCTGTTGGAGGTGGAGCGCCAAGGAAGCGTAGGTCACGGGACTCAGCTCGACTGCCGTGGACAGGTCGATGCCGAGAAAGCTGCCGGGCAAGCCGTGGTACAGAGCCACGGTCCCGTCGATGTAGACCCCCACGTAGTACACGGTGGAGTTATAGACGGCAAACCCGCCGACGGCCAGAATCACCACCACCAGGATCGCGATGACGATAATGACCGACTTGCGCGGCCTGCGTTTGCGCTTCTTCTCGGGCTCCGCGGAGATGCCGGCCTCAGTCGGGGTGGCCGCGGCCGGAGACACGTGCCCGGCGCTCAAGGGAGCTGCCGGCTCTGCCACCGGCTCGGCCGGAGGTGTAGGTTCAGGGTCAGGCTTGTGTCCCATCGCAGCCTCGGACGCATCCACGCCCGGAGACGTCTCGGCTTCCGGTGCAGACCCGCCGGGGCGCACGACGGGGATGCTCCGCCGGCTTAGACGCTCGCGGACTGCCGCGCCCGCTCGTCTGCCTCTATGTGACGCCGCCACGCCGTGACCGCCGCGGTCGCTCGGACCGAAGAGGATCTGGTCGGCGAACGGGGCGGGCGCTTCCTGCGGCTCATCGCCGCTCTTGCCAACAGCCTCCAGAACGTCGATGACCACCACGGTCACGTTGTCCTCGCCACCACCGGCCAGGGCAGCCTTCACCAGCAGTTCGGCCGCCCTCTGCGGGTCCTCGTCGCGACCGAGCAGCTCGGCTATCTCGGCGTCGGAGACCATTCCGGTGAGACCATCGCTGCACAGCACGATGCGGTCACCCACCATGACCGGCATCTCGGCCAGGTCGGGGGCGAGCTCGCCATCGGTGCCAAGGGCCCGCGTGATGACACTCCTGTGAGGATGCACCGCCGCTTGAGCCGGTGTCAGCTCTCCCCGGCGCACCATCTCACCCACCCAGGAGTGGTCCTCGGTGAGTTGGGTCAGAATGCCGCCGTGCAGTAGGTACGCGCGGGAATCGCCGACGTGCGCCAGGGTGAGGTGCCCGTCTCGCATCAGGACCGTCGTGAGCGTGGTGCCCATTCCCACCAGATGCTCCTCCGCGACACTGCGCTGGACGATGGCGTGGTTGGTGTTCGAAATGGCCGCGCGCAGGTCTTGCGGTCCGGCCGAAGCCGGATTGAGGGCCAGAAGCCCCAGGCAGGCCATCTGCGAAGCCACTTCTCCGCCGCGTGCGCCTCCCATGCCGTCGCACACCGCGTACAGCCCGTTCCGAAGGAAGAACGAATCCTCGTTGGCCGGACGAACGAGGCCACGGTCGCTGGCTACCCCGGCTCGAAGCTGCACTACCGCACCTCCACCTTGAAGATCGTGTCGCCCACTTCGACCCGGTCGCCCACCTTCAGCAACCTGGTGCCGGCGACCTCGGCGCCGTTCACCTGGGTGCCGTTCGTGCTGTGGAGATCCTCCACCTGCAGCCCGCTCGGCGTGGTCTCGAAGAGTGCATGCTTGGACGAGACGAACGTGTCGTCGAGGTAGATATCCATGTCGGAAGAGCGGCCCGCGATCGCGTGCACTCCCGGCGGAAACGCGAACACAGTGCCCGCTTGCACGCTGGGGCTCTTCTCGACGATGAGGGCCCACGTCCCGCTGTCCGCCGAAGTCGCGGCGACCGCCGCCGGCCCGCCGCCTGGGACCAGGGTCCCACCGGCTTCGGACCATTGCTGCTTGCCGGCCCCCGGGGCGGACATCCTCAGCTCACGCGTGCTCGAACGCACCACCCGGTAGATGAACAGGTAGAGGATGATGAGAAAGGCGAACTTCCCCGCCAGGAGGACTATTTGCAGCATAGGTCTCCTTCGATGCCCATGCGCTAGCAGGCTTCCACACGCATGCGGCAGTCACCTATGACGATGTCGTCGTCGGGTCCGACAACCGCGCTCGACACGGGGTAGCCGTTGACCATGGTGCCGTTGGTGGAGCCGAGATCCTCCAGCACCACGCTTCCTTTGGACCAGGAGATCACCGCGTGCCTCCGCGAGACGTCCGGGTTGTCTATCCGAAAATCGGCGTCGCGCGCCCTGCCGACGATCACGCGCCCTTGCGTGAACTCCCGTACGCGATTGCCCGCCCGTATCACGATGGTCTGCCTGGCTAGGCCGTAGTCCGTGGCGTCCGCGGGCGCGATGATCATGGTCGACCCGCTCTCCGGGTCCTTGCGGGCCAGCTTTGGGCGCTCGGCGACTACCGGCGCGGCGCGCCCGGCGAGAGGCACGGCCGCCGGCTCGGGAGGCGCCGGAGCCGCACGCTCCCCGCGAAGCGGTGGATCCTGGCGGACGCGGAGCGGCGGGACTTCCTCGACGAACCCGGGGGCCTCCCGTTGGGCGAGGATGCCGAAGTGCCCCAGCTTGAGGTCATCGTCCAGTACCATCTCGACCATGACTTCGTCCGGGATCTCGTACCTCTTGGTCCGCACGTGCTTGGAGAGATGACGTTCCAGTTTGGCCGTCAGCTCACCCATGCGCTGGCTCAGCCGCTCGTAGTCCTCCGGGCAGAGAAAGATGGTGTACCGGTTGCTCACCGATACATGCGTGGGCCGCGAGACCTTGTGGTCCTCCATCTCCTTGACAAGCTTGCGGGCCAACTCTGCTGGTTGTACGTACAGCTTGGACCCCTTTCCTGCGCGCGGGTCGACCTTTC
>MELN01000021.1:11106-14184 GCA_001768675.1 Actinobacteria bacterium RBG_16_64_13 | reverse complement strand
CTCTAAAGGGTGCCCACACGCTCGGACGGGATGAGGAAAGCGACCAGATACGCGATTATAGCGCACGGTCCGTAGGCCACCAGGAACGGCCCCAGTTGCACCGGCGCTCCCAGAGCCAAGATCGGCAGGAGGACGAACGCCAGGAGCAAGACCACGAGATACACGGTCGCGCCCCACATTCGCCGTTCGCGAGAGGCACCCGTGAGCGCGTAGAGGGGTAGCGAGAAGAGCGAGTACAGCAGAATCTGGAGGGCGATCTCCGGCCGGGAATCGAGTAAGCGGGCGACCTCCAGAAGCACGGTCCACGGAGACTTGGCATGCTCGGCCGCCAACAGGGTGGCTCCGGGCCCGGGATTGAAGGTGTAGGGAAGAGTCGTCCACCCGACCAAGCCGCCCGTCACCGCCAGCACGAGGCCGCTGAGGAAACCGGCCAGCGCCCCCCAGCGCCGGAGTAGCGCCCCGGCCAGCGGCAGCATGGCGAGGCCCACCCCGCCCGCGATGGCGAAGGGCATAGCGCCGGGCAGCAGCGCCGCCCACTCGCGCCGCCGCCAGCGAAGCAGGCCCATGGTCACCGCGGCGGGGACCACATAGGCGATCCCCCAACCAGTTCCGAAGGCGAAGAACGGCGGAGCTAGCAAGATCAGAGCCAGCGTCCCGCCGCCGAAAGGCCAGACAAGGGCCAGGAACGTCGCTACGATCACCAAAGGCGCGATGACCCCAGGGGGATAGAAGGGCACCCGGGGCAGCACGTAGAGCAGAGTGGCCAGGGTGAAGCCCGCCGAGGCCAGGTGTTGGCCCAGATAGACCAGACGGTCGCGGTCCACACTGCTCGGCGCCAGCCGCTCCCGAACCCGAGTGGCCAGCCGCTCGTCGGGGACCACCTCCTCTTCCTCCGGCATGTGTTTGGCCGCGCGTGCGAGTATGCGGCCAAGAGTCCCTGCGTCCGGCCGAGCGTAGTGGTCGCGGGCCATCGCCCGCCCAAGGGCGTCGCTGAGTTCGAGAGGCAGATCGGGCCGATTGACCATGAGCGGGGGGATATCCGGCTTGGATACGTCCCGCATCAGCTCTAGGAGCTTCTTGCCTTTTGATGGATCCCTCCTGGTGAAACCCTCGTAGAGGGTCAAGGCGAGGGAGTAGACGTCGCTACGCGAATCGACGTTCCGGCCTTCGGCCTGCTCGGGCGACATATAGGCGAGAGTGCCGACGAGATCCCCGTCCATGGTGATCCCAGCCCGGTCCTCGAGCTGAACGACTCCGAAATCCATAAGCCGCACGTCGATGGAGTCCCCGTCGACCAGCATGATGTTCTCGGGCTTGATGTCGCGATGCACCACTCCGCGCTTGTGCGCGTGCTCGAGCGCGCGGCATAACTGCACGCCGGCCTCCAGGATGTCGAGATCGCCAACGGTCAGCTCGCGGTAGTGCTGGCGGAGGGTCTTGCCCTGGATGTATTCGGTGAAGAGGAGGGTCCGTTCGGGTTCGCGGACCATCTCGTGGACGGTGAGGATGTGATGATGGTTCAGCTTGGCCGCGGCCTGGGCCTCCCGCACCACCCGGTCGTCGACGTCGGCGGTCTGCTCCACCACCTTGATGGCGACCGGCCGCCCCATCTTGAGGTCGTCGGCGAGATACACGGTCGCGAACGCCCCGCTGCCCAGCTTGCGGACGATCTGATAACGGTCGTAGAGAAGGGGCGCTTCGGCCATATCCTCAGGTATGTTGGAAAGGACTAAACGTCACTCGCATCAGGTTCGACGTCGCGCACCTTGCCCATGACACGCTCGAACTTGCCGCGGTCACCACGGGAGGCGCGTTCCTCAAGATATTCGACGGTCATGAGAGCAGACATCTTCTCCGCCAGCGCGGTGGTGATGAGCTGATTGATGGAGACGTCCTCCGACTTCGCCAATTCGCGAACTCTCCTGTGAAGCGACTCTGGCAGGCGCAGACTGATAGTGCTCATGACAAACCTCCGATCCTTCGCAGATAATCCCCGGGAGTGACTGCCTCTACGCCGAGGCCTCGAGACCCTTCGAAGTCCCGGACGTTGTGGGTGACGATGATGTCGCATCCGGCCTCAACGGCGAGCTCAAGCACATGGTCGTCCCGCGGGTCGCGCAGCACCGGCCGCCACAAAAAGTGGATCTCCTGCCGGCGGGCCACCGCGCACAGATAGTCAAGGACGTCGTCGACCTCGCCGTCACTGAGCCCCGTCGCCTCACACATGCGCTTGGCAGCATCCTCGTACTCGAAGACCAACGGAACCGACAGCGCGATCTCAAAATCGGTGCCGCCGACCAGCATCAGAAGACTATGTGACGCTCCGCGTGACGAGCGTAGGGCCGAGACGAATACGCATGTGTCGATGACAATTCGCGAGCCCATGGCGGTATCATATACGATACCGCTTCTGGAGTCAACGCACGCCTGTACCCCACGCTTGGCACTCGGCCACGCCGCTCAAAACGACCTCCCGAGCTCATATGCTCTATACAGATTCTGCTCCCGGTAGGTGTCGTCGAGCGGCATCATGCCACCGAGGATCTCCATGTGCGCCTGCTTCACGCCGACCCCCAGAAGGCGATCGTTCAAGAACACGCGGCGCATGCTTTCGGCTATGCCGGTCTTCTCCAAGTGCTCGGCCGTATGGCCGGCCGAACAGAGGACAAGCGCCTTGCCGATGTTCATTCGCGTCGCCCGCGATCCCTCGTCGTCATGGAGGTAGGCGTACCCGCAGGAGAGAACCCGGTCGAACCACCCCTTGAGCTTCGCGGGACAGTCACTCCACCAAACCGGGTAGATGAAGGCCAATCCGTCGGCCCGGTCGATCTTGGCTTGCTCGACCTCGACATCGCGGGGCACGGGAAGGTCAGGGTCCCCGGACGTCTCTCGAAGATACTGCGCCTCATTCATTTCCGCTTGGAAACCCATCTCGTAGAGATCACCGATCTCGTAGCTGTGGCCGGCGTCCCGTAGCCCTTTGGCGAAGGCATCAAGAACACTTCTGCTGAACGACCTCGTGCTGGGGTGAGCAAAGACTATGTAGACGTGCATTCACCGGCCCCCGTGTCCGACATC
>MELN01000021.1:10937-11071 GCA_001768675.1 Actinobacteria bacterium RBG_16_64_13 | reverse complement strand
CTGTCCAGCGATGCCCCGCGGCGAAGCCGGGGCGAGCAGACAAGCGATGCCCGGCAGCGAAGCCGGGGCGAGCGGTGCAAGCGATGCCCCGCGGCGAAGCCGGGGCGAGCTTCCCACCCCCCAATGAGTGCGTC
>MELN01000021.1:6200-10926 GCA_001768675.1 Actinobacteria bacterium RBG_16_64_13 | reverse complement strand
GCCCTGGCTGTGAGTGAGCTGTCGCGGGGCGCATGTTATACTCGGCGAACTTCGGGCGAGTGGCGGAATTGGCAGACGCGCTAGGTTCAGGGTCTAGTGAGCTTACGCTCATGGGGGTTCAAGTCCCCCCTCGCCCACCATCATCGTTTTCGTAGTGCCGCTGCTTATGACTGACCGAGACAGGGACGACACTTACTACGACTCAGCCACGGGCGAACGGAATCGGCGGCAGAAGAAGACACTGCCCAAACCGTTGCTCCGGCTGCTCGTCGTGCTGGCCGCGATAGTAATCGCCGTGGTCGTCATCGTGGTCGTCGCGCGCAGCGCCATCCACAGCGGTGAAGCGGCCGACTACCAGCGCTACATGACCGCGGTGGCTGAGATCCTCCAGAAGTCCGACACGGTGGGCGCCGAGCTGACCAAGCTGCTCACCTCCCCCGCCGACACCAACCGCACCCAGGTCCAGACTCAACTCGACGAGTTCATCGCCACTTCGGAGCAGCTCGAACTGGACGCAAAGGCCCTCGACGCGCCGAAGGATCTTGTGGAACAGAGCATCCACCAGATGTTCCTGCTGGTGATGAGCTTCCGCCAGATAGGCTTGACCGAGCTCAAACCGGCGCTCATGAACGCCCTTGAGGTGCAAGACACCGAAGTGTCGGCGGAGCAGATCTCGCACGCGCTCTACTATCTGACCAACTCTGACTTTCTCTACGACGAAGTCTTCTTGGCAAGAGCGACGGACATTCTTCAGCAAAAGAACCTGGATGGTGTGACCGTCCCCTCTACCGCGTTCGTGGAAGATCTCGATCTCGCGTCCAGACCCTCCGTCCTTAGCATCCTCGAGGGACTCCGCGGCATCGGGAGCCTGCAGGCCGTCCATGGGGTCGCGGTAGGCAAGGTGGTCGTGATGCCCGATGAAAAAGAGATCACCGCCGACGGCACCTTCAATCTCACGTCGAGCGACCACCTCGTCTTTCGAGTGACTGTCGAGAACCAAGGCAACATGGAAGAGAAGAACGTCAAGGTCGTCGTGACCCTCCAGGGAGACTCCGCGGAGCCGCAGAAGGTGACCGTGGAAGTGCCCGTCATCAAGGCCAAGAACTCGGTCAACGTGGATGTCGAAGGCCTCAACCCCACCGCGTACGGTGAGGTAGCCTTGCTCGTTGTAAAGGTGGGACCGGTTCCGGACGAGAAAGTCAACACCAACAACTCGATCGAAGCTCACGTCATCTTCAAACTCTAGGGGCCGGGGGGAGCACAGTGCAGTTATCCGAGATAATGGCCATAGCAGCGATGGTATTAGCCGTGGCGGCAGGAACGGGCCTGGTCTTGGTCTACAGACGGCTCCAGCGCTACCAGCGGAACCAGCGGGTCATCATGGGCTCACGGGGTACGGTCGACATCGTGGAGCACGTCGCGTCGGTCGACGACAAACTGACCAACGTGCGCCTGGCGCTCGAGGACCTCACCCTCGCCGCCCGCGATCACGACGTTCGCATCGACAACACCCTGTCTCGTGTGGGCATCGTGCGCTTTGACGCTTACTACGACCTGGGAGGCAGGCAGAGCACGGCTGTCGCGTTGTTGAACAGTCTTGGAGACGGCGTGGTCATCACCACGGTCGTCAGTCGCGACTTCGCCCGCATGTACGTGAAGCTTATCCGAGGCGGCGAGGCCGACATACCCCTCGCGCCCGAGGAAGCCGAAGCGGTGAATCAGGCCCGGGGCAGCACTCCATTCACCATCCGGCCTCGAGTCGAGAGCACCCTGGGGGACCGGGCGGGCGACGACGAAAGCGACGAACTGGTGGCGCGCGGCGCGCCCATGTCCACGGGACTGCCCGGCCTGCGCCCGCTGGACGAACGCGAAGTGGCCCGGGAAAACCGCAGGCGGAAGCGCCAAGGCCTGCCCCTCGTGGATGGCAAAGTGATGCCCTCCGCCCGGGGCTGGGACGAGCCGGAGACGCCGTCACTGGCCGAGCGCTTCGTCCAACAGCGCAGGCAGACGCTTGGTCGCACCGGCGATTTCGAGGAGCCTCTGCCCGCGGACCAAGACGACACTCATGAACACGATGAGCTGTGACCCGCCGGAGAGACCGCTCACGCGCTGGGCGGTCTCGTCGCTGACGGAGCCGCTGCCGGTCGCGGCCGTCACCGTTGGTTTCCTCGGACCTTCGGGCACCTTCACCGAGGAGGCGCTCCGCGCCACACTCGACCAGCAGACTCCCAACGGCCGTGTGCGCAAATTCTTGCCCTTTTCCTCCATGCCCGAGACCATCGAGGCTGTTTCCTCGGGAGAGGTGGACTGCGCCATCGTCCCCATCGAGAACTCTATCGAGGGCTCCGTGTCGGCTACGATCGACATGCTGGCGCATGAAGTGGACAACCTGCAGATCGTGAGAGAGGTCCGGCATGCCATCAGGCATTGCCTGCTGGCGCGGCCGGGAGTGACCCTCGACCAGATAACCAAGGTGATCTCCCACCCGCATGCAAACGGGCAGTGCCGCATCTGGCTGCGCCGCAACCTGCCGGGCGTCGAGATAGAAGCGGCGAATTCCACCGCCAACGCGGTGGAAAAGGTATCGCTCTCCCCCGAGCCCTGGGCGGCCATCGGCAACCGATTGGCCGGCACCACTTACGGGTGCGAGACGCTGGCGGCCGACATCGAGGATCACAAGGACAACGAGACCCGGTTCATCTTCTTGGCCCGGCAGCGGGAGCGGCAAGACTCGTTCGAGCCGTACAAGACCTCGGTAGTATGCGAGATCGCCAAGGACCAGCCGGGGGCCCTCCTCCTGATCTTGCAGGAATTCGCCTTCCGCCACATCAACCTGACCAAGATCGAGTCGCGTCCCTCCAAACGGAGGCTGGGCGACTACATCTTCATCGTCGACATGGAAGGCAAAGTCGACGACATTCCCATAGCCGACGCCCTGCGCTGCTTGTGCTGCAAGTTGCCGCGAGTGACCGTGCTCGGCAGCTATCCCGTGGGCCGGCCCCTGACTCAGGGTACGAGCTAGACAACAATCGCACCGGCCGAGGAGAGTCCATGCTCGATCTCAAGCTCATCCGCAGCGACCCCGAACTGGTACGCGAAGGACTGCGCCGCCGTGGCGCGCAGGCCGAGTCGGCTCTGGACAGGCTGCTGGAGCTGGACCGGCAGCGACGCGAGATCCTGGTCGAGGTCGAGGAACGGCGCGGCTTGAGGAACGTCGTCAGCGAGCAGATCGCTCAGTTCAAGCGCGACAAGATGGACGCGACGGCCAAGATCGAGGCCATGCGCGACGTGGGCGACGAGATTAAGCGCTTGGAGGCAGGCCTCAAGGAAGTGGAGGCCTTACTCGAAGAGGAACTGCTCCAGGTCCCCAACCTGGCCGATCCCACCGCCCCGGAGGGAGGCGAAGAGGACTCGGTGGTGCTGCACCAGTGGGGCACCCCCCGGGAATTCGCCTTCTCGCCTCTCGATCATCTCGATCTGGCGGCGCCTCACGATCTCATCGATATGGAGCGCGGCGCCCGCACCTCGGGTAGCCGCTTCGCCTATCTCAAGGGCGACCTGGTGTTCCTGCAGTTCGCACTGGTGCAGTTCGCGCTGCAGAAGCTGGCGTCCAAGGGCTTCCGGCCCGTGGTGGTGCCGGTGTTGGTGCGCGACGAGGCCATGTACGGCACGGGCTTCTTCCCCACCGACATGCAGCAGGTCTACCGGGTGGAGGCGGACGGCCTCAACCTGGTGGGGACGTCGGAGGTACCGCTGGCCGCGCTGCACATGGACGAGATCCTGGACGAGGCGGAACTGCCGCTGCGCTACGTGGGCTACTCGAGTTGCTTCCGGCGCGAAGCCGGGGCTGCCGGCAAAGACACCCGGGGCATCTTCCGGGTGCACCAGTTCGACAAGGTGGAGATGTTCAGCTTCTGCGCGCCCGACCGGTCGGCCGAAGAACACGACTTCATGCGCTCCATCGAGGAGGAGGTCCTGCAAGATCTGGGCCTGCCCTATCGCGCGGTGAACATCGCCGCCGGCGACCTGGGCGCTTCGGCCGCCAAGAAGTACGACCTGGAGGCGTGGCTGCCCACTCAGCAGCGCTACCGGGAAGTGACCTCTTGCTCCAATTGCACCGACTACCAGGCCCGCAGACTCAAGGTGCGGGGCAAGGGGGAGAAGGGCGGCGCCTATCTCCTGCATACTCTCAACGGCACCGTGGTCGCTTTGGGCAGGACCATGATCGCCATCATGGAGAACTACCAGACCGAGGAAGGGCTCATCGCAGCTCCCCTGGTTCTCCGGCCGTTCCTGCCGGCAGGCATGAACACGCTGGGTCGATGACCGGCGCCGCCCGCACGGGAGAGCGCGACGTCTCTCAGCGCTGGGCCAAGAGGGAGAACCTGGCCCTCCTCACCGACTACTACCAGCTGACCATGATGGGCGGCTACTGGAAGACCGGCCGCAAAGACCTCAAGGCCTGCTTCAACTACGCGTTCCGCGAGCTCCCTCCCGACACCGGCTTCGCAGTCAGCGCCGGGCTCGAGCAGTTGCTCGACCTGGTGGAAGGGCTCCACTTCACCGAGCAAGACCTCGCCTACCTCGCCGGGCTGGGCGTGTTTGAAGAATCCTTTCTCGAGTACCTGCGCGATTTCCGTGTGACCTGCTCCATCGACGCGGTTCCCGAAGGCACTGTGATCTTTCCCCACGAGCCCGTCATGCAAGTGGAGGGCCCTTTGATAGA
>MELN01000021.1:5403-6181 GCA_001768675.1 Actinobacteria bacterium RBG_16_64_13 | reverse complement strand
GCCATCCTCAACACCCTCAACTACCAGACCCTCATCGCCACCAAGGCCGCCCGTATCCGCCTCGCCTGCGGCGACGACCACCTCGTCGAGTTCGGCCTGCGCCGGGCCCAGGGCCCCGACGGGGGCCTCAGCGGCTCTCGCGCCGCCTACATCGGCGGAGCCAACACCACTTCCAACGTCTTGGCGGGCAAGACCTTCGGCATCCCCGTGCGCGGCACGCACGCCCACTCCTGGGTGATGAGCTTCGACACCGAACTCGATGCTTTTCGCGCGTACGCGGCCTGCTACCAGGACCCCGTCTTGCTCCTCGACACCTACGACACCCTGACCTCGGGGCTGCCGAACGCGGTCACCGTGTTCAAGGAGTTGCGCGCGGCCGGACGGCCCGCGCGCCCCGCGGTGCGTCTCGATTCCGGCGATCTTGCCCGGCTCAGCAAGGCGGCCCGCAGGATGTTTGCAGAGGCGGGATTCGAGGACCCGCTGATAGTCGCCTCCAACGAGCTCGACGAAGACCTCATCGCCGACCTCAAGCGGCAGGGCGCCCCCATCAACTCCTGGGGAGTCGGTACCCACCTCATCACCTCGTCGGACCATCCCGCCCTGGGCGGCGTCTACAAGCTTGTCGCCATCCGCGAGGGCGAAGGGGCTTGGGTGCCCCGCATCAAGCTGTCTTCGAACCCGGCCAAGATGACCGACCCCGGCCGCAAGAGAGTGGTGCGGTACTACGACGGCGCCGGCCGGCCCCTCGCGGACCTGATCAGGCTCCACGACGAGGCCG
>MELN01000021.1:4509-5387 GCA_001768675.1 Actinobacteria bacterium RBG_16_64_13 | reverse complement strand
CGGGCAGCCGGCGAAGCCGGTGCCTTTCGCCGAGCGGCAGGACCTGTCGTTCCTCAGGGCCGTCTGGGACGCGACTCGCTGCGAGGACCTTATGCAGCCTGTCATGCGGGAAGGCGTTCGTGTGGCGGCATCGCCCCCGTTGGAGGAGATACGGTCAAGAGCTTGCGCTCAAGTGGCTTCGCTGCCCGAGGAGCTCCGGCGGCTGCGGAACCCCGAGATCTACGAGGTGGGACTCTCGCCCGCGCTGGCCGCGGAAAAGGTGCGGTTGATCAGGTGGGCCCCGGGAGTCCTTGCCCCCGGTCCGGCTGCTGGCGGGCCGGCGCCCGGAGGTCCCGGCGTCTAGCAGCGTCTCTGCGCCGGAGCGGCTTCTCCCACAGGGATAGCGGTGGCCTGGCCCTTGGCCAAGACCCTTCCCTCGGAGCCCAGGATCACAAGGTCCACCACCATCAGGCGACGACCCCCGTGAAGCAGCCGGCACTCAGCGGTCACGTTGTCACCCAGTTTTGCCGAGCGGAATTGACTGATGCTCCACTGGACGGCCACGGCGTCGAGCTTGGCATTGACGGTCAGCGCGAAGGCAACGTCCATGAGGGCGAACATGAAGGCCCCGTGAGCCAGTTCGTGGAGTTGCAGGAACTCCTCTTTCACCACAGCCGAGACCCGAGTGAGGAGCTCCGACGCCTCCTCCACCTCTATCCCGAAGAGGCGGATCATGCTGTCGTTGGCTATGGCGTGAGCGATGCGGTCGTTCACCGGCAGCTCCATGCCCTAGAGATGGGCAGCCCCGGACAACACCAGGGTCAGCAGACCCGCCACGGCGGCGATGCTGGCGATGATCGCCATTCTCGTCTTGAGTCCCGGCCGGCGACGACGGGCGA
>MELN01000021.1:0-4410 GCA_001768675.1 Actinobacteria bacterium RBG_16_64_13 | reverse complement strand
GCCTGTAGACAGCCGACTGATAACCTCTCACCCCACCAAGATATGCCGGTTTCATCGCTCTGCCTCCATCCCTAAGGAGGGCCCACGGTCAGCAAGGTCCCTCTTCTTTCTCTCCCGGCATGATTTCGCCGGTGGCAAGCGGTTTCCTCCGGCGAACGGCCGGTCGCGGCAGGCGACTTTTCCTCCCCGCTGTCTAGTAAGATATGGGGCGCAGTTGCACTGCTCGATCTGAAGCAAGGGAGACAGACATGTACTGCCCGCAATGCGGCGCGACGAACGACGACCAAGCCGGGGCCTGCAGCCAGTGCGGCCTGGACCTGAACAAGTATCGGGAGCAGTGGCGGGAGCCGGGGGCGCAGGCCGGGGATCAAGCACAGGCTGCCTACGCGGCACCGGTGCAGCAGCCGCCCGTCTACCAACAGCCCCCCTATCAGCAGCAGTACCAGGGGCAGTACCAGGCGCCGCCGTATCAGACGCCGTATCAGGGGCAGCCCTATCAGACGCCTCCTTATCAGGCTCCCCAGTACCGCCCACCGTACGGCCAGCTCCCGCGGGTTCCCAGCTACCTGGGTTGGGCCATCGCCGTGCTCATTCTCTGTTTCTGGCCCACAGGCATCCCGGCGGTCGTGTTCGCGAGCCAGGTGGACAACAAGCTGGCGCTCGGAGACATCGTGGGAGCGCAGGAGTCCTCCCGCAAAGCCAAGATGTGGTGCTGGATCTCCTTCGGAATAGGCGTGGGCTTCATCGTTCTGGGGATCATCATCGCTATCATTGTGGTGATAGTTGCCGGCGCCGCCACTACCACCATCTACTAGAAATTTCCTTTCCGCGCTCCAGCGTTTACCATAGGAGCAAGAGAGGCTTACAGACCGTTCAAGAACGGGACAGGGAGGCGGCGATGTTTTGCCCAAAGTGTGGCTCGTCAAATGACGACAGTGTCAGGTTCTGCGCGAACTGCGGCAACGATCTGAACGCCTATCGGGCGGGACAGGGGCAGCCCATGGGACAGCCGCAGCCGGGCATACAGCCCGCGCCGGCCTACCAGCCGCCCGTGCAACAGGTCACCGTGTACCAGCAACCCAACCAGGCTCCCGGGTACGGGCCTGGGGGCTACGGCATGATGCCGCGGGTCGCGAGCCACATGGGCTGGGCGATCGCCGTGCTTATCCTGTGCTTCTGGCCCACCGCAATCGCCGCGATCGTGAACGCAAGCCGGGTGAACAACAGGTTGGCGATGGGGGACGTCTACGGCGCCCAGGAGGCTTCACGGAAAGCCAAGATGTGGTGCTGGATCTCGTTCATCATCGGGATCCTCTGGATAGTCGTGGTCATCATCCTCTACGCGGTGGCCTGGCGCACAGTCGGCCTGTACTACTAGAAGAGACGCGGCTCCGGACGGAGCCAAACGAGACTGCTTGAGGCCCCGGGACCCCTCGGTCCCGGGGCCTTACGAACGCCGAGGCGTCGCGCCAGCGGCTATACTCGTCGCATTCCGCGGAGGGGTGGCGGAGTCCGGTTGAACGCACCGGTCTTGAAAACCGGCAGGCCGCAAGGTCTCATGGGTTCGAATCCCATCCCCTCCGCCTTGTTCTTGGGATTCGTCTTCCGCGCACCTGGGAATAGGTCGCACCATCGAGGTGCGGGCCCAGTCGAACGGAGGGGTACCCCATGAACGTCATCGAAAGCGCGATCGGCGGTGTTCCTCTTGTTGTGGTCGAGGGAGATCTTGACTACTCGTCTAAGCAGGAAGCCCGCGACGCCGTAGGCGAGATCTTCCAGGGGCCCTTCCCCCCCACGAGTCTTCTCTTCGACCTGACCGACTGCACGTTTCTCGACAGCGGGGGATTGGGCGTCCTTCTGTACGCCTTGGCGCAGTTGCCCGATCATGGCTGGCTGGGCATCATCGGCGCCTCAGCCGGCACAAACCGAGTCCTGACATACACCGGGTTTCTCGACCATGAACGAGTGCGCTTCTTCTCTTCTCGAAGCGACGCGGCGGCTACGCTTGCCCGGGAAAAGAAGCTGCTGCAAACACGAGACCGCGAGCGGATGAAATAGGGAAGTCGCAGCCGGTAACTGTCAAGCTTGCTCTGGTGGGCAGGCGATCGCAAAGCGACTGGCGCAGTGCCTCTTCGTCCGACTTGAAGACCGGCAGGATGACCACCCAGCGGCCCGATCGACGTGGACCCAGAGTTTGCCCGCCCGGCGGGGCGGGTAGTGTGCTGACCTGCGTGGACTGACCCTGAAGCGTCAAGGAGTGAGGAGATGCACAAAGGAATGGTTCGAAGTCGGGTGGCTTCGGCAATGTGTGTCGGGGTCGCGCTGCTGGCCATGGTCACGTTCTTGACCGGCTGTGCTGCCACTCCTCAAACCCCACCAGTGTACGTGCTCCAATGGGGCAACTACGGTCCTAGTGAAGGGCAATTCAACACGCTCACAGGTGTTGCTGTTGATAGCGCCGGCAACGTCTATGTGACCGACAGCTCCAACAATCGCATCCAGAAGTTCAGCAGCGCCGGAGTCTTCCTTGCCCAATGGGGCAGCTTTGGCACTGCCGATGGGCAGATGAAATTCCCCACAGGTATTGCCGTTGATGCCCTGGGCAGTGTCTACGTGGTTGATTCCTATAACTACCGCATCGAGAAGTTCAGCGGCACGGGAGCCTTCCTGGGCAAATGGGGGGGGTACGGCACTGCCGACGGGCAATTCAAGTTCCCGCGTGGTATCGCTGTTGATAGCGCGGGCATGGTCTATGTAGCTGACGGAATGAACATGCGCATCCAGAAGTTTGATGGCGCTGGAGTCTTCCTCGCCAAATGGGGCAGCTATGGCTCTGGTGACGGGGAATTCAAGTTCGTTCGTAGTCTTGCCATTGATGCCGCAGACAACGTTTATGCAGCCGACTATTCCAACGCTCGCATCCAGAAATTCAGTAACACCGGAGCTTTTCTGGGCAAATGGGGCAGTTTTGGCACCACCGACGGGAAATTCAAGTATCCGTACGGTGTGGCCGTTGACGGCGCCGGCAACGTCTACGTTACCGACGTCTACAACAACCGAGTCCAGAAGTTCGATGGCGCGGGAGGGTTTCTTACCAAGTGGGGCAGTCTGGGCACGGGTGACGGGCAATTCAACGAACCTTATGGCATCGCTGTTGACTCTGCACGAAACATCTATGTAGTTGATGGCGAGAACAACCGCGTCCAGAAGTTCGGCTACCCGATCCCAGATACCATTGTGGTGAACGCTACCCTTGATGGTGTTCCTTGGACGGGGCCAGTGAGCTTCACCGTCACCGGTCCGCAGACGTATTCCGGGACCGCAGTGTCTCAGACTTCCGCCGCCGTGCCCCCTGGGTCCTATGCCATTACCTATAATTCCGGCGGGCCGCCGGGAGCGACCTTCCTGGGTAGTACGCCGGCGGGCCCGCAGGCGTTGGCCTCCGGGGGCACTGCTACCTTCACGCTCAAGTTCAAGAATCCCACCAACATCGTGGTCAACGCGACGCTCAATGGTTCTCCCTGGACGGGGCCTGTGAGCTTCAGCGTTAGTGGTTTGATTGACTTTTTTGTCGCCTCTCCCGTCTACTCAGGCTCCGCGGTGCCCCAGACTCTTGTCAATGTAGCTACGGGAACGGTCATGATGGACCAGGGTCCTCCGGCTGCCATTGGTCCCGCGGGGCTCTATTACATGCACTACCTCTCCGGCGGTCCCCCGGGGGCGACTCTCTTTGGCGTTACACCCGGAACCGGGCAGATTTTGATTGCCGGCCACACGAAGACCTTCACGCTCAACTTCAGAACTGAGGGGCTCGCTTCCGACACCATTACCGTGAAGGCTACTCTTAATGGTGCTCCGTGGACGGGGCCGCTGAGCTACAGCATGCAAGGTCTGTTGTCCGTGTCACCCTTCACCAACTCACCGACCTATGTTGGCTCCTCGGTGCCCCAAGCCTTTCCCAATATGCCCACGGGGGCCACGTTTACCGATCCGGTGTCGGGAGCCACGGGTCCGGGAGGACTCTATAGCGCTACATACCTTTCCGGCGGTCCCCCGGGGGCGACTCTCTTCGACATCACCCCTTCACCTGTGCAGGTCCTGGTTTCCGGCAACACGAAGACCTTTACCCTCAACTTCAAGAGCAAGCCCATCACCACGGCCAAAGTGACGGTGAAGGCCACTTTGGATGGCGCACCTTGGACGGGGCCGGTGAGCTTCACCCTCACCGCAAGCGGTCTACCGACGATCTCCGGCGCTTCAGTGGCTCAGACCTACCCCCTCGTGCCCCTGGGGACCTATACCCTCACCTACCTTACCGGCGGCCCAGCCGGGGCGACTCTTGTTGGTATCACCTCCTCGGCCACCCAGGCCGTTGTGGCCGGTGGTAATACCATCTATACGCTCGACTTC
>MELN01000020.1:101456-112924 GCA_001768675.1 Actinobacteria bacterium RBG_16_64_13 | reverse complement strand
CCGTGGTCCAGGGAGATTGTAGCGCGGACCCCTTTTGGGGCCAATGCCGGCGCTAAGCGCAGCTATCGAAACCGGAACCGGCCCTCTCCACCTCGGCGCCAAGGCCCCGGAGCTTCTCCTCGAAGCGTTCGTAGCCGCGGTCGATGTGGTAGACCTCGCGCAATTCGGTGCAGCCCTCGGCCACAAGACCGGCCACGGCCAGCGCCGCCCCTGCCCTCAGATCGGGACAGCGGACGATGGCCCCGGTCAGCGACCGCCCGCCGGTGACGACGGCGTGGTTGCCGTCCACACGGATATCCGCGCCCAGCCGGATGAGCTCGTCCACGAAGCCGAAGCGGTTCTCGAACACGTTCTCGGTCACCACCGAGACCCCGCCGGCGATAGAAAGCAGCACCATCATCTGGGCCTGAAGGTCGGTGGGGAAGCCAGGATACGGCAGGGTAGCCACGTCCACGGTGGTGTAAGAGGCCGGATCGCCGCTGGCCTTGATGCTGCGGGTGTTCTCGGCTATCTGGACGCCGACCGACCGCAGTTTCGAGAGGAACAGGTCGAGCACGTGTGGGCTGATGCCGGTCACCTCGATCTCCCCGCCCGTGACCGCGCCTGCTATGAGAAACGTCCCCGCCTCGATGCGATCGCCGAGCACGGTGTGCTCTGCCGGCTGCATCTCACGCACGCCGTTCACCTTCAGCGTGGAACTTCCCGCTCCCGTGATGTCCGCTCCCATGCTGACCATGAACTTGCAGAGATCGACGATCTCGGGTTCGCGGGCGACATTCTCAAGAGTAGTCGTCCCCTCCGCCATGACGGCGGCCATGAGCAAGCTCTCGGTCGCACCCACGCTCGGGTAGTCGAGGAACATGTCGATGGCGTGCAGTTTCGCGGCCGTCACTTCCACGAAGCCGTGATCGGACCTCACCTTGGCGCCCATGTCGGCCAAGCCGCGCAGGTGGATGTCTATCTTGCGCGGACCCAGGTTGCAGCCACCCGGCATGGCCACCCTAGCCTCCCCGAACCTGGCGACCAAGGGGCCCATGATCTGGATAGAAGCCCGCATGCGCTGCACAAGCTCGTAGGGAGCCACGTGCGATTGCACGGCGCTGGTGTCCACAGTCATGGTGCCGTCGGCGAAGTCCACCACCGCGCCGAGGTGCTCCAACACCTCCTGCATGGTGCGGACGTCCTGGATGTCGGGGACGTTGTGAAGCACGCTCGTCCCGGACGCCAAGAGAGAAGCCGCCATGAGCTTGAGAGCGGAGTTCTTCGCGCCGGAGACAGCGACCTGTCCGGAGAGACGCCGCCCGCCGCGAACAAGGAGGCGAGGCTCCCCGGGTCTCGCGGCCGTTCTTGCCGTCACTTGTCGGGTCTCTCCGCGACTTTGAGGCGGTTGTATGCCCGGCGCAAGGCCAGTTGCTCCCGGTAAGGATCGACGTCCTCACCCTCGGGTACCGCTCCCGACCGGTGCATCTCCAGGCGCTGCTTAGCCTGTTCGATGGACTTGTGGACGCGGGCGACGTCTATTTGTGAAGCCTCCTCGGCCGCGTCGGCCAGGACGATGATCTTGTTGAACTGGACTTTGGCGAACCCCTCGGCGACGGCAAACGTGAGCCAATCGCCATCCACGGTGAGAGCCCGCAGACGGCCGATGCTCAGCTGAGCCACCAGGGGCGCATGGCGGGGCAGAATGCCCAACTCGCCGGTCACGGCCGGAAGCACAGCCATCTGCACGCCGCCCTCGAACACCCGGCCCGCAGGGGCAACGACCTCCAAGCGAAGCTGTGAGCTCTCCTCCTGATCCACCACTACCTCACCCGCCCTAGGCCGTAACGGGGGCCTCGACAGCCTCCGCGGAGGCGGAGGCGGCCGCCTGCGTGGCCCGGACCGCGGCGATCACGTCGTCTATGCTGCCCTGCATACGGAAGGCCTGCTCAGGCAGGTTGTCATGCCTGCCTTCGATGATCTCCTTGAAGCTCTGCACGGTCTCCTTGAGCGGCACGAACTTGCCGGGGATCCCCGTGAACTGCTCGGCGACGAAGAACGGCTGCGACAAGAACTGCTGGATCTTGCGGGCCCGGCGCACGGTGACCTTGTCTTCGTCGGACAGCTCGTCCATGCCCAGGATGGCGATGATGTCGCGCAGGTCCTTGTAACGCTGGAGGATCTCCTGCACTTTGATGGCCACCTCGTAGTGCTCGTCGCCGACCACCTGGCGGCTGAGCGCCCGGCTGGTCGAGTCGAGCGGGTCGACCGCCGGATAGATGCCCATCTCGGAGATGGCCCGGCTGAGGACCGTGGTCGCGTCGAGGTGGGCGAAGGTGTTGGCGGGAGCCGGGTCGGTAAGGTCGTCGGCCGGCACGTAGATGGCCTGCACCGAGGTCACCGAGCCGCGCCGCGTGGAGGTGATGCGTTCCTGCAGCTCGCCCATCTCGGAAGTCAAGGTGGGCTGGTAACCAACGGCGGAGGGCATGCGTCCCAGCAGGGCCGAGACCTCCGACCCCGCCTGGACAAAACGGAAGATGTTATCGATGAAGAGGAGCACGTCCTGGCCCATGACGTCGCGGAAGTACTCCGCCATGGTCAAGGCGGAGAGCCCCACCCTGAGACGGGCGCCCGGCGGCTCGTTCATCTGGCCGAACACCATGGCGGTCTTGTTGATGACACCCGACTCGCTCATCTCCAGGTAGAGGTCGTTGCCCTCGCGGGTACGTTCGCCCACGCCGCTGAAGACGGAGATGCCGCCATGGTGTGTGGCGATGCTATGGATGAGTTCGAGGATGACGACGGTCTTGCCCACGCCCGCGCCCCCGAACAGGCCCACCTTGCCGCCCTTGACGTACGGCGCCAGCAGGTCGATGACCTTGATGCCGGTCTCGAGGACCTCGGTAGTCGGCTCGAGTTCTTCAAAGGCCGGCGCGGGACGGTGGATGGGCCACCTCTCCACGTCGGCCGGAAGGGCCTCGCCCTCGTCGATGGGCTCACCCAGCAGGTTGAAGAGCCGGCCCAGAGTAGCCGGTCCCACGGGCACAGAGATGGCCTGCCCGGTGTCGACCACGTCCATGCCGCGGGCGAGGCCGTCGGTGGAATCCATGGCCACGGCACGCACCTTGTTGTCTCCCAGGTGCTGCTGCACTTCGGCGATGAGGTGGATCCTACCCGACGCCGTCGTGACATCGATCTCGAGAGCGTTGTAGATGGCCGGCAACTGCTCGGCGAACTCCACATCGAGCACGGGCCCGATGATCTCCACGATCTTGCCTTTGTTCATCGCCCTTTCGTCCTCCTTATCCGGACAGTGCGTCCGCACCGGCCACCACTTCCAGGATCTCCTGGGTGATGGAGGCTTGCCGCACCCGGTTCATTGCCAGGGTCAGATCGTTGATCATCTCGTCCGCAGCCTCGGAAGCGGCCCTCATGGCCGTCATGCGCGCGCCGTGCTCGCTGGCCATGCCCTCGAGGATGGCCCGGTAGATGGTGATCTCCACGTACGAAGGGAGCAGGTCGGCGAGGATTGTCTCCGGATCGGGCTCAAACAGGAAGTCCATGTGCTCTTGGGCATCGGCGGGACAGTACTGGCCGGTGATCTCCTCCTGGATGGGCAATATGACCTGGTCGGTCACGAACTGCTCCATCGGGCTCTTGAAGCGGTTGAACACCAGATGGACCCGGTCGATGGACTCGTTCGCGTAGCGCCGGATGACTCCGTTGGTCAAGGCCTGCGCCTCCAAGAAGGCGGTGCGCTCGGTCACGTCGAGGTAGGCCCTGTCGATCTTGTAGCCCTGGAACCGGACCGTGCTTACACCTTTCCGTCCCATGACCACGAGGTCGCTCTCGACGCCCTCGGCGGCGTAGGTGTTCACCCGGTCGAGCGCCCGGCGTACGATGTTGGCGTTGAAGGCCCCGCACATGCCGCGGTCGGCCGTCAGGGCGATCACCGCGACCTTCTTGAGGTGGGCGTGTGGTTTCAGCAGCGGATGCAGGCTCAAATCGACCTGCAGATAGTTCACCAGTTGGCCGATGAACTCGAGCATGTTGAGGGCGTAGGGCCGGGTAGCCTCGATGCGCTGCTGGGCGCGCCGCAGGCGCGCCGCCGCCACCATCTCCATGGCCTTGGTGATCTTCCTCGTGTTGTGGACCGAGGCGATCCGTCGGCGTATGTCTCGCTGTGACGCCATATGATCCTAGAGGAGGACCTTGTCCACGGACCACATCTCTTTGAACGCCTCGATGGCGCCGCGGAGCTTCGCCTCGGTTTCTGGGCTTAGATCCTTGCTTGCCGCGATCTCGGCGCCGATCTCGGGGTGCTGCTGGCCCAAGTAATCGCGGAGCGAGGCGTTGAAAGGCGAGATGTCCCGCACCTGCACGTCATCGGCGTACCCCTTCGTAGCCGCGAAGATGATCATTACCTGGTCTTGAACCGGCCACGGCACGTACTGGGGTTGGTTGAGCGAAGCCACCAGCCGTTCGCCGCGCGCCAGACTTCTCTGGGTCTCTTGATCGAGTTCCGATCCGAATTTGGCAAACGCCTCCAACTCCCGGAATGTAGAGAGGTCGAGCCGCAGCGTTCCGGCCACCTTCTTCATGGCCTTGATCTGTGCGTTCCCACCCACCCGGGAGACCGAGATGCCCACGTTGATGGCCGGACGGATGCCCGAGTAGAACAGGTCGCTCTCCAAAAAGATCTGGCCGTCGGTGATGGAGATCACGTTGGTGGGGATATAGGCGGACACGTCGCCCGCCTGGGTCTCGATGACGGGCAGAGCCGTGAGGGAACCCCCGCCTTCTTTGTCATTGAGCTTACATGCCCTCTCCAGCAGACGGCTGTGCAGATAGAAGATGTCGCCCGGGAAGGCCTCGCGGCCCGGCGGGCGCCGCAGGAGCAGCGACATCTGCCGGTAGGAGTCGGCATGCTTCGTGAGGTCGTCATAGATGCACAGCGCGTGCCGACCCGAGTAGGTGAAGTACTCGCCCATGGCCGCCCCAGCGTAGGGGGCGATATAGCGCAGCGGGGCCCCCGCGGAAGCCGACGCCATGATGACGATGGTGTAATCCATGGCCCCATGCTCTTCGAGCTTGGCGACGAGACCGGCCACGGTGGAGGCTTTCTGGCCGATGGCCACGTAGATGCAGATGACCCCTTGGCCCTTCTGGTTGATGATGGTGTCGACGGCGATAGCGGTCTTGCCGGTGCCTCGGTCTCCGATTATCAGTTCCCGCTGGCCACGGCCGATGGGGATCATGGAGTCGATGGCTTTGATCCCCGTCTGCAGCGGTTCCTTCACCGGTTGCCTGCGAATGACGCCGGGGGCCTTGAACTCGACCGGGCGAAACTCCGTGGTCTCGATGGGACCCTTGTCGTCCAACGGGACCCCGAGCGGGTTGATCACGCGGCCCACGAGGGCCTCGCCCACGGGAACCTGGATGACCCTGCCCGTCCGCTTGACCTGGTCGCCCTCTTTGATGAGCGTGTCTTCGCCCATCAGGACGGCGCCCACACTGTCTTCTTCGAGGTTGAGCACCAAGCCCATGACCCCGTGGGGCAGCTCGAGCATCTCCGCGGCCACAGCGTTCTCCAGCCCCTGGATACGGGCAACACCGTCGCCCACCTGGACTACGGTGCCCACCTCCTGGATGTCGACGCCCGCCTCATACCGCTGGATGCGGGATTTTAGGACGCTGGTTATTTCCTCAGGACGCAGCTTCAACTGAACCCTCCAAGCTAGCCATAGGGGTGATCAACAATGCACGGAGGCGCTCCAACCGGTGACGCACGCTCGCGTCGGCTACGCGATCGCCGATGCGCAGCCGGAGCCCGCCGAGGATCTCCTTGTCCACAGTCAACGTCAGTTCGACCGTCTTCTGCAGCGATTGCTCGATCTTGGTCCGGAGCGCGTCTTGCAGTGGCGCCGTCAGCGGCACCGCGGAGACGACCTCCACGTGCACCAGACCCTCAGCCTCTTCGACAAGATGCACGAACGCCCGGAAGACGCCGGCAAGCTCGCTCTCCCGCTTCTTGTCCACCATAAGCCGAAGCAGATTGCGCATCAGCTCGTCGCCGCCTTCGGTGAGTTCCAGCAAGACCTGCGTCTTGCGCACGTCGGCTATCTCCTCCGCCACGAGGAGCTGACGGAGTTCCGGCGACGAACCCATGGCCTGGACGAACTCACCCAGGTCGCGGCGGACCTGCTCCACGCGCCCTTCCTCTCGGGCGGCTTGGTAGAGCGCGGTCGCGTAGACTCGTGCAATCTTGCCTTCGCTCAAGGTCTTGTCCTCGTTCCCGTTTCCTCTAGTTCTCGCTGATCTTGCTGAGGTCGATCTCGTTTATGGCTTCCCGGATCAGACGGAGCTGGTCCTCGCCCGACAAACTGGTCCGCGCCACTTTCTCGGTGGCGGCGACGGTGAGGTCGGCCACTTCTTCCCGAATCTTCTGCAGCGCCTGGTTCGTGTCGCGCTCGATCTGTTGCCGGGCTTTGGCGAGAGTGGCCTCGGCCTGCACTCGCGCTTCCTCCAAGACCTCCGCCTTGGTGGACTCGCCCGCCTTGCGCGCACGGTCCATTATGGTCGCCGCCTCCTCCCGCGCCTCGGCCAACTGCTGCTTGTAGTTGATCAGCAGGTCCTGCGCTTCGTCGCGCAGTCTCTCCGCGTCGTTTATGGCCTCGTGGATGCTGTCCTGCCTGGCCTTTTGCAGCCGCATCAGCGGGTTGAAGGCGAACTTGTAGAGCAGCCCGACCAGGATCAGAAACGTGATCACCGACCAGATGAAAAGCCCTGGGCTAATCTCGAATATCTTCATGCTCTTCCTATGGATCCTCTACCCGCGCCTGAGCGCGGTTTGTAGACTGCCGGTCCCGCTCTTAGGCTACGAAGAGAAGGATGATCGCGATAACGAACGCGTACAGCGCGAGGGCTTCGGTGAGAGCCATACCGATGATGAAGGCGGTACGGATGTCGCCCGAGGCCTCGGGCTGTCTCGCGATGGCTTCCGAGGTACGGCCGGTGAGATACCCGATGCCGATGCCTGGGCCCAGAGTGGCCAGCCCCATGCCGATGCCGGCGGCGAGTCTGGCGGCGGTGTCAGCGTCCATTGTCTTGTCCTCCTTGTTGCGGGCTTGAAGCTAGTGACCAGCGTAGATGGCGGATTCGATGTATACGACCGAGAGCAACGAGAAGATGTAGGCCTGGATAAAGGCCACGAACACCTCAAAAGCGGTCATGATGACCACGAACAGAGCAGCCGGGATGATCACCACGGCGCTCGCGTACTCGAGCAAGAGACCCAGCATCACGAGGATGATGAGGTGTCCGGCGATGGTATTGCCGAAAAGCCGGACCGAGAGCGAGAGCGGTTTGAAGAACTCGCCCATGAAGTGCACCACGAAGAAGATGCCGTTGAGCGGAGCGGCCAAAGCCTTGGGCACGCCTGGCGGCGTCAGCCAGGTCTTCATGTATCCACCGACGCCATGCCTGCTGATCCCCTGGAACTGCGTCACGCAGAAGACGACCATGGCCATGCCGAAGGTCACGTTGATGTTGGTCGTGGGAGTGTATGGCCTCAGAAACTCCGGCTTGGGAATCAGCCCGATGAGGTTCGTCACCAGGATGTACGAGAAGATCGTGAGGATGAGGTAGTAGTACTTCTTCCCCTTCTCCCCGATCTGACCGGTGAGGTGACCCGTCGCGAAGTTGAGAAGTATCTCGGCCACGATCTGCAGGCCGTCGGGTTGCTTGCGCAGCCTCCGGCTCACTATGAAGAAGAACGCGAACACGATGACCGCCGAAGCCCACATGTAGATCACCGCGTTGCTGATGGAGAAATCGAACGGGCCCACCTTGGGGATAGAGACGATAGTCTGTACGTTCAGCTCGTGAAGAGCCTCGACGATCTTGCTTGAGCCTTCTTCGGCAAGCAGCATGGGCCTTCCTCTAGTGAGCGCCGGTAGCGCCCGCCGAAGGCGGCGCACCGTGGCGTTTGGACAGCATGGAGTATACCGAGAAGCCCGTCAGCGCGGTGAACACGACGACGAAGGCGGCGCATACAGCAAGCATGTTAAGCGAAGTCCACAAGCCGAGAATCACGAGGATCGCGGCCAGAACTGCGAGCCGCACAAGGAAGCCAAGAATCGTGACGACCGGCACCATCGCAGAACTGCGATTCGCGACCAAGCTCTGCAGCCGGCTGGAGAGCAGATGATAGGCGACCGCCAGAGCTAACCCAACGGCCACGGATATCAGCGTCAGCCCCAGAGAATCCTCCACATCATCAATCTATCCGCCCATTACCCTGGGCGGCATCCCTGTCTTTGCCAACCTCATCCTTGCCCTTCCGGCCCCGGCTGCCCGAGGACCCTGAGAACAGGATGAACACCAAGTATACAAAGCCCAGGCCCGCGCCCACGAACACTCCGGCCACCATGACCCACGGCCCGCTATGGAGCCAGCGGTCCGCCAGGTAGCCAAGTCCGGTGAAGACCAAGACCAAAGCGACGAACGTGAAGGCGAGACTTCCGGCCTCCGGTGGATCTCGCCGGGAATCCCGACTCATCACGTCACCCGTCGCATTATAAACAGGTGCCTCCCCTGACCGCAAGAATATGAAACAGAACTACCATGATTATCTTTTTCAGGACATCCGCACCAGGCGGGTTCCCGCCTCCTCGAACATCTCCATGGAGAGCTCGTCGGGATACACCCCGCAGAAATACACGGCTACGATACCGGCGTTGATCAGGGTCTTGGCACAGGTGACGCAAGGCTGAAGCGTCGAGAATACCTCCGCGCCATTCACCGCCACCCCGTGGTACGCCGCCTGGATGATCGCGTTCTGTTCGGCATGAAGCCCCCGGCACAGCTCCTGGCGCTCGCCCGAGGGGATCCCCAGCTGGTCGCGCAGACAGCCGCGCTCTTCGCAATGACGGATGCCGCGGGGAACCCCGTTGTAACCGGTGGCCAGGATCTGGCGGTTCTTGACCAGCACCGCGCCCACCTGCCTGCGCAGGCAGCTCGACCGGGTAGACACCACCCGGGCGATCTCCATGAAATAGTCCTCCCAACTGGGGCGGCCGGCTCGAGGCGGAGTATCCCC
Source organism: Actinobacteria bacterium RBG_16_64_13 (assembly GCA_001768675.1). Taxonomy (GTDB): domain Bacteria; phylum Actinomycetota; class Thermoleophilia; order RBG-16-64-13; family RBG-16-64-13; genus RBG-16-64-13. The sequence continues at coordinate 103,845 of MELN01000020.1, read as the reverse complement.
CGCCGGAGACATCAGTCCCCCAGAAACGGGTAGAGGGGGAAGGCGGCCGTGAGGGCGCGGCTACGGGTGAGGAGTCGATCGAGATCCGCTTCCGTCGGCGCGTCGGTGAGCGCCTCGACGATGATCCGGCCCACTTCTCGCATCTCGTCGGCGCGAAAGCCCCTGGTGGTCATCGCCGGCGTGCCCAAGCGCAGACCGGACGTGACCGTCGGCGAACGGTCATCGTACGGCACCGCGTTCTTGTTCGCGGTGATGCCCACCCGCTTGAGCAGATCCTGAGCGTGCCGCCCGGTCATCTCCGTACCGGTGAAGTCGACCAGCAGCAGATGATTGTCGGTGCCGCCCGAGACCAGCTTCAAACCACCTTCGAGGAGGGTCTCGGCCAGTACGGCGGCGTTGTCGACGGTCAGCCTCTGCTTTTGCTTGAACTCATCGGTGGTGGCCAACAAGAAGCAGACGGCCTTGCCCGCGATGACATGCTCCAGGGGACCGCCCTGCAAACCCGGAAACACGGCCTTGTCCAGGCGGGCCGCGTTCTCGGCCCGGCAGAAGCAGGCTCCTCCCCGAGGACCGCTCAGGGTCTTGTGCGTGGTAGTGGTGACCCAGTCGCAGTGGGGGACCGGGGAGGGGTGCGCACCGCCGGCCACGAGTCCCGCGATGTGCGCCATGTCGGCCATGAGCTCCGCGCCTACCTCATCGGCGATGGACCTGAAGGCGGCGAAATCCAGGGTGCGTGGGTACGCGCTCGCACCCACGACGATCAGTCTGGGCCGATGCTTGAGCGCTTGAGCTCTCACCTCGTCGAGGTCCATCCACCCCGTCTCCCGCTTGATCCCGTAGTGGAAGAACCGATACCCACGCCCCGAAAAGTTGACCGACAGACCGTGGGTCAGATGTCCGCCGTGGGCCAAGCTCATGGCGAGCACCGGATCTCCCGGCCTGAGACTGGCGAAGTACACCGCCTGGTTGGCCGTGGAGCCTGAGTGGGGCTGGACGTTGGCGTGCTCGGCCCCGTAGAGCGCCTTGGCCCTCTCGATGGCCAGCGCCTCGACCTGGTCCACTACCGCGCAACCCCCGTAGTAGCGCTCGCCGGGGTAGCCTTCCGCGTACTTGTTGGTGAGCACGCTCCCCACTGCCTCCAGCACCGCAGCCGAGGTGAAGTTCTCGGAGGCGATGAGCTCTATGTTCTGTCGCTGCCGGGCGAGCTCCTGGCTGATGAGCCCCGAAACAGCAGGGTCCACGTCTCGGAGCGGCAGGTCGGCATAGCTTGTCCGGCGGGAAACGGTACTCAATTCTCAAGGCCTCCTTCGTAGCCTCGGCGGGACGGCGGGACGTGCGGGCGAAGCGGCGATCGCAGATCAAAACGCCCAGATCCACGCGCGACAAGGATATCAGATGAGGTCCGCGGCCCCGCCTCAGCCAAGCGCCGAGATGCGTTCCAGCACCTCGCTCGCCGGCACTGCCCCCTCCCTGATGACCAGCGGTGCGCCGCCGGTGGAAAGAGGCCGCAGATCCACGACGGTGGAGGCGAGCCCCCGGCCCGGCGGGCCAGCCGCCCTCTCCTTGGGGGCGTCGGGCAGGTGGCGCGGCGCGGAGAAGGCCAGGGAGCAGTGGGCGAGCACCGCGGGGTCGACCTCGCCAAGAGAAGCGGGGTCTCTTTCACCCGTCCGGTTGGCGCTGGTCGCCGCGAGAGGAGTCCCCAGCGAGCTGAGCAGCTCGAGAAGCACCGGCTGCGCGGGCACCCGTACTCCTAGAGAATCGGCGGTGCCGACGAGATCCTGGCGGGGCACGCTGGTGCTCACCACGAACGTGTATGGACCTGGTAGGAGCGCGCGCATGACCTTGGCGGCTTCGGGCCCCAGGTCGGGAAGGGCCATCTCGATGGAGTCCACCGAAGGAAACAAGACGGCGACCGGCTGATCGGGTGGCCGTCCCTTCGCCGCGAACAGCCGGCGTACCCCTGCCGGTGAGTCCCACCTGGCTCCGATGCCGTACACCGTGTCGGTCGGGACACCGATGACCGCACCCGCGGCCAGCGCATTCACCACGAGATCGAACCACGGATCGTCCAGTTCGGCCGGCGCGGCCACAAAGGCCCCCGAAAGCGTCGCCTCCACAATGCGCTCTTTCTGCGACATATCCCTGTGCACGTCGACGATGGCGAACCCGGCATCGTGAGCGAGCGCCGCTACTGCCGCCGCCTGCCCGTCGCCCACCTCGAGGAGCAGGCTGCCCCCGGGCCGGAGCGCCCCGGCCGCTTGCGGCACCAGGCGCCGGAAGACAGACAGCCCGTCCGGCCCGCCATCCAACGCCGACACGGGCTCGAACCGGCGTATGTCGGGCGCGAGCGACGCCAGATCGGCGGAAGTCACGTAGGGCGGATTGCTGA
>MELN01000020.1:97217-101274 GCA_001768675.1 Actinobacteria bacterium RBG_16_64_13 | reverse complement strand
GGTGCCGACGTCGACAATGAGGGGCGGCGGGGCGTGCGAGTCCGCAGCCGCGGGCGCGGCGTTTCCGAGCGAGCCGGCCGCGGCCGGCAGGTCCCAGGCGGGCCGGCGGCGCAAAAGCTCGAGCGCGACCTCCACCAGCTCTTCGGTCTCGGGCCGCGGGATAAGCACCTCAGACGTCACCTCTAGACGCAGATGCCTGAAGTACGCGCGCCCCAGGATGTAGGCCACCGGCTCATGGCCGGCTCTGCGCCCGATGAGGGCACGGTACCCGTCGACCTCGCAGGCCGCTAGTGGCCGGTCGTACCCCGTGTAGAGGTGGATGCGTTCCATGCCCATGACCTCGGCCAACAGCAGCTCGGCATCAAGCCTGGGCGAGGACGAGCCTTTTTCGCGCAGGTAGTTCGCCGCGGTCTCGAGCAGTGTGCCGATGGTCCAGTGGTCCACGGGTCCGCCGTCCGTGCGGACGTCAGATCTCGGCGGCGGCCAGTTGCTCCGCCCGGTCTTGGGCTTCCAAGGCCTCGGTGAATTCCTCCAGTTCGCCCTGGAGGATGGCCTCCATCCGGTGTGACGTGAGGCCCACCCGGTGGTCGGTGATCCTCCCTTGGGGGAAGTTGTACGTGCGGATCTTCTGCGCCCGGTCGCCGGTGCCTACCTGGCTACGGCGCTGCGCCGCTACCTTGGCGTCCTGCGCGGCCTGGGCCAGATCGTAGAGACGGGCCCTGAGGATCCGGAACGCTCGCTCCTTGTTCTGAAGCTGGGACTTCTCGTCCTGGCACGACACCACGAGTCCCGAGGGGATATGGGTGATCCGTACCGCCGAGTCGGTGGTGTTGACCGACTGCCCGCCCGGGCCGGTGGATCTGTAGACGTCCACACGGACTTCGTTGGGATCGATATGTATCTCCACGTCAGCGACCTCAGGAAGCACCGCCACCGTGACCGTGGACGTGTGGATGCGGCCGGTGGATTCGGTCACCGGGACACGCTGGACCCTGTGGACGCCCGACTCGTACTTGAGCGCGCCATAGGCTCCCCGCCCCTTGACCTCGAAGATGACCTCCTTGATCCCCCCGAGAGTGGCCTCGGTGGTGGAAAGCACCTCGGTCTTGAAGCGCTTGCGTTCGGCGTAGCGCATGATCATGCGTTGGACCTCTGTTGCGAAGAGCGCTGCCTCATCGCCGCCCGCCCCGGCCCGGACTTCCACGATGGCGTTCTTGTCGTCCCGAGGGTCTTTCTCCAACACAGCCAACCGTAGATCCTGCTCCAGCTTCTCTATCTTCTCGCGGGCGGACTCTTTTTCTTCGAGCAAGAACTCCTTCATTTCGGGATCGAGGCCGCCTTCGGCAAGCATGCCTTCGGCTTCTTCAAGGGCGGTGTGGGTCTCCCGGTAGGCCACGGCCAACCGGTAGGCGTCCTCGAGATCGGAGCGCGCCTTCGATATATCGGCGTACCGGGCCTGGTCCCGGAGGACGTCCGGGTTGGCCAACTCCTCCGTGAGCGCGAGGTATTTGTCCTCGATCTCTGCGGCGAGACGTTCGATCATGCGGGGGCCGCCAGCTCCTCGATTCCGTTCTGCTCGGCCTCATCCATGCGCATGACCTCCTCGAGAGCCGCGGCCGCCACCTCGAGCTGTTCGGGGGTAGGTTCGCGGGTCGTGAGGCGTTGCAGTTGGATCCCGGGCCAGAGCAAGATACCGGCGAAAAAGCCGTCGGGATGCTTTCCCGCCCACTTGATGCCGACCTCGTAGGAGATGCCTATGATGAGCGGGATACCGACGATCCGCGACAGCACCAGCCACGGCAGGCTGGGTTTGCCGATGGTGGCGAACACGAGCACCGCGACGACCATCACCAGAAGCAGGAACCCTGTGCCGCAGCGCGGATGGAGGGTGGAGAAGCCCCGGGCATGCTCGGCGTCGGGCCGGCCACACGACTCGTAGGCATGGATGACCTTGTGCTCGGCGCCATGATACTGGAACACCCTCCGCAGGTCGGGGAGAAGCGATATCACCAGGATGTAGAGCAAGAAGAGCGCGATGCGGATGAGACCTTCCACCAGGTTGAAGAGGAACGGGTTGGAGAAGGTGGATTCGAAATGCTTCACCACGACCAGGGGGATGACGACGAAGAGCCCGACGGCGAAGGCCACGGCCACCAGCACAGTCACGGCCAACTCTTTCCACCCGAACGCGGGCGGGGATCCAGGTGTCGTGCTATCCGCGGCCGCTTCCGCCGCTGCCTCGCCGGACGGCCCGGTGCCGGCCGGCTCCGCGGCCGGCAAGTCGTCGTCATGTGCATTCGGATCCTCGAGCCCGACGTTCGCGGAGATACCCAGCGCCTTGATGCCAAGACTGAGGGATTCGTAGAGGGCGACCACACCTCGCACCACCGGCAGTTTGAGCCAACGATGGCGAGCCCCGGCGGGTTCCAGACGGTATGCCACGCGGGCGATGCCTCCAGAGGGCCGGCGCACCGCCACCCCCCACGAGTGACGCCCTCGCATCATCACTCCTTCGATGACGGCCTGTCCCCCGAAGGTGTGTTCCCGGTGACAGGCGACGGACGGCTGCGCCGCCGAAGAGCCTTCAGCAGCGGGGCGATCCTCCCCCGGCTCGCGGGGGCCTCCGGATGCCTTGTCGGCTATCACGCTCAGCCCAGATCCGAGACAGAGCGGACAAGATCCATAGCCAAGATCTCCTCGTCCGAGTAGGGCGTGCCGCACGACATCTTGCCTTCGGGGCAGCCCCCGGTCATGCATCCGGGTCCCGTCCCCCCGAACAACAGCGGAGCGACCGAAGATACGAGGTGACGCATGGCCCACGCCAACCGGTTGATCTCCCACTGCGCCCGCCGACAGCACCGCAGTGCGAAGACATGCCTCAGTTCCCGGGCGTTCATGGTGACGACGATCTTAGTCTCGGCTGCATTGGGGAGAACAAAGCGCGCGTCTTCGCACACCGACTCGTTCTTGCGTCCCTCCAAAAGGCCAAGCTCCACCAGGCGCTCGTAAGACTTCCTTGCGCTGTCCATCGCCTCGAGGAAGACCGCCTGCGCCTCGGGAGAGGCAGCGATGCTCGGCGGGATGACGAAGCCCCCTTCAGGCCCAAAGCGCACGTAGCGCTGCGACTGCTGGCTGTAAGAGGCCACGCGGTGTCTGACGAGTTGGTGAGAGCACGCCCTCGAGATGCCGTCCACCGCGAAGGTGAAGCTGGCATGCTCCAACGCGCTCATGTGGCCCGAGCGCACCAGACCACGAACCAAGCGGCCCACGTCCTCGTCGCTCATGTCGGCCTTGAGTTCGGCAGCGCTCACCGGCGCATAGCAGAGCCGGCCGGCGGAAGCCACCGCCCGCTCCGGAAGAGGAGTGTATTGGAGGAGCGTTACCTTGAGATCGGCGGACATGGCCGAGCCTGTGGTCGTTTCAGGATGAAGTCTTGGCCGCCCAGTCCGCGCGGGGCGAAGCGATCGGTCGTCCTCAGTCGCGCCCGTAGCTCTGCTACGAACGCTCCCTGCGTCCTCGGCTGACTCGCGCCGATCGCACCCTGTCGGCGAGGCATCATTCTGAAACGACCTCGCGGCTACTTGCTCTTCTCGGCGCGGCGATACTTCTTGTTGAACCTCTCCACCCGGCCGGCGGTATCGACCAGCTTCTGCTTGCCGGTGTAGAACGGGTGGCACGCAGAGCAGACCTCGACCTTGATCTCGGGCAGGGTCGAACGAGTCGTGAACGTCTCGCCACACGAGCATACGACTTTGCTTTCAACGTACTTGGGATGTATGTCGTCCTTCAAGGTGCCTCCAATGACACTTCTCTCAAGGTAATCAGCCGAAACGGCACGATATGATAGCACGGGTGCAGGTCAGCCTCTGTCCAAGGCTGCCCGGGCGACGGCCAGCGCAGCGTCGACGGTCGACGCCTCCCCGGCCTCCCACGCCAATCGGACTTCACGCAGCACTCTCCCAACGAGGGGGCCGCTGGGAAGACCGAACTCCCGCATGAGTGCATCCCCGCCCAAGGGAGGGCGGGGCACACCCTCGATAGCCCTCTTCGCCCAAAG
>MELN01000020.1:90273-97210 GCA_001768675.1 Actinobacteria bacterium RBG_16_64_13 | reverse complement strand
CGGCGGTCGGGCGCCGTCCCGTCCGCTGGAGGCGCGGCTGCCGCGATGGAGAGGATCACCTCCGGTTCCCAGGGAGCTGCGTCCCACAAGAACAGCACATCGGCGCGGCTGATAGCCGCGCCCCCAGGGAGACCGGCGCCGCCAGAGTGTCCGCAGACGGTCCGCAGCAAAGAGATCATGCCGCCGGACAGCTTCAGGCTGCGCCCGACCGCGAGGGCCTCCTCCGGTGCCAGAAGATGCAAGAGCCCGGCCAGGCGCAGAGCGACTGGTCTTTCGAGCACCCCATCCACGGACCGAGTCAGCCGCTGCACCAGCAGATCGGCCGCCGCCGGGAACCAGACCGCCGGCCGCTCGAGGAAGTCGTCCAGCCTCTCCAAGAGAGCGATCGTCGGGCCAAGCCGCTCCGGCATGTCGATCTGTGGCAGCAACCCAGCAAGCAGGCCGAGATCGCCCCAGAGCCGCACGGCCGCCGCGGAGCGCCCGTCGGTCAGAGTCAGGGCCATCTCGGCGACCACCCGCTCGGCCGCGGCGGTCTTGACCTCGTGCGCCTGCGTCCGGATCAGCCGAAGCAGCGGCGGGTCGGACCGGAAGCCCAGAACGTGACAGAACCGTGCGGCGCGTAACAGGCGAAGGGAGTCGTCGGAGAAGATGCGCTCCGACACCGCGACCAAGCGGCGGTCGCGCAGGTGTACGAGCCCTCCAAAGGGATCGACAAGATCTTCCAGTCCGGAGCGATCGGGATCTACCGGGATGGCCATGGCGTTGACCGTGAAATCCCGCTCGGCCAGATCGTCGAGGATGCCGGAGCCCCTCACGGCGGCCAGATCGACGTGGCCATCTCGACCCATCACCCGATAGGCGACGTGGCGCTCGGAAAGAGCGAACCAAGGCGCATCAAGCGCGGCCGCGAGTTCTCTTGCGACCGCCGCGGCATCGCCGGCCACCACCACATCCAGGTCGGGAGCGAACCGCCCCAACTCACGGTCGCGCACGCTCCCCCCGACAAGCCAGCCTTCGGTCTGGCGGCGCCGCAGTATGTCGGCCACGGCCCGCAGCACAGTCTTCCGCCCCCTATCGCCGTCGCTGGATGGTGGCTACTTGTTCGAGCTCTTCTGCTTGCGCAGGTACCGCTGATACTTGAAATGGTCGACCCCGTACACGATGGCCGCAAAGAGAACAAAGCCTATCACCGCGACGATGGCGTTGGTCGCCGTGGGGGTCCCGCTGCTCTTCCACAGGTACTGGATGAGCACAAAGTAGATGACGGCCATGACGAGTCCCCAGATCACCGCCCGCTTGATGCTGGGGGGTCTCTGTCCCGGTCGCCGGGCAGTGCTCCCGCGATTCCTGCTCGCTGCCGCGCTTCTTGGCCGCGACCCGGGCTTGCCTCTGGCGGATGGGGGCGTCTTGGCTTTGGGGAAAGCTTCGCGCGCCGCCCGGCGTGTCTCCTTTTTAGACATGATCCTCTGCCTGTGCTCCTTATGCCTTGCTCTCGGCGATGGCCTGGACGATATCTCCCCTGGTCACGATGCCCACCAGCTTGCGCGCCTGCGTTACCGGCAGGCGGTTGACCTTGTTGTCGGCCATGAGGGTAGCCGCTTCCCGCACTGAAGCCTCAGGCGAGATCGCGATGACTTCTTGGCTCATGATCTCGCTCACCTTGAAGCCGAACGCTTTGCGATAGCGTTCTCTGAACTTGCTGAAGCTCTCGAGGTAGATGATGCTGTCGAGAAACTGGATGTAGTGGGGAAAATGAAGGTCGGCGTCTTGGAGGATGACGTCGGCCTCGCTGACCATCCCTATCACCCTCTGTCCTTCATCGACCACCGGAACGCCGCTGATCTTGTGCTTCGATAGAAGATCGGCCAGCTCCCGCACAGATGTGTCGGGGCCCACAGTGATAACCTCGCGTTGCATTATTTCGCTGACTCTCAAGTCCTCCATGAGGGTCCCCTCTCGTAGATGCAGTCGGCTATCGCCTCGGGAAGCAACTCCACCAAGTCTCCGGCTAGGATACCTTGTGGATCGGTCTGCGCGCCCAACCTGCCCGCCTCGGCGTGGATCCAGGCGCCGGCGTAGGCGGCCTCGAACGGAGCGAGGCCTTTCGCGAGAAGCGCCCCGACGACTCCGGACAGCACGTCTCCTGTCCCGGCCGAAGCGAGTTGGGGCGGCCCCTGCACCACCACGCGGGTCTCACCCGAGGGCGCCACGACAATCGTGGACGAGCCTTTGAGCAGGACCACCTGGCCCGTGGCGGCCGCCGCTCGGCGCGCAGCGCCGAGCGGCGCCGCGGTCAGTTCCGCCGCCGGCACTCCCAGAAGACCCGCGAGTTCACCAGCGTGCGGGGTGAGGACTAAGCCGGGGCGGCCTCGCAACTCCCCGGGCACTCCCGCGAACGCGAACAGCCCGTCGGCATCAAGCACCGTAGGTAGAGAGCTCTCCAATACCACCCGCTTCACCGCCGCGATCGTGGCCGGATCGCGGCCCAAGCCCGGGCCGGCCACCAGCGCCCCCAGACGCTCGTCGGCGAGCACCTTGAGCACCGGCCCGGCATCGACAAGACGGTCGCCGGGACCGACCTCCTGGAGCACCGTCTCCACCAGCCTGTTCCGCACCGCATCCGCGGCGCCGGCCGTCATCAGCAGGCGGACGTAGCCCGCGCCCGTTCGGTAGGCGGCTTGCGCCGCCAACCAGGCGGCGCCCGGGTAGGCCGTCGAGCCTGCCAGCACCGCCACGTATCCGGCGCGGTACTTGTGGTCGTCCACCCGCCGCCCCGGGATGTTCACATCCTCTTCAGTCACCACCCAGAGGTCGGGCTCCGGTTCGAGCGACTCCGGGATACCGATGTCCCACACCGACACCTCCCCGGCCGCCTCCGACCCCGGAGGGCAGACAACGCCGCTCTTGGCGGCGTGAAAGGTGATTGTGGCGTCGGCCGCCACAGTATCTACGGCGATGGTTCCGGTGGCCGCATTCACTCCGGTGGGGATGTCCACCGCCAGGACCGGCACTCCCCGGCTCCCGGCGGCGTTGATCAGACGAGCCCACTCGGCCACCCCTCCGCGAAGCTCGCCGGTGGCGCCGGTACCCAACAGGCAGTCCACCACGAGCTCGGCCTCGTCCCAGAGGTAGGCGGGCACTTCGCCCACGCGCAGGTTCACGCCGGCCTTTTTGGCCGCGTTGAAGTTGAGAGCGGCATCGGGAGACAACTCCGAGGGCGACTTGATCGCCACGACACAGGCGACAGGATGACCGGCAAGGTGCAGCTGTCTGGCCGCGGCCAGGCCGTCGCCTCCGTTGTTGCCTTGCCCGCACACGATGAGAGTATGCCTGTCGGGATAGCGCTCCCGGATCAGCAGACTGACGCCCAAGGCCGCTCTCTCCATGAGGACCGGTCCCGGTACCCCGATGTCCTCGACGGTCGCGCGATCCAGTTCCCGCATCTGCGCCGGGGTGAACACCGCCGGCCGTTCAGACAGCCGGCGAAGAACCGCGCAACCGCCGTCGTCATCGATATCCGCCGGCTCGACGTTCCAGCAGCCTTCCATCTCGGCTCCTCCCAAAGGACGCGCAATGACCACCGCGCAGGCGCCCGCGAGGGAGCCGACGTGCGAAAGAGACACCTGGACCCCGGTCACACCTTGCTCTCGCGCCATCCGGGCCGTGCGGCCGGTCAGGACCACGAGAGGCGCGCCACCTGCGGCGCGGATCCCCTCGGGCCCCCTCGCGGCCACTTCGATCTCGTGCCACGACAGGACTCCCGTGCCCAGAAGTTTCCCAACCGCCTCCTTCGCTGCGAAGCGGGCGGCCAGGTGCAGCACCGGAGCGCTCCTGGACCTGCAGTATTCCCTTTCGGCCGAGGTGAAGATGCGCTCTTCAAGACGAGGATGCCGCGTGATGGCCCTCTGGAACCGTTCCACTTCGACCAGGTCCATCCCGATCAAGGCCCCGTACTGCGCTCCCCTGAGCGCGCTCACCGCTACTCCACCGTGACGGTCTTGGCCAGATTGCGCGGCTGATCGACCTTTTCGCCCCGGCAACGGGCCACATGGTAGGCAAAGAGCTGCAGGGGTACGATCGCAAAGAGCGGCGCGAACATCTCGTCGCTACGGGGCACGTAGATGATCTCGTCGGCCATCTCGGCAAGGCTTTCGTTGCCCTCCGAAGCGATGGCGATGACGCGCGCGCCGCGGGCTCTTACTTCTTGCACGTTGGAGATGAGCTTGTCGTACACCCGGCTGTCGGTCGCTACTACCAGTACCGGAGAGCCCTCCTCCAGGAGCGCGATGGGGCCGTGCTTCATCTCGCCGGCCGCGTAGGCTTCAGTGGGGACGTAGGAGATCTCCTTCAACTTGAGAGCCCCCTCAAGAGCCACGGGCAGACCGATGTTACGCCCGAGGCACATGAAGTAGCTGGCGGACGAATAACGGCAGGCCACTTCCTCCACCCTGTCCGCAGCCCCGTCTTCCAGATAGTCGCTGAGCATCGCCGGGACGCGCCGGAGTTCTTGGGTGTACGTCCTCACCTGATCCCTGCTCAGATGGCCTCTCTTCTCGCCCAGATACAGCCCCAGGAGAAGCATGGCCAAGACCTGGCTGATGAAGGTCTTGGTCGCCGCGACCCCTATCTCCAGTCCGGCCCGGGTGAAGAGCACCCCATCCGCCTCCCGAGTGGCCTGAGAGCCGACGATGTTGCTCACGGCCAGCACCCGGGCTCCCGCCTGGCGGGCGAGACGCATGGCAGCCAGCGTGTCGGCGGTCTCCCCCGATTGGCTTATGGCGATACACAGGCAATCCGGACCGATCACCGGGTCGCGATAGCGGAACTCCGAGGCTACCTCTACCTCCACGGGCAGGCGCGCCCAGCGCTCCAGCGCGTGCTTGCCGATGAGGCCGGCATGGTACGAAGTGCCGCAGGCCACGATCACGATACGCCCCAGCCCCTCGATCGTTTCTGCGTCGAGCCCGAGTCCCTCCAGCGCCACGGAACCGTCGGGTCCGATACGCTCGGTCAAGGTGTCGGCGAGCGCGGTAGGCTGCTCGTGGATCTCCTTGAGCATGAAGGTCTCGTACCCGGCCTTTTCGGCCGCCTCGTCGTCCCAATCGACTCCCTCGACGGGCCTCTCCACGGGGTTGCCGTCAAGGTCGGCGATAAAGACCCCATCTCGCCGGACGACGACCACGTCTCCGTCGTCGGGAAAGATCACCGAACGTGTCTCGGCCAGGAACGCCGGGATGGCCGAGGCGAGGAAGTTCTCTCCCTCACTCACTCCCACCACCAACGGAGTCTCCTTGCGTATCCCCACGATCGTGTCAGGTTCGTCCACGGCGATGGCGCAGAAGGTGAAGTGGCCCTCCATCAGCCGGTAAGCCTCGACGACGGCTTTCTGCAGCGAACCCTGGTAGGCACGCTCGATCAGGTGAGCGACGACCTCGGCGTCGGTCTCGGAGGTGAAGGTGTGTCCCTCTTCTTGTAGCTCTGCCCGCAGGCTCAAATAGTTCTCCACGATGCCGTTGAGCACAATGGCGAAGCGACCGGAACAATCGGTGTGCGGGTGGGCGTTCTCGGTAGAGGGGCGGCCGTGCGTAGCCCAGCGCGTGTGCGCGATCCCCATGGTGCCGTCGCCACCTAGCTGGTCTAGGATCGCTTCGAGATTGTCGAGATTGCCCACCGAATGAAGCAGGGAGAACCGGCCATCGTCTATGACGGAGATGCCTGCGGAGTCATAGCCGCGGTACTCGAGCTTTCGCAGGCCTCGGAAGAGGATATCCCGGCAAGGCCGATCGCCCACATAGCCGATGATTCCGCACATTCGCGTCAAACCTCCATCAAAGTCGGTTCACAAGCGCCAACTCCACGTAGGGAGAGGTCCAAACAGCCACGAGAGCCTCGTAACTCGGGATCATGTCGATCATCGTGCCGATCGGCGTCCTTGGACAGGCTTCCCCGGCCTCGACCACCGTGTAGTCGGCGGACCGCCCGACCTCGCTGAGACCGGGCTCGGCGAACTTGACCGCACCGGTGCCCAGATCCTGCCTGCCGATGCCCAACACCAGCCGGCGGGCGGGGCCCCTTGCGGCCGGCCTAGTATACTCCTCGACCACTTCGGCCCGAAGCAGGCAGGCGTCGGTCCGGCACCCCGGAAGCGGCTGATAGTAGAGGGCGTCCCGCCCCAGGAGCAGGGCCTCGCCGCAACGTGCCTCGGTGACTTCGGCCGGCAGCGCGTGACCCTCAGCCAGCAGCCACAGCAGGCTGGAATTCCCACCCGACACGCGTTCGAGACCCAGACCGGCCTGGCGTAGCTCGGCCGCCGCCCGGGCGATCGCCTCCACCGACCTTCTGATCCCTTCGGGCTTCCCCTTGAAGCACGCGTAATTCGTGGCCACCCCCAGCAGCCGCAGCCGTGGGTCGGCGGCGATCTCCGTGGCCAGTTCCAGCAGCAGGTCCATCGGGACGCCCTCGCGTTCGTCCCCCGTCTCCGCGTGGATCATGACCTTGCGTCCCCCCGAGCCGTGACCCTGGCCGAGACTGGCGACCGCCTCGGCCCCTTCGCGGTTGGAAACGTAAGTGACGTCGCCGGGTTCGAAGGGCTCGGAGAAAGAGGGCAGATGGATGCGATGCAGCTCCACGTTCGGCAGAGCGCTGCGTAGCCTGTGCAGGTTCCTGTCGCGCGTGTCGGCGATAGCGACGGCGCCACCGGCCAGCATCGCTGACGCCACCCGGGGTTCGCCGAGGCAACCTTTGGTGACAGCCACCAGATCGAGACCGCGAGAGCGAAGCAGGGCTGCCACCGACTCGGTGTTTCTGCCGATCGCGTCGATGTCTATGCGCAGCTCGGGCATTAGCCCCCCGAAGATAGAAAGAGGCGAGGGAGATTTCTCCCTCGCCTCGTGATTCCCTGGAAGTTGGGGACGGCTAAGAGACTAGCGCTTGGAGA
>MELN01000020.1:78993-90242 GCA_001768675.1 Actinobacteria bacterium RBG_16_64_13 | reverse complement strand
GGCCTTCTTGCGCTCGACCATACGAGCGTCGCGAGAAAGATGACCGGCGCGCTTCACATCGGTTTTGAGCGACGGGTCGGCCTCAACGAGGGCGCGGGCCAAACCGTGCTTGAGAGCGCCGGCCTGCCCGGACTTGCCGCCGCCGTGCAGATGAGCCACCACGTCGTACCGGGAGTCGGTGCCGGTCTCCACCAGAGGCGAGCGCACCACCAGCATGAGGGTCTGCCGGTTGAAGTAGTCTTTGACGTCCTTGCCGTTGACGGTTATGTTCCCTGTCCCCGGCATGAGACGGACGCGGGCAACCGAGGTCTTCCTCTTGCCCGTTGCCGAGTAGACTACTGCTGCCATGGCAACTCCTCTGGTTTCTGGGCGGCATGGGGATGCTTAGGCCCAGCATAGATCTTTAGCTTGCCCAATTGCTGCGCGGCGATGCGGTTCTTGGGCAACATCCCTTTGACCGCTTTCCGCAGGACTTCGTTGGGCCGGCGCTGGAGCAGGTGTCCCAAGCTCTCACTCTTCAAACCGCCGGGATACCCGGAGTGCCGGTAGTAGATCTTGCCCGTGAGCTTGTTGCCGGTGACCGCGATCTTCTGCGCATTCACGACAACGACAAAGTCCCCGGTGTCTACATGCGGGGTGTACTGGGGCTTGTTCTTGCCCCGCAGCACGTTGGCGATCTCCGAAGCCAGCCGGCCAAGATTCTTGCCGTCGGCATCGACGACCCACCAGTTGCGCTGTACCTCACCGGGTTTTGCCGAATAGGTCTTCACACTGCCTCCTAGGTGCTCGGTCCAGAACGATGTCGCGGCCTTCTTGACCGAGCTTCAAAACGCGACCGCAGATAATAGTGGAGGGGGCAGGTAGTGTCAAGGCACGGAAGCCTGGCTGGCGGCGTTTTCAGCCGCATTCGGCGGGATCGCTCCCCTGGGCGGTGAGGTTCTGCGTGAAGCTTGCAAAGACCACGTCCAGCCAATGGACCGAGATGTTGGGTTCCAAAAAGGCCCTGAAGCCCATCAGGTGGGAGACGTCACCTGCGAACGCCCACCCGGTGATCAGCCACGCCACCTGCTCCGGGTCGACGGTCCCCGGGATCTTGCCTTCTGCTTGGCCGTCCTTCACCACCTGGGCAAATTGCTCGATGGAAGCCAGATGCTTCTCAGCCAGGATCTCCCTCAGCCCTTCGCTCCGTGCGCCGGCGATGAACTCCAGAAGGAGGTGAGCATGGTGCTGCTCCCCCTGTGCAGCCCACAACTCCAGATGGTGATCGCACATCTGCCTCAGGCGCTCGAGGGAGTTCTCGTTGGTCGGAGTCTCGCGAGACGCGTAGATCTTCTCGTACACCACATCGAGAGCGGCGAGCAGGATCGCTCGTCTGCTCGAAAAATGCGTGTAGAGCGACGCCTGCCTGATCCCCGCGCCAGCGGCGATACGCGACATTGTCGCCCCGCGCAGGCCGTGCTTGGCAATCAGGCCGAGGGTCACTTCGACGACCTGCCGCTTTCTCGCTTCGGCCGTCATTCTTTGGGAGCCTGGAGCCACGTTCCTTCCTTTTCCCTGACCAGCTGCAGGGAGTCGGCGGATACTGATGGCACAGTTGACAAACCAGAGTACAGCAGGTAGTTTGACGCTTGCAACAACCGGTCGTACGGTAGTTTACTACGTGGCGTCGAACTCAGAGCGGCGGGACTGAAGAATGGCCGAAGTGCAACGACTCACGAATCTGACGACGGGCGGACCTGTACACGTCGATGTGCGCGACGGCAAGATCCTCCGCATCATGCCTCTCGAGTTGGACGAAAGCGACGGTCCATCCTGGACGATCCAGGCCAGGGGACGTGAGTTCACTCCTCCCCGAAAGACCACCCTCTCTCCATGGACGGTCGCCCACAAGTCCACCATCTACTCCCCCAAACGTATCCTCACGCCCCTGAAGCGTGTCGACTTCGACATCAAGGGAAACCGCAATATCCACAACCGGGGCGAGTCCGGCTATGAACCCATCAGCTGGGACGAGGCGCTGGACACGATCGCGCAGGAGATGATCCGCCTCAAGCGCGAGTACGGCCCGGCCGCGATGATGACTACCCCCTCCTCGCACCACATGTGGGGGAACGTCGGCTACCGGTTCAGCGCCTACAACCGCTTCATGAACCTGTGGGGCATGACCTATGTCGAGCACAACCCCGACAGCTGGGAAGGGTGGCAGTGGGGCGGCGATCACATGTGGGGTTTCAGCTCTCGCCTGGGCATCCCCGAGCAGTACGACCTACTAGAGGACGCGCTCAAGAACGTCGAGATGATGGTGTTCTGGTCGTCTGATCCCGAGACCACCGGTGGTGTCTACGGCTCACACGAGAGCACCTCGCGTCGCCGGTGGCTCAAGGAGCTCGGCGTCAAGATGATCTTCATCGACCCCTATTTCAATCACACCGCCGGCCTCTGTAGCGACAAGTGGTTCGCTCCCCGCATGGGCACCGACGCTGCTTTGGGTCTGGCCATAGCCTTCGTGTGGGTCACCGAAGGCCTTTACGACAAGGAATATGTGGCCTCACGCACGCACAGATTCGACGACTGGAAGCGCTACGTCCTAGGCGAACGCGATGGAGTGCCCAAGACACCCGAATGGGCCGAGGGCGAGACACTCATCCCCGCCCGGGAGATCCGGGCTCTGGCCCGCGAGTGGGGCTCCAAGAAGACCATGCTTGCCGCAGGTGGCATGGGGGGCTGGGGTGGGGCCTGCCGCTCATCCTATGGAGCCGAGTATGCCAGGACGATGATCGCCCTAGCCGCCATGCAGGGGATGGGCAAACCGGGGAGCAACATCTACTCCACCACCGGAGGAGCCCCGGCGGATCGCTCGTTCTGGTTTCCTGGTTACGCCGAAGGCGGCATCTCCGGTGACACCGCCGGCACCGCCGCGGGCTATCGCCTCGCCCCGCGCATGTGGCCGAACGGGGGCACGATCTCCAATCCGCAGCACGGCGCAGAGGGTCAAGTAGGCTACCGGCTTCTGATCCCGGAGATCATGAACCACGAGCAGCTCGAATGGCGCAGCAAGGGTTTCTGCGGCGGGTCCATCGAGATGCAATTCAAGAAATATCAGTACCCGGCGTCCGGCTATCCCCACGTGCAGATGTACTACCGTTACGGGGGCTCGTTCATCGGGACCATGACCGAGACCAACCGTTTCGTCAAGAGCTACCGAGAGGGCAAGGTCCCTTTTGTCGTGAATCAGTCCGTCTGGTTCGAGGGCGAAGCCCGTTTCGCGGACGTGATCCTTCCGGCCTGCACCAACTTCGAGCGGTGGGATATCGGTGACTGGGCGCATCCATCCGGATACGGCGCTCACAAGTTCGACCAGGTCAACCACCGGCTGATCGTCTTCCAGAAGAAATGCATCGAGCCTTTGGGCGAGTCGAAACCCGACTACGAGATCTTTGCCCTTCTCGCCGATCGCCTTGGTTTCGCCGAGAAGTACACCGAGGGGGGTCACAGCGATCTCGACTGGGTCAAACGCGTGTTTGACGCGAGCGATCTCCCCACCCGGATAAGCTGGGAAGAATTCCAGAAGAAGGGCTACTACCTGGTGCCGGTCCCCGAGGATCAGAAGCCAACACCGGCACTGCGCTGGTTCGCCGAAGACCGGCCCAAGGACACGCCCGACTGGGGCCCGCCTCCCTGGGATCAGATCGCAGGCAAGGGCCTGCAGACCCAAAGCGGCAAGATCGAGTTCGTCTGCAGCAGCCTCAAGCGCTTCTACGACACCGACGGAGACGACCCCGAGCGTCCAGTCATGGGGCCCCAGTACCTCGAAAGCTGGGAAGGCCATCACACCGCCGAGCTCTTTGAGAAGTATCCGCTGGCAATGGTCTCTCCGCACCCGCGCTACACCTTCCATACGGTCGGTGACGCTAAGGAGTGTTGGAGCAACGACATCAAGGACCATCGCGTGCTGGTGGACGGCCACCATTACTGGATCATGCGCCTGCACACCAAAGACGCCGCGGCGCGCGGCATAGCCGACGGCGATCTCATCCGAGCCTTCAACGACCGAGCGTCGGTGATCCTGGCAGCTCGGGTGACGGAACGCATCCCGCCCGGCACGGTGCACTCATACGAGTCGTGCGCGGACTACCTGCCGCTCGGAGTACCAGGAGAGTCGGCGGACACCGCGGGGTGTGTCAACCTACTGACCTCCAAGCGCTTCATCACCCCGACTTCCCCCGGGCAGGCGCCGAACTCCTGCCTCGTTGAAGTCGAGAAGTGGGAACGCCGACAGTAGCCTCCCGCCGGAGGTCACAGCCCTTCGGCTGGGCACCGGGCCCCGTTCCGCGGGGCCCATCTCTCCACCTGGATCAGACACGAGTTTGCCGCCATCGCATGGGAACGCTCGATCATCATGCGGCTGGGGGTGAGGATGTTCACGCATCCGCCGCGATCGTCCGAGTGCCCGGGAGCGCCCAGCGGCTCATAGATAGCCGACGACTCGTAGGAGTGGACAACCCCGGGCCGTATGCGATGGGTGAGGCGGGCGGCGCAGATGACGCCGCCGCGATCGTTGAAGAGGCGGACGAGATCGCGGTCCCTGATCCCCCGGGCCTCAGCGTCCACAGGGTTGATGCGCGCGATCCAATAGTGATGGCCGTCGAGCAACACGCGGTGGTCGGCAACGTCGTTCAGCGCCCCATGCTTGCCGTCATGGTGGGTATGGAAGGAGTAGCGTGCGTGGGGTGTCACCAGCTGCAGCGGGTAACGAGCGAACAGATCGGCCGTGTGCGGCCCCTCCCATGACCCGCGGTAGGTCATGATGGGCGGGCGCTCGGGATCGTCGGGGTCGAATCGCTTGAGACTTGACGACTCGAATTCCAGCTTGCCCGACTGGGTCTGCAGCCCCCGGCGCCACTCCTCGGTGTAGTCCGCGGGCACCGGGGTCAGCTCCGGGGTGTCCTTGGGCCGGCCTTCGGCGAACCAGCGGTACGACACTGGGTCGCGTAGTTCCTCGCGCGGAGGCGGGATGACGTAGTAGCCCTTCTTCAGGAACTTCTTCCACGACGTTACCTTGGGCAGGTCGGTGGCCTCGAACAGCCTCTGGCACCAATCAAGCTCACTGCTACCCTCCGCGAACACAGCGCCCAGCCCCAGCCGCTCGGCTAGAGCCAGGAAGATCTGGAAGTCCGATTTGGATTCCCCCAGGGGCTCGATGCACTTGTGCTGCATCACCGCCACGCGGTGGTTGCACTGGGTGTAGGAGTGTTCGGCGATGGCTCCCGCGTTGGCGAATTCGCTGATGTCCCAGCGTTCGAAGCTCGTGCAGGCCGGCAGGATGACGTCGGCGAAACGGGCCTCGCCCTCGAACCAGATGGACTGGTTGACCACGAACTCCAAGTTCTCCGACGCGTACATCCGCGCATAGCGGTTGGTGTCGACCATGGTCCCGAAATGCGACCCCCCGTACTTGTAGTACATCCTGACGGGGGCGTGACCCGGCGTAGGATAGCCGAACTTGAGGAACTGCCTGTCGATCGCTCTAGGATCGCTTACATAGCCGTCGGCATGACCCTCGAGTATCGCTTCAGGGATCTTCAGACGAGGGACGCCTTGGGCGACGGGGTTCATGCTGATCAGCTGAGGCATCCGCTGATAGAGCTGGATGGCCTGGGCGGTGAACTCCAGATCGCCCGACATGCCGCCTTCGGCGTAGCCGGGGAAGTAGAAATGAGTCTCGACAGGGGTCCCCTGCTGCAGACAGCCCATGTTGATCCCGGGTTTGCCAAGGCCTTGCATGGCCATCAGACAGACCAGACCGCGCGCCCAATCCGTGCCGGTCGCCGTCCGACAGGCTCCGCCGAAGCCCACGAAGCCGCCCGGGGAGAGATACGTCCGCTTGCTCCCCCACTCACGCGCCAGCACCCGCACGTCCCTCGCCGGTACTCCGGTCTCAGCCTCCTGCCACTCGGGGGTCTTGGGGACCCCGTCGTCCTCACCCAGCACGTAACCCTTCCATCGATCGAATCCGACGGTCCGTTCGGACACGTACTCCTTGTCGTAGAGATCCTCCGTGATCCAGACGTGCGCGATCGCCAGCACCAGAGCGCTGTCGGTCCCCGGACGTGGCGCCAGCCACTTGCCGCCGAGCCAGGCCGCGGTGTGGTTGAAAAAGGGATCGATGTGGACCAGCGGGATGCCCAGGTCCTTGAGCCACAGGCGGCGGACGGTTCCCTCCTGGGCTCCGTAGATGCCGCTCGTGGCTTCGGGGTCGCTCGACCAGAACACCAGCATCTCCGCGTTCTGCAGGCAATCCTCCACCGTGCCGTAGGTCTCCCCGCCTCCCAAACGGCCGCTCTGACCCCAATGATGCACCGCTCCCCAGAACCAGCCTTCCCAGCTATCGGGATTGCTGACGACCGGAGTCCACCCGATCGAGTGGAGAAAGCGGAAACGGGCCGACAGCCAGTAACCGATGGCGCCCCAGGTGTGATGCGAGCCGGCTCCGCTCATGATCGCGCCAGGCCCGTAGTCACGCTTCATCCGTCTGATCTCCCCCGCGACCAGATCCAGGGCTTCGTCCCACGTGACGCGCTCATAGCCGGAGATGCCCCGGTTCTGGGGGTTACGCTCGCCGCTTGGATCGTAGTCCACTCGTTTGAGCGGATGAAGGATCCGATCGGGCGAATAGACGAGTGACTTCCAGCTCAAGGTGTGTGGACTCACCGTCGTCTTCCTGGGCGGGGTGAAGCTCTTACCCCGGGCGTGCACTGTCCAGGGCTGCGCATCCGTATCGTCGAACACGATAGGCGTGATGCGAAGGATCTTGCCCTGTTTCACATAGACGAAGACCGGGCCGCCGTTGGTGTTACTGGTGTACCGCACCACCCCGCCGGGCATCACGGTGCCGAAAGTCCATCCGGCGGAGAACAGGCCGGTGAGGGCATCGCTGAAATGAGTGACCAAGCGGCCAGGGCCCTGAAGCTCGAGTTGAGAGTTCTTGGCCGCGTTGAGAAACTCGAGCCGGTCCCGTTTCGGACGGATGATGCGCGCGGCGATGGCGGCATCGCGGAAGACCATCGTCACGTCCGGGTGAGGATGAATGCCCCTGTTGGACGACACCCGCCCCTTTCTCAACGTGAAGTAGCGCCCTTGCGAGCCGTCGTGTAGCCGCACTTGCGCCGTGAGATCCTCTCGCCGCAGTTGCTCCCGGTAGGCCGGGTACCTCCTCGCCTGGATCCTTAGGAGCACTCCGAGGCCCCACAAGCTCACGGTGAACCGGATCTTGGCAACCAAGCTGTCGTTCAATCCCGCTCCTCGTCAGTCGGAGATGCCGCACGAGTCAGGCCTGTCGGCCGGTACCGCACGTCCCACAAGAATAGGCCATGGGCGGGCGCGGTCGTTCCCGCGGCCTCCCGAGGCGCGCCCGCAAGCAGCCGTTCAAAGTCGCTCGGTCTGCGTTTCCCCAGGGCCACCTCGACCATAGTCCCGACCAAGCTCCGAACCATGTGTCTGAGAAAGGCGTCGGCCTCGATCTCGAGATAGAGCATCCCCACAGCACCGGGCCGTCCCGTCGCAAGTCCTTCGCGGACCCTCTTCCACCCGCAGCGGAGTACCAGGCGATTGAAGAAGGTGTGCCCGGTCTCGGTGGGCGTGAAGGCGGTGAAGTCGTGGCGCCCGACGACACGAGCCGCCCCGGCTCGTAGCGAGGCCGGGTCGATCCCTCTTGGCGCCTGCCAGCAATACCGGCTCCAAAACGGCGACACTCCTGGCGACGTCGACATGTAGTACCTGTAAGTACGGCTGCGGGCGTCTTTGCGCGCGTCGAACGCCTCGGGAGCGCGTGTGATCCGGGTGACCACGATGCCGGGCGGTGTGAGGGCGTTCAGGGAGCCGGTCAGTCCGACCACGTCGATGCCCGCGGGAAGGCGGAGGCTCGCCACCTGCCGCCGGGCATGCACACCCGCGTCAGTCCGCCCGGCCACGCGGAGCGCTGGTGCCGAACCAAGCACGGTCATCAGAGCCGTCTCCAGGCACCCTTCCACAGTGGGCGTTCCATTCTGCTTGGCCCACCCATGCAGCCCGGTGCCGTCGTACTGCAGTTCCATGCGGTGGTTGCGCTCCACACCGGCCTCCGGCTTGTCGCTCCGCGCCGGTCTTTCGCCGGCGCCCTAAAAAGCAAATGCCGGAACCCCTAGGGAACCGGCACAGGCCAATCGGTCGTTTCAGAGTGTAGCCCTGGCCGACGAGCTCACGCCGGGCGGGCCTGCTCGCGGGCTTTAGACCAGCTCCAGGTATACCATCTCGGCAGCGTCGCCCAGCCGGGGACCCAGCTTGATGATGCGCGTGTAGCCACCCGGGCGGTCGGCGTACTTGGGAGCGATCTCGTTGAAGAGCTTGTACGAGATCTGCTTGTTGCGCAACTGGCTGATGGCCGTGCGCCGCGAATTGAGGTCCCCGGCTTTGCCCATGGTGATCATCTTCTCCACGATGGGTTTCACCTCTTTGGCTCGAGCCTCGGTGGTCTTGATGCGCTCATGCTCGAGCACAGAGCAGGCAAGGTTCGCCAGCATCTGCCGGCGATGATCCGGCTGCATACCGAACCGTCTTCCTTTTCTCTGGTGCCTCACGCTACTCTCCTCTAAGCTTCAGGTTGTTCTTCTCAAGACGCTCGCGCACCTCGTCCAGGCTCTTGCGGCCGAAGTTGGGGATGCACATGAGCTCCTGCTCCGACTTTGCGATGAGATCTCCGACGGTCTCGATCCCTTCGCGCTTCAGACAATTCAAAGACCGGACTCCGAGATCGAGGTCGTCGATAAGCATGTCGTCCTCGGGCTCGGGCCCTTCGGCTGCCTCGACTGGACGCTCCGTCGCGTAATCATCGACGTCGACCAAGAAGATCTGCCCGAGCTCGTCGCGGACCAGCGATGCCGCAAGTGAAACGGCCGTCCGCGGATCAACGGCGCCGTTGGTCTCCACTTCCAGCGTGAGTTTATCGAAGTCGGTGCGTTGCCCGACCCTCGCGGGCTCTACGCTGTAGGCCACCCGTGTTACCGGCGAGAAGATCGAGTCGATGGGGATGACCCCCAAAGCCGTTCCCGGACGCTTGTTGTCGTCGGCCGACACATAGCCGCGGCCCCGCCTGACGGTCAGCCGCATCTCAAGACGACCGCCATCCTCGAGGGTTCCGACATAGGCCGCGGGGTTCATCACCTCGACGGCCGCAGGCAGATCGATGTCGCCCGCCGTGATCTCCCCGGGACCGTCCTTCACAAGCAT
Organism: Actinobacteria bacterium RBG_16_64_13; assembly: GCA_001768675.1. Classification (GTDB taxonomy): domain Bacteria; phylum Actinomycetota; class Thermoleophilia; order RBG-16-64-13; family RBG-16-64-13; genus RBG-16-64-13. The sequence goes on along the minus strand of MELN01000020.1, from coordinate 80,978 downwards.
GACTTCATGCTCATCGGCTTCGCCGTGCAGCACGAAGACGGTCTTCTTAAGGTTGAGGATTATGTCGGTGACATCTTCCTTGACGTGAGGCACGGTTGAGAACTCATGCTCGACCCCGGAGATCTTCACCGCCGAGATGGCAGCTCCCTCCAGCGAAGAGAGCAGCACCCGCCGGAGTAGGTTGCCGAAGGTATAGCCGAAACCGCGAGCCAGCGGCTCTACAGTGAAGCGGCCCCGGTTCTCACCGGCCGGTTCGTAGACATTATGCGGGGTGGCGAAGTCTAGCAAGCGGCCCTCCTAAAAAGACTACTTGGAGTACAACTCGACGATGAGGGACTCCTGGATAGGGATGTCGATATCTGTCCGCTCAGGCAGACGGAGGACCTTGCCCACCATGTTGTCGTGGTCCGCCTGCAACCAGGCGGGCACTGATGCCGTGAGATCGGTGGCGTCCTCGATGACCGCCTTCAGACCCTCACTGGCCAACACGGCGATGATCAAGTCTTCCGGCCGGACCCGGTACGAGGGGATGTTCACCCGCCGCCCGTTCACTGTGAAGTGGCCATGCCGGACCAGTTGCCTAGCCTGCCGGCGCGAGGCGCCGAAGCCCAGGCGGTAGATCACGTTGTCCAGCCGCACTTCGAGCAACCGCAACAGGTTCTCGCCGGTGACGCCCGGCTGCCGGGCGGCCGTCTTGTAGTAGTTGCGGAACTGTCCCTCGAGGACCCCGTAGTAGCGGCGAGCCTTCTGTTTCTCGCGCAACTGGGTGAGGTACTCCGACTGCTTACGCCTGCGGCCCCGGCCGTGCTCGCCCGGAGGGTACGCGCGGCGATCGACCCCGCATTTGTCGGTGAGACAGCGCTCGCCTTTGAGGAGGAGCTTCTCGCCCTCGCGTCGGCATTGCTTGCATTGTGGGGAAGTATCTCTGGCCATGCTCCCTACCCCCCTAGACCCTGCGCCGCTTCTTGGGGCGGCAACCGTTGTGAGGTATGGGAGTGACGTCTTTCACCGAGCTCACGTCGAGGCCGGTAGCCTGAAGAGACCGGATGGCCGTTTCCCGACCGCTTCCCGGCCCTTTGACGTAGCAGTCCACCTTCTGCAGACCGTGTTCCATGCCCGCGCGAGCGGCCCTCTCCGCCGTCACCTGGGCGGCAAAGGGAGTGGACTTGCGCGAGCCCTTGAAACCCGCCGACCCGGCGCTTGCCCACGCGATCACGTTACCCTCTTTGTCCGTAAGTGTGACGAGGGTGTTGTTGAACGACGTCTTGATGTAGGCATTGCCTACCGCGATGCTCTTCCGCACCTTGCGGCGCCGCCCACGCGGACCGGCGGTAGTGCGTTTCGGTTTCGGCATGTTTCTTGCTCTCCGTCCCTAGATATCTTTGCGAGGCCGCCGTCGGGCTAGACCCGCACCTTCTTCTTGACGCCCACGGTCGGTTTGTGTCCTTTGCGCACCCGGGCGTTGGTCTTGGTGCGCTGCCCGCGGACGGGCATGCCGCGCCGATGCCGTATGCCCCGGTAGCAACCGATCTCCATGAGCCGCTTGATGTTCTGGCTGCGCTCGCGCCGCAGATCACCCTCGACCGTCACGTTGTCTTCGATGTAACTGCGCAGGCGGACCTCTTCGTCCTCGGTGAGGTCTTTGACGTGCGTGTTCGGGTCGATCTTCACGGCTTTGAGGGTATTATTTGATACGGACCGGCCGATTCCGTACACGTACGTCAGACCGATCTCGATCCGTTTCTCCCGGGGGAGTGTGACACCAGCGATACGAGCCATACGCTACTCCTGCCTCAGTAGGCTGCTGAATGATGAAGTTGCGCCGTCAGGGCGCGATCGGCGAGCGCGAGAGTAGGACGCAGGGAGCGTCCGTAGCAGCGCTACGGGCGTGACCGAGGACGAACTATCGCGCCGCCCAGTGCGTACTGATGGCCGTGACTTCATTATTCGGCAGCCTCCTAACCTTGCCGCTGCTTGTGGCGTGG
>MELN01000020.1:42665-78986 GCA_001768675.1 Actinobacteria bacterium RBG_16_64_13 | reverse complement strand
CAGATGACCAGAACCACGCCCCGCCGCCGCACTATCTTGCACTTTTCGCACATCGGTTTTACCGACGCTCTGACTTTCATTTAGCGCCCTTCCTCTACTTGAACCGATACGTGATCCGACCCCGGGTCAGATCATAAGGCGATAACTCCACTTTGACTCTATCTCCGGGCAGTATCCGTATGTAGTTCATGCGCATCTTGCCGGATATATGCGCCAGTATCTCCAGCTCGTTGTCGAGCTTCACCCTGAACATCGTGTTGGGCAGGGCTTCTACGACCTCGCCCTCGAGCTCTATGGCTTCTTCCTTAGGAGACACAGTTCGCCACCCACTTGGATCTCGCTTCCCAGCGAAGCCGCAGCCGGCCGTCTATCTTAGCACAAGGCCTCATCCTGCTAGCCTCCCGCTACTTCAGCCGTGGTAAGGATGCGCGGCCCGTGCTTGGTGATGGCCACGGTGTGCTCGAAATGAGCCGACAGACCGCCATCTTTGGTGTAGATGGCCCACGAATCGTCTCCCATCTCCACTTCGAAGCCACCAAAATTCACCATCGGCTCGATGGCGAGCACCATGCCTTCGCGGAGTTCCGGTCCCTGGCCCGCCGGACCAAAGTTGGGGACCTGCGGATCCTCGTGCATCTCGCGGCCAACTCCATGGCCGACCATGCTCTCGACCACGGAAAACCCGTGGGCCTCCGCGTGGGTCTGGACGGCGTGAGAGATATCGCCCACACGATTGCCTATCCGGCACTGAGCGATCCCCTTGGACAGCGACTCCTCGGTGACCCGAAGCAGCTCGTGCGCTTTCGCCGAGATCTCTCCCACGGGGAACGTGGTAGCCCCGTCGGCGATGTACCCGTCCATGGTGACACCCACATCGACCCCGAGCACGTCGCCTTCGCGAAGCCGGACCTTGCCCGGGATGCCGTGGACCACCATGTCGTTAGGAGACGCGCAGATAGACCCCGGGAAACCCCGGTAGCCCTTGAAGGTCGGCACTCCGCCCTTGTCTCTTATGTACTTCTCCGCCAAACGATCCAACTCTTTCGTCGTGATGCCCGGTTCTATCTTGCGTCCCAGAAGGTCTAGGCACCCCCAGACCACCGCTCCCGCTCGGGCCATCTTTTCTATCTCGGCCTGTGACTTCCGGATGATCACAGCGCGACTACTACCCCCGCCACTCCATCATCAGCGAGATCACGCGCCGGCCGGGCCCAAGGCCATGCGAATGTCCTCGTACGTCTTCTCCGGCGCCTGGGTGCCGTCGATACGGGCCACCACCCCGGCCTCGTCGTAGTAGCCGATGAGCGGCTCGGTCTGGTTGCGGTAGACCTCCAGCCGGTTGCGCACCGTAGCTTCGGTGTCGTCATCGCGTTGATACAGCTCGCCGTCACACACGTCGCACACGCCCTCGGCCTTGGGAAGGTTGAACAGCACATGGAATGGAGCCTGGCACGAGCGGCAGATGCGGCGCCCGGTCAGCCGCGCCACGAGCAACTCCTCATCGGCGAGGAGGACCAGAGTTTTGGTGACGGCGCGGCCGAGATCGTCCAACCCCGCGTCCAGGGCTTGGGCCTGGGGGATGGTGCGCGGGAAACCGTCCATCAGGAAGCCCTTGGCCGTGTCCGGCTCCTGCAAACGATCCTTGACGATGCCGATCACCACGCTGTCGGGCACCAACTCACCGGCGTCCATGTACTTCTTGGCCTCGAGCCCCATCTGCGTCTGGTTCTTCACGGCCGAGCGCAGGATATCCCCCGTGGAGATGTGAGGGATACCGTACTCGGCCACGATGCGGCCGGCTTGGGTGCCTTTACCCGCGCCGGGCGGTCCGAGCAGGATGAGGTTGAATTGACTCACGTTGCTTATCCTTTCACTTGGCCCGGGCTACTTGAGAAAGCCCTCGTAGTGCCGCATGAGTAACTGCGATTCCATCTGCTGCATGGTGTCGAGCGCCACGCCCACGACGATCAAGATGGAGGTACCTCCGAAGTAGAAGGGAACGCTCATACCCTTGATCAGCGCGGTGGGGAGCAACACGATGGCGGCCAAGAACAGGGCGCCGGGAAAAGTGATGCGGGTCAGAACCCGGTCGAGATAGGCCGCGGTCGGCCGGCCTGGGCGGATGCCCGGGACAAAGCCCCCGTATTTCTTGAGGTTGTCCGCCTGGTCGATGGGGTTGAACTGGACAGCCGTATAGAAGTAGGTGAAGAGGACGATCAGAATGACCTCGACCGCAACGTACCACCACGTGTTTGGGCCCACCCATTCGGCCAACTTCTGCGTCCAGCCCCAGGGGACCATCTGCGCCAGCGTCACCGGGAATAGGAGCACCGACGAGGCGAAGATCACCGGGATGACCCCGGCCATATTGACGCGCAGAGGCAGATAGGTACTCTGCCCACCGTAGACCTTTCGCCCCACTACCCGCTTGGCGTACTGCACAGGGATGCGCCGCTGTCCCTGGGTCACGAAGATGACGGCGGCGACAACGAGCAGGGCGATGACACCCATGGCCACCCAGTAGGCCGGGTTCATGGTGAACAGCATCTGCAGACCGCTTGGCAGCCGCGACACGATGCTGGTGAAGATCATCAGTGAGATGCCGTTGCCGATACCCCTCTGGGTGATGAGCTCACCGAGCCACATGACCAGAGCAGTGCCGACCGTGAGGGTGAGCACGATGAGGAAGAAGCGCAGCGCCGTAAGCGGAGCTTCAGGCGGGAAAGCGCCATACTTCTGGAATAGGAAGACGAAGCCGACGGCCTCGATCAGCGCCAAGACGACGGTGAAATACCGGGTGTACTGGTTGACCTTCTTCTGTCCAGCCGGCCCTTCCTTCATGAGCGCTTCGAGGCGAGGGCTCACCATGGTCAGCAACTGCATGATGATCGACGCGGTGATATAGGGCATGATGCCCATGGCGAAGATGGCCACCCGTTGCAGACCGCCGCCGCTGAAGAGATCGTAGAAGTCGAACACTCCTCCGGTGTTGAACATCTCCTTGATGGAGGAAACGCTGACGCCCGGCACCGGGATGTAGCAGCCAAGCCGGTAGATCGCGATGATCATGGCCGTGAACAGGAGCTTCTTCCGAAGATCCGGGAGCCGCCAGGCGTTGAGCAAAGACTGGAACATCAGGTTCTCACCCCTATGGTCCGCACGTCGAGGGTCCGCATCCTACTAGATCACTTCCGCCGTGCCGCCGGCAGCCTCGATCTTGGCCAGAGCCGAAGCGCTGAAGCCGTGAGCTTTGATGGTAAGAGGCTGCGTCAGTTCACCCGTCGCCAGGATCTTGACCCTCTCGTCAAGCTTCTTGATGATGCCCTTCTCCAGCAGTGCTTCCGGAGACACGACCTCGCCCGCCGCGAACACCGCGAGCCGGGAGAGGTTGATGGGCGTCATATAAGTGCGGAACGGACCTATCGGCATAGCCGTCTTGGCCAGCGGACCGCGCAGTTTGGGCAGCCTCATGTGCAAGGGCATCTGACCGCCCTCGTACCGGGGCGAGATCTGGCCGCCTGACCGTTGCTTGGAACCCTTGTGGCCCCGGCCCGACGTCTTGCCCACGCCTGAACCCTCTCCCCGGCCCACGCGTTTCTTGCTGTGCCGGGCCCCGGGGTCGGGCTGCAGATTGTGCAGGAAGATGTCTGCCATCTCTATCCTTTGTCCTTGATTTCGACCTCGTCCACCTGGACCATGTAGCGGATCTTCCGCACCATGCCCCGGATGACCGGCGTGTCTTCGTGGTAGACCGTCTGCCACATGCGGCTGATGCCCAGCGCGTCAAGTGTGGCCTTGTGGTCCTTCTTGCGATTGATGCGGCTCTTGACCTGAGTGATCTTCAACATCTCGTCACTCCCCGGCCGGGGCTGCCGCTGCAGGCGCCGGTGCCTCGACCGGACGCATACCTACGATCTCTCGCACCGTCTTACCGCGCTGCATGGCGATATCCTCGGGCCGGCGCAGGGCGCGAAGCCCCTGCTCGGCCGCGCGCACCATGTTGATAGGGTTGGTCGTGCCCAGACTCTTGGTGAGGACGTCGCGGACCCCTCCCAGTTCGAGCAGAGCCCGAACCCCACCGCCCGCTATGACGCCCGTCCCTGCAGAAGCCGGCCGCATTATCACGCGGCCCGCCCCGTAGTGACCGAGCACCTCATGCGTGATGGTGGTCCCATGCTTGGGCACCACAAACAGGTTCTTGCGAGCGTCCTCGATGGCCTTCTGGATGGCAAGGGGAACCTCTTTTGCCTTGCCGTAGCCGATGCCAACCGTACTCTCGCCGTCTCCCACTGCTACCAGAGCCGTGAACGAGAAGCGCCGGCCGCCCTTGACGACCTTCGCCACGCGGTTGATGTGGATCACGCTCTCCTGAAGGTTAAGCGTATCTGCCTTGATCTGTGCCAAAGTGCTACCTCACTCTCCTTCAGAAGTCCAGGCCGGCCTGGCGAGCACCGTCCGCCAGAGCTCTTACTCGACCGTGATACAGGTACGGACCCCTGTCGAACACTACCCGCTCCACACCGGCCGCTTTGGCCCGTTGGGCCAGAAGCTCGCCGACTTTCGCGGCTTGATCCTTCTTCGACAGGCCTTTCTCGGTCACATGGACGCTGCCGGCGCTGGCCAGAGTGCGACCAGTGCCATCATCGATGACCTGCGCCCAGACGGCCCGGTTGGACCGGAAGACGGAAAGACGGGGACGGTCGGCCGTGCCGCGCACCTTGCTGCGCACACGGACTGCGCGTCGCGCCCGCATCGCGTTGTGACTATCCTGAATGCTCATGCTCTCCTCTTCCTGTTGTGGTCGCGACGCGAAACGAAATCGCGGCCACCGAGTCCGCACTGGACAGTGCGATGCATCGTCCTCGGTCGCGCCCGTAGCGCTGCTACGAGCACTCTTTGCGTCCTTGCCTCGCCCGCGTCCATCGCGGCCTGTTGGCGTGTCTTCATTTCGTGTCGCTCCCTACGCCCGCTTGCCGACCTTGCGCCGCACCACTTCGCCCTCGTAGCGGATGCCTTTGCCCTTGTAGGGCTCGGGCTTCCGGATGGAGCGGATCTCGGCGGCAACCTGGCCGACACGTTGCTTGTCGATGCCCCTGACCACGATCTGCGTGGGCACAGGCACCTCGAACTCGATATTCTCCGGGGGCGGCACGACCACGGGGTGGGAGTACCCGACCAGGATCTCCAGGTCGGCGCCTTTCTTGGAGGCGCGATAACCGACGCCCTGGATCTCGAGCTTCTTCTCGAATCCAGCCGTCACCCCGGTGACCATGTTGGAAATAAGAGTGCGCGTAAGGCCGTGAAGGGACCGGTTGGGTCCCGAATCGTCGGGCCTCGTGACGGTCATGACGCCGTTGTCCAGCGCCACGCTCATGCTAGGGTGAACGTCCAGCGACAAATGCCCCTTGGGGCCCTTGACCGCGACGTTGTTCCCGGCGATAACGATATCCACGCCGGCCGGGACTGATATGGGTGCTCTACCTATTCTTGACATAGCATTACCAGACGAAGCAGACGACTTCGCCGCCAACACCCAGCCGTTGCGCTTCCCGAGCGGTCATCAAGCCACGTGAAGTGGAGATGACGGCCGTGCCCAAGCCCCCGAGGACTCTGGGAAGGTTGTCCTTCTTGGCGTAGATGCGGCGGCCCGGCTTACTGACCCTCTTCACCTGCGAGATGACGCGGCGACGGCCGTCAGTGTACTTGAGCTCGACCACCAGCTTGTCGAAGCTCCCTTCTTTGACTATCGAGTAGCCGGCGATATAGCCCTCGTCTTTGAGAAGGCGGGCCAACTCCACCTTTTGGGCAGAGGCCGGCATCTCGACCTGGGCGTGCAGCGCCTTGTTGGCGTTCCGCACACGGGTCAGCATGTCGGCGATGGGATCGGTTTGCGACATGACCCCTCCTACCAGCTTGACTTGGTGACCCCAGGGATGAATCCCTGGTGGGCCAGCTCACGAAGACAAATACGACACAGGCCGAAACGGCGGAGATAACCACGGGGCCGGCCGCAGCGGAGGCAACGGTTGTGGGCCCGGACCGCATATTTCTGCGGCCGCCGTGCCTTTGCGATCATTGATTTCTTTGCCATGCGCTGATGCTCCTATCCTTCAGCTCTCGCGGAAAGGCATGCCCATGAACTTGAGGAGTGCCCGTCCCTCGTCGTCGGTTTTGGCCGTGGTAGTGATGGCGATATCAAGACCCCGGAGCTTGTCGATCTTGTCGTAGTCGATCTCCGGGAAGATGATCTGCTCTTTGATGCCCATGTTGTAGTTGCCCTGGCCATCGAAACCGCTGGGGGCTACGCCACGGAAGTCGCGGATGCGGGGCAGAGCGATGCTCATCAGCCGGTCGAGCATCTCGTACATGCGGTCGCCGCGCAGAGTGACACGCAGGCCTACGGCATGCCGGCCCGAAGCTTGAAGTTGGCCACCGACTTGCGCGCTCGCCGAATCTGCGCCTTCTGGCCGGTAATCTGGCCCAGCTGTGTAGCCGCCTCTTCCAGCACCTTGGCGTCGTGCGTGCCCTCGCCGATGCCCATGTTCAGAGTCAGCTTGGTGACCTTGGGAACCTGCATGACGTTCGCGTAGCCGAACCGATCTCGCATGGCCGGCACGATGTCGGTATGGTATCTCTCTTTAAGTCTGGGAACTGCCATCGCTAACCCTTATCCACCTGGACGTTGCACTTCTTGCAGTAGCGGATCTTGTCCTCGCCCTCCATACGCACGCCCACGCGGACGGCGTTGTTGCAGCTGGGGCAGACCAACTTCACGTTGCTGATGTGCATGCTGGCTTCGCGCTCGATGACTCCGCCCTGCGGGGTCTTTTTCGACGGCCGGATGTGCCGCTTGATGAAGTTGACCCGTTCCACCACGATACGTTCTTCGGCCTCCAGAACGTGGAGGACCTTGCCCCGCTTGGCGTTCTCCTTGCCTTGCACGACCTCGACGGTGTCACCCTTCTTGATGCGGAACTTCTTGGTGTGCCTGGCGGTCGCGGTGGCCATCACAGCACCTCCGGGGCCAGCGAGATGATCTTCGCGAAGTTCTTCTCACGAAGTTCACGCCCCACAGGGCCGAAGATCCTCGTGCCCCGCGGGTTCATCTGCCGGTCGATAAGCACGGCCGCGTTCTCGTCGAACCCGATGTATGTGCCGTCCCGGCGGCCGTATGCCTTCTTCACCCGCACGACGACCGCCTGCACCACGTCGCCTTTTTTGACGGCGCCGCCCGGGGTGGCCTCTTTGACCGCCCCCACTATGATGTCGCCCACGCCGGCGTAGCGCCGCTGCGACCCGCCCTTGATGCGGATGCACAAAAGCTCACGCGCGCCGGTGTTGTCGGCGACCCTCAGTCTTGTTTCCACCTGTATCATCGTTTGTCACCCATCTCCCGCCGGCGGGCTACTCGGCCCGTTCGAGCACCTTGATCAGGCGCCAGGTCTTGTCCCGTGAAAGCGGCCGGCATTCGCGCACCAACACGGTGTCCCCGACCCGAGCCTCGTTCTGCTCGTCATGAGCCTTCAAGCGATCGGTCGTGCGGATAACCTTCTGGTACTGGGCGTGAGGCTTCACCGCGCTCACCTGCACGACTATCGTCTTTTCCATCTTGTCGGAGACGACCACGCCCTGCCGCTCCCTCTGCGCTGTGGCTCGCTTCTCGGCCATCAAAGCTCCCCTGCCCGTTCTCTAACAGACTGCACCGTCATGATCCTGGCGATGTCCTGGCGCACTTGGCGGAGGCGGCTGGTGTTCTCCAGTTGGCCGGCCGCATGCTGGAACCGCAGGTTGAACAGCTCCTCGCGCGACTGCTTGAGACGCTGGGCCAGTTCTTCGTCAGCAAGCTCGACTATGTCCTTAACCTTCAATGCCCCCGTCCTCCCTGGTCGCGAATCTGCATTTGACAGGAAGTTTGTGCGCCGCCACGCGGATGGCTTCCTTGGCCAATTCCTCGGAGACCCCCGCCAACTCGAACATCACGCGGCCCGGTTTCACCACGGCCACCCACTGGTCAGGAGAACCCTTGCCGGAGCCCATACGGGTTTCGGCGGGCTTCTTGGTGATGGGCTTCTGCGGGAAGATGTTGATCCACACCTTGCCGCCGCGCTTGATCTTCCGGGTCATGGCGATACGAGCAGCTTCAATCTGCCGGCTGGTAACCCAGCCCGGCTCCAGCGCCTGAAGACCGTATTCGCCGAAATGGACTGTGTTTTGGCCTTTCGCCATCCCGGCCATGCGGCCCCGGTGCTGTTTGCGGTGCTTAACCCGTTTTGGTAGTAGCATGTCTTATCCTCGTTCTTCGTTCGACGGACCCAGATCCGCGACCGTCAACCTAGACGGGCTTCCGACTGCCCCCGGGACCCCAGATCGAATCCCTCGGGCATGATCTCACCCTTGTTTATCCAAACCTTCACGCCGATCTTGCCGAACGTCGTGTCGGCCTCGCAAAAACCGTAGTCGATGTCGGCCCGCAGGGTATGCAGAGGCACGCGCCCCTCACTGTAACCCTCGATGCGCGCCATCTCGGCCCCGCCCAGACGTCCGCCGGACTTCACTTTGATGCCCACGGCGCCGGAACGCATTGCCGAAGTGATCGCCCGCTTCATCGCCCGGCGAAAACTCACCCGATTGGCGAGCTGCTCGGCGATGGACTGGGCGACCAGGTTGGCATCGAGCTCGGGCCGTTTGATCTCGACGATGTTGACGTGCACTGTCTTGCCCGTCATGTCGTGGAGGTCACGCCTGAGCGAATCCACTTCGGAGCCCGACTTGCCTATGACTATGCCGGGCCGCGCCGTGTTGATGTCGACGACCAGCTTGTTCGTATCCTTGCGGATGATGATGGCGGACAGGCCGGCATGCCCCATCTTTCGCTGGATGTGCTTGCGGATGGCCAGATCCTCGTGGAGAAAACTGGCAAACTGCCTCTCGGTGTACCAGTGAGCCTTCCAGTCATGGATGATGCCAAGCCGCATGCCTCCGGGATGAACTTTCTGACCCACCTGCTACGACTCCTTTTTCTCGTCGACGCATACGGTGATGTGACTCGTCCTCTTGTTTATGCGGCTGGCCCGCCCCATTGCACGCGGCTTGAACCGCTTGAGGGTGGGACCACCGTCCACGAATGCCGAGACCACATACAGGTCGTCGGCGTCGAGGTCATGATTGTTCTCGGCGTTGGCCACCGCGGAGGCGAGGACCTTGCCTACCAGCTTGGCGGCAGCTCGTGGGCTGAGCGACAAGATGGCCTTGGCTTCGGCCACTCTCTTGCCCCGGATGAGCCGGGCCACATCACCGGCTTTGCGCGGGGAGACCCGCACGTATTTGGCGGTTGCGTTGACCATGCTTCTCACTTCCTCTTCATACGGCGCTCTTTGTTGCCGCCGTGGCCGCGGAAGGTACGGGTCAGCGCGAATTCGCCCAGCCGGTGGCCGACCATGCTTTCCGTCACGTAGATGGGCACGTGTTTGCGGCCGTCATGGACGGCGATCGTGTGCCCGATCATCTCGGGATAGATGGTTGACGCCCTCGACCAGGTCTTCAGCATGCGCTTCTCGCCGGTCTGGTTCATCGCCTCGACACGCGACATGAGTCGCTCTTCGACGAAGGGAGCTTTCTTGCTTGAACGTGCCACGATGCTCTACTACCTCCCTTTTCCTCGCCGTCTGACGATGTATTTGTTCGAAAGCTTCTTGGCCTTGCGGGTCTTGTGGCCAAGTGTGGGGACTCCCCACGGCGTCACCGGGTTGCGACCCGGAGGCGTTGACCCCTCGCCGCCGCCGTGCGGGTGATCGACCGGGTTCATGGTGGTGCCGCGCACGCCGGGCCTGACGCCCATCCAGCGCTTGCGTCCCGCCTTACCGGTCACGAGGTTCTCGTGCTCGGCATTGCCGATCTCGCCCACAGTCGCCCTGCATTCCAGATGGATCATGCGCATCTCGCCCGAGGGTAGCCGAAGGATGGCGTAGTCGCCTTCTTTGGCCATCATCTGGGCCGACGTGCCGGCCGAACGCGCGATCTGGCCGCCGCCACCTTTGCGCATCTCGATGTTGTGCACCACGGTGCCCACCGGGATGTTTCGCATCGGGAGGGCACAGCCCACCCGGATGTCGGCCCCGGGGCCCGCTTCGACCATCGAGCCCACGCCCAGCTTATTGGGCGCAAGGATGTAGCGCTTGTCGCCGTCCGCGTACACTACCAGCGCGATGCGGGCGTTGCGATTGGGATCGTACTCGATGGAGTCGACCCGGCCGGGCACGCCGTCTTTGTCGCGCTTGAAGTCGATGATCCTATACAGGCGCTTATGCCCGCCGCCTTGGTGCCGGGTGGTGATGCGACCGTTGTTGTTGCGCCCACCGTTGCGCTTCACCGGGCGGGTGAGCGACTTCTCCGGCTCGGTCTTCGTGATTTCATCGAAGGCAGGCGTAGTCGCGAACCTGCGTCCGGGAGATGTCGGCTTGTAACTCTTTATGGCCATGTCTCTCTAACCCCTCTAGGTCGCGCCGAAGAACTCGATCCGATTGCCCGGAGCAAGCTCGACCACTGCCTTCTTCCACCGCTTGGTGACTCCCGCATGGGCGCCCCTGCGCTTGGGTTTCGGCTTAACGTTGATAGTCTGCACACCGATGACCTTCACATTGAAGATCTCTTCCACAGCGGCGCGTATGTGAGGCTTGGTGGCCCGATAATTGACTTCGAACGAGTACCGGTTGGTATCGATGGCCCGGTAGCTCTTCTCCGAGATGATCGGACGGATGATGATCTGCCGTGCGTCCACTACGAGTCACCGCCCACGTTCAAGCCTCGCTCGAGGAAGGCTACGGCGGCATCTGTGAACAGCAGGCTCTTGGCCCAGATGTAGTCTTGCACCTCGGCTTCACCGATGGTGAGGACCCTAGTGCCGGCCAGATTGCGGAAGCTCTTCAGCGCCGCCACCTCTTCGCCGCCGACCAGGACAAGCAACGGCTTCTCCAGTTCGATCTTGCCGAGGATACCCGCGGCCCGCTTGGCGGACGGCTCATCGAAAGTGGTGCCCGAGAGAACACGGACAGTGCCCCCGGCCACGAGATCGGCCAGTGCCATCCGAAACGCCAAGGCCTTGGCCTTCTTGTTGACCTTCATGGAGTAACTGCGGGGAATCGGCGGGAAAGCAACGCCCCCGCCGGTAAACTGCGACACCTTGCCTGAGCCCACGCGAGCCCGGCCGGTGCCCTTCTGGCGCCACTGTTTCGCACCCGTTCCGGCCACCTGGCTTCTGCTCTTGGCGGCGGCGGTACCCTGGCGGTGCCCGGCCAGTTCGGCCGTCACCACCTGGTGGAGGAGACCGACGTTGATCTGGTCGGCCAGGAGCGCGTCGGCCAATTCATGTTGGCCGACGACCGCGCCGTTCTCGTCGATTCTATCGATGGATGACATAGGCCTAACCTCTGATCACGACCAGGGAACCTTTGCTCCCCGGGATCGCACCTTTGACCAGCACCAGGTTCTTGTCCGGGTCGGTCTTGACCACGGTGAGACCCGTTTGCGTGACACGCACATTACCCATCTGGCCGGGCAGCCGCGTGCCCGGGTACACCCGGGACGGGTCGGCCGAAGAGCCGATGGAACCGGGGACGCGGTGGGAGTGGGAACCGTGATAGCCGGGACCACCAGCGAACCCGTGCCGCTTGATCACGCCTTGGAAGCCCTTGCCCTTGCTGACTCCGGTCACTTTGACCTCGTCACCCGGCTTGAAGACCTCGACCGTGACCGCTTCGCCTACCGCCAACGCGTCCTCACCCCGCACCTCGACGAGGTGACGCTTGGGTGAGATGCCGGCCTTCTTGAGGTGTCCGAGCAGAGGCTTGTTCAGCCTCTTCGCCTTGACGTCTCCAAAGGCTATCTGGGTGGCGGCGTAGCCGTCGGTCTCGACGGTCTTCTTCTGAGTGACCAAGCAGGGCCCAGCCTCGATCACAGTACAGCGGACGACCGTGCCGTCCTCGTTGAAGAACTGGGTCATACCCAGCTTTGTCCCTAAGAGCGTCTTCATCACAGTTTGATCTCTATGTCCACGCCCGCGGGCAGATCCATGCGCATCAACGAGTCCACCGTCTTGGGGGTGGGTTGATGGATGTCGATCAGGCGTTTATGCGTCCTGATCTCGAAATGCTCCCGCGAATCCTTGTCCTTGAACGGGCTACGGATCACGCAGTAGACGTTCTTCTCAGTTGGCAGCGGCACCGGGCCCGAAATGGTAGCGCCCGTGCGCTCAGCCGTTTCGACGATAGCCCGCGCGCTCTTGTCTACAAGCTCGTGGTCGTAGGCTTTAAGCCTGATACGTATCTTCTGTTGCGCCACCGAGCAACTCCTACTTGGCGATCTTGGTCACAGCGCCGGCACCGACCGTACGGCCACCCTCGCGGATGGCGAAGCGAAGACCTTCGTCCATGGCGATGGGGGTGATCAGTTTGGCTTTTATAGTGGTGTGGTCGCCCGGCATGACCATCTCGATACCCTCGTCAAGGGTCACGTCGCCGGTAACGTCGGTCGTCCGGAAGTAAAACTGCGGACGGTAGCCATTGAAAAACGGAGTGTGGCGGCCGCCCTCTTCGCGGGACAGTACGTAGATCTGGGCCTCGAACTCGGTGTGCGGAGTGATGCTGCCCGGTTTGGCGAGAACCATGCCGCGCTCCACTTCCTCGCGCTTGGTGCCGCGCAGCAGAACGCCGATGTTGTCGCCGGCGCGCCCCTCATCGAGCAGCTTGCGGAACATCTCCACGCCGGTGGCGACGGTCTTGGTAGGCTCGGGATGCAGACCCACCATCTCGACGTTGTCGCCGACCTTGACGATGCCGCGCTCAACACGGCCGGTGACGACGGTGCCACGGCCCTGGATGCTGAATACGTCTTCAATCGGCATGAGGAAGGGCTTGTCGATGGCCCTCTCGGGATCGGGAATGTAGGTGTCGAGGGCGTCGGTCAGCTCGAATATCGACTTGCACGACTCGCACTCGCGATCGCCGCAGCCATGCTCGAGGGCTTTGAGGGCCGAGCCGGTGATGACGGGGAGCTCGTCGCCGGGGAATTCGTATTCGGTGAGTAGTTCGCGCACTTCCATCTCGACCAGTTCGAGCAGTTCGGGATCGTCCACCATGTCGGCTTTGTTGAGGTAAACGACGATGTAGGGCACGCCCACCTGACGGGCGAGCAGGATGTGCTCACGAGTCTGGGGCATGGGACCGTCTGCGGCCGACACGACGAGGACCGCCCCGTCCATCTGGGCGGCGCCGGTGATCATGTTCTTGATGTAGTCGGCGTGGCCCGGGCAATCGACGTGCGCGTAGTGTCGCTTGTCGGTCTCGTACTCGACGTGGGCGGTGGCGATGGTGATACCGCGCTCACGCTCTTCCGGAGCGTTGTCGATGGAGTCGAAGCTGCGGAACTCGATGTCCGGGTTCAGGTTCGCAAGACACTTGGTGATGGCCGCGGTCAAGGTGGTCTTGCCGTGGTCGACGTGACCGATGGTGCCCACGTTGACGTGAGTCTTGGTCCTCGCAAACTTCTTCTTCGCCATTGATTCCTCCCTTTCTACCTGAGTCGCTCAGGCGGCCGCCGCAGCCCAGCAGCCGATTTCCCTTGGTTACTTCGTTCGATTCACAATGAATCGAGCCATCAGTCGTTTATTCCTTTGCCGCCCTGTTGGGCGATTATCTCTTGCGCGATGGTGCTCGGCACCTCAGCGTAGTGACTGAACTGCATTGTGTACACCGCCCGCCCCTGGCTCATGGAGCGGAGATCGGTGGCATACCCGAACATCTGGGCTAGCGGCACCGCGGCCCTGATCACCTGGGCGCCCGCCCTGAGCTCCATGCCGCCGATGTGGCCGCGACGCGAGTTGAGATCGCCCATCACGTCGCCCATGTACTCTTCGGGCACCACCACTTCGACGTCTTCTATCGGCTCGAGCAGGACCGGGTGCGCCTTCTTGGCGGCGTCCCGGAAAGCCATGGAACCCGCGATCTTGAAGGCCATCTCGGACGAGTCGACCTCGTGATACGAGCCGTCGATGAGCTGGACCTTCACGTCCTCCACCGGGAACCCGGCGAGAATACCGGTCTCCATGGCTTCGACCATCCCGGCCTGCACGGCCGGCACGTATTCCTTGGGGATCGCGCCGCCCACGATCTTGTTCTCGAACGTGAAGCCGGCACCGTACTCGTTCGGCTCCATCTTGATGACCACATGGCCGTATTGGCCGCGCCCGCCCGTCTGCCGAACAAAACGGCCTTCCATCTTGGGCACCGCCTTGGTGATGCCCTCGCGGTAGGCGACTTGCGGCCGGCCGACGTTCGCATCGACCCGGAACTCGCGGAGCAACCGGTCGACGATGATCTCCAGGTGCAGTTCGCCCATGCCGGCGATGATGGTTTGACCCGTCTCGTCGTCGGTGCGCACCCGGAAGGTGGGGTCTTCTTCGGCGAGCCTCATCAGGCTGTCGGAAAGACGGTCCTGATCGGCCTTGGTCTTCGGTTCGATGGCCACGAAGATGACCGGGTCGGGGAATTCGATCGCCTCGAGAACCACGGCTCCGCCGGCGTCGCAGAGCGTGTCGCCGGTCGTGGTGCCTTTGAGACCCACAGCCGCGGCGATGTCGCCGGCGAACACCTCGGTAATATCGTCGCGGTGGTTAGCGTGCATCTGAAGGATGCGGCCTACGCGCTCCTTCTTGTCTTTGCTGGCGTTGAAAACATACGAGCCCGCCTTGAGCGTGCCCGAATACACCCGGAAGTACGTGAGCTTGCCTACGAAGGGATCGGACATGATCTTGAAAGCGATAGCGGAGAATGGCTCGTGGTCATCTGCGTGCCGGAGGACGCTCTGCCCGTTGTGGGGATTGATGCCCTCCACCGGAGGGATGTCGAGCGGCGAGGGCAGATAGTCCACCACCGCGTCGAGGAGCATCTGCACGCCCTTGTTCTTGAAGGACGAACCACAGAGCACCGGGGTCAGCTCGATGTCCAGTGTGGCCTGCCTGATGGCCGCCTTCACCCGTTCTTCCGATATCTTGCGCCCCTCGAGATAGTCCATCATGAGATGGTCGTCCCGGTCGGCCAAGGCCTCGAGCAGATGAACGCGAGCCGCCTCAGCCTCTTCGAGCATGTTCTCGGGGATGGGAGCCTCCAGCCAATCCACCCCCATGTCGTCCTCGAACAAGTACGCCACCATGCGCACGAGATCGACGACGCCGCGGAACTGGTCTTCGTGCCCGACGGGCAGCTGGAGAACCAGCGGCCGCGCATGGAGTCGATCGACCATGGTCTGCACGCCACGCGTGAAGTCGGCGCCCACCCGGTCCATCTTATTGATGAACGCGATGCGAGGAACCTGGTACTTGTCGGCCTGCCGCCAAACCGTCTCGGATTGGGGCTCTACCCCGGCAACAGAGCAGAAGAGAGCGATGGCTCCGTCCAACACCCTTAGCGACCGCTCCACTTCCATAGTGAAATCCACGTGCCCGGGCGTGTCTATTATGTTGATGCGATGATCGTGCCATTCGCACGTCGTAGCCGCCGACGTGATGGTGATGCCCCGCTCCTGCTCCTGGGCCATCCAGTCCATCACCGCGGCGCCGTCGTGCACTTCGCCGATCTTGTAGGTGCGGCCGGTGTAGTAGAGGATCCTCTCGGTCGTGGTCGTCTTGCCGGCATCGATGTGAGCCATGATGCCGATGTTGCGGACCATCGCCAGCGGGTGCCGCTGGGCCGACTTGGTATCCGGTTTGTGTGCTGTCGCTTGTGCCACTTGCTGCTTTCCTAACTCCTACCCGGCTTGCCGGCTACCAGCGGTAATGGGCGAAAGCCCTGTTGGCTTCGGCCATCCGCAGGAGATCTTCTTTCTTCTTCATGGTCACGCCGGTGCGGTTGTATCCATCGAGAAGCTCGCCGGCCAGCCGCTCGGCCATGGTGTGCTCGCGCCGGGCGCGGCTGTGGATGATGATCCACCGGACCGCCAACGTGTACGACCGGCGGGTGGGGACTTCTACCGGCACCTGATAGTTGGCGCCGCCTACCCGGCGGGACCGCACTTCAAGGGCGGGCCGTACGTTCTCCACAGCTTCCTTGAGGACGCCGGCAGGGTCGTTGCTGGTGCGCTCGCGAAGGATGTTCATCGCGTCGTACATGATGCGCTCGGAGGTGGACTTCTTTCCGTCCAACATCAAGCGATTGACGATCTGGGTGACCAGACGGCTTCTGTAGATGGGATCGGGCTGGATGTCCCGCTTAGCTGCTTTTACTCTTCTTGCCATGGTTCTAGTATGCCTTCCTTAGCCTACTTGCCCATCTTGGCGCCGTACTTGGAGCGGCCGCGCTTGCGGTTAGCCACTCCGGCCGAGTCGAGGGCCGCGCGGATTATCTTGTAACGGACGCCGGGGAGGTCTCTTACCCTTCCGCCCCGGATGAGGACCACTGAGTGCTCCTGCAGGTTGTGCCCGATGCCGGGAATGTAAGCAGTCACTTCCATCCCGTTGACCAACCGAACGCGCGCCACTTTCCGCAGGGCCGAGTTAGGCTTCTTGGGCGTGGTGGTATACACGCGCGTGCACACGCCGCGCTTCTGCGGGGCGCCTTTGAGGGCCGGGGTCGTAGTCCTCTTGGACTGTTGCTGGCGGCCCTTCCGGATCAACTGGTTGATCGTCGGCACACGAACTCCTCGTCTATCAATTCCCGATGCTCAGCGATCGCTGCACAAGCACGCGTCTATGACGCGTCCGGACGCGTAGCGGCCGCGAAGTATAGCAAAGCCTCGGGGGGCCTGCAAGAAGCCCCCGTCGGCTTAGCAATAAGCACTACTAGCCGTCTTCTGCCGGGAAGTCTCCCCCCAGCAGGGCCGTTTCCGTTTCTTCCAACACGTCGCCGGTTCCGCCCAGAAGGATCTCTCCGTCGTCATCGGCCGTCTCGTCGCCGCTCAGAGCCCAACCCTTCTCGGCAAGCTTGACCCGGATCTCCTCCAGACTCTTCTGTCCCAGCCCGGGTACGGCCATTAGGTCTTTGGTGGTGTAAGCCAGCAAGTCGCTGACCCGCTCGACCCCCGCCCGGCTGAGAACAGAGTGAACATAGGTGGGCAGATCGAGATCGTCCACCAGCATGCTATAGGCTTCGGTGTTCTGCGACAGCCCCGTCAACTGAGCCCACTGCTGCTCCGGGGTGAGGGCGAGGCCGGCTTCGGGCCGCGCCGCCATCACGTCGCCGAAGATGTCCATCTCGGCCGGTATGCCGGTGGTGGTCAACTCGATGTTGCGGTACGAGCGAAGTCCCGTGGCGGCAGGGATGAGCTTGCCTATGATGACGTTCTCCTTGAGACCGCGGAGCTCGTCGATCTTGCCCTCGAGAGCGGCGTCGGTGAGCACCTTGGTGGTCTCCTGGAAGGAGGCTGCCGAGAGGAAGCTCTCCGTGGCCAGCGAGGCCTTGGTGATGCCGAGGATGATCTCCTCATAAGTGGCGGGTTCGCCGCCCTCAGCTACCACACGCTCGTTCTCGTGGTCGAAGATGAGCTTGTCCACCATGCGGCCGGGCAGGAAGCTGGTATCGCCCGGTGTCTCCACCAGGACCTTCTTGGTCATCTGGCGGACGATGAGCTCCACGTGCTTGTCGTCGATCTGCACGCCTTGCTTGTGGTAGACGTCCTGCACCTCGCCGACGATGTAGCGGGCGGTCGCCAGGGCCCCCCGGTACTTAAGCAGCTCGTGCGGGTTAAGAGAGCCGTCATACAGTTGGTCGCCGGCCTCCACGTGCTGACCATCCTCGATCATCAGGTCGGCCCGCCGGCTGATGGCGTAGCTGTGCAATTCCTCGCCGGTATCGTCGAGGATGACGACCTTCTTGGCCTTGTCCGACTCTTCGATGTGAACCGTCCCGGCGAACTGGGTGATCTTCGCCTGCCCCTTGGGCTTGCGGGCTTCGAACAGCTCCACTACCCGCGGCAGACCGTGGGTTATGTCGGCGCCCGCCACACCACCGGTGTGGAAGGTCCTCATGGTCAGCTGGGTGCCCGGCTCCCCGATGGACTGGGCGGCGATATGCCCCACCGCTTCGCCGATGGCGACCAGATCGTTGGCAGCCAGGGAGCGGCCGTAGCAGTATTGGCAGACGCCGATCTCGCTCTGGCAACCAAGCACCGAGCGGACTTTGAGCTTCAAGCCGGCGTGGGCGGCAGCCGGATAGAGGGAGAGCAACCTCTGGAGTATGCGCTTGTTGAGCAACTCGTTGCGCTCGTAGACGACCTCGCCGGTCTCGGGGTCAGGGACATCCACGGCAAGCACCCGGCCGAGGAGAAGCTCATTCAGCCGGTCGTTCTTGCGTAGCGCCATCTCGATGTACTTGGTGGTCGTGCAGTCGCGTTCGCGGATGACCACTTCCTGAGCTACGTCGACCAGACGCCGAGTGAGATACCCGGAGTCGGCGGTCCGCAGAGCGGTGTCGGCCAGACCTTTGCGAGCCCCATGGGTGGAGATGAAGTACTCGAGCACTCCCAGGCCTTCCATGAAGTTGGCCTTGATGGGCCGCTCGATGATCTCGCCTTTCGGCGAGGCCATCAGACCCCGCATCCCAGCGAGCTGCCGGATCTGCTTGAAGGAGCCCCGGGCTCCGGAGTTGGCCATCATGTACACCGGGTTCAGGCGGCGGAAGTTCTGCTCCATGGCGTCGGCCACTTTCTCGGTGGCCTCGGTCCACTGCTCGGTGACGCGCTCGCGCCGTTCCGAGTCGGTGAGATTGCCGCGGTTGTACTCATCCTGGATATGCTTCACCTTGATCTCGTAGCCCTGGAGGATCTCCTCCTTGTCTGGCGGCACCACGATGTCGTTCTTGGAGATGGTGACCCCGGCCACGCTCGCGTACTTGAAGCCCATGTCTTTGAGAACGTCAAGAAGATGAGCGACCGCGATGGCGCCGTAGTATTCGACCAAGTCACTGACGAAGGACGACATCTCGTTCTTGGTGAAGACCTTGTTCTGGAACTCGTAGTCATCTCTGCGGATGGTCCCCTCGGACCCTTCCTGCTCCCATTTCTCGCCGAAGTACTCCTTGAGAGAGGCCACGACCGCGGAGTTGAAGAGCGCCCGGCCGACAGTGGTCAGCAAGCGCCTCCCCTCCCAGCGGAAGAGGACGGGATCCTGGATCTCGATGCGTTTTTCGGCGTAGGCGTGCTCCAGCTCCGATACGGAGCCGAAAGGACGAGGCTTGATGGACAAGGTCCCCAGAGCCTTGCTGTCGAGGGGGTCCATCTTGGCGAGGTCGATCTTGGGGTCCTTAGGGTCTTCGAAGTAGGTCATGTAGTAGCAGCCCAAGATCATGTCCTGCGTGGGGACGGCGATAGGCCGGCCGTGCGCCGGAGACAGGATGTTGTTGGAGGACAGCATGAGAATACGGGCCTCCGCCTGCGCCTCGACCGAGAGCGGCAGGTGAACGGCCATCTGGTCGCCGTCGAAGTCGGCGTTGAATGCCGTGCAGACCAGCGGATGGAGCTGGATGGCCTTGCCCTCGATGAGCACCGGCTCGAAGGCCTGGATGCCCAGACGGTGCAGCGTCGGCGCTCGGTTGAGCATGACCGGGTGCTCCGTGATGACCTCGTCGAGGATGTCCCACACTTCGGGGAATTCGCTCTCGACCAACTTCTTGGCGGCTTTGATGTTCTGCACCTGCTTGCGCTCCACCAAACGGCTCATGACGAAGGGCTTGAAGAGCTCCAGGGCCATGGTCTTGGGGATGCCGCACTGGTGTAGCTTCAGCTCAGGGCCGGCCACGATGACCGAGCGGCCCGAGTAATCGACCCTCTTACCCAGCAGGTTCTGGCGGAAGCGGCCTTGCTTGCCCTTGAGCATGTCCGAGAGCGACTTCAAGGGGCGGTTGCCTGGGCCGGTGACGGCCCGGCCGCGGCGGCCGTTGTCGAAGAGAGCGTCCACCGCTTCTTGCAGCATCCGCTTCTCGTTGTTGACGATGATCTCCGGCGCCCCGAGGTCCAGAAGACGCTTCAGACGGTTGTTGCGGTTGATGACACGGCGATATAGATCGTTGAGGTCTGAGGTGGCGAAGCGGCCGCCATCGAGCTGTACCATTGGACGCAGTTCCGGCGGGATGACCGGGATCGATTGCAGGATCATCCATTCCGGGCGATTGTCGGAACGCAGGAAGCCCTCGACCACTTTGAGCCTCTTGACCGCGCGGGAGAGCTTCTGCCCCTTCGAGGTCTTGATGGTCTCGCGCAGGGACTTGGCCTCAGTCTCGAGATCGACCGCCGCCAAGAGCTCGCGGATGGCTTCGGCGCCCATACCGCCCCGGAAGTACACGCCGTAGCCGAAGGGGCTGCCGTACTTCTCCTTCATCTCCCGGAACAGGGTCTCGTCCGTGATGATGTCACCCTTCTTGATGCCCTTGAACGCGGCCCATAGCTCCCGGAACCGGGCGGCCTGCTGATCGGCGTACCGTTCGAGGTCGCGCAGGCGGGTATCGGCATCGATGCGGAGCTCGCTCGCACGCTTCTCCATCTCCGCCTGGGTCCATTCGCTGAGCGGGGTCTGGTCGAAGCCCAGAGCGATCTCGTCGTCCTCGTCGGGCGTGGAGTTGCCCAACAGCACGGCCACGCGTTTGTCACGCTCGGCCATGATCTTCACCTTCTGCTCGTCGCGCGAGGCGAAGGTGTTGTCGATGTCGGCCTGCACCAGATCTTCCAGCTTGCCCGCGTCGCGTTGGCGCTTGTCATCGTCAACGAAAGTGACGATGGAGGCCGAGAAATAGAGGACCCGCTCCAACTGCTTGGGCGAGATGTCGAGCAGGTAGCCCATGCGGCTGGGCACGCCTTTGAAGTACCAGATATGGCTGACGGGCGCGGCCAGGTCGATGTGGCCCATGCGCTCGCGGCGGACTTTGGCCCGCGTTACCTCGACTCCGCAGCGCTCGCAGATGATGCCCTTGTAGCGGACGCGCTTGTACTTGCCGCAGTAGCATTCCCAGTCCTTGGTGGGACCGAAGATGCGCTCACAGAACAAGCCGTCTTTCTCAGGCTTGAGCGTCCGGTAGTTGATGGTCTCGGGCTTGGTCACCTCGCCTGACGACCAGGCTCGGATCTGTTCCGGCGAGGCCAGACCTATCCTGATTGCGTCGAACTCATTTATGTCTATCACGGAAAACTCCTATTCCGCGTCGTCGGCGAAGGAAGAAAGTGAAACGTCACCCAAGTCGGTGTCCATGTCGATCTCGAACGTCTCAATCTCGGGCGCTCCCTCAAACTCGTCGGATTCTTCCTCGTCGTCAGGCTCCTCGTCCAATTCCGACCCCGTGTGCGTAGGCACCAAAGCTGACTGAGCCTCGATCGCCCTCTCCTCGGCCCGATACCGGGCGGAGAGGTCGATGCCGAGCTCTTCGGCGGCACGGAGCAGGTCGTCCTCTTCCTCGGCCACTTCCAGAGAACCGCCTTCCTCGCTCATGACCTGGATGTCAAGGGCAAGGGACTGCATCTCTTTGAGCAGCACCTTGAACGACTCGGGCACTCCCGGACGAGCGATGTTCTCGCCTTTGACGATAGCTTCATAAGCCTTGACCCGTCCCTGGGTGTCGTCGGACTTGATAGTGAGCATCTCCTGCAGGGTGTAGGCAGCTCCATAAGCTTCCAGCGCCCACACTTCCATCTCCCCGAATCGCTGCCCCCCGAACTGCGCCTTGCCGCCCAGAGGCTGCTGGGTGACGAGTGAGTAGGGGCCCGTCGAGCGAGCGTGGATCTTGTCGTCCACCAGGTGGTGGAGCTTCAGCATGTACATGTAGCCGACGGTGATGCTCTGGTCGTAGGGCTCGCCAAGGCGGCCGTTGAACAATCTCACCTTACCGGCGACGTGGGTGCCCGGGTTGTTGTCCAGACTTATGGACATCTTGACCTTGAGTGGATCCGCGACGTCGGCCTCGTGAGCAAGTACCCACCCCATCAGAGCCTCGTCGACGTCCACCTGGCTTGCGCCGTCGAACACCGGCGTCGCTATGGGCGTCGGACCTTGAGCCGTGGACTCGTCCACCAAGTCATAGTACTTGCGGGCCAGCTTGATCTCTTGTTCGGCGGTCAGGTCGCCGCCCGCCAGCAATGGTTCCCCTTCCAGACTCTTCTTGTTCCGCTTGAGCTGGAAGAAGCCGTGGTGAGCGGCCCAGCCCAGATGCGTCTCCATCACCTGGCCGATGTTCATACGCGAGGGCACGCCCAACGGGTTCAGGATGATGTCCACCGGGGTCCCGTCTTCCAGGAAGGGCATGTCCTCTTCGGGGACGATCTTGGAGATGACCCCCTTGTTCCCGTGGCGGCCGGCCAGCTTGTCGCCCTCAGCGATCTTGCGCTTCTTGGCCACGTAGACCCGCACCAGACGGTTGACGCCCGGAGAGAGGTCGTCGCCGGCTTCGCGGGAGAACTCCTTGACGTCGATCACCACGCCTTTTTCGCCGTGCGGCACCTTGAGCGAAGTGTCTCGCACCTCGCGGGCCTTCTCTTTGAAGATGGCGCGGATGAGCTTCTCTTCAGCGGTGAGCTCGGTCTCGCCCTTGGGCGTGATCTTGCCTACCAGCAGGTCGCCCGAGGCTACCTCGGCACCGATGCGGACGACGCCGTCTTCATCGAGATCCGCGAGGGACTCCTCGGAGCGGTTGGGGATGTCTCGGGTGATCTCCTCGTCGCCCAGCTTGGTGGAGCGGGCTTCGACCTCATACTCCTCGATGTGGACCGAGGTGAGGACATCGTCCTTGACGAGCCGTTCGCTGATGACGATGGAGTCCTCGAAGTTGTAGCCCTCCCAGCTCATGAATGCGACGAGCAGGTTGCGACCCAGGGCCAGCTCCCCGTCCTTGGTCGACGCGCCGTCCGCGAGGACTTGGCCCGGTACGACCGTATGGCCCACGTCGACTACCGGTTTCTGGTGGATGAACGTGCCCTGGTTCGAGCGCTCGAACTTGAGCAGGCTGTGCGATTCCAACTCGCCCTCTTCGCTCTCTATGAGGATGCGGTCGGCCGACACGCCCCGTACCTTGCCGGCCTTCTTGGCCAGCAGGACGTCACCAGTGTCGACCGCCGAGCGGAATTCCATGCCCGTGCCGATCAGCGGGGCCTCCGCCTCAAGAAGCGGGACCGCCTGACGCTGCATGTTGGACCCCATCAGGGCGCGGTTGGCGTCGTTGTGCTCCAGGAAGGGCACGAGGGCGGTCGCCACCGACACGATCTGCTGCGGGGAGACGTCCATGTAGTCCACGTCCTCGCGCCGGGCGCTGACATACTCGCCCCCGGGGGCGCGGGCCAACACCGTGTCTTCAACGAAGGCTTTGGTCTTGGGGTTCACCGGCGCGTTGGCCTGAGCGATCGTATACTTCTCTTCTTCGTAGGCCGTGAGCCGGTAGATCTCGTCGGAAACCTTGCCGCCGTTCACTTTGAGGTAGGGCGTCTGGATGAACCCGAACTCATTGACGGTGGCGTAGCTGGACAACGAGCCGATAAGCCCGATGTTGGGACCTTCCGGGGTCTCGATGGGGCACATCCGCCCGTAGTGGGTGGGGTGCACGTCGCGCACCTCGATGGGAGCCCGCTCGCGCGTCAGCCCCCCCGCCCCCAGAGCGGAGAGCCGGCGGCGATGCGTAAGCCCCGCCAGGGAGTTGGTCTGGTCCATGAACTGCGACAGCTGTGAGCTGCCGTAGAACTCCTTGAGCGCAGCCACCACCGGCCGGATATTGATGATGGATTGCGGCGTGATGGTGTCGACGTCCTCAGTGGTCATGCGCTCGCGCACGACCCGCTCCATGCGGTAGAGCCCGACCCGGAAGGCCTCTTGCACCAGTTCGCCCACCATGCGCAGGCGACGATTGCCGAAGTGCTCGTACTCGTCCAAACGGTTGGCCACTTCGTCCCACGGCAGGCTGGGCGCGACTTCGGCCAGATCGCGGGCATCCTCCAAGAGATGCTCGTCATCGATAGCCAACGGGACGGCCACCAGCTCGCGCACAAGCGCGATGATGTCGGCTTTTGTGAGAGTCCGGACGTCAAGATCGGTCTTGAGACCAAGCCGGGCGTTGAGCTTGTGCCGGCCCACCCGGGTCAGATCGTAGCGCTTGGGATCGAAGCAGATGTTCCAGAGCAGATTGCGGCTGGCCTCGAGCGTAGGCGGTTCACCCGGGCGCTGCTTCTTGAACAGTTCGACCAGAGCCTCGTCCACCGAGCGCACTGAGTCCTTCTCGAGGGTGGCCTTGATGAACGGATTGTCGCCGAACAGAGCGAGGATCTCCTCGTCGGTACCCTGGGAAAGGAGGCCGGGTTCGTCCTTGGTCCTCTCGGAGTCGATGCCGGCCAAGGCACGGAGGAAGACCGTCGCCGGGAGTTTCCGCTTGCGGTCGATGCGCACCGACACGGCCGCCCGCTTGTCGATCTCGAATTCCAGCCAGGACCCGCGGGCCGGCATGAGGTTGGCGACCAACACCTGTTTCGTGGGGTCTTTGGCAGCCATCACGTAGGCGCCAGGAGACCGTACGAGCTGGGTGACTATCACCCGTTCGGTGCCGTTGATGATGAAGGTCCCCTGATCGGTCATCATGGGGAAATCGCCCATGAAGACGCTCTGCTCCCGTATCTCCCCCGATTCTCGGTTGACGAAGCGGACGGTGATGAACAGAGGCGCCGCGTATGTCTGGTCTTTGTCCCGGCACTCCTTGAGTGTGAGGGCCGGCTCTTTGAACTCGTACTCCCCGAACTCCACGGCATAGTTGCCCGTGTAGTCCTCAATCGGGTTTATGTCCTCGATGGTCTCTTTGAGGCCCTGAGTCTTGAACCACTCGAACGATTCGGTCTGGACGGCGATCAGGTTGGGAACGTCAAGAATCTGCGGTAGATTGGAGAAGGACTTACGGGTTCTGGGAGTCTTCCTTTCGCCCAAAGGGGATCACTCCTCGCATGCCAGGGGTTTTGCACAGGTTTCAGCGCGCAACCTTGTATATTATCACTGCAAGATACGCGCGGCAAGCCCGACTCCGATGAGTCCCTCGAGACCCACCGAGGCCGGGCTTGAGTTCCACCGGCGGGAGACGGATCCGATCCGCACCCACCGATGGTATATGTTACTTGACTTCGACTTCGGCGCCGACTTCTTCGAGTTGCTTCTTGATGTCTTCGGCCTCGGCCTTGGGGATCGCCTGCTTGACCGGGTTGGGGGCGCCATCGACCAGGTCTTTGGCTTCTTTCAGGCCCAGTCCGGTCAGAGCCCGCACTACTTTGATGACGTTGATCTTCTTCTCGCCGGCGGCCTTGAGGATGACGTCGAACTCCGTCTGCTCCTCTACTTCCTCCGCGGGAGCCGCAGCGCCGGCCGGGGCAGCAGCCATAGCCATAGGCATGGCGGCACTGACTCCGAACTCCTCTTCCAGCGCCTTGACCAGCGCTGACAGATCGAGCACGGACATCTTCTTGATCTCTTCTATGAGCTTGTCGGGGGTCACCTTAGCTCAACTCCTTCCGATCTCTTCTTGAACACTTCTTGCTGGTGGATAACGTTCAAACAAAACGCCGCGAGTCTCAGGCGGCGGATGCCTTCTGTTCCTGGATCTGCGCCAACACGACCACGAGTCCGCGGATGGGACCGCTCAGCACGTTGGCAAGTCCGGTCAACGGCGAGGCGATCGCGCCGACCAATTGGGCGATGAGTTGCTCGCGGCTCGGTAGGGTAGCGAGCTTCTCCACGTCGGACGCGGTAAGCATGGAACGTTGCAGCTTGCCCCCGCGGAGCGTGGCCTTCTTTTTCTCCTTGATGAAGTCCTGGATAGTCTTGGCCACCTTGACGGGATCGCCATGGCAGTAGACGATCGCTGTGGGGCCTTGCAGCATTTCGGTGAGTCCCTCCACACCCGCATCGGCCGCCGCGATCTTGGCAAGGGTGTTCTTGACCACCTTGAGGCTGGCGTCGACCTTCACGAGGCGCGCCCGCAATTCCGTGGCTTCGGAGAAGGTCAGCCCCCGATAGTCCACAAAGTAGTAGACGTCAGTGGCCTTGAGATCTGCGGTGATCTCCTTGACTGCTTCGATCTTGTCCGGTCTCGGCATACTGTTCACCTCCTTCGAAAAGAAATCGTCCACCTCCAAGTAGCAGAGGCGGACGATGACATCAAAGGCTCACACGAACCACTATGTCGGTCACACTCTGCCTCGGCTGGCGGGTCGGCTTCAGGCCTCTCCGCTTCTGCCGCCGTGGCGGCACCAGCTGTCTCGGGCGGATAGCGCCGGGGATTATAGCACCCACCGGCGGCAGCAGACGCGCTTTACGATTCTTCTTCCACCATAACGCGGGTCTTCGAGGTATCCAGGGGGACACCGGGGCCCATGGTCGTGGTCATAGTGATGGTGCGCAGGTACTTGCCCTTGGCGGCCGCAGGCTTCGCGCGTACGATCTCGCCCAGCACCTCACCGTAGTTGGCAACCAGATGTTCGGCGGGGAACGACTTCTTGCCGACGATCAGGTGGATGACGCCGAACTTGTCGGTGCGGTACTCCACCTTGCCGGCCTTCATGTCGGCCACGGCCTTGCCAATGTCGAAGGTCACGGTGCCGGCCTTCGGGTTGGGCATGAGCCCGCGGGGACCCAGCACGCGGCCGAGTTTCCCCACCACGCCCATCATGTCCGGAGTCGCGACGGCCGCGTCGAAATCGAGCATGCCCCCCTCGATCTGCGCCGCCAGATCTTCCGCGCCTACCAGATCGGCGCCCGCGGCCTCGGCTTCGGTGGCTTTCTCACCCTTGGCGAAAGCGGCCACGCGCACCGTTTTGCCGGTGCCGTGGGGAAGCATGCACGTGCCCCGCACCTGCTGATCGGCGTGGCGGGGGTTGACACCCAGCTTGAGGTGGACCTCGACCGTCTCGTCGAAGTTGGCCGTCGTCAGGCCTTTGAGTAGAGTGGCGGCCTCCATCGGCGTGTAGACCCGGCCAGGCTCGACTGCTTTCTTGGCCTCTTGGAAGCGCTTGGAATCCTTGCTCATCGTGATACCTCCTGGTGGTCAGACGGGCCACCCGGCCCTCCCACCTTCATGTCCGTCGCTGCGGACTTATTCCACTACGGTGACTCCCATGCTGCGCGCCGTGCCGGCCATGATCTTCATAGCCGCTTCGACATCGTGAGCGTTGAGGTCGGGCATCTTCACCTCGGCGATCTGCCGGAGTTGGTCCTTGGTGATCTTGCCCACTTTCTCCTTGCGCGGGTTGCCGCTCCCTTTGGCGATGCCCGCAGCCAAACGGATAAGGACGGCGGCCGGCGCGGTCTTGAGGACGAAGGTGAAAGACCGGTCTTCAAAGACCGTGATCTCCACGGGGACCACCTGGTCGATGCGATCCTGGGTGGCCGCGTTGTAGGCCTTGCAGAACTCCATGATGTTCACGCCGTGTTGACCCAGAGCAGGGCCCACCGGGGGGGCCGGACTTGCTTTGCCCCCAACGATCTGCAACTTGACTATCGCCCGTACCTTCTTCGCCACCTTGAATCTCCGTCTCTATCTAATGGATCTGTGACCCAGCCGACCTATATCTTCTTGACTTGCTCGAAGCCCAACTCCGTGGGAGTGTCCCTCCCGAAGATGGACACCATCACCTTGAGCTTGCTCTGCTCGACGTTGACCTCGGACACCTCACCGGTGAAGTCGGTAAGCGGTCCACTGACCACCCGCACCTGGTCGCCGACGACGAACTCGGCCTTGGCCTTTGGTTTCTCCACTGTGGAGGTGTGCAGAATGCGATCGACCTCCGAGGGCATGAGCGGAGTCGGCTTGTTCTCCGACCCGACGAAGCCGGTAACGCCCGGTGTGTTCTTGACCAGCGACCATGAATCATCGGTGAGGATCATCTTGACCAGAAGGTAGCCGGGGAAGATACGCTTCTCCAGTTGGATCTTCTCGCCGCCCTTCGTCTCCACCACCTGCTCGGTGGGTACGACGATCTCCTCGAAGTACTGCGCCTGGTTCATCGACTGGATGCGGTGCTCGAGGTTGGCACGAGCTTTGTTCTCGTGCCCCGAGTACGTGTTGATGACGTACCACTTGGAATCCATGGAAGTGATGGCCCCTGGATATGTGCTGCTCGGGTCCGTGGATCAGCCCAGCCCGACCGCGCGAACGATGATGTTCCAGATGAAGTCGAACACACCGATATAGACACCGGCGATGACGACCGCGATGACGACCACGGCGGTGGCTTGGATGAGGTCCTTGCGGGACAGCCACGTGACCTTGCTCATCTCGATGCGTACTTCGCGGAAGAAGGTGCGGATACGGCCGTGCGGTTTGGCGCTCACCGCCCCCCGCGGCGCGGAGGTGGGACGAGTGGCGGACACTCGCGAGGAAGAGCGCGCGAGGACGCCTCTAAGGCTCCCGGCCGGTTTGGCCTGGGCTTTGCCTGCTGCCTTGTCGATCACTGTCTTTGCCATCGCCTCTGCTCGATCCTTTGGGAGAATTGGCAGGGCAGGAGGGATTCGAACCCCCAACATCCGGTTTTGGAGACCGGCGCTCTACCGTTGGAGCTACTGCCCTACGCCTACCCGTGTTCCGGTGTTGGACTACTTGGTCTCTTTGTGGACCGTGACCGTATCGCACCACTTGCAGTACTTGCGCAATTCAATCCGCTCGGGATCGTTGCGCTTGTTCTTCATGCTGGTGTAATTACGGCGCTTGCACTCCTGGCAAGCCATCGTCACCCGTACCCGCATTACTTCACCGCTTCCTAGTCAATTACGCCCGTGCATGCTACCACAAACAGAGTTGGGGGACTGCTGAGAAACGAAGCCTCGGCCGTCGTTCTTCAGCAGCCCTATAGCGGCGAGAGGACTCGAACCTCTGACACGCGGATTATGATTCCGCTGCTCTGACCGACTGAGCTACGCCGCCTCATCTCGCAACCCGTTGTATGGAGCCCCCATTCGGATTTGAACCGAAGACCCCTTCCTTACCATGGAAGTGCTCTGCCAACTGAGCTATGGAGGCCCATGAGCCAGACAGTCGCTGACCGCTGCTCCGGCCGCCGACGCATCGTGGTGGTGGGGGGGGGAGGATTTGAACCTCCGTAGGCTGCGCCGACAGATTTACAGTCTGCTCCCTTTGGCCACTCGGGCACCCCCCCACACGCGGAACCCGCGCGGAGGCGAAGTCGCATGATACCCAATGGCATAGGCAGTTTCAAGAATGGTCGAGGCCGATCGGGACGCGCGGCACGGTGATACTGGCCTCGTTCAGAAAGAGCACTTGAGCGTCCGGACCCTGCCGCGCCAGCGCCTCGTCCACGGCCGTCTGCACGTCGGCGACAGGAGTCATGAACATGGCCCGCACATCGTCGTCTTTGAGTGAAGTGACCGCCCAGATCTCGGCCCTTTCCAGGATGGACGCGACCCGGGTGGCCTGCTGGACCCCCAGCTTGTACTCCTCCCTGCCGGCACGCTGGAGCGCCTCCGCCGGTGAGTCGGCGGCAGCCAGCATGTCGAAGAGGGTCTGGTTCTCGCCGAGGCCGAAGGGACACTGTGAGACCACGATGAGCACGCCCCCGTTCTTGACAGCCAGGGCGCCGCTCTGGATGGCCTTGTTGGTCTGGTAGAAGTTACAATCCATGGGGTGAGGCGCGACGGCCACCACGACCTCGTAACGCCGCTCGATGCCGAGGACGAACTGCCGGTCGGCGACTGCCACCGCCTGCCTGAAGGTCTCCGCCAGGCTACCGGCCGCCGCGAAGCCTATTTGGTGATCCTTATCG
Organism: Actinobacteria bacterium RBG_16_64_13; assembly: GCA_001768675.1. Classification (GTDB taxonomy): domain Bacteria; phylum Actinomycetota; class Thermoleophilia; order RBG-16-64-13; family RBG-16-64-13; genus RBG-16-64-13. The sequence goes on along the minus strand of MELN01000020.1, from coordinate 49,226 downwards.
AGGACGAGTTGGATGGAGAAGATCTCCTTCCCCGTGACCCCGACGGCCATGGCTTCCTCGAGATCCTCGTGAACGGGATTGCCCTCCAGGACCAGGGTCTCGGAACCCGGCTCCATTGACAGCTTGTGGTTGGCCCACACGGTATCGTAGCCGGCCAGCCCCGGGAACAGTGACTTCCGCCCGCCGGTGTATCCGGCGAAGTAGTGCGGTTCCACCGAGTTGATGACGATCACGCCGCGCGCGTCGGCCAAGAGCCGGTTGACCCATACATCGGTGCCGCGCCGAGTCGCGCCCAAGTGAACCAACTGCTCGCCAGCCTTTGCGTCGTGAGAGAAGATCCGGCCGGCGTGGGCCTCGGCCAATCCGGAGCCGAAGATATGGTCGATCTCTTCGGGCAGCGCGACCCGGTGGGTGCCGGTGGCGACCGCGAAGGCGAGTTCCCTGCCTGGTGCTGTCAGCCACTCCTCCAAGCCGGGCCGCAAGGCTCGAAGAACATGGGCAGACGGCGTAGGCCTCGTGCCGTCGTTGACCACCACGAGGAGTGGCGAAGGAGCCGCCGCGATGAACCCCTCAAAGCTTGCCCCCGGGCGGGAGATCGCCCCATGCAGTATGCCGTCCGGATCCTCCGCCTTCTCCGCCTTGGCGCCCAGGACCGCGGCGACACGCCGAGCGTCGACCTCCACAGGGGTGGTCCCCTTGCCCCAGGGCACGTCGATCCTCATGCGTTGACTCCCTGCCCGGCCGCGCCGGAGGTTGCGGCCGCGGTCCTGCCGTTGAAGCTGTTCCGCCGCTCTTCAGCCTAACGCAGACTTCTCTCTCCCGGCAAGCCGCCGGAGGCGAGAGCCCTCTCGGGGCAGGAGGCCTCGCGGCGACTTCCAGGGCCGGGCAGACCGGTTTTCGGGTAGAATCGCAGCAACGGGCACTTCGACCGCAGGTGGGTTTCTCTCATGGATCATTCTAGCTACAGCATCTCCCCAGACATCTTCGCGCGCTTCCCCGGGTATGTGCGCGGCGTGGTCATCGCGCATGAAGTCGGCAACGGACCCTCCCCCGCGGAACTGGTGCAGATGCTGCGCGAAGCCGAGGAGTCGGTGCGCGCCCGAGTGAACCTGGACCAGATCGCCGAGGAGCCTCGCATCAAGTGCTGGCGCGAGGCCTACCGTGCCTTCGGAGCCAAGCCCTCAGAGTTCCGCTCGTCGGTGGAGGCCATGGCCCGAAGAGCGCTCCGCGGCGACGAGCTTCCCGCCATCAACGCGCTTGTCGATATCGGCAACGTCATGTCACTGCGCCACTTGATCCCGGCGGGCGGGCACGCGATAGACCTGCTGAACGGTGACATCGAGCTTCGCTTCGCCACGGGCGCCGAGGATTTCGTGGCCTTCGGCTCTGAGGAGTTGGAGCATCCCCTGCCCGGAGAGGTCGTCTTCGTCGAGGGCAATACAGTCCTCACGCGCCGCTGGACGTGGCGGCAGGGCAATCACACCCTGACCCTCCCCGACACCACGGCCATCGAGTTCAACGTGGACGGCCTACCCCCGGTCACGCGGGACGAGATCGCAGCCGCCTGTGCCGAGGTGGCTGAGCTCATCCAGAGATTCTGCGGCGGGACCAGCCGCATCGACTACCTGACGGCGGACAACCCCCGAATTTCGCTGGCGCCCTAGCCGCCAACAAGGCGTAGGGCTCGCAGCGAAGCTTTGCAGTACCCTGCAGTGCTTCGCGGTGGGCCCTACGCCTTGTTGGCGGCTAGACCGCCTCCACGACGGTCGCGATGCCCTGGCCACCGGCGATGCACAAGGTGGCAAGGCCATAGCGGGTACCCCGCTTCTTCATCTCATGGAGAAGGGTCGTGAAGATCCTGGCTCCGGAGCAGCCCAGCGGATGCCCTAGCGCGATCGCGCCGCCGTTGACGTTCAGGTCGGCCATACGGTGACCGATATCCAGGTCCTTGATCACGGCAAGCGCCTGGGCGGCGAAGGCCTCGTTGAGCTCGATGAGCCCCATGTCGTCCAGAGTCAGACCGGCTCTTTTGAGCGCTTTCCGCGAAGCCGGCGCCGGGCCGATGCCCATGATCTCCGGTGACACGCCGGCGACAGCCATGCCCCTGATGACCACCATGGGCTTGAGGCCTCGCCTACTCGCCTCTTTGGCCGACATGACCACGGTGCAGGCGGCGCCGTCGTTGCGGCCCGACGCGTTCCCGGCGGTCACGGTGCCGCAGTCCTTGAAGACCGGAGGCAGCGCCGCCAGTCCCTCCAGCGTGCTCCTGCGCGGGTGCTCGTCGGTGTCGAAGACGACCGTGCCCTTCCTCTGCTTGATCTCCACCGGCACGATCTCGTCTTTGAACCGCCCCGATTCTATGGCGGCGAAGGCCCTCTCCTGGCTCTGCAGGGAGAAGATGTCTTGCTCCTCGCGGCTGATGCCGTACTTGACAGCCAGATTCTCGGCGGTGAGACCCATGGTCAGATTGGCACCATAGATCTCGATGGGCTGCGAGCGAGGCTGGCTCTCGGTGTTGGAGTCGACAAGGACTGCGTTGCCCGCCCCATACCCGTAGCGGGCGCCTCTCAAATAGTATGGAGCCTTGCTCATGTTCTCCACGCCACCCGCCACGACGATATCGGCCTCGCCGATCATGATGCTTGCCACCGCGTTGTGAATGGCTGTCAGACCCGAGCCACACTGTCGCATGACCGTATACGCGGGCACCTCGACGGGCAGTCCCGCTTTGAGCATGGCTACCCGCGCCAGGTTGGCGGCGTCGGCGCTCTGCTTGGTCTGGCCGAGGATCACCTCGTCCACGGCTTCGGGCTCGACCTGGGCCCGCGCCAGGGCTTCCTGGATGACCAGTTTCCCGAGGTCTTCCGGCTCGACGTCTTTGAGACCTCCGCCCAGCCTGCCGACCGCCGTTCTCACGGCACTGACGATGACGACTTCTTCCATCGGACCTTTCCCGGATCGCTTGCTCTAACAGCTTCTTTCGGTTCGTCTACTTGAACGGCTCCAGCACGATCTCGCCCAAATCGACGTCGGTCTGTGTGTAGACCTCGACGATCATCGACGCGTAGCCTTCGAGCTCGATGCCGACGCGGTAGTCGGTGTTCTTTTCCAGACCCTCGAACTCGAAGTCGCCGTAGCCGTCGGACCGAGTCTCGAGCTTCAGCCCGCCGCCTTCCAAGGTGACCTTGATTCCCTGGGCGCATTCGCCGGGGACGTCCCGCCGGACGACTTCACCCACGATGAAGCGCTTGGGAATGCCCACGTACTTGACCGTCGGAGAGGCATTGTATTCGGGGTGAAGGGTCTCGGTCTTGGAGGCGGCCGCGAGCTTGGCGATATCGCTCTTGGGATCATCAAGGTCGCCGAAGACCAGCGCCCCGGTGGGGCAGGCCTCCACGCAGCGCGGCTCCTTGGCGCCTTCGTCCAGCCGGTGGGCACACAGCGTGCACTTCTGCGGGATCTCAAGAGCGGCGTTCCAAAAGACCACGCGATACGGGCAAGAATTAACGATCGCCCTTTGACCTTTGGACTTCTGCGGGTCGATCAGCACGATGCCGTCCTTGCGACGATACACGGCGTCGTCCGCGGCCACGGCTATGCAGGGAGCCTTCTCGCATTGCATGCACGGGGTAGGGATGTAGTCCAGTTTGGGCTTGGGATAGCTGCCCCGCTCGACCTCCTTGACCTGCATCCAGAACTGGCCGTCGAGCGGCTGAGGCGCTGAATATGGGCTGTAGTCGTTGTCGTAGTACTCGTCGCGGCAGGCAAGGAAGCAGTTATGGCAGCCGCTGCACTTGGTCACGTCAATAAGCAGGCTCAGGCGTGCCATCTGACTAGCCCTCCCATTTCTCGATCTCGATGAGGCAGGAATTGGGCGTCATGCCCGGCACATTCTTGGACGTCATGCGCGAGGGGGTCAGCATGGCCACGCATCCGCCCCTGTCCATGGAGTCCGCTTGGCCCGGCTGCAGCGGATCGTACAGGGCCGAGGAAGCGTAGCTGTGGATGATGCCGGGACGGATGCGCCCGGTGACCACCGCGATGCAGAGCACCGAGGCCCGGTCGTTGTAGAGCCGGACGATGTCGTGGCTGTTGATGCCCCGCTCGGCCGCGTCTTCGGGGTTGATCCGGGCCGGCCACCAGGCATGGCCATCTTTCTTGATGCGGTGGATGGGGATGTCGTTGAGCCAGTCGGTGTGCTTGTCGTAGTGGCAGTGGAACGTGAAGCGCGGGTGGGGCGAGATCAGCTGAAGCGGGTACTTGTCGTACAGCCCGGGAGTGAGATACCCCTCCCAGCTGCGGATGTAGTTGGGCACGACCGGCCGCTCGTCATCGTCGGGAAAATACTGCTTGAGGCTCTCCGACGCGAACTCGATCTTGCCGCTGAACGTGCCCAGCTCGCCGCGCTTCTCGGTGAGGCGCTTGGAATTGCCCGGGTCGGGGGTGTCGCACGCCCGGCCCTCGTAGAACCAGCGCAGGCCAACAGTGGGCTTGTAGTCGTCGTTGATGTTGATGATGTGGTAGCCCTTGCTGTTGAACTCCTCCCAGCTGACGTCCTTGGGCAGGTCGGAGATGTCGAAGAACTTCTTGACCCAGTCGAACTCGGTCTTGCCGCCGTCGGTGTACTTGTCGCGCAGGCCCATCTTCTCGAAGATGAGCGCGAAGATCTCGTAGTCGGACTTCGATTCCCACAGAGGCTCGATGCATTTCTGCTCGCGCACCACCACCCGGTAGTTGCAGCCCGAGCTGGCGTGCCAGGTGTAGCCGTTGACGGAGGCCCACTCGCCCATGTCTTCGCGCTCGAAGTTGGTGCAGGCCGGCAGGATGAGGTCGGCCATGCGGGTCTCGCTGTTGTACCAGACGTCTTGGTTGACAACGAACTCCAGCTTCGGGCTCTGATACATGCGCACCCACTTGGTGGTGTCGCTCATGGTGCCCATGAAGGAGCCGCCGTAGCGGTACCACAGCTTGATCTCGGAGCAGCCTTCGGCCGGATAGGTGAAGTGGGTGAACTGCTGCTCTAGAGACTTGCCGCAGAAGCCTTCGCCATACCAGTCCACCGGCGGGCTGAGGATGGCCTCCGGCACGGTCAGGCGCCACAGCCGCTGCGGGTTGTTGTTGACGGGAATGTAATCGCAGGCCATGGTGGACATCGAGATACGGGCCAGCGGCTCGCCGTAGCTCGGCACCCAACGAGTGGGGTCGGAGGGGGCGCCCATAGTGGTGCCCCAGATGCTGCGGCCCGGAGCCCCCAGCCCCTGCATGGCCTGCAGCAGAACCATCATGCGGGCCCATTCGGTACCGTAGGCTTCGCGGCAGGCCCCGCCTTCACCGCCCCGCGAACCGCCGGAGAGGATGGTGCGCATGGCCGCCCACTCGCGCGCCAGCGTGCGGATGACCCGGGCTTCGACGCCGGATTCCTCCGCCGCCCACTCGGGCGTCTTGGGTACCCCGTCGGTCTCGCCCATGACGTACTTCTTGAACTGATCGAAGCCGATGGTGCGATCGCGGACGTAGTCCTTGTTATATGTGTCTTCAGTGATCCACACGAACGCGATAGCCATGGCTATCGCCGCATCGGTCCCCGCCCGCGGGGCTATCCACTTGCCCCCCATAACGGCGTTGGTGTAGTTGTGGAAGGGGTCGATGAAGACCATCTTGACGCCCTTCTCTTTGAGCCACTGCCGCCAGAGGGCCGAGTCCTGGCCGGAGTAAGTGCCCCTGGTGGTGTCCGGGTCGTTGGACCAGTAGACGATCATCTCGGCGTTCTGCAGGGCGTCGCCCAGCATGTCGTAGGGCTCCGGCATGCCCAGGCGCCACTGGAAGCCGTAGGTGTGCGTCGCCCCCCAGTGCCATCCCTCCCAGCTGTCGGGATTGTCGAGCACCGGGGTGCCTTCCACCATGTTAAGGAAACGGGCGAAGGGTCCCATCTTGTAGCCGACGATGCCCCAGTTGTGATGCGATGAGGTCAGGCCGCTGATAGCCGACCCGCCGTAGGTCTCCTTGACCCGCTTGAGCTCGGAGGCCACCAGCGTGGCCGCCTCGTCCCAGGAGATCCGCACATACGGCGATTTGCCGCGGTTCTGCGGGTTGCGCTCGCCGTTGGCATCGAAGTCCACCCGCTTCATGGGGTACTTGATGCGCTCGTCGGAATAGATGCGGCGGCGTTCCGCATGCACGCAGGGCGAGAGGGTGACCTTCTTGGGCGGGGAGTATCTCTTACCGCCGGCTTCGATGACCCAGGGCTTGTAGTCCTTTTCATCAACGACCAATGGCCGTATCCGCACTATCGTTCCGTCCTTCACGTAGACCGTGACGGGCCCGCTGTTCGTGCAGTTCGTGAACACCTTTTCAGCCATCGATCATCAGCTCCCATGAGGTTTTGAGATGGTCCCCCGCGCAAAGGCAAAACGATATCTCGATATTATTGAGTAATACTGATAGTATCGTAGAGTAGGCACAGTTGATTTGCAAGGCGCTCGCGCTTGGCGAGCGGCCGCCCACGACGGGGGACATTATGGCAGAAACCATCTCGGCACGGGACAATGATCCTCTGCTGGT
>MELN01000020.1:42487-42609 GCA_001768675.1 Actinobacteria bacterium RBG_16_64_13 | reverse complement strand
AATGGACTATCGACGAGATGGCCGAGCAGACCGGCTTGGTCAGAATGACCGCCTACCGCATGGTGAGGACTCTCGAATCCATGGCCTTCCTCGTCCGCGATGCCGCCACCAACCGATACCGC
>MELN01000020.1:32687-42463 GCA_001768675.1 Actinobacteria bacterium RBG_16_64_13 | reverse complement strand
GCGATGCGGTACGTGTCGGACGACCACTCCGATTTCGTAGGTTCGGCCCGGCCCTTTCTTGAAGCGCTGGCCGAGGAGACCAGTGAATCGGTGACCCTGGCCGTGGAAGTGGACGGGTTCCCCGTATGCGTCGACATAGTGAATACCGCTCGCCCGTTCAAGCGGCAGACAGCTCCCGGGCGCATCCTTGGCGACATCACCACGGTGCACGGCAAGATCTTCACCGCCTTCAAGCCGGCAAAGGATAGGGAGGCCATCCTGACCGGCCCTCTTCCCAAACGGACTTCCCACACTATCACCGACCGTGCCGCGCTCGCGGAGGAACTCGAGCGCGTGGTCGACGAAGACGTGGCTTACGACTTCGAGGGAATGTACGTAGGGGTCTGTGCCGTGGGAGCCCCCGTGCGCGATCAATTCGGAGCGATCAGGGCCGCCATTTCCGTGGTCATGCCCACCGGGCGCTTCGGCCCGGCCGCGCAAGCTCTGTGTAGCAATGCTGTGAAAGCGACCGCTGCGTCCTTCTCGGCCTACCTGGGATGGACCCCGAGAGGAGCCGCGTAGAAGTATCTGTCCAACCAACACGCCCGGCAACGCATTCCTCGAAAGGACGAAGATTGCGATGGCAGACGCACAACGCAAGAAGGTCGATGTAAGCGTCGACAAGGTAACGATCAAGAATCTGGCCATGGGGGGCCTGTTGGGGGGCGGCGGCGAGTGTTTCGTGGATGTGAAGGATGGCAAGGCTGTCCGGATCAGGCCGTTCAAATACGACTGGAAGCAAGACTTCGAGAAGCTGAACCCCTGGACGATCGAACGGAACGGCGAGACCTTGAGCCCATTGCCAAAGGCCTTGCCCGCGCCCTTCTCGCTCGCCTACAAGAAGAGGACCTTCTCGCCCAACCGCATCAAGTTCCCCATGAAGCGGGTCGACTGGGACCCCAACGGGGAGCGCAACACCCAGAACCGGGGCAAGAGCAAGTACAAGAGGATCTCCTGGGACGAGGCGACGGACATCATCGCGTCCGAGGTCAGGCGGATCCACAAGGAATACGGTCCCCTTGCCATCCTGGCTCAGGGTGACGGTCACGGCGAGAACAAGACCATCCACACGCCGCACGGCCACCAGGCCCGCCTGCTCGACATGATGGGCGGTTTCACTCAGCAGGTCCGCAACCCAGATAGCTGGGAAGGCTGGTACTGGGGCGCCAAGCACGTGTGGGGCCAAGGCTTCCAGGGCATGATGTCGCCGGCCGCCAACCTCATCAAGGACATCTCCGAGAACTGCACCCTGGTCCTCAAGTGGGGCTGCGACGAAGAGACCACTCCTTGGGGCTTCACCGGGCAGTACGCCAGCCGCATCTCTCAATTCTGGACACGCGCGGGCATCAAGCAAGTCTATATCTGCCCCGACCTGAACTATGCCGCCGCCGTCCATGGCGACAAGTGGATCCCGGTGCTCCCCAACACCGACGCGGCGCTGCAGTTGGCCGTCATCTACGTGTGGCTGACCGAGGACACCTGGAACAAGGAATACGTCGCCACTCACTCCGTGGGCATGGACAAGGTCGCTGCCTACGTGCTTGGCGAAGACGAAGAAGGCATTCCCAAGACTCCCGAGTGGGCGTCCAAGAAATGCGGCGTGCCTGAATGGACCATCAAGGCCCTGGCTCGGGAATTCGCCAAGAACACCACGTCCATAGTCCACTACTTCGGCGGTTCGGCCTTCAGGGGCCCGTACTCACACGAACCGGGCCGGCTGGAATGCGTCATGCTGGGCATGCAGGGCCTGGGTGGTCCGGGCGTCCACCAGTGCCAGATGACGTACTTCGGCATGCCCCGGGCGGAAGGACTGGGAAGCGTCCGCTTCTTCAACCCCGACCTGCCCGAGCGCCTCACCAAGCCGTGCTGGACCACTGTCCACGCCTGGGGCCCGCAGCTCATCCCCAAGACCCTCATCCAGGACGCTATCCTCAAGGCGCCGCTGGTCTTCTACGGCAGCGGCGGCCAGGAGTGCCAGACCGAAGAGCAGTTCGATCGGTATACCTATCCGATAGCCAAGGAGAAGGGCGGCGTCCCCATCCACATGATGTGGACCGATACTCCCTGCCGCATCACATGCTGGAACCACGGCAACTGGACCATCGAGGCCATGAAAGACCCGAGCATCGAGTGTGTGGTCGCCCAGCACCCGTGGCTCGAGAACGACTGTCTCTATGCCGACATCATCCTGCCGGCGAACACGACGCTCGAGGTCGAGGACATCGTCACCACGGTGCGTCAAGGCCCGCACTTTGCGAGCGTCTCCATCCAGGAGCAGTCGGTCCTCCCGGTCGGCGAGTCCAAGAGCGACTACGAGATCGTGCTGGCTATCGCCGAGAAGCTGGGGATGGCAGAGGAGTTCACCGGCGGTCTGAGCACCATGGACCTCCAGAAACTCGTCTTCGACGCCATGAAGATGGAGAAACTCACAACGTGGGAAGACTTCTACGAGAAGAAGACCTACGTGTATGCCACCGCCCATGACTGGGAGAAAGACCCGCCCGGCTTCCGCGAGTTCTACGAGGACCCGAAGGCGCACCCGCTCAAGACCCCCAGCGGCCTGCTGGAGTTCTACTCCGAGCGCCTCGCCACCCACTTCCCCGATGACAAGGAACGGCCGCCGTTCCCGAAGTGGGTCGAGAAGGGTGTCACTCACGACGAGGCACTGTCGAGCGAACGCGCCGACATGTTCCCGCTGCTCATCATGTCCAACCACCCGCGTTGGCGCACGCACGCCCAGGGTGACGACATCAGCTGGGCCCGTGAGACCCCGACCGGCAAGGTGCTCGGGTTCGACGGCTACCGCTACGAACCCATCTGGATCAACCCGGCCGACGCGGCGTCCCGCGACATCAAAGACGGCGACGTGGTCAAGGTGTTCAACGAGCGCGGCATCGTGCTCGTCGGCGCACGCGTGTGGGAGAGGATCAGATCTGGAGTGGTCTACGTCGACCACGGCGCCCGTCACGACCCGCTGGTCCCCGGCAAGGTGGACCGCGGTGGAGCCATCAACACCATCGCCCCGAACGGGCTGACGTCCAAGAATGCGTGTGGCCAAGCCACGAGCGGCTACCTGGTGGACGTTCAGAAGGTCAAGAACGAGGAATGGGAACAATGGCGCAGGGACTATCCGGAGGCCTTTGCCAGGGTTTACGACCAAGGTGCCGGGCTGCGCTTCGACGCCTGGATCGAGGGAGGCGAGAAGTAGATGAAGGCATTCGTCATTGACGTCGACCTTTGCGTAGGCTGCTACGCGTGCCAGTTCGTGTGCAAGGACGAGCACGTGGGCAACGACTGGTCGCCGATCGCCAAGCCCCAGCCCGATACAGGCCAGTTCTGGATGAGACTGGACGAACACATCCGCGGGACCGTGCCGAAGGTCGAGATGCACTACGTCCCGAACCCCTGCATGCACTGCGACGAACCGCCGTGCATCCCGCCGTGCCCAATCGAGGGCGCCATCTACAAACGCGAAGACGGGCTTGTCGTCATCGACTCGGTGAAGTGCACCGGTTGCCGGCTGTGCGTCGACGCCTGCCCTTACCTGGCCATCTACTTCAACGACGACCTCAACCTCGCGCAGAAGTGCACTGGTTGCGCCCATCTGCTCGACGGCGGCGAGTGGAAGATCCCGCGATGCGCCGACGCGTGCCCGACCGAGGCCATCAAGTTCGGCGAAGAGAGCGAGTTCAAAGCCGAGATCGCCAAAGCTGAAGTGCTCAGGCCTGAGCTCGGCGCCAAGCCGCGGGTCTACTACTTGAACATCCCCAAGAAGTTCATCGGCGGCACGGTGTACGATCCTGTCGCCAAGGAAGTCGTCATCGGGGCTACATGCACGCTCACCGGTGACGGCGCCAAAGCGCTGACCGCCACGACCGACGCCTTCGGTGACTTCTGGTTCAGAGGACTGGCCGACGGCGCCACTTACAAGTTGACCATCGCGGCCAAGGGCTTCGCCACGAAAACCTACGACGCAGTCATCACCGAGAACGACGTCAACCTGGGTGACATAGCGCTGGCCAAATAGGTCCGCATATCAGGAGCCGCGACTTCCGCGGATCCGCGCATTGGTGGAGAAAGATCGGGGCCCCGTCGCCACAAGCGACGGGGCCCCAGCTTCATGAAATCGTCACCCACGGGACTGGCCGGTTAGCCCCAAGATGCCCCGTAGTGACTCAAACCCGCGGCGAACGAATCAACGACATGGACGCCCCCGTCAATCAGGACCGTCGAGCCGGTCATGAAGCTTGAGTCGTCGCTCGCCAAGAAGGCGAACAAACCGGCGACATCGGACGGGTCGGCGATACGGCGCAAGGGCACGTTTTCGCGCACCAATCCGAAGACCCCATCCATGTCGGTTTGGAGATGCTTCGCCAAGGGCTTGAAATTCCCCTCGAGCATGGTGGTGCGCACAGGCCCCGGACACACCACGTTGCACCGGACGTTGTGCTTGCCGTAGTCGAACGCCACCTGTTTGCTGAGATGGATCACCCCGGCCTTGGTGGCGCAGTACGCCGGTCCGCCGGGTACGGCGACCACTCCAGCGAGGGACGAGACGTTGATGATCGCACCTCCACCCGCCTCGATCATCTTGGGTATGGCCGCTTTCATCATGAGGAACGGCCCAGTCAGGTTTATCTCGACCATCTGCCGCCAGATCGCCGGGTCCATGTCGACGACGGGCGCGTTCGCCTCGATGGCCGCGTTGTTGACCAGGACGTCGAGCCGGCCGCTGATGCCGAGAGCAGCGTCGACCATCCTCTGCGCGTTCCCTTCCTCGGTGACGTCACCCACGAAGACCGTGACGCTGCCGGCAGGCAACGATGCCGCCACGCTTTCCAACATCTCGCGACGCCGGCCGGTGATGCAGATCTTGGCCCCTTCGTCCACGAACCGCCTCGCGACCGCCGCGCCTATCCCCGTGCCGCCACCGGTGATCAGCGCGACCTTGCCTTCCAACTTCATCTCACTGTCCCCTTTCCTCGCGAATAATGCTCGGCCCGTCTCCTTGACTGGGTATGGCTGCGCCTACTCTTTGGGCGGATCGCCGTCGAATCCGCCGCTGGGATTCAGAAAGATCTTACCTGGCTCACCCGGCAGAGGAGTGAACCAGTCGGGGCAACTATGCGGGAACAGCAGTCTCGCCTGCCAATGAATGGCGAAGTCTTCGGCTTTTACGTCGGCGTAGTACTTGTTCATGCCTTCTAGCAGTTCGGCGCCGTTCTTGGCCGTGTCGTACACGCTATCGTAGACGTCCAGATACTTCAGCGACCAATCGACACAATCGGTGTACGACCGAGATGTGTCCTCCTGGACTTCTTCGAGGATGCGAAGTTTGGCTTCGTCGTGATGGCCCGGTATGACGATGCGGGGATCGAGGTCCAAGAGCTTGCTGATGGAGCTCCTCCATTTGACCCGCCGCTCGACGTTGCTCTCGATGGGCCACAGGTTGCAGTCGTGGAAGGCTACGTCCGTCGCGCAGGCGACCCTGATGGAAGGCGCCCAGACCACGGAGTTGTTGATGCTGTCCCCCTCCCATCCGTCGGAGAACAGTAGCTCGTGCCCCTCCAGCTCAAGGCGAGGCTCGTGCATGGGCATGGGGATGGTGGTCTTGCTGGGGATGTCAGGGCCGAAGCGATCGATAGCCCACATGTCGACCTTGTCGCTGGAGCTGAAGACCACGTCATTGACGACGCTCGGCAGGGCAACGATCTTGGCCTGCGGGAAGGCGCTCGCCAGCACGCCCAGCCCGAAGTGGTGATCGGGGTGGAAGTGCGACACGTAGATATAGGTGAGGTTCTTCCTCATGGGGATGAGCTGCGCGATCATCCTGTGGGTGTCGCTCAAGAGCTGCGAGGCGTCGACGAGGACCGCGTCCCGGTCGCCGTAGAACAGCGTCGAGTTGCTATTGAAGCCCAGATAACTGTGCAGGAACACCTTGTACTTCAGTGACACGCTGGCTCCCTTCTTGATAGCAGATCGTAAGTTGGATGCCGAACGGAGACTGCGTCGCTGGAACCGGCTGGCTCCCTCTCAGTCGCGGCGAGAATAGCCCAGGAAGGCGGAGAGCGCGGCGGCGGAGGCCTTGACGGCCTCCGCGTAGCTGAGCTTCTCCTCGGAACCGAAACGCCCCGAAGGGACGATCACCGAGAGGGCCGCGATCACCTGTCCCAGCTGGTCTCGCACAGGGGCCGCCACGGCGCATGTGCCGACGTTTCGCTCTTCGATGTCGAAAGCCACTCCCTCCTTCACCACGCGGTCCAACTCACGGGCCAGCGCCTGCGGGTCGGTGATGGTGTGGAGCGTGAGCTGCGGATGGGAGGAAGCAAGGATCTCGGCTCTCTCAGCGCCGGTCTTGAAAGCCGCGAAGATCTTCCCATTGGCGCTGGCGGTGTCGCCGATGATGCGCCCCACGGCGACCTCGCGCTTGAGAGGACGTTGGGTGTCGACCATATCGACGCTGACCGACACACCATCGACCTCGATGGCCAGAGTCGCGGCCTCCCCCGTCTTCTCCGTGAGGTCGCGCAGGTAGGGCCGGACGATGGACGCGAGCTCGGCGTACCCGCCGGAGAGATACATGGTGGCAAGGAGCGCGGGACCGAGATGATAGCGGTTGGTCACCTGGTCACGGACCAGATAACGGGCCGACTCCATGGTCCGGATCATGCGGTAAGCGGTCATCCTCGGAAGACCAGCTCGTTCCGCGATCTCATCCAAGGTCCACTCGCGGTTCTCGGCGTCGAACAGCCCAAGTATGCTGAGTCCCTTAGCCAGGGCCCTCACCACGAACGCGCCGTCTCCCGCGTTCGCCGATCGCGCACGCGGTGCGGTCTTCGCCGCTGGTCTAGCCATCGCTGACGCCCTCCCTGACGCTGATATCTCAGACAAACGACATCGTGCCGCCGTCGGGGTACAGGATCGTCCCCGTGACGAAGTCCGAAGCGGGCGAGGCAAGGAATACGGCCGGGCCGACCAGATCGGCCACCGTGCCCATGCGGCCCATCGGGACGTTCGCCAGCACCTTCTCGTAGCGGCCCGCTTCTTTCTTGATGGTTTCCTCGGTCATGGGGGTGATCGTGATGATGGGGCCGAGAGCATTGACCAACACGTTCTTGGAGGCCAGCTCGACGGCCAACTGCTTGGTCATCATGTCGACCGCCCCTTTGGTGGAGCAGTAGCCGAGGTTCCCGCCCAGAGCTCCCCGCTGTCCCCGGATGGACGACATGTTGATGATCTTGCCGCCGCCATTTGCGGCCATATGCGCGGCAAAATGCTTGCAGCACATCATTACTCCGCGCACGTTCACCGAGAAGAGCTTGTCCCACGACTCCATGGGAAACTCGGTGGCCGCCGCTTTGATGTTGAAGCCCTGGGCGTTGACGAGCACATGGACGCGCCCCAAGTCTGCGACCGACCTGGCCACCAGATCCTGGACGCTGCTCTCCTGGTCGGTGTTGACAGGGTAGGTCCCGACCTTCTGGCCGGTGGCCTTCTCGATCTCCGCGACCACCTGTTCCATGGCCTCGGCGTTGACATCGGCGATCGCGACCCGAGCGCCGTATTCGAGAAACGCTTTCGCCAACCCGCGGCCTATGCCCCCAGCGCCCCCGACTATGACTGCGTTCCGACCCTTCAGGGAGAACAGATCATCCATGGTTCAGCCTCCATCCATTCCCAGTAAGTGTGTCTCGTAGGATGCCGGGTTAGCGCTTGACGATGCCGAGGATCTCCCTGGCTTCGTCCGGAGTCGCGGGCTCGATGTTCAGTTCTCGCGCGATGCGCGCCGACCGCTCGACCAACTGGGCATTGCTCTTGGCCAACACGCCCTTGGAGTAGTAGATGTTGTCCTCCAGACCGACCCGCACGGCGCCGCCCATTATCATGCACATGGTGGTGACGGGAAGCTGGGCCACCGAAGTGGCGGTGCAGTTGAAGTAGCAGTTCTCCGGCAGGAACTGGTACATCGAAACGAGGGTCTCCGAGGTCGCTTCGATGGCGCCCTGATACACCATGCCCAGAACGAAGTTGACGTAGTACGGCGGCTTGAGCAGGTCTTTCTTGATGAGGTTGTTCACATCCCGGTACATGGCCTGCGAGTAGCACTCCATCTCGGGTTTGATGTCGAGCTCCTTCATCTTGGCCGCCCAGGCCTCGATGTCTTTGGTCATGTTGGAGAAGGTGGTGCCCGCGAAAGCCCCTGTCTGTCGCATCAAGGTGCCCATGTTGAGCGAGGCCGATTCCGGCTTGGCGTCGAGGCAGCGGACGCGGTCCTCGATGGTGAGGTTCGCGCCGCCACCGGTGGAGAACTGCACGATGATCTCGCCGCACTTGCCGCGGACCGCGGCCATGATCTCCTCGAACTTCTCTTTGGTGCCCGTAGGCTGGCCCTTTTCGTCGCGCGCGTGGATGTGGACGATGGCCGCCCCGGCGTTGTAGCACTCGAGAGCGGCCTGCGCGATCTCGCCGGGCTGCTCGGGGGTGTTGGGGTTCATGTCCTTGGTGACGAACGCACCGTTGAGAGATGCGGTGATGATGACCTTGCCGGCAGGCAGTTTCATGGTGGCTCCTATGTCCGCGCTATATTCGCTTGTAGATAAGGTCTCTTACGTCTTCGAACACCTTGATCATCGCGGCGTCCCGCTCCTTTAAGACTTCCTCCAGAGGACGATCGCTGTAGTCGAAGAAGCCTTTGCCGGTCTTGACGCCCAACTCGCCGCGCTCCATGAGTTCCACCAAGCTGCGGGGGTTGTTGTCGACAGGCGCCTCGATGAAGTCTTTGTTCTGAAGGTTGCCGTAGCTCAAGTCGATACCGGTGAAGTCGTAGCGCTGGACGAAGCCCAGCACCATAGCCCTGGGGATGATGCTGGCCTTCACTGCCAGGTCGAGCTGTTCGGCAGTCATGTAGCCGTTGTCGAGCAAGAAGAAGATCTCCCGGCCGATGATCCGCAGGAAGCGGTTGATGCAGAAACCGGGAACGAACTTCTCGAGCACGGTGGGGACGCGATCGACCTTCTTCAGGAGTTCCACCACGAAGTCCACCGTCTCCTGGCCGGTCTCCGGTCCTTTGACCACCTCGACCAAGGGCACGATGTGGGGCGGGGCGAACCAGTGAGCGATGACCGTCTGCGGCAGCCGAGCCGCCGGCATAGCCTCGTAGATGTTGAGGTATGAGGTATTGCTGGTGAAGATGGTGCGCGGAGGACAGACGGCGTCCAGCTCCTCGTAGAGCACTTTCTTGGCGTCCATCTTCTCGGCGATGCTTTCGATGACGAGGTCGGCGTCCCTGCCCGCCTCTTCCACCGACTGAGTCGTCTTGATCCGGCCTAATATGGCCGGGATCGCGCTCTCCTGGAGAAGTCCGTTCTCCGCAAAGGTGGCGAGGTTGGCTTTGGCCACCGACATAGCTTTGTCGAGCGTCTCCGCTTTGCGGGAATACATGGTCACGTCGTATCCGGCGGTGGCGAACACCTGCGCCAGCCCAGGACCCATCGTCCCCGCCCCGAAGATCGCGACCTTCTTGACGTCTTGCACTTTCACGCGAACGCCCCTTGTGCTTGTCCGTTCCGAAAGGATGTCTCTTGCCTTGTTGGTATCACTATACCACGCTGTATCCGCGTGATTTCGCGTGAGAACCTCCGTCGAAAGGCCCGCCGACGGCCTGCGTCCACTGACGCGTGGGCGACAGAAGGGGAGCTTCACGCCCGGCGTGAAGCTCCCCTTCAGAACCTGCTAGG
>MELN01000020.1:20501-32512 GCA_001768675.1 Actinobacteria bacterium RBG_16_64_13 | reverse complement strand
CGCGTTCTGGTAGGCGACGATCTGCACGTGGCCTGCCGGCGTGTCCATGCTCAACTCCGACATGGCCTCTATGACCTTGGCAGGCGTGGTGTCGCCATCGGTCGCCTTCAAGCCTTCGATGTACATCATGACGCCCTGCCAGGCGCCATAGCCCTGCGGGGTCGGGAACTCACCCGGATAGAGCTTCTGGTATGCCGCGATGAACTCTTCGTTCTCCGCGTTGTCTATGGTGTACGCATAGTAGTCGCAGGCCAGCATGCCCAGTCCGACGTCGCCCAACTCGGCCAACTGCGCGTCGCTGAAGTTGTTGGACATCGGCGCGGCGAGCGGAGCCTCAAGACCGTAGTCGTGGTACTGCTGAACAAAGGGGACCGCCCCGTTGCCGAAGATCCAGAACACGGTGACGTCAGCCGGTTTCATGGTCGTCAGGTAGGCGCTGAAATCGACCACGTCCAGAGACACGTAGTTCTCGCTCAGCACCTCTCCGCCGCCCTCGTCGACGAATGCCTTCTTGAAGCCGGCCGTCAGCGCGTAGGCAGGCGTGTCATCGTAGTTTATGACGTTGGCCGTTTTGAACCCGAGCGACGCCAGATACTTGCCGAAGTAATACCCGTGGGAATCAAAGAAGCCGGTGTGGATGAAAGCGAGGCCGCTGGCGGTCTCCAGGTTCTCCGTGGGCTGCCCCACGATAGACATCTGCGGGATGCCGGACGACTCACCCAGGTAGCCGGCCACAGCCTTGGCTGAAGGCGAGAAGATCGGGCCGATCATGCAGTTGATCTTGTCACTCTCCACCAGCTTCCGAGCCTTGTCCACCGCGACGACGGGGTCGGAACCGTTGTCTTCAGGCAAATACTCGATCGGCCTGCCGTCGAACTGGTTGTCCAACATGGCAAGAGCCGTCTTGATGCCCTTGTCAGCCAGCTCGGTGTCGTACGCCATGAAGCTGGTAAAACCCTCGTCGAAGCCAAACTTGATGGCCTCGCTGGCCTCTTCGCCGCCGCAGGCGACAGCGAACACGGAGACCCCCAGAACCGCTATGACCATTAGTACCAGTAGTCGCTTGCCCATTTCCCTGCCTCCTTGTCCTCGTTCCCTCAACGCTCGTCGCGCCCGTCCCCTACTCACCGACACCGAGGTACGTGCTTTTGACACTCTCGTTGTCGATCAGCTTGTCCGGCGTAGACTCGTAGACGATGGTGCCCTTGCTCATGATATATGCATAGTCGGCCACGCTCATGGCCATGCCGAAGTCCTGTTCCACAAGGAGGATGGACTGGCCCGCGGCCTTGAGCTCCCTGATCACCCGGAAGACCTCATCCACCACCACGGGGGCCAGGCCCTCCGAGGGCTCATCGAACAGCAGCAGGTCGGGGTTGGTCATCAGCGCCCTGGCGATGGTGAGCATCTGTTGCTCGCCTCCAGAAAGGAGGTTCCCCTTGTTCTTGCGACGTTCGGCAAGCTTCGGAAAGACCGTGAACACCTTCTCCAGCGTCCACGGGTCGGGCTTGCCGCCGGTGCGCGCCGCCATCTTCAGGTTCTCCGTCACCGAGAGCGACGAGAAGATCATCCTTCCTTGCGGGATGAGCCCGATACCCAACCGGGCGATCTTGAAGGGCGGGAGTCCCACTATCTCCTGGCCGTTATAGACGATGCTGCCCTTGCGTGGCGGGGTCAGGCCCATGATGGAGCGGACGGTGGTGGTCTTGCCCATACCGTTGCGGCCAAGAAGCGTGACGATGGTCGCATCGTTCACCGCCAGTGAGACACCCTGAAGGATGTACGAATCCCCGTACCAGGTGTGGATGTCCTTGAGTTCGATCATGGCTCACTCACCCGTTCGACCCGAAGGTCTTGCGCGTGCCCATGTAGATGTCTCGCACCATCGGGTTCGCACGTATCTCGTCGCAGGTCCCTACGCAGGCGATCTGCCCATAGTGAAGCAGCATCACCCGCTCGGCCACGCCGAAGACCAGGTCCATGTCGTGGGCGATCATGAGCACTGTTATCTTCGACCCCAGATCCCGTATGCGCGTGGTTATGTCGGCGCTCTCGGCAGTCGTCAATCCGCAACTCGGCTCGTCCAGCAGGAGGAGTTCGGGATCGCTGGCCAGGCTCAGGGCGATCTCCAACTTCCGTTGCTGGCCATAGGCCAGGGAGCTCACCACTTCCTCTCTCAGCTCCCACAAGTCGGTGGATTCGAGCAGCCCCTGGACCGCCGCCTGCATCTGCTTGTCCCCCATGAGACCCCGGACCACGTTGTAGCGGCCCTTTCGGGTCCCCTGGAGAGCG
Source organism: Actinobacteria bacterium RBG_16_64_13 (assembly GCA_001768675.1). Classification (GTDB taxonomy): domain Bacteria; phylum Actinomycetota; class Thermoleophilia; order RBG-16-64-13; family RBG-16-64-13; genus RBG-16-64-13. The sequence goes on along the minus strand of MELN01000020.1, from coordinate 30,220 downwards.
ATGAGCGCATTCACGCGGACGGTCTGATAGGGAAAGAGGCTTGTGATCTGGAAGGACCGGGCCATGCCCAGATGAGTCCGGGCGAACACCGATGCGCGCGTGATGTCTTGTCCCTTGAAGTACACAGAGCCCGCCGAAGGTTTGAGCTGCCCCGTGAGAACGTTGAAGAGCGTCGTCTTGCCCGCCCCGTTCGGCCCGATGAGCGCCAGCCGCTCGCCCGGTTCGATGCCGAAGCTCACGTTGCCGACGGCGGCAAGCCCGCCGAAATGCACCGATATGCCTTTGACCTCAAGCAGGGGAGCCACTGAAGAGCCTCCTCCACCACTTGAGGATGAATACGCCCAGCCCCTGCGGGATGACCATGATGGTGAAGACGAACATGGCGCCGAAGATGAGAGGCCAGCGGTCGGGTAGGTAGAGGCTGGCCAGGTACTCAACTCCCACGTACACGACGCTGGCCACCAGCGGTCCGAAGAACGTGGTCGTGCTCCCCATGATCACGAGTAGGAAAGCGATGTCGCTCGTCACCATCGCCAAGTTGTTGGGGATCATGGTGCTGCCGAAGAACGCGAACAGGACGCCGGCAACGCTGCCGAACACTCCCGCAATGATCCACGACGTGTATTTGTAGAGCCAGGTGTTGTATCCCAAAGCCTGCATGCGGCGTTCGTTGTCGTGGATCCCTCTGAGCGCGTACCCGTAGTGCGAGTTGACCACCCGGTACATCACGAAGAGACATACGACCACGATGAAGAAGACGAGATAGTAGTAGCGGCCCGATGTCATCCTGAACCCAAAACCCGCGAGATCGAGTTTCTTGATCCCAGACAGACCGGTCGAGCCGCCCGTGACCGGCCGCACCGCGATGGCTACTCGCGACAGTATCTCCCCGAATGCGATCGTGGCCAGCAGGAAGTAGATGGGGTTGACGGCCCCGGCCCCCACGCCGAACACGCGGAAAGCGGGGAAGCCCAGGATCGCCGCGACCACCGCCGCGGCGACGATGGCCAGCAGCAGGATGAGCCAGAAGTTGGAGATGCCGACTTTGAGGAAGAGGATCCCAGCGGCATACCCTCCGACCCCAAAGAAGGCGGCGTGCCCGAAACTCGGGATGCCCGCGTAGCCCCAGATGATGTTGAGACTCATGCCGAACAGGCCGTAGATCATCATCTTGGAGACGAGGCTCGAGACGAACGAGGGAATGAAGAGTGGCAACAACAGCACGATGACGGCTATGACCAGCACCGGCAGCCCGATCTCGACCAGCGAGCGCGGTATCTTTCTAGCCAACGAGGTCGCCGTGCCATCGGCGACCCGAGTGTCGCCCGCGGGAAGCTCTCTCGGGGAGTCGCCCATCAGAAGACTTTCCTGCCGATCAATCCGCTGGGCCTGACAAGCAATATGATGAGAAACAAGATGTACGCGAAGAACAAGGCCGTCTTGGGCACGTAGGCCTTGCCGAAGGTGTCAAGGAGGCCGATGACGAGCGCCCCCAGCATGGTCCCTTGGATGTAGCCGGTGCCGCCTACCACCACTACTATGAGTGTCAGAAGCAACAGGTTGTCACCCATCGTGGGATATACGCCCGTGATAGGAGCTCCCAGGATGCCCGCGACACCGGCAAGCGCGATTCCCAGCAAGAAGACCAGGGTGCTCACCAGGCCGTAGTTGACGCCCAGGCTTACTGTCATCTCCTTGTTGTCCATCCCCGCCCGGATGATGGCCCCCCAGCGGGTCCGGTCCTGGATCCACCAGAGAAGGGCGAGAACGAGCAGACCGACTCCGCAGATGAAGACACGGTAGATGGGGAAGCTCAGCCCCCCCACCTTGAGCGCGCCCGTCAAGATTTCGGGCGCCTGCGTGATCTGGGCCCTTGGTCCCCAGACCCACTGAATGACGTTCGCGGCCATGTAGCTCAGGCCGATCGTCAGCACCGCCTGCTCAGGCACCTTGTTGTAGAGACGCTTGAGAAACAAGTAGTAGAGGAGGAACCCGATCACGGCCAGCGCGACGGCGGCCGAAATGGTGGCCAGCCAGAAGGCGTTCACAGTCTCGATCACCTGCAGCCCTACGTACGCTCCGAAGACGAAGAGGGCGCCGTGCGCGAGGTTGAGCACGCCCATGACCCCAAAAGTCAGTGAGAAACCAGCGGCCAGCAGAAACAGGATGAAAGAATACGAGAGTCCGTTTAGTCCCGTGACTAGCGCCTGGCTCATATACCCCTCAACCCGTAGAGTGGACGCCTCATCGCCCCGGATGCCGCTGCGGCCCAGCATGAGTGTGCACACAGTACCACGGTTGCGGGTGGTTTTGTCAACGTTTTTTACATGGCCGGGTAAAAATGTGCTGAGGCGGTCTTGCGCGATGCTTCGGCCCCTTGAGGCCCGGCGTGGTCTACAATACGACGAGAACGCCACAAGGAATTGCCCACGAAGGCAGGTAGCGTGGACCGTAGATATCTGACGGCTCTTCAGTTGCATGTCTGCTGAGCACTTCGACACTCACAAGGACGACCGGCTACCGGTAGCGTGCGACGGCAGACCCGTCGTTCTTTCCACTCACGGGCTCACCAAGGATTTCAAGCGACTCCGCGCGGTAGACAACCTCGATATCTCCGTGTGCCGCGGCGACGTGTACGGTTTCCTCGGCCCCAACGGATGCGGCAAGACGACCACCATCAGGCTGATCTTCGGCTTGATTCATCCCACGGCCGGTCACGTGGAGGTACTCGACCACAAGGTCCCCGAGGACCGTACCCAAGCCTTGCGCCATCTGGGCGGCTTCGTCGACGACCCCATGTTCTACCGCAACATGACCGCGCGACGGAACCTGCGCCTCCTGGCAGAGATGAACGGCCACGTCTCCGAGGAACGGATCTCCGAGGTCTTGGAGGTGGTCGGGCTGTCCGAGCGCGCCAAGTCCAAGGTGGGCAGCTACTCGCACGGCATGCGCCAACGCCTCGGCATCGCGCTGGCCCTGATCCATCGTCCCGACGTGATCGTCCTCGACGAGCCTACCAGTGGCCTGGATCCCCAGGGCATGAAAGACGTTCGCGAGCTCATTCGCGGGCTGGGCGAGGGCGGGATCACGGTCTTTCTTTCTTCCCACCTGCTGCACGAGGTGGAGCTCGTCTGCAACCGCGCGGCCATCCTGACCCGCGGGCACCTCATCATAGAAGGGCCTGTGACAGACCTGCACCCCGCGAGCACCTCGGTGAAGGTGTTGACCGGGGACCAATCGCGGGCCTGGGAAGTGATCAGCGGATTGGCGGCGCCAGGCAAGACCAGGCGAGACGAAGCCTACATCGTGACCGAATCGGTCGAGGGGCTCGTTCCGGAGATGGTACGGCGGCTGGTCGCCGACGGCGTCGAGGTCCTGGCCGTCATACCGGCCGTGGAGCAAGGGCTGGAGGACATGTTCCTCGAGCTTACATCGGCCGGTGAAGAAGGGCGAGGGCCCAGAGTCGCCTCCTCAGGCACGGGGAAAGAGTCAAAATGAAGAGCATACGCCACGAATTCATCAAGATGCTCTTTCAAAAACGCACGTACATCGGCTGGGCGGGGTTGTTCGTCGTGCCCTGGCTCGTCAGCCTCGCCTTCCGTCTTTCGAGCGGCGGACCACATGCCGAAGGCACCGACCCCGCGGATACCATCATGCAGCTCATCCGTGGCAACGGCATATACGTCGGACTTGCCTCCCTGTTCGCCTTGGCCACCTTCTTCCTTCCCCTGCTCGCTTCGATGTCGGGCAGCTACGCGGTCGCCGGCGAGGCGGAGAACGGCACACTGCGGACGACCCTCATGCAACCTATCCATCGCGGAACGATGCTCCTTTCGAAGTGGGTCGTGGCCAACGTCTACGTGGCCATCGGTTTGCTGATACTGGCGGTAGCCGGGCTCGTCGCGGGCGGCGCTTTCTTCGGGCTTCATCCCATGCGGTTGCTCACCGGCCAGACTGTAGGCATCGCGCATGGCATCGGGCTGATCGCCGCCTGCTACCTCTTCGTCCTGCTGGCGATGGCGGCGGTCGTGTCGCTGGCGTTCTTCTTCTCGACCCTGACGAACTCAAGCCTCACCGCGGTGGCGGGCGGACTGATCCTGGTGATCATCATGGAGGCCCTCCAGGCCTTCAGCCAGTTCGACTTCCTCCAGCCCTATCTCTTCACTCACTACTTCTCCGCGTGGACCAATCTGCCGCGGTCGCCGGTGGTCTGGGACCCGGTCGCGAAGGCGCTGGTCAACTTCGTCGTCTGGACCGTAGGGATGACCGGCCTAGGGTATTTGCGCTTCAGGCGGAAGGACATCCTCTCCTAGACTCCAGCCCAGCGGTTCGGAGCGCTCCGTCCAAACAAGGGCCCGCGAGGCCAAACGCCTTGCAATTCGGCCATGTTTGGTCTACGATATCTCCAATATTACTGGACAATATTGAAATATCGTAACCGTCTTCTGTCCAGCCGGCATGGGCGCGACCGATCCCAGGGCGAGATGCGACGTCAAACGCCGGCAACGGAAAAGGGGGTGCCTTATGGCAATGCCTAGCAGATCCGGGTGCAAGGAAGGGAGAGTCGTGTCATGAGATGGGGTATGGTGATCGACCTCGCGAAGTGCACCCGGTGCCACGCGTGCGTTGCCGCCTGCAGGATCGAGCATTTTCTTCCGCTCAGAGTGACCTGGCCGCGACTGATCGCTCTCGAAACGGACAACGGTTACGACGTGGACGTGTCCACATATCCGGTTCGGTGCAATCAGTGCAAGGACGCTCCGTGCGTCGATGCCTGCCCGACTCAGGCCTCGTATAAGCGCGAGGACGGGATCGTAGCGATTGATCACGACAAGTGCTTTGGCTGCAGGTATTGCGTCATCGCTTGTCCGTACCAGAACCGGACCTACCTTTCCCGAAAGAGGAACCCGAACTACTTCCCCGAGCATGCTCAGACTAGGTTCGAGAAGATGGGCAAGAAGCTGTATCCCCACCAGGTCGGAACCACCGAGAAGTGCAACTTCTGTCATGAGCGCATCGACGCCGGCCGGGAGAAAGATCTGAAGCCGGGCATCGATCGCGACGCGACGCCTGCATGCGTGAACACATGCCAGCCCAGGGCCCTTACCTTCGGCGACCTCGACGATCCAAACAGCAACGTCTCCAAGCTGATCCGCGAGAAGAGCGGCTTCGTGCTCCACTCTGAATACGGGACGGAACCGTCGGTGTACTACATCGACTATAAGCTCGGCGGGAACCCGTCGAACAAAGCTCCGGTCGAGGCCCAGACGGGTAGCCACATTCAGCACCTGAGCACCGTCTACGCTCCGTCGAAGCCAAAACTTGCCAAGAAGAACGCGGACTAGGTAAGGGAGTGGCCACATGAATGCTAGAACACCCCGCCAGTGGATGGTCACCCATGAGTGGATGATCAAGCCTATGGCTCAGGTCGAATGGATCGAGGGCAAAGGACTGCTCGTCTGGCTGGCGGAAGTCTTCTCGGCCCTCGGTACCGGCCTTTACCTGGTAGCGATCTTTTTCAGCCAGTCGCATCCCCTTGCGGCCTTCTGGGGAGGGCTGCTCGGCTGGATAGGGATCGCCGTGTTCAAACTGCCCCTGCACCTGGCCTACCTCGGTAAGCCGTGGCGCTTCTGGAGAAGCTTCCCGCCGTTCAGTAACGCCTGGAAGACTTCCTGGTTCGCCCGTGGGATCGTCTTCACCATGATCTTCCTCGGGTTCGGGGTGGTTCAGCTCGTCCTGCAGGGTATCATCGCCTACGGCGCGACCGCCGGCGCGGGTGTCGACGCCGCCAACTGGATCTTCATGATCCTGGCCGGCGTCTTCTGCGTGCTCACCGCGGTGTACTGTGGTTTCGCCATGAGCTACTGCAAGAGCGTCCCCTTCTGGAACACCGGGCTGCTGCCGTTCGTTTTCCTCATCATGGGAGTAGCGGACGGCCTGGCTCTGATCATGGGGGTCGGAATGGTCACCGGCCAGGAGCTCATCGGCACGGCAGAGTCGGTGACCCGCATCTTGCTCATCGTCAACGCGCTCCTGATCATCACCTACCTCATCAACGCCAACTACCAGTCGACCACGGCCGAGTTGTCGGTGAAGGAACTGGTCCGAGGACACGTGGCCTGGGTCTTCTGGCTGGGCATCGTGCTCCTAGGCATCCTCGTGCCGCTGGTCATCTCCGTCGTCAGCTACTTCACCGAGCAGGAGGCCTCGACGGGACTGCTGATCTTCGCCATTTGCTGCCACACCGTCGGGGCGTTCTCCCTGAAGTACGGCGTGCTCAAGGTCGGCATTTACAGGCCCATCCTTCCTAAAGCCCACGCCTACTAGGCGCAAGGTCTGTGTTGAGGAGACACTGATGGCAAACAGAGAAGTCGTTTATTCAACGTGTAAGAGTTGCCATGGCGGTTGCGGCGTCAAGGTGACCAAGGAAGACGGGGTCGTCGTCCACATCGAGGGCAACCCCGATTCCCTCACCGGAGGCACGATGTGCTCCAAGGGCCTGTCGAGCATCCAGCATATCGACAACCCCTATCGCCTCAAATACCCCATGAAACAGGTGGGCAAGAAGGGCGAGGGCAAGTGGGAGAGGATCAGCTGGGACGAGGCCCTCGACACGATCGCAGACAAGATGAAGGCCGCGATCAAGGACTACGGGCCGCATACCATCGCCATCTCTCAGGGAACGGGGCGCGGGTATAACCGTTACACGATGCGGCTGGCGCGCTCCCTCGGCACCGGCAACGCCATCACTCCGGGCTATGTGTGCCATAGCCCCAGGCTTGGCCTCTACGCCCTCGTGACCGGCTACGGGCGACTGTACTGCGACTACCACGGCTGGGGCGGCGAATTCCCTAAGACCCAGATCATGTGGGCCAAGCAGCTCGAGATCAGCAGCGCCGACTCCGAGATGTGCTACTGGTATATGCGGTCGCTCGACTACGTCAAGAACCTCATCATCATCGACCCGCGCGCGAGCGCCTATGCGACGCGGGCCAATCTCTGGATCCAGCCGCGCCCGGGCACCGACTGCGCCCTGGCGCTGGGCATGATGAACGTCATCTACGAGGAGGAGCTCTGGGACAAGGAGTTCGTCGACAACTGGACCTTCGGTTTCGAGGAACTTAGGGAACGCGTCAAGGACTTCACCCCCGAGAAGGTCTCCGATATCTGCTGGATCCCTAAGGAGCACGTCATCGAGGCCGCGCGCATGTGGGCCATCGACACTCCGGGCACCATCCAGGTCGGCAGCTCTCTCGAGCGGCAGGCCAACTGCGGCCACACTCTACGCGCCATCACGTGTCTCATGGGTCTGGCCGGCAACATCGAGCGGCCGGGCAGCATGGTCAGCTGGGTGCTCCCGGACACCGGCCTCATCGAGGACTTCAACCTGGAGTTGCCGATCACCGACGAGATGAAATCCAAGATCATCGGTGGCGACAGGTTCAAGATGGGCGCCACCCGCACCTGTAACCCCGACACCATGGTCAAGAGGCTCCTCGCCGGCGACGCGCCCATCAAGGTCTGGTTCAGCGTTGGCGGGCAACAGATCGTCCACATGGCCAACACCAAAGAGGTTGTCGCGGCCATCGAGAGGGTCGAGTTCATGTCGCATACTGACCTCTTCATGGGCCCCATGGCCGAAGCGGCCGACATCGTGCTGCCGGCCGCCCACTGGCTGGAACTGGACGACGTCTACGATATGCACCCGCGCTTCATGATCGAAGCTCATAACAAGGTCATCGAACCGCCCGGCGAGGCCATGTCCGACGCTTGGATCTTCAACGAGATCGGCAAGAGGGTCGTGCCCGACAAGTGGTGGGACACCGTCGAGGACATGCTCGACTACCAGATCCGGAGAGGCGAGGGCCCCGATGGCGGCCCGTTGAAGTGGAAAGACTTCAGCGAGAAGCTCGTCAGCGGGTGCTGGGGCCCCGACCAGGTCTACTACAAGTACAAGACCGACTTCTGGAGAGAGGGCGGCGGCTTTCCTACACCCTCGGGCAAATTCGAGTTCAAGTCGAATCACCTGGAGTCTCTGGGATACGATCCCCTGCCGGTCTATGCCGAGCCCGGGGAAAGCCCAGTCTCGACCCCCGACCTCTTCAAGGAATACCCGCTCGTGATGAGCAGCGGCTACCGCCAGCCCTTCTACTTCCTGGGTCAGTACCGCAACATACCGTGGTTGCGTAGCTTCATGGAGTTCCCGACCTGCCAGCTCCATCCGGAGACAGCAAAGCTCTACGGCGTCGAAGATGGCGACATCGTCTGGATCGAAGGGCCCCGGGGCAGGATACGGCAGAAACTGCGGACGTTCCCGGGCATCAAGAGAGGCGTCTTGATGGCCACGGCCAACTGCTTCTACCCAGAGGAGCCGGCCAAGGGCTATCACGGCGTCTTCATTTCCAACCCCAACGTCCTGACCAGCAACGACCACCTGGACCCCATGTATGGTTCTCCGGACCTGACCTGCCTGCTGTGCAAGGTCTACAAGGCCAAGGACGAGGAACTGAAGGAAGAGGTCTTCCGCAACGAGGAGTACGGCTTCGTGCCGCCCCATAGCCAGGAGGACATGTGATCGAATCGAGACGCGGGAGCGAGCTACCTTCCCAGTGGTAGCCTCGCAAGGCAGAAAGACCCCAGGGCCGGCGTCAGCCGGCCCTGGGGTCTTTCTATGACTTGGAGTCAAGTCTGTCGAACCCGCCAGGCGCGGCAGTCTTACCGGCGCTCCACGAACTCCACCAGGTTGCCGGAGTTGTCGCGGACGAACGCGCACTTGTCGCCGTCATGCACGACAACGTCCCACACCACGTCCACACCCCCAGCCTTGAGCTCGTCCATCAGAGCAGCGATATCCGACACCGCGTAAGCTATGTGCTTGATCCCATGAGTGAGCAGGTCGGCGGCCGGATGACGACGCTCGTCGGGCAGCGGTTTCGCGCCGGGAACACAAAAGAGCTCCACGATGAAGTCGCCGCGCCGGATCAGAGCTACTCTCCCGGTGCCCTCGGGGATATCGACCACCCGCACCAGCTCGAAGCCGAGCATGTGCCGGTACCAAGCGATCGAACCCTCGAGATCGCCCACACTGATGCCTGCGTGGTCGGGACGGATCTCCAGGATCAGCCTCCAGTGTCAACGGGCTTGTCCCCCGGTTTGCCGCCACCGCCGCACTCACGGGTCGCCGCGACCCATCCGGTCTCGCGGAGAAAGGCAGCCGACACGGCCCCCAGAAAGAGCACACCCGCCGCGAGCAGGTACGAATACTTGAGCGTATCGAACGCATCCGCCATCGCCCCCGCAAGATAGGGCCCGAGCACCTGCCCGATCCCCAGGAAGATGGTCACGAAGCCCAGGGAGGCGGAGGCAAGGATGGGGCCGAACTGATCGCCACACCCAGCCCCCACGATGCCAGGGACCGCCAGCGCCGTCAGCCCGCAGATGATGGTGGAGGTGATCAGCCCGGGCGTCGCGGGCCACCAGGCAAAAAGGACCGCGGCGATAGCTTGGATCAAGCAACTGAGGGCGATCGACCGGCCGCGCCCGATACGATCGGAGATGCTGCCCCAGAGCACGCCGCACGCCAGGCTGGCCACCCCGATGAGGAGGAACAGATTCCCGGCAGCCCCGCTGCTCAGACCCAGGTCGGCAGTGAGCCGCTTCTGGAAGAACGTGAAGTAGATCATGTAGGCGAAACCGAACGTCAGGTAGACGAAGCCCAA
>MELN01000020.1:10358-20485 GCA_001768675.1 Actinobacteria bacterium RBG_16_64_13 | reverse complement strand
AGATCGAAGGGGGCCCGCACCGTCCGCGCTGGCCGCGGCGCCCAGGCAGCCAAGGCTGCCGCGACCGCCGCTTCGGCGCCGACCGTCGATCGAGCGGCCACCGGCTCCGCCGTCCAGATCGAACCAGGTAGAACAGACGCGCGAATCGCTCCTTGCGGCCGGTTACGCTGGACGAGAAAGGTAAGAACACCAACCGCGACGGTCAGCGCGGCGAAGAAGTACCAGGCCAGTCTCCATCCATCCGCTCCTCCACCGTCGATGATCCGGGGGACGATCGGTCCAGCGATGACCAGGGCCAGTGAAGAACCCGAGCTCACGATCCCCGAGGCCATGCCCCGGTGGCGAACGTCGAACCAGGCCGACATGAGGGCCACGGAGGGTACCAACACCATGCCGCCGCCCAACCCGGTCAGCAGCCGCGCGGCCGAGGCGGAGACCACGCCGTCGGACAAGCCCGTCACGAACATGCCCGCGGCTGCCAGCACCAGACCGATGCCAACGACCAGACGAGAGCCGAACCACGAGGCCACGATCCCTCCGATTGCAGCCATGAGCACATATCCGCCGAGGTTCCAGGAGGCCAAGGACCCCGCGACCGCATTGCTCATGCCCAGGTCCTTCTGCATGGCCGGCAATATGGCGCTGTAGCCGAAGCGGCCGAAGCCCAACGCGCCGAACACACCAAGGAACCCGATGCCCAGCACAACCCATCGGTACGAGGGCCTATGCGCGAGGCGAATCACTAACTGGTGGTGCTGCACGTGGCGGCCGGTGCCGCAGCGCTCGCCGCTCCCAAACGGAAGGCATCCAGATTGACGTCGACGGTCTTCGGCGGCACCGCTTTGCGCAGAACCGCTTCCCAGGTCTCGGCGGCAAACGGCAGGGCTCGCGAGATGGCTCCCAACATGGCCACGTTCGCAGCCTTGACCGTTCCCGCTTGGGCGGCGAGAGCGTTGGCATTCACGCACTGCGTGTTGGGCCAAGCCGCCTTGATAAGGGCGTCAATGTCGGCGGGATAGGAGGCCAGCCCGGCGGATACCGGACTTGGGTTTATACGCAGCGCATTGTAGACGAGCAGGCCGCCCGGCTTCAGCCAGTTCGCATACCTGAGGGCTTCAAGCGCCTCAAAAGCCATGAGTAGGTCGGCCATGCCCTGCGGCACCAATGGCGACCAGACCTTGTCGCCGAAACGGAAGTGGCTGGTGACACTGCCGCCCCGCTGGGCCATGCCATGCACCTCGCTCTGCTTGACGTCGTAGCCTTCGCTCATGGCCACGCGGCTGAGCACGAAACTGGCGAGGACGACCCCTTGGCCGCCGACTCCGGTGAGGAGAACGTTCATGGTAGGACGGGCGATCATCAGGATCCCCTCCCTTCGGCCGGCTCGGGCCGGGTGATGGCGTTTTCGCGGCACAGTTGCGAGCAGACTCCGCAACCCGTGCACTGGTCGGGCATGATCTCGACCTTGCGATCGCCGGCGGCGTCTTCATACAGGTTGAGCGCTCCGCAACCCGCCTGCAGGCAGCGCTTGCACCCTGTGCAAAGCTCGGAGTCGATCTGGTAGACGGGATGTCTGATCTTGAACTGAAGGACGCACGGTGCCCCGGCGATCACGACCGACGGCTCGTTCGCGGCAAGCTCCTCGCGCAGCACCCGCTCCACCTCGTCAAGGTTGTACGGATCGATGGTGGTCACCCGCTTGATGCCGATGGCGCGGCACAAGGCCGGGATATCCACGGTCTCCGATGGCTCACCCAGCAGGGTCTTGCCGGTACCGGGGTTCTCCTGGCCGCCTGTCATAGCCGTGGTGCTGTTGTCGACGATGATATTCAGCGTGTTGCCCCGGTTGTAGACCACGTCCATGAGAGAGGTGATCCCGGAGTGGAAGAAGGTGCTGTCGCCGATGATCCCTATAGGCTTGTTGCGGATGTCGACGGGCGCGCCCTCGGCCAAGGGCTCCATGACCTTGGTCATCCCGTGGGCCATGCTGAGGCTGGCGCCCATGCAAGTGCTGCAGTGTACGGCGTTGTAGGGCGGGAGCGCCCCCATCGTATAGCAGCCGATGTCCCCGCTCACGAACGCCTTCATCTTCTTGAGCACAACATAGATGCCCCGATGCGAGCAACCGGGGCAGAACGTAGGCGGCCGGCCGGGCAGGTCGGCGGCGACCGGGCCAAGGTCGGTCAGCAGCTCCGGATTCACTCCAGGAACTCCGGCTTTGGCGAGCGACTGAGCCACGTAGCGGGCGTTGAGCTCACCCAGAAGCGTGTTCAGCTCTTTGCCGCCATCCAGCTTGATGCCCAGAAGGCGGATCGCCTCCTCCAGGAACGGGTCGAGCTCTTCGACCACGTACAGCTTCTCCACTCTGGAGCGAAAGCCCGCGATGAGCTTTGCGGGTAAGGGATGCGTCATCCCCAGTTTGAGGAAGCTGGCTCCCGGCACGGCCTCACGACAGTAGCCGTAAATGGCCCCCGAGGTGATGATGCCCACACGGGGGTCGCCCATCTCCACCCGGTTGAACGGGGAGGACTCGGCGTACACGGCCAGATCGCGGACGCGCTGCTCGATAATGGGGTGCCGAACCATGGCATTCGCCGGCATCATGAGGTACTTCGTCCAGTTGCGCTTCAGTTGAGTGACAGGCGCCGTTTCCACTCGCTCTCCCACCTTGACCAGGCTTTGGGAGTGAGAGGTACGCGTGGTGGTGCGGAACAAGACCGGAGTGTCGAAGCGCTCAGAAAGGTCGTAGGCAGCGACCATGAATTCCTTGGCCTCACCACTGTCCGACGGCTCCAGGAGCGGGACGCGCGCGAACTTGGCGTAGTTGCGGTTGTCCTGCTCGTCCTGAGAACTGTGCATGCCCGGGTCGTCGGCCGACACCACGACCATGCCCGCTTCCAGGCCGACGTACGCGGAGGAGAAGAACGGGTCGGCGGCCACGTTCAGACCCACGTGCTTCATGCACACCAAGGCCCTGCCACCGGCCATTGAAGCACCGATACCGACCTCCATGGCCACCTTCTCGTTCGGCGACCACTCGCAATAAACATCCTCATACTCGGCGAGCGATTCGAGGATCTCGGTGCTGGGAGTGCCTGGATAGGCCGCGGCCAGCTTCACGCCGGCCTCCCACGCTCCACGCGCTATCGCTTCGTTGCCGGAGAGGATCTCCACCGCTTCCTTCGTCTCAACCTTGCTTGTCATACTTCCTCCGCCTAGAACAGGGGGTTGCGGTCGCGCCGCTGGGCGGCATACCATTCCATTCTATCTAGCGCCCGCGCCGCGGCCTGCGGCGAGGCGAGCACGATCGGGTGGTAGCGTTTGCCGCGGTCGAACACCGAGCCGCGGATAGGCGTGTCGGGCACGTTGATGATGGGCTTGCCCGTCGCCTGCATGAGTTCCGCAACCACATCCACCAAAGCCGTCTCCCAGGGGCTCAGCCCCGCGTACTCGCCGTCGTCGGTCATCGGGCGCACTTCGCTGCCGCTGGTGGGGATGCCCAACACCGACAAGATGATGATAGCGTCTACCGCGTCGCACTCGGCCACCAGTTTCAGCACGCGGGGGCCCACGTCGCCACCCGCGGACGCGACCATGTCCAAGGGATTGTGCTTGCTCCAGAACGGGGGAAGGATCTCGTCCAGAGCTGCATACAACTCGGGCGGGAACTCAGCCAAGGTCAGACCGTTGCGGGCCACCTCGTCCGCGGCCATCACCCCTGCTCCCCCTCCGTTGGTCACTACTGCGACCCGCCGGCCTTTGGGCAGCGGATTGTAGGCAAGACAGGTGCCAAGATCGACCACCCCCACAGAAGTTGTGCAGGTGACGATCCCCGCCTGCCGCGCGGCCGCCTCCCACACCGCGGCGGAGCCGGCCATCGCGCCGGTGTGAGACGCCGCTGCCCTGCTCCCATACTCGGTGAGGCCGGTCCGCAACACCACCACCGGCTTCACCGCCGAGGTCTTCCGGGCCACATCGAGAAAGCGCCGCCCGTCGTCGATGCCTTCGACGTACATCATGATGCACGCGGTGTTGGGGTCGTCACGCAAGTAGTCGAGAGCTTCCACCACCCCGATCTGAGCCTCGTTCCCAACGCTCAGAAACTTGTCTATTCCGATCCCCCGGCGCTGGCAGTAGCTCGTTGTCTGAACCCCGATGTTCCCCGACTGCGAGACAAAGGTGAGCGTGCCCTTGGGAGGGTGCAGCACGACGAATCCCACTGCATGCAGTTGGACCTCGTTGGAGATCATGCCCATGCAGTTCGGCCCCATCAGCGTGACTCCGCCCTCGCTTGCGATACGGGCGATCTCCCGCTCGGCGTCGGCGCCGGTCGTCCCCGTCTCTGAGAAACCGGCTGCTATCGCGATAGCAGCCGGGATGCCTTTCCGCGCGCACTGCTCCAGCATGGGCCCAACTTGATGCCCACCCACTGCAAGAAGGGCCAGATCAGGAGTCTCGGGCAGCTCTTCCAGGCTGGCATAGGATTGGAGCCCAAAGAACTCTCCACCCTTCGGGTTGACCGGGTAGATCTTGCCCTCGTAGCCTCCCTGGATGATGTTTCGAAGAGCCGACCCGCCCCACTTGGTGATATCTCCGGAAGCACCGACCACCGCCATGGAGCGGGGAGCGACGAGCGCCTTCATGTTCGGGACGAACGAGCTGCGCTGTGGTCCTTGTGGCGTTTCGGACGACAGGATGACGAGAGCGTCCGCAGCCACCGGCTGATCGCCTTCGATGAGAAGTGGGTTCACGTCGATCTCCGCGATCTCGGGGAAGTCGAGCGCCATCTGCGAGAGCGCCGTCATGATAGCCGCGAGCGCCTTGCGATCCACGGGCGGGAACCCCCGGAAGGGACCAAGGATACGCTTGGAACGTATAAGATCGGGGAGTTGGGCGACATCGCGCTCACTTGGGGGTATGAGCGCAAGCGCGATGTCGCCCAACACCTCCGTTAAGATCCCGCCCAAACCGAACGCCAGTACCGGCCCGAACGCCGGGTCGCGCTTCATCCCGACCATCAGTTCGCGGTTGCCGGCCACCATCTGCTCCACCAAGACGGCCTCAAGGGCGCCCGCGGCGCGTTGCTCCAGCAACTCATACGTCTTGGCCACCTCTTCGGGGCCTTCGACTCCCAGAACCACGAGGCCGGCTTCGGTCTTGTGGTGGATGTCGGCACCGATGCCCTTCATGACGACCTTGCCCCCTATCCGTTCCGCGGCGGCGACGGCTTCGGATTGGCTCTTCGCCAACGCCCCTGCGGGGACGGGGATCCCGTAGGCGGCGAACACCCTTTTCGACTGCCACTCATCGAGCGCCGAGGCCCCGGAGGCCACCGCGCTCTTCACAAGATCCGCCGCGCCGGCCAAGTCCAGGGCGTATGAAGGTGCATCCATGGCGTTCGCTCCGCTCCTTGGTGTCTGGGCGATCCTCCGCGCTAGGCGGCCGCCGCCCCATCTCGCATTGACAGGAGGTCTATATGATAACTATTTATACCTATGAATGCAACCCGAAACCCCGGTTGCAGCACGCTCGCCGCGGGGAATTCGTCACACGGTGCAGCGCAACACGTACAAACCGGCGTGCTGGGTATCGACAAAGATGTTGCCGCGGTGGTCTACGATCACATCTTCCGCCGTACCGAGCCGTGGTCCCGGGAAGAGGTCTCCGGCTTCATTGTTGAAAGCCCATTCTTCCGGATCGGGCGGGATGAAGTATGCGATCTCTTTGGGGATGAATGCGTCGCTGATGTCGTACGCGCGCAGACCGGCGTGGAAATACGCGCAGTAGACGCGATCGTTGCGGTCCTCGAGGGCAGGATGATCGTGCGGCTCGTGGATGTTGTGCGGCCCGAACGGTCCCGCACCCCAGCCCGGGGTCTCGTTGAAGTTCTTGAAGGGGGAGCCCGCGGGAACCTCGGGGTAGGGGAACGTGGAAACGAGGGTCGGATCGGCCGGGTCGGAAACATCGACCATACCGATGAAGTTCAGCGGCTGGGCGGCTTTGAGCTGTTCGGAACGGTACACGTGGAACCTCTCACCCTCGCTGGTCATGACCACGTAGTCACGCTTGGACAAGGGCAAAACCGTGTGACAGCGGGCACCGCACAACTTGCCCGCGAACGGCGGATGATGCCGCAGTTGGCCGACCAACTTGGGCAGGGTGATGTCGGAGATGTCCAAGATCATCATGCCGGCCCCGCCGTAGCTGACATACGAGAGCTTGCCCTTGGGATAGGCCGGTCCGTGCATCATGTCGCCGTCGAGAAGCGACTCGATATCGGCCGCCCTGTTCTCTATGTAGCCGGCGGCCCACTGCTCGGGCGCCCACCAGCGGCCCACCTCGACCGGATGAGCCGGATCGACGATGTCGAGGATCCGGTATATGAAGCCTGAAAAACCCTTGCATGACGCACTCAGGTGGACGTAGCGCCCGCCATTGTAGAAGAAGCGATGGACCCCGAGGAGGCCGCCGGTCTGCCAATGGCACAGACGCTTGGGATTGACCGGATCCTTCACGTCCCAGATATAGATGCCTTCCTCGTAAGGATCGTCGATAGCTGCGCCGTGCAGCATGGGCAGCGAGCCGCCCAGAGCGGTGATCATCAGACCGTCGGCCACCTGGATCTTCGGCGTGGTCTGCCCCTTGAGCTCCGGCCCGGGCACGAACTTCATGTACTCCGGCTTCGCGGGATCGGTGACATCGACTATGGCCCAGCCTGAAGCCTTGAAGTGGGACCCGTAGAGGTAGTACCTCCCGTCGACCACCTGCATCGCCATTTGAAACCACGGCTTCCCGTCAAGGTCGTGGTAGGCGAGAATATCCATGTTCTTCACAAATGCATCGTTTCCAGCCATGCGTACTGCGCCCTCTCTCATGATCGACGTGAACTCGCGGCGGATCGAGGCCCCAACCGGTACCCTCCGCCGATGCCATCCGATTGGTCTATCTGACGACCAATTATACTGGATTCGCGACGTTCGTTGTCAAGTCATGGCCTTTTGGTATAGTAATTGGGCCACGCTAGACAACAACGGAGCACCCATGCGCGCGATTGAGGCGAGCAACGAGATGGTGCAGGAGATCTCACTCATCCCCGAGACGGCGAGTGACAGCGCCGTGCGGTTCCTGCGAGCCATGATCTTCTCCGGCGAGTTGGGTCCCGGGGACAAGCTGCCTCCGGAGAGAGACCTCGGCGCGCGTTTGGGGATCTCGCGCATGACGCTGCGGTTGGCCCTCAAGGCTCTGGAGAGCACGGGCTACATAGTCACCACCAGGGGATCGCGCGGAGGGTCCCGCGTCGCCGACGCTTACTCGCTGGTGCAGTGTTGGACTCAGTGGATGCGGCAGCATTCAGACGAGCTCGACGACATCTTCGAGTTCCGCGTGACCGTCGAGTCAAGGCTCGCCGTTCTGGCCGCGGAGAGGCGCACGGATGAGGATCTGCAGACCATGGAACGCGCGGTGGACAGTGAACGCGATCCCCAGGACTGGTCCTCGCTCTTCCGCGTCGACATGGACATCCATAGGAGCATAGCCCGGGCAGCCCGCAGTCCCCGCCTGGAGGCGGCGATGCTCGCCGTCCGCGCGGACCTGTTCGTGCCTGTCGAACTCGTCCGGTACCAGGAAAGTGAGCACCAGGTACACGATGCGCACGAGGGTATCCTGGAGGCCATTCGCGCGCGTGACCCAGAGGAAGCAGCCCGGCTGATGCGGGAGCATATCCAGATCATCAGAGAGCTAACGGACAAGGCTCTGGTGGCCGCCGGGATCCAGCGACCCCGCGACTAGCGCCCGGCGGAGCCTACGTATAGAGGTCCTGGTCCCAGCCCGGCACGTTCCAGCCCTTGTAGCCCTGCCTGTCGACCGCGTGCTCGAGCGTGCCCGGAACAAGCACCGATGCCTTGGGTGAGACGCGCCCGGGGGTTATGAAGTCATAGATCACCCGCTCGGTGGTCACCATCGAGAAGGTTTCGGCCGCGTCGACGAAAGTCTCGTAGCCGGCGCGGAGTGCTTTGTGGAGCTCCGGGTCTTTGCGCAGCCTGCCCAGGTCGTCGACACTCTTGAACCAGAGCTCCTCGACTCCAGCGTAGTGTCCCACGTTGCCGAACTCGAAGAGCGTGCCCTTGAAAACAGCCGGGTCCATGGGCACGTGCTTGTCGATGACCAGCTTGCGGATCAAGCCCCTGGGAGCCAGTTCGACCATCTTCTTGCCGTGCTCGCGCCACTTGGCGTTGAACTCTTCATGGGACAGCTCCGGCCGCTTGCGCAGCCAGTGGATGAGCTTGACCCCGCCCGCGTAGAAGCCCTCTTCCTCGTACAGCGTTTCCCAGTCGAGCAGTTCGACCGCAAACGCGTCGTCACCGAACTTGTGAGGCTGCATGCGGTTGGGGTAGTCCTGATCCTTGAAGGGGATCCCGATGGCCTCGTAGTTGTCCACCACGTGGTCGGCCATGTTGTCCCACTCCATCGGCGACAACGGATATATGAGCATATCGTTGTCGATCCCGCTGATGGAGTAGTGCTGTACGTAGCGGCGGAAACTGTCCATCACCGAGGGGGTTTGGAGCATCAACGACACGTGGATGATGCCCCACTCGAAGAAATACCGCTGTTGAGTGTCTTCCCGCTTGCGCCTGGCGGCGAGCATGAACTTAAGCATAATGTCCCCTTTCCGTTGAGCGCTCTCTACAAGATCTGGTGGACGTCGTAGGTGACACCCATCGCTTCTTGCTTGCCGATGCTCACCGCGATCGTGTTGTTGAGCCAGCTGTAGGGAGTGCTGATGGCCGTTTCGAACATCGGCTGGCCGCGCAGGTAATACTTGGCCGGATCGACGTCCTCACCGCGGCCGAGCCCTTCCCAGATCTCGGAAGGGACATTGAGGATGGCCCGATAGCTGACATAGACAACGTGTCCGTCGTGCGTGCGGTAGGCGTCGCGCACATCGCCCTCGGCGACGCCGCCGGGGCGCATGATGAACCAGTCTCCCGTGCCCGGGAGGATCTCACCCTTGACCTTGGGGCCCTCGAACCATCCGCCCTTGACCCGCACGATCGTCCTCGTGCCTCGAAAAGTCTCACCGACCTCGTAGAAGCCCTCCACATCGATATGCGCCCTGTAGAGGAACTCGCTCCTCAACTCCATCCTCGGAAAGCTCACCGTAGCCTCCAACTATTGCTCCGACAATCCTTGTTTGCGAAGAGCGCTTCACACCGCTAGAAGGCGGTAGCGCCGCCATCGACCCTTATATCGGTCCCGGTGACCCAGCCCGATTCATCGGAGGCGAGGTAGACGCAGGCGTATCCGATGTCTTCAGGCCGCCCCAACCGCTTGAGCAGGAACGACCGCATTACCATCTCGGTGAAGCCCGGCTCGTTGTCCAGACGCTCCTTCGTGTGCTCCGTGACAATGAGCGCAGGGGAGATACAGTTGGCGCGGATGTTGTGCGGCGCCCCTTCCGCCGCCAGCTGCCTGGTCATAGCAAGCACGCCGCCCTTTGTGGCGCAGTGCGCCGTGGCGCCGGCGCCCGGAAGAGAGACGTAAGAATTTGCCGACGCCATGTTGACGATCGAACCGGCCCCCCTGGCTACAAGGTGAGGCCAGGCCGCCTTGACGCCCAGAAAGACAAGGTCGAGCTCGCCGACCATGGTCCGGCGCCAATGCTTCTCGTAGTCCATCTCGGCGATCGGCGCGAATTCCACGAAAGCGGCGGAGTTGACCAAGATGTCCAGACCGCCGAACTTGTCCACGGCAAAAGCCATGAGCCTGTCGTTCTGAGCCGGATCGGTGAGGTCGGCGAGGAAGGTCTCGTACGACAGACCTTCGCTCTTGATAAGCGCCTCGGTCTCCGCGCCGGCCTCCTTGCGCCGGTTGCAGCCGACCACGTGGGCTCCTTCGCGGGCCATCGCGAGGGCGCAGCCCTGTCCGATGCCCATGCCGCCCGATCCAGTCACAACGGCGACTTTGCCTCTAAGTCTATCTCCCATGAAAGAGCTCCTTGGTAAAGTGGGTAATCCATTGTGATAGACGAATAGTAACAGGTATTCCCTGCGCCGACGGAGTCACCCACACCCCCCTCCGACCTCGGGCATTCGAGGACCGGAAAGAGTTGGGCGCGGCCCGCGGAA
>MELN01000020.1:0-10339 GCA_001768675.1 Actinobacteria bacterium RBG_16_64_13 | reverse complement strand
CGCCCGGATTCGCTTCTGTCGCACTGCCTCTCGGCAGGGCTGGATCGGTTGGACTAGTTCAGTTCGCGGATGAACTTGAAGCCTTGGTCCACAGTGTACTGCCACTGGAAGAAGCCACCGTGGCCACCGATATGGTCTTCCGCGGAGAACACATAGTGTCCTTGGGCGCCCCACCAGTCGACCTTCGCCAGCGCAGCGGCGTAGCCGGCTCCATCCGCCGTTTCGGCGGTGAGGATGGCCTGCTCGGCGAGGTGGATGGTGTCATAGGCGAAGCCCAGGAAGAGGCTGGCGAACGGTTCTTTCGCGCCGGGGCCGGCACGCCACCGCTCAACGAAGGCGATGAGATCGGCCTTGGCCGGATAGGTATCGGGGATCTTGCTCGGGTCCACGATGGCCGGGCCGAAGGCGTAGTCGCCGGCGACATTGGCTGGATCCATGCCCGCCGGAGCGAACAGGGGCAGTGGGTGTGAGCCCGAGGCCTGGTTGTAGATAGGTACGGTCACGCCCAGGCTGCGAAGCGCCTTGGTCAGCGGGTTGACTGCTACAGGGTTGCTGGCCAGGATGATGGCGTCGGGATTGACTTCTTTTGCTTTGGCAGCGATCTTGTTGGCGATCGGAGTGAAGTCGGTATCGCCAAGGCCATAGCTGTCGCTCATGAGCGTGAACTGCACGCCGGCAGCCGGCAGCAACTCTGTAAGCCGCTTCAGGGTCTCTTGGCTGATGACCATGTTGTCGCCCACACCGAGGACGTTCGTGCGGGCGTCGGCCTGCATCTCCTTGACGAAAGCGTCGGAGCAGCCGTCGGCACCTGTGGCCGGCGTGAACACGTACGTCAACGTGTTGGGGACTGCCAGCATGTCATCGGTCGGCGGCCCAAATGCGACATGGAGGATGCCCGCCTCCTCCGTGAGGGGGAACGTCGGCGGCTGGGTCCACTGCGGGAACGGGCCGATGACGACGTCGACCTTCTGGTCGACCAGAGACTGGATGGCCGCCGTCGCGGTGTCCATCTGAGACTGGTCGTCGACATAGATCAGCTCGACCTGGCGGCCGTTGATCCCACCGTTGGCGTTGATGAACGCGGCTTCAGTGTCGAAGCCCTGCTTGATCTGCGCGCACGGCGCGGCGCTGTCGCCGGTGAGCGAGATGGCGATGCCGATCTTGATGGGTGTGGTGTTGACGGTGGTGGTGGTGGCCTCGGCCACCGTGGTAGTGCTGCCGGCGGTGGTGGCGGTCGTCGCCCCCGTGGTGGTGGTCTCGTCGCCGCCGCCGCAGGCCGCGGCGAAGACACCGAGAGCGAGCACTAGGACCAATCCCAGCGCTATCCAGTAGCTTCTTCTCATGTACTCTCCCCTTTCGTTCTGTGTGCTGCTTCTTACCCCTACCGACCCTGTGCTGATCAGATCGCGCGATAGTTTTCAGTCACCCAGGTAGCTTGCCCGCACGCGATCATCCTGCCGAAGTTTGGTGGCCGTGCCCGAGAGCACCACGTTGCCCGTCGTGAGCACGACTGCGAGATGCGCGAGCGAGAGCGCCATTTCGGCGTTCTGCTCGACCATAAGCATGGTGAGTCCTTGCTCGTTGAGCTTCGCGAGCGCTTCGAAGATCCGTTCCACCGCCAGCGGCGCTAGGCCCATGGAAGGCTCGTCCAGAAGCAGCAGGCTCGGCTTTCCGGTGAGCGCCCGGCCGATAGCCAGCATCTGTTGCTCGCCCCCGGAGAGGGTGCCCGCTTCCTGCCTGCGCCGCTCGCCGAGGATAGGGAACAGCTCGTAGACATACGCGATGTCGTCGGCCAGACCACTGCGGTCCCTGCGACCTGTGGCGCCCACGACCAGGTTCTCCTCCACCGTGAGGGTGGGAAAGAGCTGACGGCCTTCAGGCACCTGGCACAGACCCTTGCTGACGATCTTCTCCGGCGCCAAACGCGTGATATCCATACCTCGGTACGTAACGCGGCCGCTACTGCTGCGGACGATGCCGGATATGGTATGGAGCAGAGTGCTCTTGCCGGCGCCGTTGGCGCCAAGGACCGTCACCACCATTCCTTTGGGAACCGTCAAGGAGACTCCATGGAGAGCCTCGATCGAACCATAAGCCGTGACCAGGTCTTCAATCACCAGAAGATCCTCGGGCACCGGGCAACTTTCTCCATCGACCAGGTCACGGGTGGCGCAGAGGTCTCTCTCGCCCCGCTCGGCCCCCAGGTAGGCGGTGATCACCTTCTGGTCCCTCTGTATCGTGTCCGGCGTGCCCGAGGAGATGAGCTTGCCGTAGTCGAGAACGTTCACCTCGTCGGAGATATCCATGACCAGGTCCATGTCGTGCTCCACGAGGAGCACGGTCACCCCAGCCTCGCGGATGGTGGCGATGCGCTCGATAAGATCTTCGCGCTCGCTCTGGTTCGTGCCCGCCGCCGGCTCGTCCAGCAGAAGCAGGCGCGGCTCCGATGCGAGTGCCCTCGCGATCTCCACCAAGCGCTGCTGCCCATACGGGAGGCTGGCGGCAGGCAGATCGGCCTGCTCTTGCAGTCCCACCAAGGCCAGCGCGTCCATCGCCCGGGCGCGGGAGCGCTTCTCCTCCCGCCTTTGCGAGGGCAATCCCAGACCGCCCGACCAGAAACCCGACTTCTCGTGCCGGTGGCATCCCACAAGAACGTTATCGAGCACGCTCATGTTCACGAAGATCCGCAGATTCTGGAAGGTGCGGGCCATGCCCAGACGGGCTGTCGAGGCAGCGTCGAGCTTTGTCAAGTCTTGGTCCCCGAACCAGATCTTGCCCCCCGCCGTCCGCTGGAGCCGGCTGACGGCATTGAACAGCGTCGTCTTGCCGGCGCCGTTGGGACCGATGAGCGCGGTGATGCTCCCCTCTTCCACCTCGAAGGAGACCTCACTCACCGCTTTCAGACCGCCAAAGTGCACGGACACGTTCTCGATCCGCAAGAGCGGGCCCTCCGCCTTCGTCTCGGCCTTTCGTCGAGCCAGGTCTTCTCGCAAGAGACCTGCCTCCGCAGACACCACGGCTGGAGCCACAGCCGCCGACGGGGCGGCCGCTTCCCCGGCCGTTCTGCCGGACAGCGACTCGGGAGTCGGAAGCGCCATCTGCGGCTCGCAGCGAGCGACATCTCTGTCGGCCTCAGCCGCGTCCGCGCAGGCCACAGCCGCGGAGATCGGCGTCTCTTGCAGCGTCTCCCCCTTGATCTGCGCCCACAAACGCCTCGCCATCTTGGGCCGGAGGCCCAGGATGCCCGCGGGCAGGAAGAGGAGGAGCAGGATCATGATGACCGAGTACACCGTGCCGTTGTACTGCAGCATGCTGCCGGAGAAACCGTTGATGACCCAGGTCATGAGGACCGACCCGATGATCCCTCCCCAGATCCACCTGTCTCCACCCACGAGCATCATGACGATGGGAAGCACGGAGGCGGAGAACGAGAACTTCTGCGGCGAGACCGCTCCGTACACGAAGACGAACAGACCGCCGGCAAGACCGCAGAACACTGCGTTGAAGATGAACGCACGGAGTTTCCAGTCGGCATTGCGCACGCCCAGGGTTGAGGAGGCGATCTCGCTCACCGCGACGCCACGGAGCGCCCTGCCCACTCGGAACTTGAGCAGCCTGGCAAGGAAGAACAGGATCAGGATGCACACAACCCAGACCATGTAATACTTGCGGAGTTGGGTGTCGAACTCAAACCCGAAGATGTTCAGGGGATGCACTCCTCCAAACCCATTGGAGGCACCCACTTGCTTCCATTCGAACACGATGGCGAGGAATATCTGGCCCAGACTCATCGTGGCCAGCGCGAGATAGAAGTACTTGAGCTTGAGCACCGGCCGGCCGATGAGTAGGGCCACGACACCCGCCGCAGCCGCACCGGCCATCCAGGCCACGAACGTGGGCACGCCAAACTCGGCCACGAGCTGCCCGCAGACGTACGCGCCAATCCCATAGAAGGCCGAGTGGCCGAATGAGAGCTGCCCAGCCTGGCCCAAGACCAGGCCCACGCTAAGGGTCAGGATGGCGTACAAACCGGCCTGGGTCATTATGTTGAGAGCGTAGTTGCTATCGGTAAGGCCCTTGTAGATGAGCGGCCACACCAGCAGCATGAAGATGATGGCGATCTTGCCACCACTCGCCCAGCCCCAGCCTCCGCCGAAGATGCCCCGCAGCCACCCCGTGGGGCCGCTGTTTGCCGCGACTTGAGGCTTCGCGTCGCCGGCCATCAAACCTCACCTTCCGGAACGTGGGTGCCGAGCAGCCCTTGAGGCCGGAAGTACAGCACGATCAGCAAGATGATGAAGGCCGGCACGTTCTTGTACCCTGCCGGCACGAGACCGGTGAATAACCCCTGAACTATGCCAAGAGTCAAGCCTCCGACGACCGCACCGGTGCTGGAGCCCCAGCCGCCGAGGACGGCTGCGATGAAGCCCATCATCCCGTAGATACCGCCGGTCCCGTAGCTCAGCCCCCCCACATAGCTGGAGATGGCGATCCCTCCGATCGCCCCGATCGCCCCGCTGATGGCAAAAGACACCAGGATCATTCGGCTGACGTTGATGCCGGAGAGGCTCGCGGCCGTCGGGTTCGTAGCTGTGGCGGTCATCCGCTTGCCCATGAGGGTGTGGTTGTTGAGGAAGTAGAGCACGAGCAGGCAGACGACCATGATGCCTATCATCCAGATGGCCTGCCAAGACACGAACACGCCGCCCACATTGAACGAGGACTCCCCCGTGAAGGCGGGCAGGTTGTTCGTGTAGCCCCCCCACTTGACCAGAGAGAGGTTCTCGAAAAGCAGGCTGAGAGCAACGGTGCACAGGATCATCGTCACCAACGAGATCTTGAGCACGGGCTTGAGCACAACCTGATACATGGCGACTGCGAGGATCACCACCAGCACGACCCCGAGGATCCCCGCCAGCCAGAAAGGAAGGCCCACCTCCATGAGCATGCTGAAGGCGAACAACCCGCCGAACATCACGAAGCTGCCCTGGGCCATGTTCACGATGCGCGAAGACCGGTAGATGGTCACGAACCCGAGGGCGATCAGGGCGTATATGGAGCCCATGGTGATGCCCGTGATGAGGTACTGCACCCACTCAACCATTGATCTCTCCGTTGCAGATGGGTCCACAACGACCGGACAACGTGGGCGCCGCCGTGGCGGCAAGATAGACAATGCTCAACAAGGGCCCCCTTTGCCCGACGTGGCCTTCAGCGCATCTCCTCCAGACGCCGCGCGGCCGATACCCTAGCTGCCTGTCCGCCCCTGTCACGAAGCACAGCGGCCCCCGCAACGCCGCCCTCAGCCCTCTCTCACTCAGCCTATCAGCTGAACAGTCCCGAGGCGAGTCTACTGGGTGTTCTTTTATACCATTCACCCATATCACCGTGCAAGTTCGTGAACCGGCCGCCGGCCGAGAGCACTTTTCGTGCGTGAGCGAGAACCCGGCAAGACTCCTGTCACCGCGGCTTGTCTGTACCGTGCGCACCAAGCCATCCGATCGAGTGCCCGCGCCGCGGCGCGCGGCGATGACAGCACCACCGGGGTGTAGTGACCCCCGAGCTCCAGTCCGGGGCTGTGCACCGGATGGTCTGGGACGTTGATCACCGGCTTGCCCGTCTCTTCCATTAGAGCGGCCACTCGCTCGAGCAGCGAGAGCTCCCAAGCGGTGAATCCGTCGAGCTCGCCGCTACGCAGGCGCTCGCGCCCTTCGTCGCTCGTGCTGGGGACTCCCAAGAAGTTCAGAGCCAAGACCGCGTCCACCGCCTCGCATCGAACAACAAGCTCGAGCGCCAGCAGCCCAACGTCGCCGAACCCCGCCGCCACGAGATCGAAGGGATTCCGCCTGCTCCAGAAGGGCGGCAGCAGTTCGTCGAGGGCAGCCAGGAGCGCAGGAGGCGTTTCGGCAAGCTCCAGATCGGTCAAAGCCACCTCATCGGTCGCTAGAACACCCGGGCCACCGCCATTGGTGACGATCGCCACCCTCCGCCCCCGGGGCAGCGGCAGATAGGTCAGGCAGGCTCCCATATCGACCAATTCTTCTACCGTGCCGCACGTGACCACTCCCGCCTGGCGGGCAGCCGCGCGGTACACCTCGGCCGACCCGGCCATCGCCCCCGTGTGAGAGGCGGCGGCCCTGCCGCCCGACTCGGTCAATCCACCGCGCAGGACTACGACCGGCTTGTGTACGGTGGTCCTACGAGCGGCCTCAAAGAAATGCCGGCCGTCTTCTATGCCCTCCAGGTACATCATGATGCCTTCGGTGTGAGGGTCGTCACGCATGTAGTCGAGAACGTCGAAGGCGCTCACTTGAGCCTCGTTGCCCACACTTACGAACTTGTCCACGCCTATCCCACGGCGCTCGCACGTGTTCACCACACTGGGGCCCAGACTCCCCGACTGGGAGATGAAGCTGAGTTTGCCCTTGGGAGGATGCAGCGCAACGAGACCGGTGGCGTGGAACCGGCGTTCGTTGGACAGCAGGCCCATGCAGTTGGGGCCGAGCAGAGTGATACCGTAGTCGGCCGCCGTCTGTGAGATGTCGCGCTCGAGCGCCGCGCCCTCTGCTCCGGTTTCGGAGAACCCGGCCGCCAAGACGACAGCGGCGCGAACGCCCCGCCGCCCGCAGTCCTCGAGCACTCCCTTGACCTGGTGGCCGCCCACGGCCATGAGGGCCAGATCGGGAGGCTCCGGTACTTCCGCCAGGGAGGTGTAGGACTTGATCCCGAAAAAGACCCCGCCCCGGGGGTTGACCGGGTAGATGGTCCCTTGGTACCCGCCTTCCAGCAGGTTGCGGAGAGCGGAACCGCCCCACTTGCGGATGTCGTCCGAAGCGCCCACGATCGCGACTGAGGCCGGAGAGAGAACCGCGCCGAGATCGCGCGGGAAACCTCGGGCGACCGGGGCCGTGCTCGGGCTCGCCGGACGCGCGCCGGCGGAAAGGATCACCAGAGCATCGGCAGCTACCGGCTGGTCGCCCTCCACCAAGAGTGGGTTCACGTCGATCTCGGCGATCTCGGGAAAGTCCAGTGCAATCTGCGAAAGAGCCCTGATGACGGCCGAAAGGGCGGCGCGGTCCACAGGCGGGGAGCCTCGGAAAGCGCCGAGGATCCGCCTGGAACGAATGACTTCGAGGAGTTCGGCGACATCGCGCTCACTTGGGGGGACAAGCGCAAGCGCGATGTCGCCCAACACCTCGGTCAACACGCCGCCGAGGCCGAATGCGACCACGGGACCGAACACAGGATCCCGGTTGAGACCGACCATGAGTTCCCGGTTCCCGGAGATCATCTTCTCCACCAACACGCCCTCGAGCGCGTCACCCGCCCGCTGCCGCAACGCCCGATACGTCTCCGCGACCGCCTCAGCGCCGCTGACCCCCAGCACCACCAGTGCACCCTCGGTCTTGTGGTGGATCTGAGACCCGACCGCTTTCATGGCCAGCCGGCCGCCCAGCTTCGCAGCGGCGGCCAACGCCTCCGCTTCACTCGTCACCAGAGCACCGGCCGGCACCGGAACGCCATACGCGGCAAGAAGCGCTTTCGACGCAACTTCGTCGAGCGCGGGTTTGCCGGAATCGATGGCCTCGAGAACCAACGTTCGGGCTCGGTCCGCGTCCATTCGGCCACTTTCACTATAGGACTGTGGCATTGGGTTAGCCATACTATAGCCGTCCGACGTGGTTGTCAATCGCTCCGCTGAGCCGGGTGACTACGCCGCTCGTCAGAGACGACTCCATCGCCTCTACAGATCCGGAGGGAACTTGGGCAACTCCGCGAAAAGCGCGTTCCTATTCGAGTCCGCGATGCCGGCAGCGCGCATCGCGGCCGCTTTGTACCGGCCGAAGTCGGCCAGCTGGAGAATGGAGAGCTTCTGTGCTTCCAGCGAACCTTCGGCGTGGATGGTCAGCACGTCCTCGTAGCACGAGGTCAGGTCGCGGACCAGCTTGACCATGCGCAGCCGGTTCTCGGTTGAAGTCCGGGCGCTCCCGCCGAAGTACTTCTCCATGAAATCGTGAGTCTCAGGGTTCATGTAGTCGTTATACGAGGGGGCGGTCACGATGATGCCCCCACCGATGTCCTGGATGTACTTGGTCGCTGTATGCCAGTTGTCGGCAAAGTAGAACTTGCAGATGTTGGCGATCATGGGGTTCGGGTACACCAGATCGGAGCCCTCTTCGCCCACGCACTGCTCCACGGCGGCTCTGCCCAGGGTCTCCACAGCCTCGGTGTACATGACAAGCCAGGTGAGTTTCTCCCGGACGTGGGCTTTCTTCTCGATACCGTTGTACTCAGCCATCAAGGTCGCCGCGCCCGTGAAGAGCTCCAGTTCCATGGCCTTGTAGGTCTCGGCGCTCAAGCGGTGGAAGTTGGCGAACATGTAGGCCACCTCACCCGCGAACTCCCATTCCCCTTTCAAGAAGATGCGCTCGTTGGGGATGAAGACATTGTCGAAGACGATGGTGGCGTCGTTGATATACACGGCTGCCGAGATGGGATGGTCGAAGAGCGTCGCCCCTTCGTGGATCTCCGGCTGGGCGCAGATCATGGTGATGCCCGGCGTGTTGAGGGGGACCCCGAAGGCGACGGCGTACGCCGCGTCGTCCTCTTGCATGGCGCGGCACGGAGCGATGAGGACCTCGTTGCACGCGGGCGCCTGGCTGATGTGGGTCTTGGCCCCGCTCACGATGATGCCGTCGGGCCGTTCCTCGACGATGCGCACGTAGAAGTCCTTGTGCTGAACCTGCTGCGATGGACGCAGGCTCCGGTCGCCCTTGACGTCGGTGAGACCCATGGCGAACGACAGGTCGTTCTTCTGCAGGTGCCTGCGATACGCCTCCACGTTGGCGGCATAGTCGGTTCCGTACTTCTTGTCCACTCGCGGGGCGACCACGGTCACCGCGTTCAGGCCGTCCTTGGCCACGAACTTGGCTCCAGAGGGCTTGCCGAAGCAAACACGGGCCCAGAGCTTGACCACTTCACGCAGCCGTAGCAGGTCGTCCCTCGAGCGCTGAGGTTGCAGGGCGAAGCTCACGCGTTCGCCTTCCGAGTCGAGATCGGTCAGAAGATCCTGATACTTCGGGTCGTTGTTCATAATGTAGTCCATCGCGACCCAGTCATTGGTGATCTTGCAGACCGGGTGCTTGGTGACGTCCGGCACTCGCTTACCATCGAAGTAGACGACTCTGCCGTCGTTCAAGCTCGCCAGGTACTGCTGTGGTGTCTTGATTGCCACTAGATGCTTCTCCCTTTCCGCTGACTGCCCCGGCGCCCTCCGCGCCATTCGTAGATAGAGCGCTCGCTCTACATATTCTTGCAGGTATTGGTCCTTGCTGTCAAGAGATTCCTCGGGCCTCGACTAGGTACGCTTACGCCGGCGCTCAGAACGTGTCTAGATCTACGTACTCGGGTGGCATGGGCAGCCCGGAGTGGTTGCCATGGCGGCCCGAATACGGCTCGTGGAAGCTGGTGGGCTCGTCAGGCACCGGGGCGTCCGCCGGCCTGGCCCCCTGGATGGCGCTGCCCTGGATGACCGGCTCGTCCACCCAGCCCTTCTCGAACGAGCTACGGATGAGCAGGTGGGCCCGATAGTCCCAGAACTTCCACTGCCCGTCTTCCTTGACGAAGATGTGGTTGTACTTGATCACCTGCCAGATGGGGATGACCCCTTTGACCGGGTCGAGGAAGGTGTTGAATCCAACGTGGAACCACATGCCTTTAGCCGTGTTCATGTCCTTCTGAACCTGGATGATGGGCGTGGTCAGTTCGTGGATGGCGCAGTTGCCATCGTAGTGGTAGAGCTTGCCCAGCATGTCCACGAACACCCGCCGCGCACCGTCGAGACCGTGGAACACGCCGCTCTCCACGATCTCCACTTTGATCCCGGGCGTCTTCTGAGCAAAAAGCTCATCGACGATCTTGTCCCAGGAGTGGCCGAGGCAGAGGTGGTTATAGCGGCCGTGCAGGTTGGAGATCTCCACGTAGTCACGCGCGATCTGGGCGTTCCGCTCGGTCTTCGCCAGCCGCCGCTCGGTGTCTTCCAGTCTCTTCAGCAGCTCTTCGTAGTTGGGTGAATCAGCCATGAGTTTCTCTCCTTGCGTACCCGGGTCAGATGGCCTTCGCCGTGTGGTAGCCCGACCGGACGGCATGGACGATCATCCCTGCTTCCTTGCCGTCGCCGATCAGATACAGTTCCGGAACCTTGCCTTCCAAAGCTCTGTAGAGCGTGTCGTTGGGCCGGAGCGGCGCGGTCGGCATCACGTTGTCGGCCTCGATCTCTTGCTTGACGCCGTCCTTGTCCACGAAGGCAAGACCGCGAGCGGTGACCCGGATCTTGGTC
>MELN01000019.1:80407-82060 GCA_001768675.1 Actinobacteria bacterium RBG_16_64_13 | reverse complement strand
CCCAAGCCTCTGACCCCCTTCCAGTGGGCTGGGATGGCCGATCGGGAGACGCTGATGCGCCGTCAGGACCTGCTGCGCTCCCGCCTGCGCAGACCGGGGATCAAGCTGGCTCTACACGGCGCGGACAAGAGTCACCTGGAGGCGGCCCTGGCGCGCGGGGGAGAGGAAATGGGAGCAGTGATCGAGAACGCATGGCGGTCAGGCGCCCGCTACGACTCGTGGACGGAAGAGTTCCGCGCCGACGCTTGGAGTGGCGCGTTCGCGGCGGCCGGGACTTCGGCCGAGGAGCTCGCCACGGCCGTCTTGCGCCCGGACGCGGCCTTGCCGTGGGACGTGATATCGGGGACCGTGGGTCGCGACTACCTCCGGGTGGAATGGGAGAAGGCGCAACGCGGCGAGAGCACACCGGACTGCCGCTGGGAGGGCTGCGGCGATTGCGGGGCGTGCGAAGGGCCCTACAGGAACGACCTGGCTGCCGAGTTCGCCGCGGCGGTTCCGGTCGCCAACCCGGCTCTGGACGCCACCTCGGCTCCGGTCGCCGAGGGGTCTGCGGTCGCCGCGGCAGCCTCCCGGTGGCCTTATGTGGCCACCTTCTCGGTGACGGGGCGGGGTCGGTTCATCGGTCACCTGGATCGGGTGGAGATCTTTCGGCGCGCCATCCGGCGCGCCGGAGGGCGTTTGGCGCTCTCCGCCGGTATGCGGCCCAAGCCTCTCCTCAGTCTTGCGCTGCCGCTGGCCGTGGGGGTAGAGGGTCTGAGGGAGTTGTGCGCGTTTCAACTCGCCGAGGAGCCGGACTCGGCGTTTGTCACGCGACTGACCGCAGCGCTGCCGGCGCACATGCGGCTGCTGGCGTTGGAGACCTACAGCGCTGCTCGCTCGCTGCCGGCGCGTGTGACGGGGGCCCTGTACCAGGTCAGGGTGTGCGGTGGCCTTGGAGCAGGGGATCTGGCGACCGCTCTTGAGGATGCCGCCCGCCGCTTCCGCGAGGCGGCAGAACTTCCCACTGAGGACACACGGGAAGGGAGGGTCCGCCGCGTCGATGTCAAAAGCTACGTCGACGAGGTCTCGGTGGCGAGCGGTCCGAGTCCGGCGTGCACTGTATCGTTTCGGACGGCGGTGACTCCCGGGGGTACGGCACGTCCCGAACGCGTGGTGGCGGCGCTCGGCGGATTGGCCGAAGTGGCGCTCGAGATCGAAGGAATCACTCGGATGGAGGTCATCCTCTCGTGAGGTGCATGGCCAAGTGAAGCAGCTCATCGTCTCTCGTGAGACCCTCGAGACACGGGTCGCGCTACTAGAGGACGGCCGGCCGGCCGAACTGTACATCGAGCGTCCCGGCCTGGCTTCCCTGGTGGGCAACATCTACAAGGGCCGGGTGGAGAACGTCCTTGCGGGGATGGACGCGGCCTTCGTCGACATCGGCCTGGAGCGCAACGGCTTTCTCTATGTGGATGAAGTGGTGCGGCCCGAAGTGCGCCCTGGGCGGCAACGCAAGATCACCGACTTGCTGCAGGGCGGCAAGGAAGTGATGGTACAGGTGATCCGCGACGCCATGGGGAGCAAGGGCCCGCGCTTGACCACACAGCTCGGCATCGCCGGACGTTATTCGGTCTTCCTGCCGCTGGCGGAGGCTTCAGGTGTGTCTCGCCGGCT
>MELN01000019.1:62640-80389 GCA_001768675.1 Actinobacteria bacterium RBG_16_64_13 | reverse complement strand
GCGTCTGCGAGCGGTCTGCAAGGAACTCGAGCCGGGAGCGGGGGGCCTGATTATCCGCACGGCAGCCGAGGGGGCAGACGCGGCGGCCATCAGCCGGGACCTGGCTTTCCTCCGGCGTGTATGGGCGGACGTGGAGCGCCTGGCCAACGCGTCTCGGGCGCCGGCGCTCGTCTACTCTGAGGCAGATCTGGCCATGCGGTCGATCCGCGACCTCCTTGGCTCTGAATTCGGTGCGGTCCTGGTGGACGACGCCGAGCTTCATCGCCGCCTGGTGGAGTATTTGCGCGACGTCGCTCCCGAGATGGCCGACAAGGTCGAACTGTACGAGGGGACGGTCCCGCTTTTCGAGCGGTTCGGCCTCGAGGGAGAGATCATGAAGGCCCTGGCGAGGCGGGTCGAACTACCTTCGGGCGGCCATATCGTCATCGATCACACCGAGGCCATGACGGTCATCGACGTCAACACGGGCCGCTACGTGGGCAGGCGTTTCCTCGAGGACACCACGCTCAAGACCAACGTCGAAGCCTGCCGGGAGATCGTCCGTCAACTCCGCCTGCGGGACATAGGGGGGATAATCGTCATCGACTTCATCGATATGGCCGTGCGCTCCAACCAAGAGGCCGTACTCGCCGCGCTCGAGGCCGAGTTGGCGACAGACCGCACCAAGACCTACGTGGTGGAGATATCCCCTTTGGGACTGGTGGAGATGACCAGGCGGAATGTCGCCCGGGGACTGCGTGAGGTGGTCACCATGCCGTGCCCGCGCTGCCACGGAGACGGCAGGGTGTTCTCCGAAGACTCGGCGCTCATCGAGGTAGAGCGGCGGCTGCGGAGTCTGGCCCAGTCGTCGGCTCTTCCAGGCCTTCGGGTAGAAGTGCACCCGCGCGTGGCTGCATGCCTGCTCGGCGGCCGCCACCCAGCGCTGCGAAGACTAGAAGCCCAGACGGGGCGAAGCTTCTTTGTCCAGGTCGCCGACGAGTCGGTCCCTCTGGAACACGTCGCGTTAGTCCCCGACTGAACCCTCTCGGGGACGACGTCGCGCCGGCTGTGGCAGGCCGCGGACAACCCTGATATACTGCCTTGCTCGCGGCCGCGGCCTGCGCGGCCTTTGTTGTACGATGAATACGAGGAGTCGGAATGTTCGCCATCGTCGAAGTCGGCGGCAAGCAGTACCGGGTGGAAGAAGGCCGGGAGGTCGTGGTCGACCGGCTTAGCGCCGCCGAAGGTGACACCGTCGAGTTACGTTCTCTGCTCTTTTCGGACGGGAGCGATCTTCGCCTGGCCGGGCAGGCTGCAGAAGTCAAGGTGACGGCCCGAGTGGTCGAGCACTTCCGTGGGCCCAAGATCGTCATTTCGAGGTTCAAGCCCAAGCGCGGCTGGCGCAAGAAGGCCGGTTTCCGCTCGGGGCTTACCCGCCTCGAAGTGAAGAAGATAGCTTAGGAGGCAGGCGACATGGCTCATAAGAAAGGCGGCGGCAGTTCCAGAAACGGCCGCGATTCCAACGCCCAGCGTCTGGGTGTCAAAGCGTTCGCCGGCGAGAACGTCAAGGCCGGTGCCATCCTCGTCCGCCAGCGGGGCAGCAGGTTCCGCGCCGGCGTCAACGTGGGCATGGGCTCCGACGACACTCTGTTCGCCAAAGCTGCCGGCCGCGTGGTCTTCGCCACGCGCAAGGCGGGGCGCTTCATCAGCATACTGACCGACTGACACTCGGCAGGCAGTCCGCAGCCGGACTCGCCTTGGCTCGGAGCCGTCCATGTTCTTCGATCACGCAAAGATCCACGTGGCGGCCGGGCACGGCGGGAACGGTTGCGTTTCTTTTCGCAGGGAGAAGCACGTTCCCCGGGGCGGGCCCGACGGGGGAGACGGAGGCCGGGGCGGCGATGTCCTTGTCGTGGCTGATGTCCAGCAACGAGATCTCCAGCCCTTCACCTTCAAGGTCCATTTCAAGGCCGGTGTGGGCGAAGCTGGGCAAGGGGCACGCAAACACGGGGCCAACGGAGAAACCATCACGGTGCGGGTGCCGTTGGGCACGCAGGTCTTCGCGGAGGATGACGGCGAAGAGAGGTTCGTCGCCGACATTCTAAGGCCGGACCAGCAGGTTCTCGTCGCTCATGGCGGCGCAGGTGGTCACGGAAACACCCGGTTCGTCAACTCCGTCCGGCAGGCACCCAAGTTCGCCGAGTTGGGGGAAGAAGGCGAGAGCATGTGGCTCCGGCTTTCACTCAAGCTGATGGCCGACGCGGGGTTGGCGGGCTTGCCGAACGCGGGCAAGTCCTCGTTGCTGAACAGACTTTCAAACGCCAAACCGAAGGTGGCGGCGTATCCTTTCACCACGGTCGAGCCCATGCTTGGAGTGGTCGACTGGTCAGGCGAGGGCGACGTGTTCACCCTGGCCGACATCCCCGGGCTGCTTGAAGGCGCAAGCGAAGGCGTGGGGCTGGGGCACGAGTTCCTTGCCCACCTGGAGCGGTGCCGGCTGCTCATGCATGTGGTCGACATAACCGGGTACTACGAGACCGGACCGCTCGAAGGCTTCCGGACGATTCTCGAGGAGTTGGGTGCTCATGCCTCGAGTCTTGCCGAAAAGCCGCAGGTGGTGGTGCTCAACAAGATCGACGCGCTTGCTCCGACTGAGGTGGAAGAACAGAGAGAGGTGTTCGTCGCCGAAGTGGAGCGTCTCCGTCGCGCCGGCCATCCCGCGTTCACCTTCGTCGTAGGCGACGACGCGCCTCTGGCCCGGCGGTTGGTCTGGCCTGTGTCGGCAGTGACCGGAGCGGGGCTTTCCGCACTGCTTCACTGGGTGGGGCCGCTGCTGCGCGAACTAGGGGCCGCACAGGAGGAGCTCAGCACGGTGCCGGCCGGCGCCGGGACGCCGGAAGAGCCGCATGAAGGTGAGGTGGGCGAAAGCGGTCACGTGATCTACCGACCGCTCGGCGCTGCTGAGACGACGTTCGTAGTCAGTCGTGACGAGTCGGGGTTCGTCGTGCGGGGACGGGGCGTTCGCCGTCTGGTAAGCAGGTTCGATCTCACCAATGAAGACGCTATCCGGTATCTTGGGGAGCGGCTCGACCGATTGGGGGTGTATGCTGCTCTACGGGCGCAAGGGGCCCAACCGGGGGACGATGTAGACATTGAGGGCTATGCCTTCGAGTATCAATAGGGGCGGGTGTGGCAGGTAAGCGGTCAGGTAAGACGGTCGTCGTCAAGATAGGCTCGAGCACGCTCACCAACAAGCGCGGCACCTTCCGGCTGTCCCCGGTGGCGGGTCTCGTTGCCGAGATCTGCGAGTTGCATTCGTCGGGCCACCGGGTCATCGTGGTCTCGTCGGGAGCCGTCTCGTCGGGGATGGGAGTCCTCCGTTTCAAGAGTCGTCCCACCGAGGTCGTCGATCTGCAGGCCGCGGCGGCGGTGGGCCAGGGCCGGCTCTTTCACATCTACACTGAGCTCTTCGCCCACGAGAACGTGGTCACGGCTCAAGTCTTGCTCACGGCTTTCGACGTGGCTGCGCGCACCCAGTAT
This sequence comes from Actinobacteria bacterium RBG_16_64_13, assembly GCA_001768675.1. Taxonomy (GTDB): domain Bacteria; phylum Actinomycetota; class Thermoleophilia; order RBG-16-64-13; family RBG-16-64-13; genus RBG-16-64-13. The sequence continues at coordinate 76,870 of MELN01000019.1, read as the reverse complement.
CTGAACGCTCGGAACACGCTGAACCGGCTGCTCGACTGGAAGGTCGTGCCGATCGTCAACGAGAACGACACCACCGCCACCGACGAACTGTGCTTCGGCGACAACGACGCTCTCGCGGCGCAGGTGGCGCTGCTGGTGAAAGCCGACCTGCTGGTGCTTCTCACCGATACCGACGGGCTCTACACGGCCGATCCACGCGAAGATGGCGAAGCGCGGCTCATCACGAGGGTCGAAGACGCGAGCGAGCTGGAATGCGTCCGGATCGGGGCCATCGGGCCCCTCGGCTCGGGTGGCATGGGCAGCAAGGTCAACAGCGCCCGCATAGCCACGAGCGGGGGGGTGGAGACGGTCATCGCCCGGGGAGGGCGCCCGGACGTGTTGAAGGACTGCCTCGCCGGTGAAGAGATCGGGACTCGCTTCCCGCCGCGGCCCTTGGGGCTGCCCGACTATAAGCTGTGGCTTCTGTACGGCAAACCGGCGAGGGGCAAGGTGGTCGTCGACGAGGGTGCGGTCAAGGCCTTGCGAGGAAAGGGCAGCCTGCTGCCCGTAGGCGTGATCGCGGTCGAAGGCGACTTCGCGGCCGGCGACGCGGTGCTCGTCGTCGGTGAGGACGGGACGGAATTGGCTAAGGGTCTGGTCAGCTACTCCAGGGAAGATCTGGACCGGGCCAAAGGCCTCAAGAGCAGCCGGGTGGCCGAAGTGCTGCCTCAGGCTTCACCTGAAGCCATACATAGGGATTATATGGTGCTCGCGTGCTAACGGAGCGGGAGGAGAGTTGAAGACAAAAGAGCTGGCGGCCAACGCCAAGAAAGCCTCTTACATTCTGGCCACCGCCAACGCGGCCGACAAGAACCGGGCTCTCCTGGCCATGGCGGAGGCACTCGAGCGGCGGAGCGCCGAGATCCTGGTCGAGAACGCCGAGGATGTCGCCGAAGGGCGCAAGAACGGACTTACCCCCGCGCTGATCGACCGCCTTCTTCTGGACGAGGAACGCCTGCGCGGGATGGCCAAGAGCCTCCGCGACGTGGCAGTCCTGGCCGACCCCATAGGTGAGGTCGTCGCGGGCTGGAAGACGCCGGAGGGACTCGAGATCCAGAAGGTTCGGGTGCCGTTCGGGGTCATCCTGGTCGTCTACGAAGCCCGGCCGAACGTGACCGTGGATGCCGCGGCGCTCTGCCTCAAGACCGGCAACGCCGTCATCCTGAGGGGCGGCAGCGACGCCTACCGGTCGAACCGCATCCTTGCCGAGGCCATCGCTGGGGCCGCCATCGAGGCCGGCCTGCCTGGTGACAGCGTCCAGTTCGTGGCCGACAAAGACCGCGGCGCGCTGCTCGAACTGCTACAGATGAAAGATCAGATCGACCTTGTCATCCCTCGGGGCGGGGAAGCCCTCAAAGAGTTCCTCCTGGAGAACTCCAAGGTGCCGGTCATCTACGCTGCGGGCGGCAACTGCCACGTCTACGTGGACGAGGCGGCCGATCTCAAGCAGGCGCTGGCGATCACGATCAACTCCAAGTGCCAACGCCCCGGGGTCTGCAACGCCGCCGAGACCCTGCTGGTGCACGAAGCCGTGGCTGCGAAGTTCATCCCTGTCGTGGTGAACGCTCTAAACGAGCGCAAGGTGAAGCTTTATGGGGATGCGCGCACGCGCGAGATCGTGGGCGACGCTGAGGTCAAGGTGGCCCGGGCCACTGACAAGCACTATGCGACAGAGTTTCTCGGCATGGAGATGGCGATCAAAGTCGTGGAGGGCCTGGAAGAGGCGGTGGAGCACATCAACCACTACGGGACAGGCCACTCGGAGGCCATCGTGACCCGCGACCTGAACGCAAGCCGGAGGTTCACCGAGGCCGTGGATGCCGCGGTGGTGTACGTCAATGCCTCCACCCGGTTCACCGACGGGGGGGTCTTCGGCCTGGGGGCCGAGATCGGCATCTCCACCCAGAAGTTGCACGCGCGTGGTCCGCTCGCCCTCCGGGAGATCACCTCGACCAAGTACATAGTCACAGGGAAAGGCCACGTCCGCTGATCGTGCGTCTGCACGGGGTCCGGAGCAGGGGGAAGACATGGATCGTGACGGTCTCATCGCTCACTTGAGTGACCGGCCTGGCCTGCGCCTGGGGATAATGGGAGGCGCGTTCGATCCCATACACATGGCGCATCTGGTCACCGCCGAAGAGGCGCTCATCCAGTTCGGCCTTGACCAAGTGATGTTCTTGCCGGGAGGCGATCCGCCCCACAAAGACCGCCAGATGACGCCGGCGGAGTTCAGGTATCTTCTGGTCGCGACGGCCACCGCCAGCAACCCGAGGTTCTCGGTGTCGCGCTTCGAGATCGATCGCCCGGGCGCGAGCTACACCGTGGATACGTTGGAGCACCTTGCCGGCGTGGTCCCGGTAGGGACCGAGATGTTCTTCATAACCGGGGCCGACGCGGTACTGGAGATCCTTACCTGGAAGCGTCCGGCGCGGGTACTCGAGCTGTCCACGTTCATCGCCGCCACACGTCCCGGGTACGATCTCTCGAAACTCGCTGGGCTCCTGGAGAAACTTCGATCGGAGGCTGTGGGTCTCGTGCCCGAGGCCAGGGTCAAGACCATGGAGATACCGGCGCTCGCGATCTCGTCGAGCATGATCAGGGAGCGCTTGGCCGCGGGCAAGACCGTGCGCTACCTGGTACCGGACGCGGTGGCTCAACTCATCGAAAAGAGCGGTTTCTACCTGAAGCTTCAGCCGTCTTCCCCCCCGGCCTGTGGGATCTGAAATGAACGAAGACGAACCCAAGCCGGAACGCTCTCCGCGGATATCCCGGCGCAGAGCGGCCCTGGGCTACGACGCCCGGACGGAGCGGCGCACGCTGCGGGGGCAGGCGCGCCGCCGCAAGGCACGCGCCCGGTTCGGGCTGGTCGCAACCCCGATCGTTGTGGTAGTGGCGGTAGTCGTGACGCTGCTGCTTCTGTTCGGAGGGCCTGGCGATGGAGACGGGGGAGATGAGACCACGACCACCATCGCGGCTCCCATGGCCGAGAACGACCTCCTCGTTGTCGAGCAGGATGGTTTCGCGCTGACGATGGTGATTCTTCAGACCCGGGACGCAGGTGGATTGGTGCTTGCCATTCCGGGGATGACGCTGCTCAAGTCCGGGGATGAGTTCAAGACCCTTGGCGAAACCTATGCGACCGGCAAGGAGGATGCCTTGGTCGCGACTCTGGCCGAGGCCTTTGGGGTGAATATCAAAGCCGTTGCTTCGCTTCCCTGGACCACGCTCCGCGGGGCGATGACCAGCGCCGGGTTCACCGATCTGCCCTCGCAGATCCTTACCTCTTCCAAAGAGGAGACAGACCGGCTCTCTCACTTGGTCATGGCTCTGATCCGGGGTGGCGGCCTGGGCACCGGTGCCGCGGCCTGGCAGGCACTGGGGCTCGCGGGCGATGCGTCCGGATTTCTTGCCGCGGTGAGCGCCGCGGCTGCGGCTCCGGCGAGCGGCCAATGGATAGCGACCGGACTGACGGGCGCGGTGGTCGAAGGGCCGGGCTACAAATACCTGCGGCCGCTGGTGGGCCGGGCGAGGGCCCTCCTCTCCGGCGCCACGGAGGAGTCCACCGTGACGGTGAAGATCCAGAACGGCTCGGGCGTGGTCGGCGCGGCCGAAAGCGCCGCCGCGCAACTGGGGCCGCTGGGCTATACGGTCGTTCCCGCGGGCAATTCCGAGGACTTCCCCGGCGTGGACCAGACCCGAATCACGGTTTCGCCCGATACGGCGGTGGCCGCCCAACGGGTGCAGGCCGCTCTCAGAGTGGGTACTGTCACTGAGAACAAGACTATCGAGCCGGACCATGTGATAGTCGTCCTTGGGAAGGACTACAACCCCACGGTCTCGGCTCTAGGCGACTAGACCACATCGGAGTGAGCATGGACAGCGCAGACCCTTTCGACCGTTATAGCCGGCAGACGCTGGGGCCATCATGAGTGATCCCGCCGGACCGGCCGGAGTCCGAGACCTTCTACGCGAGCTGAGCCCAGTACTGGTCGCCTTCTCGGGAGGGGTGGATTCCACCGTCCTCTTGAAGCTGGCGCTCGACGAATTGGGTCCGGAAGGCGTTCTGGCGGTGACCGCTCATGGCGACGTGCACACCACCGAGGAACTGGGGGCGGCCCGCGAAGCAGCCGCGCGCCTTGGGGCCCGTCACGTGGTCGTCATCACGAACGAGCTCGCGGTGCCGGGCTTCGCGACCAACCCACCCGAGCGCTGCTTCCTGTGCCGAAGCTCGATGTACCAGAGGTTTCTGGAGATCGCCCGGGAGGAAGGCATAAAGACCGTGGTGGACGGGACCAATCGCGACGATGGGTCCGACTACCGTCCCGGCGTGCGGGCGGCGGCGACCCTGGGGGTCCGCAGTCCTCTTGCCGAGGCGGGGATGAGCAAGGACGACATCCGCGCGCTGGCGAAGGAGACCGGGCTCTCCAACTGGGACATGCCGTCATCCCCCTGTCTGTCCTCTCGCTTTCCCTACGGAGAGACGATCACCCCGCCCAAGCTGAGGGCGGTGGCCGACGCCGAGCGCTTTCTCAGAGAGATGGGCTTCCAAAGTGTCAGGGTCCGCCATCACGGGGATATCGCCCGCATAGAAGTGGCCGCAGAAGACATTCCCCGCATGGCCGAGGCGTCTGCCAGGCATGCTATCGTGAAGTTCCTGCGGGAGCTGGGCTACGTCTATGTGGCACTGGACCTGCAGGGGTTCAGGAGTGGCAGTCTGAACGACGCATTGCGGCGAACGGCCGCTTTGTAGGAGGACGTATGGGCACACGGACCAGAAGGCCGGCCGGCAACGCATCCGGTTCCGGGGCGTTCACGGCGCTGGTGCTTGCCGGGGCGGCCTTTGGGTTCCTCAGGACCACCGAGACCGGCAAACGGTTGGCGGCGGTCATGGCGCGCGACATCCAAGCGATCAAAGAGCGCGATCCCGCCGCGCGTAACGACCTGGAGATCGTCACCTGCTACCCGGGCCTTCATGCCTTGTGGTTGCACCGGCTCTCCGGCGCTCTTTGGCGGCGCGGCGTGCCCCTCGCCCCACGTCTCGTGTCCCAGTTTGCGCGGTTCATCACGGGCATCGAGATACACCCGGGCGCGACCCTGGGCGACGGGTTGTTCATCGACCACGGGGCCGGAGTTGTGATCGGCGAGACAGCCGAGGTGGGGGAGAACGTCACTATCTATCAGGGCGTCACCTTGGGAGGGACCGGCAAGGAATCGGGCAAACGCCACCCGACAGTGGGTGACAACGTGGTCATAGGCGCAGGTTCGCTTCTCCTCGGCTCCATCAAGGTCGGGGACAACGTGAAAGTCGGCTCGGGCAGCGTGGTGGTGCACGACGTACCCTCCGACACCACGGTGGTCGGTAACCCCGGACGTCCGGTGATCAGCGAAGGCACCAAGGTAGGCATACCCGATATCGACTACACCCATCTTCCCGACCCGGTCGCAGAGGCCATGAAGTGCTTGGTGCGCAGAGTGGTGCAGCTGGAGAACGAACTGGAGGAGGTCCGCAAGGCGTCCCGCTCGTCCCTGGAGCTCCTGCCCGAGGGACCGGTCGCCAGCCACCGGCCGCCAAGGCCGGTTCCAGCTGAGGAGATAGCATGCGATCCGGTAAGGCTTGATGGCATACCGGACATCTGACCCTGAAGCCTCGCGTCTGGCTCAAGACCTCAACGAGAGCCAGCGCGAAGCCGTCTTCCACACCGGGGGCCCACTTCTGGTCCTGGCCGGGGCAGGATCCGGCAAGACCCGGGTGCTGACATACCGCCTCGCCTATCTCATCAAGAGCGGACAGGTCAGACCGCACCAGACGTTGGCTATCACCTTCACCAACAAAGCGGCCGGGGAGATGAAGGAACGGGTCGGAGGGCTTCTCGGCTCGGTGTCCGGATGGATGTGGGTCTGCACCTTCCACTCGGCATGCGCCCGCATGCTCCGCCAGGACGCGTCCTTGCTGGGTTATCGCAGGAACTTCACCATTTACGACGAGGACGACTCGACGCGTCTGATCAAGCACTGCCTGGAGGACCTGCGGCTCGACGTGAAGCGTTTTCCCCCTCGAGGAGTGCAGAACCTCATATCCGATGCGAAGAACAAGTTGATAGACGTAGACGATTTCGCCAGCCACAGCCGGATCGGGGCGGGCGCCTGGACGGATGGGCCCACGGGGGACGACGGAGGGCTGTCCGGGTACTTCGACGTCGCCGCTCAAGTCTACCGGCGCTATCAAGCCAGACTGCTCGAGCACAACGCTTTCGATTTCGACGATCTGCTGATGCGCACGGTCGACGTGCTCCGCCTGTTTCCGGAGCGGCTCGAATACTATCGGAACCTATTTCGCCACGTGTTGGTGGACGAATACCAGGACACCAACAAGGCACAGTACCTCCTGGTCAAGCTGCTCACCGAGCAACACCGGCAGGTGACCGTGGTGGGCGACGACGACCAATCGGTCTACTCGTGGCGCGGGGCGGACATACGCAACATCCTCAGCTTCGAGGACGACTTCACCGATACGAAGGTGGTCAAGCTGGAGCAGAACTACCGCTCGTCCACCACCATCCTCGACGTCGCCAACGCCCTGGTGTCGCACAATCGTGGTCGCAAGACGAAGAACCTCTGGAGCGACAGGGGGACGGGCGACCCGGTCGTGGTGCTCGAGTGTCGCGACGAGCACGAGGAAGCGCGGCTCGTGTGTGAAGAGATAGTCAAGACCCTCCGAGACAGGCCGGCTTCCGATGTCGCCGTGTTCTATCGCGTGAACGCCCAGTCGCGCGTGCTTGAAGATATGCTGGTGCGACAAGGGGTCGCCTATCGGGTGGTCGGAGGCACCAAGTTCTACCAGCGGGCCGAGATCAAGGACCTCTTGGCCTACCTTCGCGTCATCATGAACGCGACGGACGACCTCTCCCTGCTGCGCATCATCAACACGCCGCGGCGTGGTCTGGGCGACGTGGCCATCGGCCGGTTACAGAGCTTCGCTGGTGAGCACGAGATCCCGCTGCGCGAGGCGCTGGTTCGAGCCTCTGAGGTGGCGGGATTCACCACCGGGACGGGTCAGGCCTGCACGCGTCTCGGTGAGAGCTTTGTCTGCTGGGCGAACGCCGCGGAGGGAGAGTACCCGGCGGCCGCGCTGGTCCGCCGGGTACTCGAGGAGACCGGCCTGCGCGACTCCTTGAAGGCCGAGAGGACCATGGAAGCCGAGGGCCGCCTAGAGAACTTGGAGGAGTTCATCGGCGTGGCTGAGGAGTTCGACCGCATGAATCCCGAGGGCTCACTGAGCGACTTTCTCCAGGAGATCAGCCTCTACGCCGACATAGACAGCCTCGAGGAGGGTCAGACCGTCGTCACGCTCATGACGCTGCACAACGCCAAGGGCTTGGAGTTCCCCGTTGTCTTCATCACGGGTATGGAGGAAGGGCTGTTTCCTCACTCCCGGTCTCTCGACGAGCAGAGGCTCGAGGAAGAGCGGCGTCTCTGCTACGTAGGCATCACCCGAGCCAGGGACCGTCTCTACCTTTCGCACGCGCGTTCGCGCACACTCCACGGGGGTGCCGGCTTCAAGCTTCCCAGCCGGTTTCTCAGCGAGATACCCGCCCGGCTGGTGGAATTCCGGGAGACATCGGTGTCTTCGTCCGGGTCGCGGGGGGCGAGGCCCCAGCGCGACGGCGGCTATACCGCGGGAGGAGGCAGGCTGGGAGCGCCAAGGCAGGCACCGGCCGCCGGGTCTCATTCTGCCCGACCGGAACAGGTCGCCGGCCTGGCTACCGGCGACAAGGTGCTGCACGCGAAATTCGGCGAAGGAGTCGTGCTGGGCGTGGAGCCGGGGGGTGTCGTGCGCGTCTTCTTCTCGGATCTAGGCGAGCAGAAGCGACTTCTCCTCGAATACGCGCCTCTCCGGCGCCTGTAGCCTTCCGCATCCCCTCAGAACCGCGGGCCGCTTGCGCCGCCTTGCAGCCAGAGCGCGCAATAAGCATTGCATTCTACAGAAACTGCATACACTAGTGCATGGATGTGTGGCGGGCGAGGGCTTGGCCCCGAACATCCGGAAGGAGGGAGAAGTGGCGCTGACCGGCTTTGCCAGCGGGTAAACAGGATTCAGTGGGTCAGCGGAGAAGAAAAGTGTTGCAAAGTGGTGAAAAGTGGTTTAAGATGTCAGATATGCAACAGATATTGCTATCAGGGGAGTTCGATCATGCCCTCGACCCCAAGGGGCGGGTCACTCTTCCTGCGCGATATCGCGACCACTTCGAGCATGGCGCCGTCCTAGTTCGCTTTCCCGATGGGGAGCCCTGCATCTGTGTGTATCACCCGGACTCGTGGAGAGAGTTCGATGCCAAGTACATAGAACCTCTCAACGTTTTCGAAAGTGAAGCGGATGCGTGGCGCGCCCGGGAGATATACACGAACCAGGACCATGTCGAGCCCGATCGGCAGGGCCGGGTCCTGCTGTCCTCACAGCGCATCAAGGAACTCGAGCTGGTCGGCAAGGTCAAGATAATCGGCAACCGTGACCATTTGGAGATCTGGAATCCGGATACATTGGCGGCTCGCAAAGCGGAAAGGCGGGGCGGGAATGCCTAGCGCAGCAGCTTCATTCGCCACGGAGATGGAAATGGCTCACATCCCGGTCTTGACTCAAGAGTTGCTCGATCTGCTGGACGTCCGCGCTGACAGCCGGGCGGTCGACTGCACCTTCGGCAGCGGCGGCCACGCCCGCGCTGTGGGCGCGGAACTGGGCCCGCAGGGAGTGCTGGTCGCGTGCGATCAGGATCCCATCGCCGAGGAGTACTACCTGGATTTGAGGGCGGACCTTGTCTGCCGCTCTCGTTTTTTCGCGGGCAACTTCGCCGACACGCTGGCGGAGCTTCTCGAAAACGGTTTCAAGGCCACACATATCTATATGGACTTGGGACTGAGCAGCATGCAGATAGATACGCCGGACAGGGGCTTCTCGTACAGCTATGACGCGCCCCTGGACATGCGCATGGACCCGTGTCAACCTCTCACCGCCGCGGACATTCTCAACACCTGGGCCGAGGCTGAGCTCACGGGATTGTTCGGCCGCTATGGCGAGGAGAGGTACTCTCGCCGTATCGCGCGGGCGGTAGTGAATCGTCGAGCCAGTTCGCCCTACACTCGCACGGCGGAGCTGGTGGACACCATCAAGAGCGCCATTCCGACGCCCGCCCGCTTTGGCGCGGGAAATCCGGCCCGCCGGGTGTTCCAAGCCCTGCGCATCGAGGTCAATGACGAGCTCAACAGCCTCAAACGCGCCCTGCCTCAGGCGTTCTCGCTGCTGGAACCTGGCGGGGTCATGGCGGTGATCAGCTTCCAGTCGCTCGAAGACCGCCTCGTCAAGGAGTTCTTTGTCGGGAAGGCCCGCGCCTGCAAATGCCCGCCCGAGTTTCCCGTCTGCGTGTGCGGGGGGAGATCGACGGGGGAGGTACTCACCTCCAAGGCTGTCATTCCCGGCCCGCGTGAGCTGGAGCTCAATCCGCGGTCCAGCTCGGCCAAGCTTCGGGCTCTCAGGAGGCTGTGATGCCAACCGCGGCGCGGTCGACCTGGATGGAAGCCTGGGAGTGCGACCTTACTCCTTCGCCGGCAGCCGGCCGCAGCGCCGCGAGGGTGGCCGCGCGGGTGCGCTCGACCAGGTACTACACGCGTGAGGCCACCGCTCGGGTGCCTCATGTCACGCACGAGGTGGTCGAGAATCCACGGCCTCTGCCTGAGCTCAAGGTCGCGACGAAGCGCCGTCCTCGCTGGCGCATGGTACTGGTGGCCCTAGCTTTCACGGGCCTGCTACTGGGGGCCTTGATCGTAGCCCCGATGCTGATCAATTCCGCCGCCACTGGAGCGGAATCTGAAGTTGGGAAGCTTGAGACGCAGCAGAAGGAGTTGACTGCGCAAACAGGTGCCCTTGCAGCCCAGATCTCGGCGTTGTCTTCTCCAGAAAGGGTGGCCGAGCAGGCGGCTCGACTTGGTCTGGGCCCGGCTCAGTCCATACACTACGTTGGGACGGCGGCCGAGACGGCGGCAGTGGAGGGTGATACGACGGTCGCCGGTCGGTGAACATGAGGCGTACGAACAAGCGTCTGGCGCTGTTCATGGGCCTCGCTCTGCTGTTCCTGGTCGCACTTATGGGCCGGACGTTCTATGTTCAGGTGATCGCTGCGCCCGGTCTGCAGGACAAGGCCGACGGCCAGTCCGTGCGAACCGTCGAGCTGGACGCACCCCGAGGCACCATCTACGATCGGAACGGCCAGGTCCTCGCGATATCGCGATCCATGGCTACCGTCTACGCCAACCCCAAGCAGGTCGAAGATCCGGCTGCGGTCGCCCGGCAGCTGGCGCCAATGCTAGGACTACCCGAGGCCGAGCTATTCACGAAACTGAGCGCTGATTCCGGGTTCAGATACCTGGCCCGTAAGATCGACCAAAGCGTGGGGGACAAGGTCAAGGCTCTTGGCATCACGGGCATAAGCGTGACCTCCGAGCCGAAGCGCGTCTACCCCAAAGGCGCTCTGGCTCCCCAGGTCCTCGGTATGGTCGGGGGCGACGAAGACAAAGGGTTGGCGGGGCTGGAGTTGCAGTATGAGGACGTTCTTGCCGGTGAGCCCGGCGAATCCCAGGTAGTGAGCGACCTCTCCGGCAACCGCCTCGCCACGCAGTCGTTGAAGGAGGCGATAGCAGGCGAACCGATCACGCTTACCATCGACGCCGAGATCCAGTACGAGACCGAAAGAGTGGTGACCGCTGTCGCGGAGGAATTCCAGGCCAGCAAGGCCTGCGCGGTGGTCATCGATCCGCGCACGGGAGAGATCTTGGCCATGGCCAATACTCCGGTGTTCGACACCAACAACTACGCGGCCAGTTCGGTAGAAGAGAGCGATCGCCGCAACATGGCCGTCACCGACCAGTACGAACCGGGCTCCACCTTCAAGATGGTGGTGACCGCCGCTGCGTTGGAAGCGGGGCTGGTCACCCCCGAAACCACCTTCTCGCTGGGACCCACCATCGCGGTGTACGACCGGGTTGTCCACGAAGCCCACGAAGACGTTCCGGCGGTCAGGAAGTACACAGTCACGGAGATCCTCTCGAAGTCGTCCAACGTCGGAACGGTCACTCTGGGCCTGCAAGTGGGGAAGACCAGGCTTGCCGACATGATCCGGAAGTTCGGCTTCACCGCCAAGCTCGACATCGATTTCCCTGGAGAGGTGGACGGGCAGATGTTGGCGCCGGAGAGATGGTCGGGCACCACGATCGCCAACGTGCCCATCGGACAAGGCGTCGCGGTCACGCCTCTGCAATTGGCGACTGCCTACGCGGCCATCGCGAATGGAGGGGTGATGGTGCAGCCCCACCTCGTCCAAGGCCAAGGCGCGCCCTGGAGCAGCCGGGTGATCAGTGAGAAGGTGGCTGCGCAGTTGCGGCAGATGCTGACCGTGACCGTGGAGGATGGCACCGGCAAGCTGGCCCAGGTGAAGGGTTACAAGGTCGCCGGCAAGACGGGGACGGCTCAGAAGGTCAAGGAGGGAGGCGGCTACTACGAGGATCGGGTCGTGGCCTCATTCGTGGGTATGGTGCCTGCCGATGACCCTCGTCTGGTCATCCTGATCACGGTCGACGATCCGGCTACGCAACACCTGGGGGCGTACGTAGCCGCGCCGGCCTTCGCCCGGATCGCGGACTTCTCTCTCAAACGCCTGGGTATAGCGCCGGCCGCGGGGAACTGATCGACCCAGGCGGCCGGCCGGGTGAGCGGGCTCGGAGACTGCCTCGATGATAGAATCTTTACGCGTGAGACTCAGTGACCTTTTCGTCGGTGTCGAAGGCTGGCGCCTCGCGGGCGCGGCCGATGTGGACATCTCCGCGCTCTGCTACCGCAGCGATCAGGCGGTTCCCGGCAGCCTCTTCTTCTGCGTCCCGGGATTCTTCCGAGACGGACATGACTTCGCCGGGGACGCCGTTGCGCGGGGTGCCCTCGCCCTGTGCGTGGAGAGGCAACTCGACCTGCCTGTCGCGCAGGCCGTCGTTCCTTCGGTGCGCGCGGTCATGGGTCCCGTGGCCGCGACCTTCTACGGCAGGCCAAGCTCCCGGCTGTTGGCGGCGGGCGTCACGGGGACCAACGGCAAGACCACTTCCGCTTTCCTGACCGCCCACTTGCTCGATCACGCCGGACAGCGGACGGGACTCATGGGAACGGTGGAGCGGCGGATAGGCGGCGAGCCCTTGTCCGCCGGGCGGACCACGCCCGAAGCGCTCGATATCCAGCGCGATCTTTGCCGGATGGTGGAGGCCGGGGACAAGGCCGTGGTCATGGAAGTCTCGTCGCACGCCCTCGATCTGGGAAGGGTTCGGGGGATCGACTTCGACGCCGTGGCGTTCACCAACCTGACCCAAGACCACCTCGACTACCACGGGACCCTTGAGGATTACTTCGCCGCCAAGAGCAGGCTGTTTCTCGATCCGGAGTTCGCGTCCGGCCGAAAGGCGGCGGTGATGAACGTGGATGACCCCTTCGGCCGGGAACTCGCGGCCAAATGCCCTCGGGAGGAGGTGCTGAGCTTCTCCAGTTCAGCTTTCGTGCCCGCTTGGGGCCCGGCCGACCTCGAATGGAGCGACTACTCTGTGGAGGGGAGCGGCACCAGCGGAACCTTGGTGCTGCGGGGAACGGCGCTGCAGAAGGCCCTGGGATCGGCGGGCGTCGGCTCTCGTGACGGGGAAGAGCGTCTGGCGATAGCCACGAAGCTGGTAGGGGCGTTCAACGTGGCGAATGTCTTGACTGCTCTGGGCATCGGCTTGGGGCTGGACCTCGAGCCGCGGCAGATGCTGGAGGCCCTGGGCGGCTTCCGCGGGGTGCCGGGCCGCATGGAAGTCGTGGACTTGGGGCAGGATTTTGCGGTTATCGTCGACTACGCCCATACTCCCGATTCGGTCAGCAACGTGCTCCGCACCGCCCGTGGTATCACCCGGGGGAAGCTCATCGCGGTGCTAGGCTGCGGAGGCGACCGGGACAGGAGCAAACGTCCTGTCATGGGTCGCGAAGCCGAGCGCGCGGCCGACCTTGTGGTGGTCACGTCTGACAACCCTCGCTCCGAGGAACCCTTGGCCATCATCGCCGACATCATGAAAGGTCTCGAGCTTCCGCGTTCTGTTACGGTCGAGCCCGATCGGCGCGCGGCGATCTTCGCGGCCATGGCTGCGGCGCACAAGGGCGATGTGGTCCTCGTCCTAGGCAAGGGCCATGAAACGGGACAGGAATTTGCCAACGAGACGTTGCCCTTTGACGATCGTCAGGTGGCTCGTGAGGCGCTCGCCGTGCTCGGCTGGGGGGGCGAATGATCCCTTTGACCGCCGAAGAGGCCGGTCGAGCGCTGGGACTTGCTCCGTTGTCCGTTCCGGTGTCTGGAGTGAGCATCGACAGCAGGTCGGTGCGGGCAGGCGACCTGTTTGTCGCCTTGCGAGGGGAACGCTTCGACGGGCATGATTTCGTGGATGCGGCCCTGGCCGCGGGCGCCTCGGGAGCCGTCGTCCAGCGGGGCGCATGGGTCGACAAGGGCGGAGCCAGGGGGCAGGGAGGCGCGCGGTCTGTCTATGAGGTGGAGGACACTCTCGAGGCTCTTTGGGCACTGGCGAGGGAGGTTCGTCGCAAGTCGGGCGCCGTGGTGTTCGCGATAACGGGCAGTGCGGGCAAGACGAGCACCAAGGACCTGCTGGGTGCGATGGTCGGCAGGGTGTGCCGGACCGTCATCACGCCGGCCAACCAGAACAACGAGGTTGGCGTCGCCCTTACGCTGCTCACGATCCAGCCCGATACAGAGGCCGTGATCGTCGAGATGGGCATGCGCGGCCGCGGCCAGATAGCGACGCTCGCACAGGTGGCCGAACCCGACATCGGCATCATAACCAACATCCATCCAGTCCACCTTGAGCTTCTAGGCACCATAGAGGCTATCGCTCAAGCGAAGGCTGAGCTCCTGGACGGGTTGAAGCCGGGCGCAGTCGCCGTGATCCCAGCGGAATGCGAGCTTTTGCAGCCCTATCTGAGGCCAGATGTGTACCGGGTGGTGCGTTTCGGCGCCGGTGAGGTCGCTGAGTGCGCGGATGTGAAGGTCTCGCTGGAGTTTGAGGAGGGAGGGAATGCTTGTGTACTGCGATTGCGCTGGCCGGAGGCTGAGGCCGAGATAGAGAC
>MELN01000019.1:55537-62590 GCA_001768675.1 Actinobacteria bacterium RBG_16_64_13 | reverse complement strand
CCGCTTGCTACGCGGAGGGTCTGCCGGTGCAGGAATGTGCGCTGGGCATCGGGTCGGTGAGGTTCTCAGGCGGGAGAGGTGACGTCCTACGGTTGGCGTCGCTTTGCGTGATAGACGACACGTACAATGCTAACCCTGCAGCGGTTCGGGCTGCCGTGGACAACCTGGTCCGCGTGGCGGCGGAGACCGGCGGACGGCCCGTGGCCGTGTTAGGTGACATGCTGGAGCTGGGGGTGGATTCGGCGCGCTACCATCGGGAGACAGGCGAGTACGCGGCGAGAGCGGGAGTGCGGGCGCTATGGGGGGTGGGAGCGCTCTCGATGGCTACGGTCCAAGGCTTCGCGGAGTGGTTGAAGACTGAGGCGGCTGTCGACCCGAACGCAGTTCGCGACTGGGTGGCAGGACATGTGGGCTCGGCCGAAGAAACATCTTCGGTGATCGCGGGCCTTCGGCAAGGAGACGTGGTGCTCTTCAAGGGATCGCGGAGCATGCGCTTGGAGACCATGGTGCGCCGGGTCGCGGATGAGGCGGGAGTCGAAACGAAGGAGACGCGGTAGTGCTCAAGCTGTTGGCGGCCACGCTCGTGGCCCTGATAATCGGCATGGCGGCGGGACCGCGGTTCATTCGCTGGCTTTCACGGCGCGGCATTGGCCAGAACATCCGGGAGCTCACCCCGGAGAGTCATATCGCGAAGCAAGGCACTCCGACCATGGGCGGCCTGCTGATCCTTGTGGCCGCGCTCATCCCCTACCTGATCTTCGGGACCAGGACGGTGTCAGCCCTGGTGGTCGTCATTCTGGCCTTCGGCTCCGGAGCCATCGGGTTTGCCGACGACCTGACAAGTCAGTGGCGGCAACGCTCCCTGGGTCTGAGCGCTCGTGTGAAACTGCTGCTCCAGGTGCCGCTGGTCGCGGTGGCCGTGTTTCTCGCCTTGCGCTACGGAGGAGTCGACGCCAAGTTGAGCGTGCCCTTTGTGCGGGACGGGCTGGATATCGGCTGGCTGTACTATCCCTTCGCCTTTCTGCTCATCGCCGGCTTCTCCAATGCCGTCAACCTCACCGACGGCCTCGACGGTTTGGCCGCCGGCACTGGGGCGGTGACCCTGTTCGCGTACGCGGGCATCGCCTTTCTCCGGGGCGAGACCGACCTGGCCACCCTCGCCGCGTGCATGACCGGGGCGTCGGTCGGGTTCCTGTGGTACAACTCACATCCGGCCGCGGTCTTCATGGGCGACACCGGGTCGCTGGCGCTGGGCGCCGGTCTGGCAGGCATGGCGATAGTGACCAACATGGAGATCTTGCTCTTGCTCGTGGGTGGGGTCTTCGTGGTGGAGGCTCTGAGCGTCATCATCCAGGTGTTCAGCTTCCGTGTGTTTCACCGCCGCGTGTTTCTCATGGCCCCCATCCACCATCACTTCGAACTCAAGGGCTGGTCGGAGACCAAGATCATCGTGCGCTTCTGGATCATAGCCGCAATACTCGCGGCGGCAGGGTTCGCCCTCTACTACCTCAGCAACACCCGTCTTCCGACAGGCTGACGGTGGCCGGGGAGAGGGAGGGATCACCCGCGATGGCGCCCGGGGGGGCCGGCGTTCCGGCCTCGATGCGAAAGGTCCTCGTGTTGGGCGCCAGCCGTTCCGGTAGCAGCGCCGCCGTGGCTCTGGCCAGACTTGGCCGCGAAGTGGTCCTGAGTGACCGCCGGAGACCGGAGTCTCTTCCAAGTATCGCGGCTGCGCTGGAGGCAGGGGTTCGCTTCGCTCCTGAAGACACGTTGCAGGTGGAGTGGCCCATGCCCGACCTCGTGGTCAAGAGCCCCGGGGTACCCGGGGAGTCCAGGCCGGTCCAGCTGGCGCGCGAGCATGGGGTACCCGTGTGGAGCGAGCTGGAGTTGGCCTACGTTCTCTTCCCGAACCCGTTCGACGCCATCACCGGCACCAACGGGAAGACCACGACCACTGCCTTGCTGGGCCACCTGTTCGTCACGGCTGGGCGGCCGGCGCGGGTCCTGGGCAACATCGGCGTCGCGGTCACGTCGGTCGACGGCGAGCTCGGCAAAGACGAAGAGCTGGTGGTCGAGGTGTCGAGCTTCCAGTTGGAGGATATTCACGCGTTCCGCCCGGCGGTCGGTGTGTTCCTCAACTTGACCCCGGACCATCTCGATCGTCACGGGAGCATGGACCGGTATCTGGCCTGTAAAGCCAACCTCTTCGCCAATCAGCGTCCCGAAGATGTCGCCGTGCTTAATCTTGCCGACCCCGTCGTGGCGGCTCTTGGGCTGGACCTGGCCGCCCGGGAAGTAGGGCCACGGGTCGCGTTCTTCTCGGTCAAGCCCCCGGCGGACAGGCCCGCGGCGTCCGCCCGGCCCGATTCCTGGGTCGACGCCGGCTGGATCTTCTTCGAAGGCGAGCCGGCCTTGCCGGTCTGCGACCTTCGCATACCGGGCCTGCACAACCTCGAGAACTGTCTCGCCGCCGGGACCGCGGCGCTGGCTCGCGGCCTCGACCGGGAGGCGGTGGCGGAGGGTCTGCGGACCTTCGCAGGAGTGGCTCACAGGCTGGAGATGGCAGGAATGGTCGCCGGAGTGACGTATGTCAACGATAGTAAGGCGACCAACGTGGAGGCCACACTCACCGCATTGAACGCATATCCGGAAAACACTCACCTCATCCTGGGGGGACGCGACAAAGCCTCCGACTATCGGCCGGTGGCGCGCGCTTGCGCGCGCGGCTGTCGGGCCGTGTATCTCATCGGCGAGGCGACCCCTCTCATCGAAGCGGCCTTCGCCGAAGTCCGTGAGCGCGAAGGCGTCGCCGGGGTCCCCGAGGTCGGCGCATATGGCGACCTGGAGACAGCGGTGCGGGCCGCGGCTAGAAACGCTGTTCCCGGCGATGTGGTGCTTCTCGCGCCGGCGTGCGCGAGCTTCGATCAGTACGCCAACTTCGAGGAGCGCGGGGAGCATTTCCGCACCTTGGTGGCCGAGCTGGCCGGCGAAGCGTTATGAGCTCGGCAACGGCCAGGGAGATCCGGTCCTTACCGGTCCGCAAGGAGAGCAAAGCCGCGCCGGCGATCGAGCACGCCGGCTCGAGACTCAAGGAGATCGCGCCCGCTTCCTACCACCTAGTGTGGATCACGGCGCTTCTCTTGCTGGTCACGGGCATGTGCATGGTGCTTTCGGTATCGGTCGCCAAAGTCGTCACCGGCGAGGGCAAGTACGTGTACTTGCGTCCGCAGGCCATCGCCGCCGTGGCCGGCCTCGTACTGCTGGTGGTGCTGGCACGGGTGGACTACCGCAAGTTTCGCCGCCTTTCCGTCGTCTTCTTGGGGGTCGCGGGGTTTCTGCTTCTGCTCGTCCACGTGCCGCCATTCGGCCAGACAGTGGGTGGCGGGACCAGCTACCTCAAGGTCGGCTCTCTGACCTTGCAGCCCTCGGAGTTCGCTAAGCTGGCTTTGATACTCGTGGGGGCGCACCTGCTCACGACGCGCCGGGTGCGGAGCGGCAGCCTACGCGCGTACATGTGGCCGTTCGGGGCCGTCGGCCTCGGGATCTGCGGCCTGGTGACTCTGGAGGGCGATCTAGGTACCGCCATCATCATTGCCGGGCTTCTGCTGGGCATGCTCTGGCTGGGCGGCATGCAGATGAAGCACTGGTGGCTCGTCGCCGGCACGGGGGTGGTGACCGCGGCAGCCCTCATCTTCTCGAGCCCCGAACGGACCAGCCGGATCTTCTCGTTCCTCAATCCTTCGGCCGATCCGCAAGGCTCCAGCTACCAGTTGTGGCAGTCGCTTGTGGCCCTGGGGCGCGGGGGATGGTTCGGGGTCGGGCCAGGGGAGAGCGTCCAGAAGTTCCAGTATCTTCCGAAAGCGCACACCGACATGATCTTCAGCATCCTGGGAGAAGAGTTCGGTCTTCTCGGTGCGGGCATGGTGCTCGTGTTGTTCGTGGCGTTCGGCTTGGCGTGCTGGCAACTAGCCCGACGCTGCGCCGACCCCATGGGCAAGTATCTGATCGCGGGGTGCGGTATGCTCGTGACGCTTCAGGCGGTCGTCAACATCGGCGGCGTCATCGGGGCCCTGCCTCTGACCGGAGTGCCCCTGCCCTTCATCAGCTACGGACGCAGCAGTCTGGTAGTGATGTTGATGGCCGTTGGAGTGATTCTGGCTGTGGCCAGGCGCGCGCCCGCCCGCCCGGCGTCTTCCCCAGCAGTGAGGTATAGCAATGTCACGCGTCTTGATCGCCGGCGGCGGGACGGCGGGCCACGTGGTGCCCGCATTGGCCCTGGCTGACGTCCTATCGGATCGGGGATATGAAGTAGCGTTCTGCGGCACGGAACGGGGGATGGAGAAGCAACTGGTCCCCCGTGCTGGGTACTCTTTCACCGTGATCCACATCCGAGGCTTCACCCGTCGGTTTGGGTTCTCGACCTTGCGCACGCTTGGCTCCATCCCGGTGGCCGCTGTGGACGCGTGGAGACTGCTGCGCGCGGTCCGCCCCGATTGCGTCGTAGGCGTGGGTGCGTACGCCTCGGGTCCGGTAGTGGCTGAGGCCGCGTTGCGCGGGATTCCGGCCGTCGCCGTCGAGATGGACTCGCACATGGGCTGGACCAATCGGATCCTGAGCCGGATCGTGGACAAGGTCTGTCTTTCGTTCCCTGACCCTGAACGAATGGGCGACAAGTATGTCTTCACAGGAAGGCCACTGCGACCAGCCCTGTTCTCGGCGACGCGTGAGCAAGGGATAATGCGCTTCGGGTTGGACCCGGACCGGCTGGTGTTGCTGGTCTTTGGCGGGAGCCTGGGTTCGCGCACACTGAACGAGGCCACGCTGGGAGCTTTCGCCAACATCCCCACCTCCTTCCAGATCCTCCACGTGACCGGAGAGCGTGAGTACGCCCGCGTGGCGGATGCGTTGGCCGGTTCGGGGACCAATGCCTCGTACTATGCCTTCGCTTTCTTGGACGACTTCCCGTTGGCCTTGGCGGCCGCGGACGCGGTCGTGGCCCGCGCGGGCGGGTCGGTAGCCGAGGTCCTCGCGCGCGGGGTCCCGTCGCTCCTGGTCCCCTACCCGCTTGCCGCCGGCGACCACCAGACCGAGAACGCCCGCATGGTGGCGGACGCGGGTGCGGCGCTCACGATGCGAGACGCCGACCTCAACGCCGGCAGCCTGTCCGAGGCGGTAGCCAGACTCCTGGACCCCGAGGAGAACACACGTATGAAGAAGGCGGCCCTGAGCCTGGCCAGGCCGGACGCCGCTGTCCGCATCGCCGACGTCGTAGTAGAATTGGTCGCCGCCTCGGCGAAAGACCATGACTGAAACAACCACTGACACCTTGACCATTGCCGCCCCTGAGTGGTTGCGTAGCCTCCACTTCATCGGGATCGGCGGGGCCGGCATGAGCGGCATCGCTCTGGTGCTGCACAACCGGGGCTACGACGTGACCGGGTCCGACCTGAAGCCCTCACGCTACACCACGCTCCTCGAGAAGAGCGGCGTGCCGGTGAAGATCGGGCACAAGGCTGGCAATCTTGACCATCCAGACGTGGTCGTGATCTCGTCGGCCATTCCGGTGCACAACGTGGAGCTCCAGGAGGCCCACAGGCGCGGCATCCTCGTGGTGAAGCGTGCCCAGGCTCTTGCCTGGCTCATGCAGGCAGGCAGAGGGATCGCTGTCTGCGGAACACATGGCAAGACCACGACGACCTCCATGATCAGCCGTGCGCTGGTGGATGGTGGCTGCGATCCGACCTTCCTGGTGGGAGGAGAGCTGAACGACCTTGGCTCCAACGCCCGCCACGGCGCCGGCGAGTTCGTGGTCTGCGAGGCCGATGAATCCGACGGTTCGCTGCTGCTGCTGCGCCCGGAGGTGGCGGTACTCACCAACATGGAGCTTGACCACCATAGCCACTACCTGCATATCGAGGATGTCGAGCGGGTCTTCAGAGAGTTCGTGCGTCGCCTTCCCGAGAGCGGTCTACTCGTCTATTGCGCCGAGGATGCCCGCGTGTCCGCTCTGGCGCGAGAGGTCGGGTGCCGCAGCCGCTCCTACGGGATCGATCCGGGAGCCGACTATCAGGCCCGCGAGGTGGTCGCGAAGCATCCGGGTAGCAGGTTCGAGATATGGAATGGGGGCCGGAAGCTGGCTTCGGCCACCTTAGAGGTGCCCGGCAGACACAACGTGCTGAACGCCCTGGCCTGCTTCACGACTCTCACCGAGCTGGGGATGGCTCCGGAGCCCATCATCTCCACCTTGGCCACGTTCAGCGGAGCCGTTCGGCGCTTCCAGCTCAAGGGTGTACGCAACGGAGTCACGGTGGTGGACGACTACGCGCACCATCCCACGGAACTGCGGGCGACCCTCCGGGCCGCGCGAGAGGGAGACTGGTCGCGCGTGATAGCGGTCTTCCAACCGCACCTGTATTCGCGGACGGAGTTCCTGCACGCGGACTTCGCTGACGCACTTCTAGAGGCCGACGTCGCCGTGGTCGCCGACGTGTACGGCGCCCGCGAGGACCCCTGGCCGGGTGTGAGTGGCAAGCTGATCGTCGACAGCATCCTCAGGCTCGCGAAGAACAAGCCCGTGGTCTATCTGCCCCGCCTTGCCTCGATAGTCGAATACCTGCAGCGGGTGACCGTCCCGGGGGATCTGGTCCTCACTCTTGGAGCCGGCGATATCCATCGGGTGGGCGAGCGTTTCCTGGCAGCCGTGTGACCGGCAGCGCATGGCGTCTCCTTCCGCTCTGTCTCGTGAATTGCGCGCCCTAGCGGGCGTTCGGCTCGAGCTGGATGCACCTCTGGCTCCTCTTACCAGCATCGGCACTGGAGGGAGAGCGGCACTTCTCGTCACCGTGGCCGATACAAGTGCGCTCGTGGCCGTTATCGGAACAGCGGAGGCCCAGGCGACGCCCTGGGAGTGTCTTGGGGCCGGATCCAACTTCCTCGTGGCCGACGAGGGATACCAGGGAGTAGTGATCAGACTCGGCGAAGGCTTCCAGCGCGTCGAGGGGATGCCCGCTGCCCCCGTCACGGGCTCCGAGCCGGTGACGGTGACCGCCGGGG
>MELN01000019.1:55375-55484 GCA_001768675.1 Actinobacteria bacterium RBG_16_64_13 | reverse complement strand
GTTCGCCTGCGGCATCCCTGGGTCGGTAGGGGGCGCGCTGGCCATGAACGCGGGAGCATACGAGGGCGACCTCGCGGGCGGGGTCGAAGAGGTTGAAATGGCCACAGCC
>MELN01000019.1:55046-55346 GCA_001768675.1 Actinobacteria bacterium RBG_16_64_13 | reverse complement strand
CCTGGAATGGGGCTATCGCTGCTGCCGGTTGCCCGCGGACGCGGTGGTCACCGCGGTCCGCTTCAGCCTTGCTCCCGGTGACAGAGAGGCCATCCTTGAGCGGCAGCGCGCGATCATCAGGAGGCGGCGCACGGTGCAACCACAGGGCGTGCGCACGTTCGGCAGCACGTTCAAGAACCCTTCGGGCGGCGCGGCCGGCAGGCTGCTAGAGGCCGCCGGACTCAAAGGAGTGCGCCGGGGCGGCGCCGAAATATCCAGGGTCCACGCCAACTTCTTGACCAACCTGGGAGACGCGACGAC
>MELN01000019.1:52118-55029 GCA_001768675.1 Actinobacteria bacterium RBG_16_64_13 | reverse complement strand
TGCTTGCGTTGATGAGCCTCATGCGAGAGGAAGTACAGCGGACGAGCGGGGTGTTGCTGGAGCCCGAGGTCAGGCTGATCGGCGCCCGCTTCCCCTGGGAGCCGTCCGGCGCCGATGGATGAGCGCATCCGCGGCCGGCGACGCTCCGTGACCCGGAGGCATGGCCGGCGACGAGGTCTTTTCGTCGGGCTGGCTGTGCTGGTCATCGCAGCCGTGGCCCTCTTTCTTTGGCTACGGTCTTCCGACGTCTTTGCCGTCAAGAGGATCACTGCCACCGCTACAGCGCGTGTGAGCCTTCAAGAGATATCCGAGGCGACTTCGCAGGCCCTGGGGGTCAGTCTGCTGCGGCTCTCCACGGGGGCCATCGAGGATGCCCTCTTGGCCTTGCCCTACGTGCGTTCCGTGGAGGTATACCGGAGCTTTCCCAACACGCTCGAGGTGACATTGGTCGAGTACGAACCGGTCGCTCGTCTGCAGGCCGGGAATGGCGACATTTGGCTGGTGACCGCGGATGGGCGCGCGCTCGAGGGCGCGCAGCCCTCTGAAGGCGCGGGCCTTCCCTTGGTGATTCCGGCGAGTCCTGTCTCTCTGGTAGCCGGGGAGCAAGTGCCGAAGCTCATTGTGGACGCCCTGCCGGTGGTCGGACTGCTGGAGAGTGAGGGGATCGTCGGAAGGCTTCCCGGGGTAGAACAGATCAGGGTGTCCGCCGCGGGTGGAGTGGTTCTCACATTGGAGGGCGGAGCCGAGTTGCGGCTGGGGGATGCCACGCAGCTCGAGCAGAAGTTGAAGGTGGCTGCAGGTCGCATCGAGTCGTACTTGAGAGACGGGAAGCAGGTCGAGTATGTGGATGTGTCCGTGCCCGACCACGCTGCTGTCAAGGCAAAATGAACGTGGTATTGTGCGTTTTAGCAGGAATGTGCGGCGAAGGCACGTACTGCTCCAGAGTGAAGTAATGACTGAGGGCTTCTCGCAAAGGTTCAAGTTGGAGTCCTGTGATTCGATGATTCTGGAGGTTCGGGTGGCATGAGCGACACGGGATCCGGCTACCTTGCGGTGATCAAGGTCGTGGGAGTAGGCGGTGGGGGGACCAACGCGGTAAACCGGATGGTCGACGCCGGGCTCAAGGGTGTCGAGTTCATCGCGATCAACACCGATGCTCAGGCGCTGCTGATGTGCGACGCCGACGTCAAGCTCCATATCGGGGGCAAAGTCACTCGGGGTCTGGGTGCAGGGGCGAATCCTGAGGTCGGCCGCGAGGCTGCCGAGGAGAGCCGGGATGAGATCCGTGAGGCCCTGAAAGGGGCCGATATGGTGTTCGTCACTGCCGGCAAGGGCGGCGGCACAGGTACCGGCGCGGCTCCCGTCATCGCTGAGTTAGCTCGGGAGCTTGGGGCCCTCACTGTCGGGGTCGTGACCAAGCCCTTCACCTTTGAAGGCAGAAAACGCGCGAGCCAGGCCGAGGCAGGCATCGAAGCGCTTTCCAAGAAGGTGGACACCCTCATCATCATCCCCAATGATCGTCTTCTCCAAGTGGTGGAAAAGAGGACTTCCATCATCGAGGCCTTCAAGGTGGCGGACGACGTCCTGCGCCAGGGCGTGCAGGGCATCACCGACCTGATCACCGTGCCGGGGCTGATAAACCTCGACTTCGCAGACGTCCGCACCGTCATGCGCGGAGCCGGGTCGGCCCTCATGGGCATCGGGATGGCAAGCGGCGAGAACCGAGGCGTGGAAGCCGCCAAGCAGGCCATATCGTCACCCTTGCTGGAGGCGTCCATCGAGGGAGCCACGGGGATACTCCTCAACATCAGCGGTGGCCCGGATCTTGGGCTCTTCGAAGTCAATGAAGCAGCCGAAGTCATCGCCGACGCCGCCGACACCGAGGCAAACGTCATCTTCGGCGCCGTCATAGACGAGTCTCTCGGCGACCAGATGAGGGTCACCGTGATCGCGACCGGTTTCGACGAGTTGCGCCGTCCGGAAGCGGCGATGGACAGGTCGGCGGAACGCGTCGTTCCCCATCCGCCTGCGAATCTGGGGGATATCCTTCCGCAGAAGACCCACACGTTCGAAATGGACGACGACATCCTCGAGATCCCCCGGTTCTTGCGCGACAAAGACTAGGCGGCCGTTTCGGAATGAAGCCTTTCCGACAGGGTGCGTTCGTAGCAGCGCTGCGGGCGCGACTGAGGACGACGCATCACTCCGCCTAGCGCGAACTTGGTGGCCAAGGCTTCATTCCGAAACGGCCGCAAGGAGCGACGTGACGGATAGGGAGAGTGGCCGCCGGCCGAACCCGGCGCTTTCGGACCGTATCGACCCCGCGGCTCGGCGCCGGCTGGTCGTTCGCGAGGTCGAAGGGATCCCGCTGATCGAGGCCAGCCTGCCCGGTCCTTTCCGCACCTGGTTCACCACGCGTGTCGGCGGCGAAAGCACAGGTCCCTTCCGTTCCCTGAACCTGTCTCCGCGGTCTGACGACGACCCAGAGACCGTGCGGCGCAATAGAGCGCGGATCGCGGGACTGGTGGGCCGCCGGTTGGTGAGCCCCACCCAGGCCCATGGGCTGCGAGTGACCGGAGCCGCCGAGTACGTCGAGCAGGATCCCGACACCCCCTGCGACGGACTCACCATCCATCCGGAGATCGACAAAGGCCTCGCCGCGCTCCTGCTCTTCGCCGACTGCGTGCCGGTGGTCCTCTGCGGAGAAGTTGACATGGCTGTCGCGCACGGGGGCTGGAGGGGCATCCTGGGCGGCATCGTACAACAAGCAGGGCGGGCCATGATGGGTCCGCCCGGCGCAGCGGTCATCGGGCCCAGCATCGGACCGTGTTGCTTCACGGTGGACGACGAGATCGCCTCCGCCTTTGCCGCGCGCTTCGGCCCGGACGTGGTGGTCGATCGCGCGCAGGGG
>MELN01000019.1:47847-52044 GCA_001768675.1 Actinobacteria bacterium RBG_16_64_13 | reverse complement strand
GCATCCGCCAGGACCAGGTGACCAACCCTCGTCTTTGCACCGTCTGCAATCCTGACTTCTTCTATTCACACCGCAAGAACGGTCCTATCACGGGGCGGCAAGGCTGCCTGGCCTGGGCGGAGACCTCGTGATCCTCGACGCGGACTGCCTGCGGGCGAATCTGGCCCAGGTCGAGCAACGCATCGCCCACGCGTGTTCCAGGAGCGGCCGTGTCGACCCTCCACGCCTTCTCGTAGCTTCGAAATACCTGGCGCCGGATGAGATGTCGGTGCTCCAAGGGGCAGGAATCCGTCTCGTGGGGGAGAACAGGGCAGATGAGCTAGAAGCGAAGTGGCGGAAGTGGGACGGAGTCTTTGAGTTCCATTTCATCGGTCACCTGCAGAGCCGAAAAGCCCGGCAGGTGCTGCCCTGTGTCACGATGGTCCATTCCGTCGAGTCGATCTCGCTCGTAGAGGAACTGGACAGGAGGACAGAGAAGCAAGTGCAGGTACTTCTGGAGGTCAACATGGGTGGGGAGGAGACCAAGTATGGTATCTTCCCGGCGGCCGCCGAGGCCTTTCTAGAGCGGGCTGCGGCCTATCGGAAGGTCATGTTCGTCGGACTCATGACCATGGCTCCTTTGACGGCCGATCCTGAGACGGCAAGGCCGTGCTTCCGAGGTCTGCGCGAGCTCCGCGACCGCCTGGCTACCACGTTCACCGGCCGTTATGAACTTTCCGAACTGTCCATGGGGATGAGCAACGACTATGAAGTAGCCGTCGAAGAAGGCGCCACGATCGTGAGATTGGGCAGCGCTCTCTTCGCAAGCGCGTAAGGAGGATGCGATGGCTGGCGGTGGCATGTGGCACAAGACACTCGTGTATTTCGGCCTCGCCGATGAGGACGAGGACTACGAAGACGAGACGCTGAGCGTGCGCCCGGACATCGAGCCTGCCTTCAGGGAGCGGGAAAGGGAGCGGCCGTACGTCAGGAAGATCGACCGCAACGCTCGCCGCCGGCCGTCCAGCGACTTCGACGACATCTATTCGGAGGACAACTACCGCAACCAGCGGGTCCCGGCCGTGCCTCCGCGGGGGGCTTCCGTCAGATCGCTGCCCACCATCGTCGAGCAACCGCAGGTACGGGTCCACCTGGTCATGCCCAAGAACTTCAACGACGCACAGGTCATCGCCGACAAGTTCAAGACCGATATTCCGGTCATCTTGAACCTTCAATCCAGTGAGAACGAGCTCTCCAAGCGACTCATCGACTTCGCCAGCGGCCTTACCTATGCCCTTGACGGCGGCATGCAGAGGGTCGCCGACAAGGTGTTCCTGCTGACGCCGAAGAATGTCGAGGTCTCGGCCGAAGAGCGCCAGCGTATGTTGGAAAAGGGCTTCTTCAACCAGTTCTAGGGTGGTGAGCGACATCTCCCAACTTTTCCCCCCGGCAAGTTCCGAGGCGGCCGTGCCCCCGGACATGACGCAAGTAGCCGCCGCCGCTGCCCGTTCAGCCGTCGGCTTTCTGACGCTTGCGCTGGAAGGCATCGAAGAAGGCGCGGTGCGCGCCGGCCTTCCTCGGGACGCTGCTCGAGCCTTCGTCGTCCAGACAGCTCTGGCCACGGCCCTGCTCCTTGAGAAGCACGAGGGCTCGCCGGCGGACCTCAAGGACCAGGTGGCTTCTCCCGGTGGGACTACGATCGCCGGCCTGGCCGCACTTGAGGATCGAGGCGTGCGGGCAGCGGGTATCAGAGCGGTCGAGCAGGCAGCGGGGCGGACACGCACGCGGTAAGACGCGGGCGGCCCTCCCGTGGTTGAATAGTAGGTATGGGGACGAACCGAGCCGGGGAAGCGGGCCACCCCGAACGAAGGGAGAGAGAAGTGAAGATCACGCCTCTCGATATCCGGCGCAAGGAATTCAAGCGCTCTGTGCGTGGCTACTCCGACGAGGAAGTGGACATCTTTCTCGATGAGGTGGCCGACGAGTTCGAGCGCATCTTCCAGGAGAACATGGAGCTGCAAGATCGTTCGCACCGGCTCGACGAGCAGATATCGGGGCACACGCAACTCCGGGAAGCATTGGAGAAGACCCTGATCGCGGCTCAACTGCAGGCTGAAGAGATCCGCGCCAACGCTCATAAAGAGAGCGAGCTCATCCTTCGCGATGCCGACATGAAGGCTCGGAGCATCGTGAGCGAATCCTATGGCGAGACCCAGAGGACCCAGCAAGCGTTGGTCCAGCTCAAGATGCTGGAGGAGGACTTCCGCCTGAAGTTCCGCTCGCTTCTCGAGGGGTACCTGAGATTGGTGACCGAGGCCCCGCTCACAGTGACCGGGCCAGAAGCCGCTCTTGGCGGCGCGGAAAAGGCCGACGGGCCCGCCGCTCCCGCGGCGGAGGAGCACGTCCAGGTCACGCTGCGGCCTGCGCCGGTCCCGGCGGAAGCTCCGGCTCCTGTTGCCGCGCGATCCGTCTCGCAACCCGCACCCCCCGTGATGGCGCCTGAGGCGCGCCCGGTCCAGCGGCCGGAGGACGAGGCGCCGACGGAAGAGAGTACCTATGCCGCCGCCGATGTAAGTGGGACCGCCGAAACCCCGGCCTTTCCGCAACCCGACCTCGGGATCGTGGTCGAGACGACGGCCGGCGTCGGTAGCGAGGAGGCGGAGCCCGGGCTGATAAGGCCGGTGCGCGCGGAGGCTGAAGTGTCCGAGGAGGTCGAGCCCACTCGGGGCTTCTTCTTTGGCCGGCAGATCGACAACCTGGACGATACCTTTCCGGGGGAGGATGGCCCCAAGAAAGACAAGACTCGCGACTTCGAATGGTGAGCGGGGAGAGATCGACGTCCCTCGAACCAGCCCGGCGATAACAAGCAGCGCGGGCGGCCTGCGGGTGGGTGTGCGGGTCAGCCCGTCGGCTCCACGGACCGAGCTGCGCGGTATCTACGGTGACCGGCTGAAGATCTCAGTAAGCGCCCCACCTGAAGACAACCGGGCAAACCATGTGCTTGTGGAGGCCCTCGCGGGTTGGTTGGGGATGCGCCGGGAGGCGATCAGCGTGGAGTCGGGCCACGGGAGCCGCGACAAGGTGGTAGCCTTCGTGGGGATAGATGAGGCAGAGTTGCGCAGCAGGTTGACCGGTCTGCTCGAAGCGGGCCGGCACTAGAGGGGAGCAAGTTGGTGGACCGCGAGGACCTGAGACAAAGGCTTCTTGAGGAACGGGAGCGGATGGCCCGCGAGATCGCCGAACTCGACGCGGACCTCTCGAAATCGCTCGAGGACTCCTCGGAGGAGAGCCCGTACGATCAGCACATGGCCGAAACGGCGGCAGTGACGCTCGACCGGGAGATCGACCTCACCCTGCAAGACAACGCCCAGGCCACGCTCACTCAGATCGACCGGGCGCTGCACAAGTTGGACAACGCCACCTACGGGCTCTGCGACAACTGTGGCAAGCCCATCGGCGAAGGTAGGCTGCAGATCGCTCCTTACGCCACTCTTTGCGTCGACTGCAAACGCCTTCAAGAGCGAAATCGCTGATTTCGGGCGGCGGTCGGTGAAGCCCGGGTCTAGAGCGCCCTCTACGAGGCGACGCGTCATGCTCAAGTGGTCGCTGCTCGTGGTGGTGATCGGCATCACCCTCGCCATCGACCTTGTCACCAAACATCTGGCTGAGCAACGCTTGGTTTTGGGCGAAACGGACAAGATCTTGCCCTTTTTCTACCTGCAGCGTACGGCGAACGACGGTGTGGCTTTCGGGCTGTTGGGCGGCAATACCACGATCATCATCATCGCCAACGTCGTCGCGCTCCTGGTCGTGGGCGCGTACGTGGCCTTTGAGCGCCGTGTGCTGCTTGCTGCCATAGCGGGGGGAGCGGTCGTAGGCGGAAGCTTGGGCAACATGGTGCAGCGATTGAGCGGCGACGGGCACGTGACCGATTTTCTCAAGTTCCCTCACTGGCCCAACTTCAACATGGCCGACGTCTTCATCGACGCGGGGATCGCGTGCATATTCCTGGGGCTGGTGCTGGAGGCGGTGCGCACCTGGAGGTCTGGGCACCAAGCGCCGACCGCTCCCTGATGGGAAGCGTGGCGTCGCCCGGGGCGGATGGGTGCCGCCTGGAATTCGCCGTTAGCCGGGACGAAAGCGGTTTGCGTCTAGACGTGGTGTTGGGGCGCCGCCCCGAGGTGGGTAGCCGCTCGCAGGTGGCGCAGTTGATCCGGT
>MELN01000019.1:43757-47795 GCA_001768675.1 Actinobacteria bacterium RBG_16_64_13 | reverse complement strand
TCACGCCTGGTCAATCGGTGACGGTGGTGATTCCCGCGGAGGTCGTCAGCGAGCTGGTGGCCGAGACGCATGAGATCCCGGTGCTGTTCGAAGACGAATGGCTGCTGGTGGTGAACAAGCCAGCCGGGATGCCGGTGCATCCTTCGCGCGGCCATTCCGCGGGGACCCTGGTGCACGCCTTGCTCGGCCACGGGTTGGCCGGAGGCGAGGGTTTCCGGCCCGGGGTGGTCCATCGTCTCGACAAGGACACCACGGGACTGCTGGTGGTAGCCAAGTCGGTGGAGGTGCACCGCCGGCTGGTGGCAATGATGCGACACCGCGCGGTCGACCGCCGATACCTTGCTCTGGTGCATGGGAGTTTCAGCGCCGACAGCGGCACCATCGAGGCGCCCGTGGGCCGCGACCCGATCAGACGCAAGTCGATGATTATCGGGGGAGTGGGAGCCCGCGAGGCGCGGACGCACTTTCGGGTGTTGGAGCGTCTTGGCGACTTCACGCTGGTGGAGGCGCGTCTGGAGACGGGACGGACGCACCAGATCCGCGTGCATTTCTTGGCCATCGGCCACCCCGTGGCTGGTGACCCGACGTACTCCCGGCGCGACGCTCTAGGGCTGGGGCGGCAGTTCTTGCATAGCTACCGGCTCTCGTTCACTCACCCCATGACCGGTGAAGAACTGGAGACCGAAGCTTCTCTGCCCGCGGATCTCGCGACGGTATTGGAGCGGCTTCGGAAGGAGGGCCGGCAGCCGGGGTGCTAGACTTCGCACACCGTGAATGACTCCAGCGACAACGAGTCCTTGCGCGCCGGCGCCAATCTGCCTGCCGTGGCCATCTTCGATCTCGACGGCACGTTGGTCGTGGGCCGGACCACGGTCCTGCTGGTGAAGTTCCTCCGCGAGGCCGGCATTGTGAGCCGAGCGTTCCTGGTGGGAACCGGCCTGTGGTTTCTCGGCTACAAACTGGGATTGGTCAAGGTCAGCGAGAGGTCTCGGGAGAAGGGGGCCGGCGTGTTCAAGGGACTCTCCGAGGCGGAGGTCGACGAGCTCATGGCCCGCTTCACCGATGAAGTCCTCGAGTCCCGGTTCCACCCGGCTGCCACGTCGGCATTGGCCGAGCA
Organism: Actinobacteria bacterium RBG_16_64_13; assembly: GCA_001768675.1. Lineage (GTDB taxonomy): Bacteria > Actinomycetota > Thermoleophilia > RBG-16-64-13 > RBG-16-64-13 > RBG-16-64-13. The sequence goes on along the minus strand of MELN01000019.1, from coordinate 46,678 downwards.
CCTGGCGGAAGGCGATCATGTGGTCGTGGTCTCGGCTGCGCTGGAACCAGTGGTCAAGATGCTGTGTAGGCGCCTTGGCGTGGACGAGTTCGTCGGGACACCGTGCGAGGTGGTCGACGGGCGGTACACGGGAGGCCTGACCGGACCGAGTCCGCACGCAGACGAGAAGGTCCGCCTGGCCGCGGCCTTCATGTCCCGCTGGGGAGCCGATCCTTCGGATTGTTGGGCCTATGCCGACCACGGCACCGACGAGGCCGTGCTGCGGTCGGTGGGGCACCCCGTAGCCGTCAACCCGCGCCCGGGGCTGCTCAAGGCCGCTCAGCAGGCTGGGTGGCCCATACTTCGATGATGTTCCGTTGTGAGAGCCCTGAGGAGGCACATTGATGGCTGACAGATTCCCGGAGAGCCTGGCTGAAGGTCGCGACATCGACGAACTCGCGATCGATACCATCCGCACGCTGGCAATAGATGCTGTGCAGAAGGCCAACTCCGGCCATCCTGGAATGCCGCTCGGCGCCGCGCCCATGGCCCACGTCCTTTGGACCCGGCATCTCAGGTTCGACCCTGCCGATCCGCACTGGCCGGATCGGGACCGGTTCGTTCTCAGCGCCGGCCACGGTTCCATGTTGCTCTATGCTCTGCTCCACCTCTCGGGATACGGGCTCACCATCCACGATCTGGAGTCGTTCAGGCAGTGGGGGAGCAAGACGCCGGGCCATCCCGAGTTCGGACACACGCCGGGCGTGGAGACCACAACCGGGCCCTTGGGCGCCGGCTTTTCCAACGCCGTGGGCATGGCCATCGCCGAGGCGTTTCTCGGGGCGACCTTCAACCGGCCCGGGCACGCCCTGGTCGACCACTGCACTTTCGTCATCGCCGGCGACGGCGATCTGATGGAGGGAGTGAGTGCCGAAGCGGCGTCTCTGGCCGGGCATCTGGGCCTCGGCAAACTGATCGTGCTTCACGACGACAATCACGTCACCATCGAAGGCGGTACCGATCTGGCGTTCACCGAGGATGTGGGCAAGCGGTTCGAGGCCTATGGCTGGCAGGTCCTTACCGTAGAAGACGGCAACGATCTGGCCGCCCTCGATCAGGCCCTCGGTGCCGCGCGTAGCCAGGCAGGCAAGCCTTCCCTGGTCAAGGTCCGCACCACCATCGGGTACGGCAGTCCGCACAAAGCAGGCACGGCCGAATGTCACGGCTCGCCGCTGGGCGACGACGAGTTGCGCCTTACCAAGGAGGCCCTAGGCTGGCCGGCCGATCTGTTCTTCGCGGTGCCGAAGAGGGTGCGCGCGAAGTACGAGGAGGTCGCCGCCGGCGGAGCCGCGGCGCGGGCCGGCTGGGAGGCCTCGCTCGCCAAATACAAGGAGGCACATCCCGATCTTGCCCGGCAGTGGGAAGACGCCATGGCCGGACGGCTACCGGACGGCTGGAAGGAGAAGCTGCCCATCTTCGCGGCAGGCGAGAAGATGGCTACCCGCTCGGCTTCGGGCAAGGTGCTGAACGCTCTGGCCGGCGTGGTGCCGACCCTCATCGGCGGCTCGGCCGACCTCGCGCCTTCCAACAACACCTACCTCGCCGGTCTGGGCGATTTCGAGCGAGGCAATCGCGGAGGACGTAACTTGCGCTTCGGCGTGCGCGAGCATGCCATGGGAGGCATCCTCAACGGTATGGCCTACCATGGGGGTCTGTTCCCGTTCGGTGGGACGTTCTTCATCTTCACCGACTACATGCGGCCGGCAATGCGACTGGCCGCCCTGTCTCGTCTTCCCGTGGTCTTCGTCCTCACACATGACAGCGTCGCGTTGGGCGAAGACGGTCCGACTCACCAGCCGGTCGAGCATCTGGCCTCCTTGCGCGCCATGCCCAGAATGACCGTGATAAGGCCAAGCGACGCCAACGAGACCTCACTGGCCTGGCTCGCCGCTCTGGAGCGGCGGGATGGACCGACAGCACTGGTTCTCACCCGGCAGAACCTCCCTGTCCTCGATCGCTCGGTGCTCGGAGCCGCCAAGGGCTTGCTCAAAGGCGGCTACGTTGTCAAAGATGTCAAATGCGCCCGGCCCAGCTTGATTCTCATCGCCACCGGGTCGGAAGTTCATGTCGCTCTTGAGGCTGCCGGAGTTCTGGCTACCCACGGGGTGGGAGCGCGCGTGGTGGCCTTGCCGAGCTGGGAGATCTTCCAGGTGCAAAGCGCTGCTTACAGGGAGTCTGTCCTGCCGGCACAGGTCAAGGCCCGGGTGGTGATCGAGGCAGGGTCGACATTCGGCTGGGAGCGGTACGCGGGGCCGGAGGGGGCCATCATCGGGATCGACCATTTCGGCGCATCTGCGCCCGGGGACGTTCTCTACGAAAGATTCCGTATCACGGCGGACAACGTCGTGAAGAAGGCCCTGGCCTTGGTGGGATAGGGAAGCAACGACGAAAGGCTGGTGAGTGTCGTGACTGACAGCAGCGCCGACCAGAGTCGGAAGTCGAAAGTCCTGCTGGACGAGGACCAGATCGGCCGTACCCTGGCTCGGATGACCCACGAGATCGCCGAGCAGTCGCCGGATCTCGCCGCTCTCGCCCTGGTGGGTATCCAGCGCGGCGGCGTGGAACTCGCCGCGCGGCTGGCCGGACTGTTCAGCACTTTCTATTCGGTGGACCCGCCAACGGGCGCCATCGACATCACCTTCTACCGCGACGACATCGACGTGCGCCTAGGCAAGGAGTATGGCCAGCCCAAGGTGCACTCCACCGACCTGCCTTTTGACATCAACGAGAGGACCATCGTGCTCGTGGACGACGTGCTGTACACGGGCCGAACCATCAGAGCGGCCATCGACGCGCTCTTCGACTACGGGCGCCCGCACGCCGTGCGCCTGGCCGTTCTCGTGGATCGTGGGCACCGTGACCTGCCTATCCGGCCGGACTTC
>MELN01000019.1:36468-43748 GCA_001768675.1 Actinobacteria bacterium RBG_16_64_13 | reverse complement strand
CCCCACAAGCCGCAACGAAAGGGTAGTGGTGCACCTGGCCGAGAGCGACGGGGTCGACGAGGTGGTCATCGAGGAGTAGAGCCGGTATGTGGCCGGTCCGGCGACCCAACCGTTCATGGGGAAGATCGGGGGGCTGTGCGGCCGCCCCGTACTGCAGGCCGGCCGGGCCCATCCCACTCCCTAGCGATCCCAGGTCGGTGCTGGAGTCGCCGCCCGTGGCGCGATACAATCGGTTAGAAGACGAACCTTTTAAACGCGTCCAGTGAGACCGAAAGGGTACCGGCATGCACCTCATCTCTATCGACGATCTCACCGCCGCTGAGATCGACAATCTCTTTCAGTTGAGCGACGGCTTTTTGGAGATCGCGTCGCGTTCCATCAAGAAGGTTCCCACTCTGCGCGGGCGGACCATCGTCAATGTGTTCATGGAGCCATCCACCCGCACGCAGTCGTCGTTCGAACTGGCCGGCAAGCGGCTCTCGGCCGATGTGATCAACGTCAAGGAGTCGTCGTCGAGCGTGTCCAAGGGGGAGAGCCTCAAAGACACCATCCTGACCTTGGAGAGCTACCGGCCCGACATCATCGTCATGCGCCACCCCCGGGTGGGAGCGTCGCGCATGGCGACCCGCTACACCAACGCCTCGGTGGTGAACGCCGGCGACGGCACGGGGGAGCATCCCACTCAATGCCTGCTCGATCTCTACAGCCTGCGGCGCGTGTACGGCAAGATGGAGGGGCTTAAGGTGGCCATCGTCGGAGACGTCCTCCGCAGCCGGGTGGCTCGTTCCGACCTCTTCGGCTTCCGCAAGATGGGCATAGACGTGCGCCTAGTGGGGCCCCCTACCCTGATGCCGCCCGGCATCGAGTACTGGGACGTGCCCATCTACAATGACCTGGACGCCCTGGGCGACGTGGATATTATCTATCTCTTGCGCATGCAGCTCGAGCGGGCCAAGGGCAAGGTACCGCCGGTGCCGTCGTTGCGCGAGTACAGCCGGGTTTGGGGTCTGTCGCCATACCGGGTGAAGCCCGGCCAGCGCGTCATGCATCCCGGACCGATAAACCGTGGGGTGGAACTGTCGGCCGATCTGGCCGACGACGAGCGCTCGCTCATCTTGCATCAAGTAGAATCGGGACTAGCCGTGCGCATGGCGATCCTGTATCAGTGCCTGGCGGGGAGTCTGAACGACGAACCAGCCGCCTAGGAACGGCGCCCTCCCGGCGTTGGGTGGTATGACCCGGCCACACTGGGAGATAATGAACGGGGGAGGCGCCTCGGCGCCAGTATTCTTCCGGGGCAAGCAGCCCCCTTCACGAAGGGAGCCGTAATGGCATCCAAGACCGCGGTGATGGACGGCACCGAGGCCATCGCTCACGTTGCCCACAAGGTGAACGAGGTGATCGCCATCTACCCGATCACTCCCTCCAGCCCAATCGCCGAGCATGCCGACGCCTGGAGCGCCGCGGGCAAGAAGAACTTGTGGGGAACGGTGCCGGTGGTAGTGGAGATGCAATCGGAAGGGGGAGCGGCCGCTGCCGTTCACGGGGCTTTGCAGGCCGGTTCCCTCAGCACCACCTTCACGGCCAGCCAGGGGCTTCTCCTCATGATCCCGACCATGTACAAGATCGCGGGGGAGTTGACGCCCACGTGCTGGCACGTGACCGCGCGGTCCCTGGCAGCTCAGGCGCTGAGCATCTTTGGAGATCATCAAGACGTCATGGCAGTGAGGCAGACCGGGTTCGCGCTGCTGGCCTCCTGCTCGGTGCAGGAGGCGCACGACCTGGCACTGGTCGGCAGCGCCGCCACACTCAAATCCCGCGTCCCGTTCATGCATTTCTGCGACGGCTTCCGTACGTCGCACGAGGTGCAGAAGCTCGAGATGATGGGCGACCACGTGCTGCGCGCCATGATCGACGAAGAGTTGGTGCTGGCGGTGCGGGCGCGGGCGATGACGCCGGACAGGCCGACCCTGCGGGGCACCAGCCAGAACCCCGATGTCTACTTCCAGGGGCGCGAGACGGTCAACCGCTACTACCTGGCCTGTCCAGGGATAGTGCAGGAGTACATGGACCGGTTGGCGGGGCTGACCGGCCGGAGCTACCACTTGTTCGACTACGTCGGAGCGCCTGACGCGGAACGCGTGATCGTGCTGATGGGATCGGGAGCGGAGACTGCCCACGAGACCGTCGAGTACCTGACGGCTCGAAACGAGAAGGTGGGGGTGCTGAAAGTCCGGCTGTACCGGCCTTTCAGCCTCGAGCACTTTGTGGCCGCGCTTCCCAAGACGGTCAAGAGATTGGGGGTGCTCGACCGCACCAAGGAGCCGGGGTCTGCCGGCGAGCCGCTGTATCTCGACGTGGTGAACGCGATAGCCGAGTCGGGCCTCAAGGTCAAGGTGGTCGGGGGCCGCTACGGGCTTTCCAGCAAGGAGTTCACTCCGGCCATGGTCAAAGCCGTGTTCGACGAACTGGCGAAGCCCGCTCCCAAGAACCACTTCACCGTAGGGATACACGACGACGTCACCCATACGAGCCTCGAATTCGACCCTGCGTTCGTGACGGAGCCGGAGAACGTCTACCGGGCGCTGTTCTATGGACTGGGCAGCGACGGCACGGTGGGAGCCAACAAGAATTCGATAAAGATCATCGGGGAGGACACCCCTGATTACGTGCAGGGCTACTTCGTGTACGACTCCAAGAAGGCCGGGGTTCTCACCGTCAGCCACCTGCGCTTCGGGCCGCAACCGATCCGCTCGGCCTATCTGGTGAACAAGGCCGACTTCATCGCCTGCCACGTGTGGGCTTTTGTAGAGAGGTACAAGACCCTGGCGGCGGCGATCCCGGGAGGAACGTTCCTTCTCAACGCCCCCTTCCCGGCCGAGGAGGTCTGGGACCGGCTCCCCTTCGAGACGCAGGAGTGGATCATCAAACTGGGGCTGAAGGTGTACTCGATCAACGCGTACGAGGTCGCCAAAGAGACCGGCATGGGCGGGCGCATCAACACCATCATGCAGACCTGCTTCTTCTATCTCTCCAGCATCATCCCGCCGGAAGAAGCCCTCGCCGCCATCAAGGGCGCCATTGAGAAGACCTATGGCAAACGGGGCGACAAGGTCGTCGAGATGAACAACCATGCCGTCGACCAGGCCATCGCCAACTTGCATCAGGTCAACGTGCCGGCCGCGGTGACCAACCTGCAGCGCAAGCCGAAACTGATACCGCCGGAAGCGCCCGAGTTCGTCCGGAAGGTGACCGCCTGGATCATGGCCGGTGAGGGTGACCAACTCGCCGTGAGTCAGATACCCGACGACGGGGTCTGGCCGCTAGACACCACCAAATGGGAGAAGCGCAATATCGCGCTGGAGATCCCTGTGTGGGAGCCCGAGCTCTGCATCCAGTGCGGCAAATGCTCGCTACACTGCCCCCACGCGACCATCCGGACCAAGGTCTACGGTGCGGCCACCCTGGCGGGCGCGCCGCCGGCCTTCAAGTCGGTGGACGCCAGGGGCAAGGAGTACGCAGGCTCGAAATGGACGGTGCAGGTGGCGGCCGAGGACTGCACGGGCTGCGGAGCCTGTGTGACCATCTGCCCGGGTCGGGACAAGGCCGATCCGGAGCGAAAAGCCATCAACATGGCCTTCCAGCCGCCGCTGCGCCAGCAAGAGCGGGAGAACTACAGCTTCTTCCTGGGCCTTCCCGACCCCGATCGTACCGAGGTGCGGACGAGCACGGTCAAGGGCAGCCAGTTGCTGCGGCCCCTGTTCGAATACCCGGGCGCCTGCGCCGGCTGCGGTGAGACGCCCTACCTCAAACTGCTCACCCAGTTGGTGGGGGACCGGCTGCTCATCGGCAACGCCACCGGCTGCTCCAGCATCTACGGGGGGAACCTGCCCACGACGCCGTACGCGACAAACCAGGACGGGCGCGGGCCCACGTGGAATAACTCCCTGTTCGAGGATGCGGCCGAGTTCAGCTACGGCCTGCGTTTGACCGTGGACAAGCATGCCGAGTTCGCCCGCGAGCTGGTGGCTTCGCTCCGCGAGGTGATCGGGCAAGATCTGGCGACGGCTCTACTCGCTTCCAAGCAGGAGGACGAGACCGAGATCGCTGCCCAGCGCGCGCGAGTGGCCGAGCTCAAGACCAGGCTTCAGGCGGCAGCGGGCGGCACGGCAAGGAACGGCGCAGTTCCGGCCGGTGACGGCGCCGCCACCAACGGCCTGGACCATCGCTATGGTCAACTCCAGGGAGTCGCCGACTACCTGGTCACGAAGAGCGTCTGGGGAGTGGGTGGAGACGGCTGGGCCTTCGACATCGGCTACGGCGGCCTCGACCACGTTCTTGCTTCGCAGCGCAACATAAACCTGTTGGTGCTCAACACGCAGATGTACTCCAACACGGGCGGCCAGTGCTCCAAGGCGACACCCATGGGCTCGGTGGCCCTGTTCGCGGCCGGCGGCAAGGCCATCGGCAAGAAAGACCTGGGGTCCATCGCCATGACCTACGGCAACATCTACGTGGCCCAGGTGGCCATGGGCTACAGCGACTCCCAGACGGTGCGGGCGTTCGTCGAGGCCGAATCCTACGACGGGCCGAGCCTCATCATCGCGTACAGCCACTGCATCAGCATGGGCTTCGACATGAGCAAGGGCTACGATCACCAGAAGGCGGCCGTTCAGTCCGGTTCCTGGATCTGCTACCGTTTCGACCCCCGTCTTGCGGTGCGGGGCAAGAACCCCCTACAGATCGATTCCAAAGAGATGTCTCTTTGCGTCGATGATTTCGTGCCCACCGAGAACCGTTACAACATGCTGAAGAAGGCCCATCCCGCGGCTGCGGAGATGCTGTGGGACAAAGCCCAGAAGCACGTGTGTACGCGCTGGGAGATTCTCAAGCAGCAGGCCCAGATGGTCTACACCGAGGCGGTCCCGTTCGAGCCTGGTGTGGTCGACGAGCAGGCTCTGGCTGCCACGGGCGCCAAGGACGTCACCGGCCACAGCGCCGGACCGAACATGCCGGCGGGTGGCAGTACGGAGCAGGAGGAAGACTAGACGAGCGACGCCTTGGGGGTGGAACGGGAGGGATACCAAGCGCGCGGTTGGGGTATCGCTGAAAGGTGGAGACGCGCTGGTGGAGATCGTCTCTCTGAGAACTGGAGGACCAAGGAGGTAGCGATGCCCGTACGCAAGTCCGAAGCAACGTGGCGAGGCACTCTCAAAGAGGGTGGCGGGACCATGAGATTGGCCAGCGGCCGCTACGAGGGACCGTACACCTTCTCGTCGCGGTTCGAGGAGGCGGCGGGCACGAACCCGGAAGAGCTCATCGGGGCCGCCCACGCCGGGTGCTTCTCCATGTTCCTGTCGGCGCTGCTCACCGAGAAGGGGTACAAGCCCGAGCAGATCCACACCGCCGCCGCCGTCCACCTGGGTGCCGGGCCGACCATCACCAAGATCGAGCTCGACACCGAGGCGATCGTTGCTGGGATAGGCGTGGCTGAGTTCCAAGAAGTGGCGCTGGCGGCCAAGGCCAATTGCCCGGTGTCCAAGGCGCTGGCCGCGGTGCCGGAGATAGTCATGAGCGCCAAGCTGGTCGGCTAGCATCTCCTCGGGCGACCATATCGGACGACACGGGAGCGCGGGCCCGCCGGAGTACTCAGTGCGTGTGAGCGCTCGGGCGCGGCGCGTGCGCTTGGTCATGAACGTGGACCGCGGTCTGGAGGTCGTGATCCCCCGCCGGTTCGACCGCCGGAGGATCCCCGAACTGGTCGAGGGCAAGCGAGACTGGATCGAGAAGGCGTCTGCGCGTATGGAGGAGAGGCGGCGGAGGCTCGAAGCCGAGCCGCCGCGACTACCCGGTCCCATAGCTTTGCCGGCCGTTGGCGAGGAATGGGAGGTCGAGTATCGCCCAGGCCGGCCGGGAGCTGCCGGCGCGACGGTGCGGGAACGTTCGGGGGGACGCCTGACGTTGACCGGCGACCTCGACGACCCTGTCGGCTGTCAAGAGGCGCTGTGCCGGTGGCTTGTTCGAACCGCCAAGCGAACACTCGTCCCTCGGCTCGAAGAACTTGCGCGCCAACATCGGCTGGAGTACGGGCGGGTGTCGGTGCGTCAGCAACGGACTCGCTGGGGGAGTTGCTCGCGCCGCAAGACCATCTCGTTGAACGCCCGGCTCCTGTTCCTCCCGCCCGCTGTGGTCGACTACGTCCTGCTCCACGAGCTGTGCCACACGGTGGAGATGAACCACTCGCCCCGGTTCTGGACGTTGCTGGGGTATAGGGACCACGACTGCCGCGTCCATCGCAAGGTTCTGCGGAAGGCGGGGGAAGCACTGCCGACATGGCTCGACCACGAGGTGGGGGAACCGATCGTATAGAGTCAGAGTAAGGAGCGGGAGACCGCGTGCCGGCTCCAACGGCGTGGGGCCGGCCGCAGGGCCCTATTCAGGAGCCCCTTCGCGTCCAGCACCCCCCGTACCAGCCGGGCCAACTCGTCGCCCTGGCCTGGACCCTCCGGTCCATCCGCGATACCATAAGACGACCTTTAAACGAGTCCAGTGAGACCGAAAGGAAATTGGATGGACACACGTCCGCGTCCTTCCGCGCCCAGACTTGCCTGCCGCGCGTTACCTCCCGAACGATTCCTGCTTCCAGGCGTGCGCCTGTTCGACCCTCAGCATGGGGTGGACCTTGCCGGCGACCTGCTGGTCGAGGACGGAGCCATCGCCGGGCTGGGTGAGGGTGTGAAGAGGCCGGCCGGCCTGGAAGTGCTCGATGGTCTATCCGGCTGTTGGGTGTTCCCAGGATTTGTCGATCCGCATGCCCATCTGCGTACGCCGGGCTACGAATACAAAGAAGACCTGGCTTCCGGGTCGCTGGCGGCTGCCGCGGGGGGATACGTGACCGTGGTGGCCATGGCCAACACCGACCCGGTGATCGACTCTGGCCCGGTCGCGGCCTGGGTGCTCGAGCAGGCGGCCAAGGAGGCCGCCGTGCGGGTGGGCCAAGTGGGCGCCGTGAGCAAAGGCCTCAAGGGCGAAGAACTCGCCGAGATGCGCGAGTTGGCCGATGCCGGAGTCATCGCCTATTCAGACGATGGCAACCCGGTCGCCGACGCCGACCTGCTATTGCAGGCGCTCCGCTATGCGCGCGGGACGGGCAGGCCGCTCCTGCTGCACCTGGAGAATAAGAGCCTGTCCCAGGACGGGGTGATGCATGAGGGCAAGTGGAGCGCTCGGCTGGGGTTGCGTGGCATCCCGGCCGCCTGCGAGGCGGGTCCTCTGGCGAG
>MELN01000019.1:35918-36416 GCA_001768675.1 Actinobacteria bacterium RBG_16_64_13 | reverse complement strand
GCGGGCGCGTCGGCGGGCGCCGGCGCGAGGCCCTACCGATCTGTTCCTTTGGTCCACTTCCAACACCTCTCGGCGGCCGACAGCGTGCGCTTGGTGCGCCGCGCCAAGGAAGAAGGGCTGCCCATCACGGCCGAGGTGACCCCGAACCACCTCCTGCTCACCGACGAGCGCCTTGTGAGCTTCGACCAGAATCTCAAGGTCAACCCGCCCATCCGTTCCGCCGGCGACCGCGCCGCTTTGGTTGCGGCGCTGGCCGGTGGCACCATCGATTGCGTGGGTAGCGACCACGCCCCTCACGCCCCGCAGGAGAAGGAAGTGCCCATCGAGGACGCCCTCAACGGCAGCACGGGTCTGGAGACGGCCTTCGCGGCGCTCCACACCGGCCTGGTGCTGACCGGAGAGCTGACTCTCGCCCGTTTGGTGGAGGCCATGTCCGGCGCGCCCTGCCGGGTGCTGGGCCTGGTGGAACCACGTTTGGCCGTTGGGGCCCCCGCCGAC
>MELN01000019.1:30768-35861 GCA_001768675.1 Actinobacteria bacterium RBG_16_64_13 | reverse complement strand
AAGAGCCGCAACTGCGCCTTGCTCGGTGAGACGATGGCCGGGCGGGTGCGGCTGACGGTGGTGGACGGGGCGCGCCGCTTCGCGCGCGCCCGGGGGGAGGCCTGATGTACCGGGGCGAGGTTCCCGGCTACGTGGTGCTCAAGGACGGCACCGTGTTCTCCGGCTTTGGTTTCGGGGCGGAGGGCCGGGTGCTGGGCGAGGTGGTCTTCAACACCAGCATGAGCGGCTACCAGGAGGTCGTCACCGACCCGTCGTATCACGGACAGATGGTCACGTTCACCTACCCGATGATAGGCAACTATGGGGCCTCCGATCGTCTGCTCGAATCGGACAAGGCGCATTCCCGGGCCATCATCGTGCGCGAAGCCAAGAACACGGCCTGGAACAGCACGTGTTCGGAGGCTTGGGTGGACTGGCTGACAGAGCGAGGCATCGTCGGCGTGGCCGGGGTCGACACGCGGGCGCTCACCAGGCGCATCCGGGAGCACGGGGCTATGACGGCGTGCGTGGCCGCGGGCGGCGGCCTGAAAGTCAACGATCTGTTGGCGGCCACACAGGCCTTTCCGGACATGACAGGGCAAGATCTGGCCAGCGCCGTCACCTGCCCCGAGCCGTACGAATGGGTGCCGGAGTCACCCGCGCCCGAGACTCGTTTCCGGGTGGTGGCTTATGACTACGGAATGAAACGGAGCATTCTTAGAAATCTTTCCGTTGTCGGCTGTCAGGTCACGGTGGTCCCTGCCCATTGGACGGCGGAGCAGACCCTGGCAATGAAGCCCGACGGGGTGTTCCTCTCGAACGGTCCGGGGGACCCGGCGGCCGTCGACTATGCGGTGCAGGCCATCAAGGGGCTTCTTGGACGGGTACCGGTCTTTGGGATCTGCCTGGGGCATCAGCTCATGGCGTTGGCGGTGGGACTGTCCACGTACAAGCTCAAGTTCGGCCACCGGGGCGCCAACCACCCGGTGCGGAACTACCTCACGGGAGGGGTCGAGATCACCAGTCAGAACCACGGGTTCGCCGTGGAGCCGCCCGCGGTGGTACGGGAGGCGCTCGCGCGCGGCTCGGTGGTGGGCGACGGGGGGGTCGCGGGGTTGGCCGTTGAGCAGATGGTGCTCGACTCCGACTTCGGACCGGCGCAGATCACTCACCTCAACCTCAACGACGGGACCGTAGAAGGATTGCGGCTGCTGGAGCTCCCCGCGTATTGCGTGCAGTACCACCCCGAGGCGGGCCCAGGGCCGCACGACAGCCACTACTTGTTCAGACAGTTCACCGACGTGATGAGCGAAGGCGCCTTGGCCGGCGCCCGCTCCCGCTAGGAGGCGGCAATGGCGACACCGGCAGGACCGTCAGAGAACCCCGGGAACGGGGGCAACGGCCGCAAGAACCGCGAACTCAAGCTGCGCATGTCCGAGCAGGTGGCGGCGGGGGTCTACGCCAACAGCTTGATGGTCCAGCACACAGGCCAGGAGTTCATTCTCGACTTTGCCATGATGACCGGTGGAACCGGACAGGTGGTAGCGCGGGTTATCACCAGTCCGGGACATATGAAGCGGGTGGTGCAGGCCATGGAGGAGAATATCAAGCGGTATGAAGCGGCTCATGGGCCGATAGTCCCGCCCCCGAGCGAGTAGCCAAGGAGGACGACGATGTTGGCAGTGGGCGACAAGGCCCCGGTCTTCACGGCGCCGGGCAGCGACGGCGAGGTCGACCTGGCGGCGCTCCTCGAGGAGAGACCGGTGGTTCTCTATTTCTTCCCCCGAGCGATGACTCCGGGCTGAACGCTCGAGGCGGTTGAGTTCAACCAACTACTTCCCGATTTCGAGACCCTAGGCGTGCGGATCGTCGGTACGTCGGTGGATTCGGTGGCCAGGCTGCAGAAGTTCCGGGACAAGTACGATATCAAGTTTCCCTTTGTCAGCGACCTCGACCGGGCCATCGGCGCCGCCTACAAAACGCTCAAGGGCGACCTGTCGAGCACGCATGAGCGCGACACCGTCGTGGTCGACAAGGGGGGTAGGATTCTGCTAGCCTATCAGCGGGTGGGCGCCAAGGGACACGCGGCCACTGTGCTGAACGACACCAGGAGGCTGCGTGACGAAGGTCGTATCTAGAATGGGCCGGCTGCCAAGGCGGAACGGTGCATGGGCACTCCGCCTCGGTCTGTTTTTGGCGACGGCTCTTCTCGTCTGTCTGGCCGCGGCGGCTCCCGTATCAGTAGGACCTAGGGCGTTCGCCCAGTCTGATCTCCCGACCTCGTTCGAGCCTATACAAGACCCCACCCCGTCCGAAACGCCCGGGGAAGCAGGGGGCGAAGAGGAGACCATCGAGGCCGATCCCATTCCCACCGTGGACGTGGATGTGGTCGTCTACGCCACCCAGACGTCCGGGTTGGCGGCTGCGCGCGAGCTGGCGCTCGGCGCGCCCCAGCTCCGAGTCGCGCTCGTTTCTTGCGGCAACCTTCTGGAGACCCCGCTGACTCAGGGTCTGTCGGTCGAGGATGCGCGCGATATCGAGAACGTGAGTGGGGGCTTCTATACCGAGTGGCGCGAGACGGTCATGCGCTACTACGCGCTGATGGGCAAGAAGGCGTCCAACGGCACCGGCCGGTTCGTCTATGAGCCCGAGGTGGCAGCGACGGTGCTTTGGTCATACGTCACGGGCAGCAAGGCGCCCAACGTGCAGTTCTACTCGGCCAAACTCCTTGACGCCAGTGACGGCGAGGGCCAGCGCTACGTCGACATCCAGGTGGAAGGTACCGGGCCCACTCGTCTCAACACCAAGTACTTCATCGACGCCAGCGTGGAGGGCGATCTGGCCCGCATGCTCGGCGCCAGCTACCGCATCGGCCGCGACGAGGAAGTGTACAACGACGTGTTCGGGACGAAGCCGGCCTATCCCAGCTCGGCCAATAACTACGTGACCGCTCCACAGCGGTTCTCGGCGTTGCTCACACTCCAGGTGTATTCGTCGGGGACCGCGCCGCGCGTGGCGGACCTCGTTCATCCCAACTACAACCCCGGCTCCTACCTGGGCACGACGTTCGCCTGGAAGAACGTGACGTCCTTCGGGAGCAGTTGGAGCATGAAGATCGCCGTCCTTCCCAACAACAAGCGGGAACTCAATGAAACCTGGAGCGACTGGCCGGACATCGGGCTTTCGTTCCAATGGGTCTTTGAGCCGGAGAGGCGAGGGGAGATCCGTAAGCGGGTCCTGGAATGGTCTATCAATCGGGTCCGATACCTGCAGGAGAACGGCTATTGGCGGGTGGGGATCGCGACCATCCCTCAGAAGCTCTACGTCCGCGAGGGCCCGCGGATAGTGGGTCGCGACACCTACACCGCGTCCGATCTGCGCGCGGGCGCCGTACGCGACACAGTGGCCCTGGGCTGCTACGTGGAGTACGACCGGCACGACGCGTTCTATCCGACGCACATCGAGACCACAAGGTACGTGCGCATGCCCATGGAGGCCCTGATGGTCGCCGGTCATTCGGCGCTGCTGGTGTCGACCGCGGTCTCCACCGACTACGCCGCCTACAGCTCGGCCGTACGCATGGAGCCCACACGGGCCAACTTCGGCGCGGCGGCGGCGATGATCGTGATCGCCGCGGCGCAGGCCGGGGTCGACCCGAGCGATGTGTCTTACGACGCGGTCAGGACCTTGTTGTACAACCGCGGGTACAGGGTGGAGTAGCAGGAGAGCGGCGGTCCCGGGCGTTACGCCGGAGGCCGTGTGACGGGGTGCCGCGCCGACCCGCTACTGGCCCTGGAATATCCCTATCGGGATGCCATCCGGGTCGGTGAACATGGCCCAATAACCCATTCCTGGGATCTCCATCTTGGGAGCGATAGTGGTGGCGCCGGCAGCGACCGCCTTCGCAAGCGTCGCGTCGACGTCGTCCACGCCAAAGTAGGTGTTGAGTGCGCTCATCGGCGCCATCTCCGGCTTGGCCATCATCCCGCCCGCGGGCGGCGTGCCGGTGGTGATCATGGAGTAACCGGGCATGCTGCTCTCTTCAATGGTCCAATCGAAGACCTTGGTGTAGAAACCCTTGGCTTTCGCCGGGTCGGTCACCATCAGTTCGAAGTGCACGATCGGGTTGCCCATCGCAGGCCTCCTTGAGGTTGGAAAGACGATGGGCCGCTTATACCCGGATTACTTCTTGATTATGTCCGCCAGGTGCTGTTGGGCGCGACCCCCGTCGCCGGCAGCCAGGGCCTCGTACGAGGGGATCGAGTAGACGCTGATGTGGTCGTCAAGCAGGGCGGAGAAGGCGAGCAAGGAGCCGTCGGACGAGACGTCCAACCCGGTGCACTGGTTACCTCCGACAATCGCGTCGAGGACTCTGCCGGTGCTCGTGTCGATGGCAAGGATCGAGCCCCACTCCGGACCTGCGAGCTTCGACGACTTGGGGTTGTGTTTCCCCCGGTTGGAGACGTACAGCACTTTTCCGTCAGGGGAGAGGGCGATGGTGTTGGGCCGCTGGTCGGTGTTGGCCAGTTTGCCCACCTTCTCGCTGGCGAGGTCGACGACGTAGACCTCATTGGCGGTGACGTCGTCCACGTAGAGGAGATTCTGGGCGTCATCGCCGACCATGTGCCAAAGGGCACCAGTGGCCTTGAACATGATGACGCCGGTTCCGGTGGCGAGGTCGATGCGTTGAAGTTCTCCGGTCCCATAGCCGCCCACGTAGAGCCTGCCGCCATCCGCCGAGGCGTACAGGCCGCGAGGTTGCTTCACCGTCGGCATGCGCCGGCCGACCTGGCCGGTGGCCAAGTCGATCTCGGAGATGTCGTCGCTGCCCCAGTTGGCTACCCAGAGGGTCTGCTCGTCGGGGGAGAGCAACAGGGTCTTCGGCGATTTCCCGCCGGTTGAGAACTTGCGTTCGACCGAGCGGGCTACCCGGTCGATCTCATAAACAAGGGCGGTCTGCATCTGGCCGGCGTAGACGGTGTTGCCGTCACGCGTGAAGATCAGCTCGACGGCTCCCTTGCCGTCAAGATCGACCTCACCGGTCTTTGCGCCCGTGTCGGGGTCGTAGACTTCAAGGCCTTTGCCGTTGAGCAGAGCCACCCACAACTCCCTGC